>NZ_JBITSF010000010.1:0-316243 GCF_044540485.1 Streptomyces sp. NPDC085946 | reverse complement strand
GGGGGGGCGGGGGGGGGCGGGGGGGGCCCCCCCCCGCCGGGGCCCCCCCCCCGCCCCGCCCCCCCCCGGGGCGGGCGGGGGGGGGGGGGGGGCCCGGGGGGGGGGGGGGCCCCCCCCCCCCCGGCTCCGCGGGGAGGAGCGGAGGAGGCCGGGGCCGCCGCCCGTCAGGGGTACGACACCACCGTCGACGGCACGGTGCTGCTGCCCGACGTCGGTGCCCCGGTGTCGTTGATGACGCACTCGTACTGCCCGTTGCCGCCCAGGGAGACCACCAGCAGGTGGTGGAAGCGCACGCCCGGCCGGACCGGGGCGGCGAAGCCGTGGTGCTGCACGATCGTGGGGTCGACGTTGTAGTAGCAGTAGCTGCCCAGGCCCCAGCCCTCGTGCGTGGTCACGTGGTCGCCGACCTTGTAGGCGGCGTACCCCTTGAGCGGGCCGTTCTGGATGGCGGCCTGGTCCGGGGCGTCGTACGCCTTCTCGTTCTGGAAGAAGACCGTGCGGCCGCGCTCGCCGTTCCACTGCACGTCGTACTTGTTGAAGTGCTCGACGAACAGGCCCGTCGCGAGGACGTCGGAGCCGTTGACGACCACGCCGTAGTCGGCGCGGTTGGTCTCCCAGCCGACGCCGTCGCCGTGGTCGGCGCGCCAGACCCAGGTGTGGTCGATGATGGTGTGGCGGCTGTTGACGACCATGCTGGTCGTCGCCTTGCCGGGGCCCGCCCCGCCGATGCGGATGAACACGTCCTGGACGGTGGTCGGGTTGGCGGAGTGGTCCCGGGACGCGCCCGCCGGGCCGACCTCCAGCAGGGTCGCGGAGTTGACCGGTCCGGCGTCGATGAGGAAACCGGCGAGGCGTACGCCGTCGACGTCGGCGACCTTCAGGGCGGTCACGCCGTTGTCGGGAATGATCGTGGCGTACCCCAAGCCCAGGACGACGGTGTCGGCGCGGGTCACCCGGACCGGCTGGTCGACGTGGTAGATGCCGGGGGTCAGGAGCAGGTTCAGGCCCTGGTCGAGCGCCTGGTTGAGGGTGGCCGCCGAGTCGCCGGGGCGGGCGACGTAGAAGCGGGTCAGGGGCAGGGAGGTGCCGCGCGGGGTGCCGTTGCCCCAGGTCACGCCCCGGGCGCCGGTCCGCTTCTCGGGCAGGAACACGCGGAACCGGTCGCCGCTGACGTACAGGAACGGCTTCTCGCGGGAGACCGGTGTGGTCGGGAGCGTGGTGTACGGCGGGTTGGGGAAGCTCTGCGCGGGAGCGCCCTCGACGCCGGAGAACACCATGTTCCAGACGCCGTTGAGCCAGCCGCCGACGACGCTGTCCCGGGTGTACCACTGCTGCTGCGAGTACGGGCCGACCTGGCCGTCGATGCGGCTGTCGGCGATGTAGCCGCCGCTGGCCCAGCCGTAGCCGCTGGGCGCGAGGTCGAGGCTGCCGCGCACGTGCATCCGGCGGAACGGCGCGGCCTGCGCGACCGCCCAGCGGTTGGTGCCGCTGACCGGGACGAGGGCGAGGTTCTCCGCCGACCGCCAGAAGTTCTGGGTGGCGTTGCCGCCGAACCAGCCGGCGTCCACCGTCACGTCGCCGTTGATCGTCGTGTCGTCGGGGGAGAGGCCGAGGCCGGCGATGGAGGTGTAGAAGCCGATCTGGGCGTTGAGGCCGTGGTAGGTGCCCGGCTTGAACAACAGCGCGTAGCGGCCGGTGCCGAACTGGGCCGACTCCTGACGGGCGAAGACCTCGTCCAGCCTGGCCTGGATGCCGGGCGTGGACGGGTCGAACACCAGGACGTTGGGTCCGAGGTCGCCACCGCCCCGCAGACGGCGCGGCCGGCCGCGCCCGGTCGAGGCCGCCGAGGGGGCGGAGGCGGGGGCGGCCGAGGCCACGGAGGGCAGGGCCGCCAGGACGGGCGCGGCGGCCGCGGCACCCAGGACGGCCCTGCGGCCGATCGCGGGCGGCGGGGAGGAGGGGGAGTCGGTGGACATGGGACGGCTCTCCTGGTTCAGGAAGTGAACGGTGTGGGGGTGGTGGGAGCGCTCTCTTGCCGCTGAATAGTTCATCGGCGCACCAGATGCGTCAAGGGTTGGGGCGAGAGTGGAGAGAGTGCGTCAAAACCCTTGACGAGGGCACTTGTTGAGGCTTAACTCACGTCCTAAATTAAGCTATGAGTGCAGCTGGTCGGACGAGTGGCGGGCGAGCCCCGCCGCCCGCGTCGGCGTGATCGGCGCGCGTGCCACCGCCGACACGCCACCAGCACGCCACCAGCGATGCACCACCGGTGACACGCCACCGGCTGTGCGCCCGGGACCCGGCACCCCCAACTCCCCTAGGAGAGCCGCATGCCATCCCGCACCCCCCGCAGATCCCGCACCCTCCTGACCGCCCTCGCCGCGACCGCCGCGCTGTCGACGATGCCCGCCTTCGCGGCACCCGCCCCCGGGGCCACCGCCGCCGGGGCCACCGCCGCGGCCGCCTGGGACACCGACCTGGCGGCGGCCGCCCGCACCGCGAACCCGGCCTCCGTGACCGCTTCCGGCAGCGAGAACGCGGGCACCGCCCCCGGCCTCGCCTTCGACGGCAACGGCACGACCCGCTGGTCCAGCAACTTCGCCGACGACGCCTGGATCCGCGTCGACCTCGGCTCCACCGTCCGCATCCACCGGGTCGTCCTGGACTGGGAGGCGGCCCACGGCAAGCGCTACGCCCTGGAGGTCTCCCGGAACGGCACCGACTGGACGCCCTTCTACACGGAGACGGCCGGCACCGGCGGCACGGTCACCGCCCACACCTACCCCCAGGAGGTCACCGGCCGCTACGTCCGCCTGCGCGGCATCGAACGCGCCACCCCGTACGGCTACTCCCTGTGGTCCTTCCGCGTGTACGGCGGCGCACCGGCCCCCGCCTCCACCACCCGCACCAACCTCGCCCTGAACCACCCGGCGTACGCGAACTTCTACCAGCACGCGGGCAACTCACCGGCGTTCGCGACGGACGGCGGCTGGCCGGCCGACCTGAAGGCCGACGCGAGCCGCTGGTCCAGCGACTGGAACGCCGACCGCTGGATCGCGGTGGACCTCGGCGCAACCTCGACGATTGACACCGTCGACCTGTACTGGGAGGCGGCCTACGCCGTCGACTACCGGCTCCAGGTCTCCGACGACAACCGCACCTGGCGCACGGTGCACCAGCCGTCCGCGTCAGAGGCCGCCGCCCGCCGCGCCGACGTCAGGTCGCCGTCCGAGGCGGTGGGCCTGCACGACACCGTCCGCCTGCCCCAGCCGGTCACCGGCCGCTACGTCCGCGTCCTCGGCGTCGAACGCCGCTCCTTCCACAACCCGGCCCCGTCGACCGCCCAGTTCGGCTACTCCCTCTACGAGTTCCAGGTCTGGGGCACCGGAGGCAGCGCGGCGGCCGCGTACCCGGCCCTCCCCGCCGACCAGCAGGGCACCTACCGCACCACCTTCTTCGACGACTTCACCACTTCCGGGCTCGACCGCTCCAAGTGGCGGGTGGTGCGCACCGGCACGGAGATGGGCCCGGTCAACGGCGAGGCACAGGCGTACGTCGACTCCCCGGACACCGTCCGCACGGAGAACGGCAGCCTGGTCCTGACCCCGAAGTACTGCAAGGGCTGCACCCGGGCGGGCGGCGGCACCTACGACTTCACCTCCGGCCGCATCGACACCCACACCAAGTTCGACTTCACCTACGGCCGGGTCAGCGCCCGCATGAAGCTCCCCGTCGGCGACGGCTTCTGGCCCGCGTTCTGGCTGCTCGGCAGCAACGTCGACGACCCGTCGGTCTCCTGGCCCTCCTCCGGCGAGACCGACATCATGGAGAACGTCGGCTACGCGGACTGGACGAGCACCGCCCTGCACGGCCCCGGCTACTCCGCCGACGGCAACATCGGCGCCCGCCAGACCTACCCCGACGGCGGCCGGGCCGACCAGTGGCACACCTACGCGGTGGAGTGGACCCCGACGGCGATGCGCTTCTTCGTCGACGACCGCCTGGTCCAGGAGACCACCCGCACCAAGCTGGAGTCGACCCGCGGCCAGTGGGTCTTCGACCACCACCAGTACGTCATCCTCAACTTCGCCCTGGGCGGCGCCTACCCGGCGGGCTGGAACAAGGTCACGAGCCCCTACTGGGGACTGCCGCAGTCGAGCGTGGACCGGATCGCCGGCGGGGGAGTGCGGGCGGAAGTGGACTGGGTGCGGGTGGAGCAGAAGGGGTGACCGGACGGGCCACGGGCGATCCGGTCGCCCGTGGCCCTTCTCGCCGTCACCCCGGCGACCACTCGTACGGCGGTCAGCTCCAACAGGTAATCTCGAGCGCATCGTCAACGCGGCCCGACGGGCTTCCGCTCCGCCTCGGCGGAGTCTCGAAGGACATGCCCCCACCCGCACGAGTCTCTTCGTGCTGCCTGGGGGAAGTCCTTGCTGTTCCGCGCGTCCGCGAAGACGGTCGCCGTCATGGCGCTCGACCGTTCGCTGTTCCTGCACCTCACCGACAACTTCGCCCATATGCACGGTTACCGGCCCGGTGCCTCGGAAGTGCGCTCGTGGGAGCGCAGCATCCCCGTCCTGGCCGCCGCGCTCGACGATGCGGGTCTGGGTGACGTGGAGGTCATGCTGGAATACGCGCTCCCGCTGAACAGCAAGCGTGCCGATGTCGTGCTCGCAGGCGTGCACCCCTCCACCGGAGAGCCGTCGTACGTCGTGGTGGAACTGAAGCAGTGGAGCCAGGCACTGCCCCACGAGGACGACGCCACCCTCTGCCACGTCGACGCCTACGCCCACCCGGTCCTCAACCCCATCGAGCAGGTGCGCCGCTACTGCGACTACCTCGTCAACTTCAACGGGGCGGTGGCCGAGCACGGACACCGGGTCAGCGGAGTGGCGTTCCTGCACAATGCCACGGAGTTCGGTGTCACCGGTCTGCGGGAGATCGAGCGTGACGGTCGCGGGCTGCTCTTCACCGGAGAACGCCGCGGCGCCTTCCTCGACCATCTCCGTTCCAGGCTGAGCGACAGGCATCCCGGAGCCCGGGCCGCGGACGAACTGCTCGCGGGCGCAACGGTGCCGTCCAAGCAGCTGATGTCCGTGGCCGCCGAGGAGGTGAGGGAACGCCAGCAGTTCGTCCTCCTCGACGAGCAGCAGGTCGCGTACCGCATGGTGCTCAACGCGGTGGAGAAGGCCAAGCACGCCGACCGCAAGGAGGTGGTCATCGTCACCGGCGGTCCCGGCACCGGCAAGAGTGTGATCGCCCTGCAGTTGCTCGGCGAGCTGTACCGGCGCGGCATCCCGGCACTGCACGCCACCGGCTCGCAGTCGTTCACCAAGACGATGAGGAAGGTCGCGGGCTCCCGTAAGCGGGAGGTCCAGGACCTGTTCAAGTACTTCAACAGCTTCATGACCGCCGAGAAGAACAGCCTGGGCGCGCTGATCTGCGACGAGGCCCACCGCATCCGGGAGACCTCGGCCAACCGCTACACCCGTGCCGAGCACCGGACCGGCAGGGCCCAGATCGACGAACTCATCGACGTCGCCTACGTGCCCGTCTTCTTCCTCGACGAGCACCAAGTCGTACGCCCCGGCGAGATGGGCACCGTGGCCGACATCAAGGCGGCGGCGGCCAAGCGGGACATCCCCTGCCACGTCGTCCCGCTGGACAGCCAGTTCCGCTGCGGTGGCAGTGACGCCTACCTGCGCTGGGTGGTCCGGCTTCTTGGTCTGGAGCCCGGCGGACCGGTCGTCTGGGAACCCGACGACCGCATGCAGCTGCTCGTCGCCGACAGCCCGCGGGAGATGGAGGCGTTCCTCGAGGCCCGCCGTGCCCAGGGCTACGGCGCCCGCATGTCCGCCGGCTACTGCTGGCGCTGGTCCCCGGAGCCCAAGCCCGGCGAGCCACTGCCGCCCGACGTCGTCATCGGCGACTGGGCCCGCCCCTGGAACCTGCGCGGCGACCGCTCCGTGTCGGGTGCGCCCCCGGCCGCACTGTGGGCCACCGACCCGGCCGGCTTCGGGCAGGTCGGCTGCGTCTACACGGCCCAGGGCTTCGAGTACGACTGGTCCGGCGTCATCATCGGCCCCGACCTGCTCTGGCGCGGCGGCCGCTGGATCACGGACCGCACGGCCTCCAAGGACCCGGTCTTCAAGAAGTCCACCCCGGACGCCGACGTGGACCGCCTGATCCGCAACACCTACAAGGTGCTGCTGACCCGGGGCATGGTCGGCACGATCGTGTACTCGACGGACCGGGAGACGCGGGAGAAGCTGCGGGAGCTGGCGGGCGGCCGGCTGGAGCGGCAACCTTCCACGGTTTGATCCGGGACCGGGACGGATCCTCGCCACGAAGAACGTGTTCCAGCCATGATGGCTGCGCTTCGGGCCGACAACGGTGTCGCCGTCTTCCACCGGGCGGCCGCCTCCTTAAGATCACGGGTACTGATCGCGGCCCGACGGGCTTCCCCACGAGGACACGCCCCCACCCGCACGAGTCACTCGTGCTCTGGGGGACCACCTCGTGTCCATGCTCCTGCTGAGGCTGGCAGCACAGGATCTGCTGACCCTGAACTCGAGGCGCCGTATGGTGCCTCACCTGGCCGCCCGGTGGCGGCACTTCCGAGGCGCCGACGCTTCGCTGACGGAACGTTCCGCGTGGGCCGAGAGCCTGGTGAACCTTGCTGAGGATCTGGTCGCCGCCGGTCGCGGAAACGTGGAGATGATCGTCGAGTGCGCTGCCACCCTCGACGAGGCCGACCGCCCCGGTGACCCGAGGCTCATCGACGTCGTCCTCGTGGGCCATCACCCCGAAGAGCGAAGGCTGTCCGTTCAACTGGTCGAGTTGAAGCGCTGGTCCATGGTGACCAGAGTGGAGCAGGCCACGGCGGACCTGGTTCACGTATCGGGGATGGGCAGGAAGAAGCATCCGGCTCTGCAATTACGCGAGTACTACGAGGCATTCACGGGCGGCAGGGGCCCGCTGCACGGGCTGGACTTCGAATGCGGTGGTTTCGCCTACCTGCACAACGCCACCGACGCCTCCGTCCGGCCCTTGGTCGAGGTGGGCGCACCGACCGGCCCCTACGCCCATGTCTACACCAATGACCGGCGCGAACAGCTGCTGTCCGACCTCCGCAGGCACTTCGCCGACGAAGGCGGCGCCTCCGCGGCCGAGCTGCTGCTGCAGAACATGGGGCTGCGCAATACACCCTTGCTCGACGCCATGATCCGCTCCCGCGGGGAGGACACGGTCTTCACCCTGCGCGGCCGGCAGAAGAAGGTCGCCGACCAGATCCTCGACACCGCCGCCAAGGTCCTGCCGGATCCGCGGCGGCCCGCCCTCGTGCCGGACGAGCGGCGTGTGATCTTCTTGGTCACAGGTGGTGCCGGCACGGGGAAGAGCGCCGTCGGCCTCCAGCTGAAGGCGGAGCTGGAGGCCGACGGCCACACGGTCAAGTACGCCAGCGGCAGCAGGGCCTTCAACGGGGCGATCCAGGAACACGTCGGCTACGGCGACCGCGAGTTCAAGGAGACCTTCACCTACTTCAGCAACTTCGTCACCCCGCCGGACCCGCCCCTTGACGTGCTGATCTGCGACGAGGCGCACCGCCTGCGGGAACGCTCGACCAACCGGTTCTGGAAGCCCGAGCAGCAGGGCACCAAACCCCAGGTCGACGAGCTCCTCGACGCGTCCCGCCTGACCGTGTTCTTCCTCGACGAGGGTCAGTGCGTGCGACCGAACGAGGTCGGAACCGTGGATCTGATAGAGGACGCGGCGCAGCGGTACGGCGCCAGTCTCCTCCGGTACGAACTCCGGGAGCAGTTCCGCTGCGGCGGCAGTGACGCCTACATCCGCTGGGTGCGCGCCGTGCTCGGGATGACGGACGGGGAGCCGGAGCAGTGGACGCCGGACGGGCTGATGCACGTCGAGGTGGCGGACAGCCCGGAAGAACTCGAGCGGATCATACGCACCGAAGCGCTCGCCGGGGCGTCCGCCCGCCTCGTCGCAGGGTACTGCTGGCCGTGGACGAAGCCGATCGGCAAGGAGAGGCGCCTGGAGAACGACGTACGGATCGGTGACTGGCACAGACCGTGGAACGCGGACAGCGACGCGTTCTGTGAGAACGGGGCGCCACCGTGCAGGATTTGGGCCGTGCACGAGAAGGGGCTCGATCAGATCGGCTGCGTGTACACGGCTCAAGGGCTCGAATGGGACTGGTGCGGCGTGATCATGGGTGAGGACATGGTGCGCCGGGACGGCCGGTGGGTGTTCCGCCGGGGCAAGGAACGGAAGGACCCGGAGACCGGCGTCAAGCGCGTCGCCGTCCCGGGGTCGTTCGACCCCAAGGTGCGGGCCGGCAGCGTCGACGACCAGGAGTTCGCCCGGCTGATCCGCCATGCCTACCACGTGCTGATGACCCGGGCGAGCCGCGCGACGGTGCTCTACTCCACGGACGAGGAGACCCGGAAGTACCTGAAGGACCTGGTCGGCGAGGTCCAGGTCCACGGCCTGCGCCCCACCTGGGAGAACCTGCCGGAGGAAGCACGCATACCGCACCTGCCCCGGCCCCGCCGGGGGAGACGCCCTCGCAGGAGGCGCCAGGACTCGGGCCCGCAGACGTCTGATCCGCGTCTGTTCTGACACACGTCGCCGGACACGTGGAGTGGCGGGCTCTCCGGGCCCGCCACAAGCCCGGGTCAGAAGACCAGGCGTGCTGCCGCCGTCAGGGCCGCCACCACGAGATTGGCGGCGACACCCACGGCGACGTCGACCAGGATCTCGCGAAGCCGGTTACGACGTGCAGGCTCGTACTCAACGGGGTTCACGGGTATCCACTCCTTGGCGTGAGCTGGGAATGGCAGGGACCGCCCTACCGGGCATCCGCACTCACACCGCGTGCGACACGCGCTGGAAACCACTCGTCAGTCACGGCCGAGGACCGGGACACGAACACCGCCGACGTACCCTCCGGGAAGGGGCGCAGCGGTGAACAACATTAGTGCAGTGCCAAGTTGCGGCTGTTCATTTTCGGTCGCCGACGGGCACGCGATCACCGGTCCTGGGACAGTCGATGTGCCGCCCTGGATGGATGCGGGGGGGCGACGAGTCGGCCGGAGCACCCGAGAATCGGCGGCAACTGCCCCGGTCTGAGCGCGACTTCCGGAAAGCTGAGTCTTCCCGGCCTCAAGCAGGCATCGGATGATCGATGGCATGCTGTTCACTCCTCCCCTGCGATTCTGGCTGTTCCCCAACGCCGTCCTCCTTGCCGTGATGGTCGTCTGGGGCGCGATCCGTTACCCTCGCCTGTCGGTGCGGATGCCGGAGCACATCGGCGCCGACGGAGTGGACGCCTGGACGGACCGGTCGATCGGCGGCGCGTTCATCCTGGTCTTCGTGTACGCGGGCATGACGGTGCTGATGACCGGCTGTGCGGAGCTGACCTTGCGCATGACACCACGTAACGAACTGGCGGACACGGGCAAGCCGTCGTCCGCCACCGGATCGTTCTCGTTCCTCCTCAACCGGCCTGGCAGCCGCGCGTCGGCACGCCGGATCGCACGATCCCTGTTGCTGTTCAACACGCTCATCGGGCTCTCCCTGCTCATGGGCTGCGGAATCCTGTGGCGTTCCACGCCCGACCCGGACGTGCCCGGATGGCTGCTCGCCGCGATGACGGCGCCGCTTCTCGCCGGCACCGCTCTGACGGTCGCCGCGGCCCTGGGGGACCGGAAACACTGAAGTCTCTGCGGCCTCGGGGACCAACCGACGGAGTACGAGATCCGGCAGGGGCCGAGCCTGAGAAGCATCACCTTTGAGGGTGTGGCCGGTGTCCTCACTCCTGATCGGCAACCGTCACAGCCCTCTGACCACCACGTGGTCGCCGCACAGCTTGCGCAGGCCGTCCTCGTCGGAGGCGAAGACGGTGACCGGCGCCGGCTGCCGCAGGGCGACGGCGGCCAGCTCCTCGGGGAGGGTGAGGGTGTACTTCTTGGTCGCCATGTCGGCGACCATGGACGCGGACAGCCCGCGGTTCGCCGTCTCCCCGTCCGCCTGGGCCGATTTCATCGGACACGCCGCAAGCTGGACTTTCTTCCGCATGTAGGGTCATACCTCCGAAAACTAGCATTTCAGCCGCACAGTCCTAATGTCCTATAGTCCCGTCCTTCGCTCCCTCTTCCCATGTATCCGGCAACCACTAAGATCGGTCCGCTGGGCCCGGACGGCGGGGTGACGGGTCCTGTGGGAACGACGAGTGGGGACAGGCATGCGGGAAGGCCGGTGGGCCACGGTCACCGAGTCCGAGTTCGATCACGAACGCCGCGGCCTGGAGGCGATCCGGGAGCGGTTGCCGGACTCCGACCCCTGGCGCGCCTGGTCGAACTTCACCTTCACCGCTCACACCGGCCACGTCCGTGAGGTCGACCTGCTGGTCGTCGCGCCCGGCGGCGTGTACATGATCGAACTGAAGGACTGGCACGGCTCGGTCAGCTCGGAGAACGGCACCTGGGTGCAGACCACCCCCGGTGGCCGGCGCCGCACGCACGGCAACCCCTTGCACCTGGTCAACAAGAAGGCCAAGGAGCTGTCCAGTCTGATCGGGCAGGGGCAGGGCGGCCGGCACGTCTGGATCGGCGAGGCGGTCTGCTTCACCGACGACGGGCTGCGCGTGCGCCTGCCCGCCCACGATCAGAACGGCGTCCACACCGTCGACGAGCTGGTCGAGCTGCTGAAGCAGCCCCCGCGCGACGAGCGGCGCCGCGTCACCGCGATCGACTCCCGGCACATCAAGGCGGAGCTGGACCGCATCGGCATCCGCCGCAGCGAGGCCGAGTACAAGGTCGGCCCCTACGAGCTGAAGCGGCGCCCCTTCGACTCCGGCCGGACCTGGGCCGACTACGAGGCGCACCACACGGAGCTGCCCGAGCGCGCCCGGGTCCGCGTGTACCTGAGCGAACGCGGCTCGGACGCCTCGCTGCGGCAGTCCGTGGAGAACGCCGCCCGCCGCGAGGCGGCCGTCCTGCAGCGGTTCCGGCACCCGGGCGCGGTCTCCTACCGGCAGTACTTCCCGACCGGGCATCCCGCGGGCCCCGCGCTGGTCTTCGACTACGACCCGCGGACGATGAAGCTGGACGAGTACCTGGTCCAGTACGGCGCGAAGCTGGACATCCTCAGCCGGATGGCCCTGGTCCGACAACTCGCCGAGACCATACGGTCCGCGCACGCCAAGCGCATCCACCACCGGGCCCTGACCGCCCGCTCCATCCACGTCCTGCCCCGCCCGGACGGCGGCCAGGGCAAGGCGGTCGGCGAGGAGGCCGCCTGGCTCAGCCCGCGGCTGCAGATCTCCGACTGGCAGATCGCCACCCAGCGCGGCTCGGACTCCTCCCAGGGCGGGACGCGCCTGGCCCCGACCGCCCTGTCCGCGATGCACCTGGCCGACGACGAGGACCCCTACCTTGCGCCCGAGCTGACCGCGCTGCGCCCCGACCCGGTCTCCCTGGACGTCTACGGCCTCGGCGTCCTCACCTACCTGCTGGTCACCGACAAGGCCCCGGCTGCCAGCCAGGCCGAGCTGCGGGCCCGCCTGGAGGCCGGGGAGGGCCTGCGGCCCAGC
This sequence comes from Streptomyces sp. NPDC085946, assembly GCF_044540485.1. Lineage (NCBI taxonomy): Bacteria > Bacillati > Actinomycetota > Actinomycetes > Kitasatosporales > Streptomycetaceae > Streptomyces > Streptomyces sp. NPDC085946. The sequence goes on along the minus strand of NZ_JBITSF010000010.1, from coordinate 304,629 downwards.
TCCCTGGTGGACGGCCTGTCGGAGGACGTCGACGAGCTGGTGCAGGCAGCCACGGCGTACAACCCCGACCGGCGCCTGCACAGCGTCGACGACTTCCTGGAGATGCTGGAGGTCGTCGAGGACTCCCTCACCGCCCCCGCGTCGGCCGCCGCGCCCGAGACCGCCGCCGCACCCGAGAAGGACCCGCTCGACGCGGTCCCCGGCGATGTGCTCGACGGCCGTTGGGAGGTGCGCCGACGGCTCGGCACGGGTTCCACCAGCCGCGCCTTCCTCGTCCGTGACCTGGAGTCCGAGGCGCGCCGTACCCGCCCGCTGGCCGTGCTGAAGGTGGCCCTGTCCGACAGCCGGGGCGACATCCTCGTCCGCGAGGCCGAGGTCATGGGCCGCCTGCGCCCCCACTCGGGCATCATCCGCCTCGTCGAACCGGAGCCCCTGCGCATCGCGGGCCGCACCGTCCTCGCCCTGGAGTACGTGGGCGACGAGCGGGACGACAGCGACGAGCCGGGCGAGCGGAAGGCGCCCCGCCGCCGCGAGGAGACGGTGGCCCGCCAGCTCCGCGACGAGGGCCGGCTCCCGGTCGACCAACTGGAGGCGTACGGCGACTACCTCTTCGGTGCCGTCGACTTCCTGGAGGGCGAGGGCGTCTGGCACCGCGACATCAAGCCGGACAACATCGCCATCCGCGTCCGCCCCAACCGCACCCGCGAGCTGGTCCTCATCGACTTCTCGCTGGCCGGCTACCCGGCGAAGAACACCGACGCGGGCACCGAGGGCTACCTCGACCCGTTCGTCGACGTCATCACGCGCGGCACCTACGACTCCCACGCCGAGCGGTACGCGCTCGCCGTCACGCTGCACCAGATGGCCTCGCGCGAGCTGCCCAAGTGGGGCGACGGCAGCGTCCCGCCCCGCATGACGGACCCGAAGGAGTGGCCGTACCCGACCATCGCGGCCGAGGCCTTCGACCCGGCCGTGCGCGACGGGCTCGTCGCCTTCTTCCAGAAGGCCCTGCACCGCGACGTCAGCAAGCGGTTCCCCGAGCTGAAGCCGATGCGGGACGCCTGGCGCAAGATCTTCCTCGACGCCTCGCGCACCGTCCCCTCCAGCCACCGCAGCCGCCACCCGGCCCCGGCCGGTACCGGCAGCGGCTCCGGCGCGGACGCCCCCGGGACGGAGCAGACCCCCCGCGGCGCCATCGCGGACGCCGAGCCGGAGACCGCGGAGCAGCAGCGCGACCGCCTCGCCGCCGAGGTGACCCGCGACACCCCGCTGACCGTCTCCGGCCTCACCGGCGCGGCCCAGTCCTTCCTCTACGGCCTGGGCATCACCACCGTCGGCGAACTCCTGGACTACAGCCGCCGCAAGCTCGTCAACGCCCCCGGCCTCGGCGCCAGGACCCGCAACGAGGTCCAAAAGCGGCAGCGGGAGTGGGGCGAGCGACTGCTCGCAACCCCCGTCTCGCCGCTCACCCCCCAGGGCCGCGCGGAGGCCAAGGAGGAGCTGGAACAGCTCACAGCCGCCGAGTCCGCCCTCGCGGGCACCCTGGCGACGGCCGACGCCGCCGGCGGTCTGTCCGCCCGCGCCCTGCGCTCCGTCAGCCTCGACGCCCTCGCCACGATCTTCGTGCCGGTCGTCAACAACAACGGCTCCAACCGCAACAAGGCCGAGATGGTGCGGCTGCTGCTGCGCCTGCCCGACGAGCACGGCGTCCTGCCGGACATCGGGGTGTGGCCCAAACAGAAGGACGTCGCCGAGGCGCTGGGCCTCAGCGCCGGGCGCATCCCGCAGATGCTCAAGGAGGAGCGCAAGCGCTGGAAGGCCGACCCGGCCGTCCGCGCCCTGCGCGCCGAGATCCTCGACCTCCTCGCCGGCATGGGCCGGGTCGCCTCCGCCGTCGAGATCGCCGACGCCCTCGCCGTGCGGCGCGGCAGCCAGCTCGCCACCCGCGAGCAGCGGCGCGCGCTGGCCCTGGCGGCGGTCCGCGCCGTCGTCGAGATCGAGCAGCTCGCCCCCGACGAGGCCGAGTTCCAGCACCAGCCCAACCGCAAGGCCACCGAGGAGTCGCTGGGCGCGGGCCTGCTCGCCCTGGACGTGCGCGAGCACGACGCGCCCGACACTCCCACCGCGCCCGGCCTGCTCGACTACGCGACCAGGCTCGGCCGCGCCGCCGACCGCCTCGCCAAGCTCGACACCCTGCCGACAGCGGCGACCGTCCTGGCCGAACTGGGTGCGGTGGCCATGCCGCCCGGCGCGATCGACTGGGACGAGCGGCGCATGGTCGAACTGGCCGCCGCCGCGTCCGTCAACGCCGCCGCCACCCCGCGCCTGGAGATCTACCCGCGCAACCTGCCGCTCGTTCGCGCCCTGCGCCTCACCCAGGCCGGCCTCGTGCGCCGGATCGACGGCGTGCCGGAAGGACGGCAGCCCGGCCTGACCGGCGAGGACATCCACGAACGGGTGCGCGCCCGCTTCCCCGAGCTGGTCGTTCCGGACGGACGCGGCGGCACCACCCACGAACTGCCCACCGGCGGCCCGCTCACCAAGGCCCTGCGCGACGCGGGCTTCGAGCTGTCGCTCAGCACGCGCGAGGACACGGGCACGCTCCGCTACCTGTCGGCGCGGGTGGACGACGCCTCCAGCTACCTCACGACGGGCGCCTGGCGGCACTCGACGCGCACGGGAACGGTGACCCGGTACGCGGACGACCCGCTGCTCGCGGGCGCGGTGCGCGCGGAGGAACGGCTCCTCGCCTCGGCCCGCCGGGACGGCTACCGGGTGCTGACCGTACGGCAGCAGCTCGTCCGGGACGCGGTGCGGGAGCTGGGCGCCGAGCGGCTGGGCGCGCAGGCGGTGTCGGTGACCGAGCTGTTCCTCCAGGCCCTGCGCGCGCAGGTCACGTCGGGCACCAAGCCCACCTGGGAGACGCTGCTCAAGGCGGACGCCGCCGAGCCGGGCTCGAAGGGCGCGGTGCGGTTCGCGGAGTACGCGCGGACGGCGTGGGGCTCGGTCGAGCCCCGCATAGTCGAGCTGCTGGGTAACGGCGCCGACGGCCCCGTCCTGCTGACGGAGGCCGGGGTGTTCGCCCGGTACGACGCGATGGGCGTCCTGGACCGCCTGGCGTCGGCGGCCCGGCAGGGCGGACGGGGGCTGTGGCTCTTGGTCCCGCAGAGCGACCCGTTGCGCGAGCCGAGGCTCGGGCAGGTGGCCGTGCCGTACCAGGCCGGCCTGGGGGAGTGGATCCAGCTTCCGGACACGTGGGTGGGCAACCGTCACCGCGGGTCCGGCGAGAACGTGGCAAGTGGTGTCGAGGGAGACGCGAAGTGATCGACCGCAAGGCTCTGTTGGACGACCTGAAGCAGCAGGTCAAGGCGGTCGAGGCCGACCTGGGCAAGCAGGTCAAGGCGCTCGGTGAGGTCAGCGCCCGGCTGCGCGCCGAGTACGACCAGGCCCGCAAGCTCGGGCGTACGGCGGCGACGTGGAACTCGTGGCTGGACGAGCGGGTCACGCAGGTCGCGGTGGCCTGGGTGCTGGGCACGGTCTTCGTCCGGTTCTGCGAGGACAACCGGCTGATCCCCGAGCCCTACCTGACCGGGCCGGACGGCGACCGGCGCGAGCTGGCGGAGACGCGGTACGACGCGTACGTCGAGACGGACGACAACCCGACTTACCGCGGCTGGCTGGAGAAGGCCTTCGACGAACTGGGTCAGGGCCAGGCGGGCCGGCTCCTCTTCGACAAGCGGCACAACCCGCTGTACCAGATCCCGCTCTCGCACGACGGAGCGCGGGAACTGGTCGAGTTCTGCCGCCGGCGCGACGAGGCGGGCGTCCTCGTCCACGACTTCACCGACCCGCTGAACGAGGACGGTACGGAGGGCTGGGACACGCGGTTCCTGGGCGACCTGTACCAGGACCTCAGCGAGGCTGCCCGGAAGACGTACGCGCTGCTCCAGACGCCGGAGTTCGTGGAGGAGTTCATCCTCGACCGGACGATGAACCCGGCGGTGCGGGAGTTCGGGTACGAGGAACTCAAGATGATCGACCCTACGTGTGGGTCGGGGCACTTTGTGTTGGGGGCGTTTCGGCGGTTGGTGCGGTTGTGGGGGGATGGGCAGCCGGGGAAGGACGTGCACGAGCGAGTGCGGGGAGTACTGCACTCAGTGCACGGCGTCGATGTGAACCCATTCGCGGTGGCCATTGCCCGGTTCCGACTGTTGGTTGCGGCCATGGCAGCGAGTGGGGTGCGGACCCTGGAGGAGGCGGCCAAGTACGAGTGGCCGATTAACCTGGCGGTTGGGGACTCGCTCATCAAGGCGAGGCGCTCTCAGCAGGGCAACCTGTTCGGAGAGGTAGACGAGGTCTCCGCGGATGAGCTGGCCGAGTTCAAGTATGCCACGGAGGACGTGCACGAGTACCCGGACATTCTGCGACCGGGACGATACCACGTGGTGGTGGGAAATCCACCTTACATCACGGTGAAGGACAAGAAACTCAACGAGCTTTATCGGGCATTGTATCCCGCATGTGCGGGCACATACGCGCTCTCGGTTCCTTTCGCTCAGCGGTTCTTCGAACTGGCCAAGCGTGGGGACGCAGAGGGGCAGGGCTATGGCATGGTCGGACAGATCACTGCTAACTCCTTCATGAAGCGTGAGTTCGGGACGAAGCTCATTGAGGGATACCTCGGGCATGCGGTGGAGCTGACCGAGGTTATCGATACATCGGGTGCGTATATTCCAGGCCATGGGACGCCGACGGTCATCCTGATTGGCAAGCAGCGAGGTGGAGATGCGCGATCGCCACTCATCCGTACCGTACGAAGTGTGCAGGGCGAGCCGTCGGCGCCCGAGAATGCCGAAGAGGGTCTCGTTTGGCGTGCCATCGTGGAGCAGATCGACAAGCCTGGCTCAGTGAGCCAGTGGGTGTCCGTTGACGACTTGGACCGCAAGAAGTACTTCGGCCGGCAGCCCTGGGTCTTGACTGATGGCGGGCTGGAGATGATTGATCAAATCAATCAAGCGAGCGACCAAGTGCTCAAGTCGGTTATCGAGCCTCCAATCGGTCGGGCAGTTCGGGTCGGCGCTGACGGTGCGTTTCTTCGGCCAATCCGACCCACATATCAGACACGCGCCGACCGTCGGGGTTTGTCGCCGTTTCTCACGGGTGATGTGGTTCGAGACTGGGCTTCCCGCCCCGACGAGGCGATTTGGTTCCCTTATGCACCGGGATTCGACGTTACGAGTCTTACAAGGGAGCTCTGGCCGATGCGTCGGCTGCTGGAAGTCCGGAGCACCTTTCAAGGAGATATGGCAGCAGCGGGACTGAAGTGGTGGGACTACATGCAGTACACCGCTTCGGCTTACAAGACACCTCTGTCTATCATGTTCGCGTTCGTGGCCACGCATAACCATTTCGTGTTGGATCGTGGCGGAAGCGTGTTCAATCGTCATGCTCCAGTGATCAAGTTGCGAGAGGGGGCGAGTGAGGAGGAGCACCTGCGGTTGCTTGGGCTGCTCAACAGTTCCACGGCTGGTTTCTGGTTGAAGCAGGTAAGCCACAGTAAGGGAAACGCGACGGCAGCTAGCGGGATGCCTGATCAGCCATGGTCTTGGAACTATGAGTTCACTGGCACAAAGCTGGAGGAGTTCCCGCTTCCTGCTGAGTACCCCCTTGCACTTGCTGCTGACCTTGACGTGCTTGCTCAGCAGCTTGCAGCAACGAGCCCTACGTCTGTGGCCGCGAAGTCTGTTCCTACTGCCAGTGTTCTTCGTGAGGCTCGTGCGACTTGGGAATCGACTCGGGCTCGCATGATTGCACTTCAGGAGGAACTGGACTGGCAGGTTTATAGCATCTACGGCCTACATGCCGAAGATCTGCGTGCGCCGAACGTCGATGTGCCCGAACTTGCTGCAGGAGAGCGTGCGTTCGAGATTGTTCTCGCCCGCAAGATTCAGAGTGGAGAAGTGTCCACGAAGTGGTTCACCCACCACGGTCATACTCCTGTTACCGAGATCCCCGCCCACTGGCCCGCCCCCTACCGCGAGATCGTCCAGAAGCGCATCGACGCCATCAAGTCGAATCGCGCCATCAACATGGTTGAGCGCCCCGAGTACAAGCGTCGCTGGGCCGCCGAGGGCTGGGACGCGCTTCAGGAGAAGGCTCTGCGCTCCTGGCTGCTCGACCGTATGGAGAAGCGCGAGCTCTGGTTCGACGAGAACGGTCAGCCCGCCATCCTCACCCTGGCCCGGCTCACCGACGCGCTCTCCCGCGACGAGGACTTCGTCTCCGTTGCCAAGATTTACGCGCCCCGCAAGGATCTGCCCAAGGTCGTCGCCGAGCTGATCACCGACGAGCACGTGCCGTTCCTCTCCGCGCTGCGCTACAAGCCCTCCGGCCTGAAGAAGCGCGCCGACTGGGAGGAGGTGTGGGACCTCCAGCGCAAGGAGGACGCCGCACCCGACGAGCAGACCAAGCGGAAGATCCGGGACTCCATCCCCGTGCCGCCGAAGTACACCTCGGCCGACTTCCTCCGTCCGTCCTACTGGAAGGCGCGCGGCAAGCTCGACGTGCCCAAGGAGCGGTTCATCTCCTACGGGCAGACCAATTCCGCCACCCCGGACCTCTACGGCTGGGCCGGCTGGGACCACAAGGAGCAGGCGCAGGCGCTGGCGACGTACTTCACCAACGCCGCGCTGTCCACCGAGGAGATCACGCCGTTCCTCGCTGGCCTGCTGGAACTCCAGCCGTGGCTGTACCAGTGGCACAACGAATTCGACATGCTCTACAGCGGCTCCCCGGCGGACTTCTTCGCCGCCTACCGCCAGCAGAAGCAGGGCGAGCACGGGCTCACGGACGACGACCTCCGTGGCTGGCGTCCTCAGGCCGCGACCCGAGGTCGTCGCGCAGCAGTGAAGCGGTAGTCAGGAGCAGATCGATTTCCGACGGTTCAGGGGCCACCCGGTGCGTGGGCGGGTGGCCCTGGGCCCGCACGCGCAGCTCCGCCCACACGGTCTTGCCCGGGGCTGCTGGGCGAGGGTTGACGCCCCAGTCGTCCGCGAGGGTGGCGACGAGGAAGAGACCCCGGCCGGACTCGGAGAGCGAGTCGGTCGCCCCGGGACTGGCCGGAGGCCGTTCGGCGCGGGTGTCGGTCACCTCGATGCGGAAGGTGTCCCCGGCCGCAGTGAGGTGGACCTGGAAGTCTCTGCCGGGGACGTGGCTGTGGCGTACGGCGTTGGCGGTGAGTTCCGCCGTGATGAGGGTGAACGTCTCGTTGACCGGGGTCGTGTAGAGGTAGCCCCACTCGTTCAGCCGGTGTGAGACGAGTCGGCGGGCGAGGCGGGCACCGCGCGGCGTCGAGGTGAAGCGCATGGTGAACTCGCGTTCGGGTGCGGGACGCTGCGGCACATGCCCGTTCGGGGGAGTTGCTGACTTCATAGGGTCAACGGTCTAAGACCCTGCGTAGCGTTGACTAGGAGTGATGCGCTGACGGGTACGGGCTGTACCCGGGGTCGGTGCGCTTGTACGTGCTGTTGGGCGTGACCGGTTCCCAGGCCCCCGAGTTGGCTGACGGGGCGGTTGTACGAGAGGAGCTGCGGCGTGGACGACGAGGTTCAGCAGCCGGAGTACGAAGTTGGGACGGGCATGCTGTGCGTGTTCGGGCGGCAGTTGAAGTTGTTCCGGGAGCGGGCGGGCCTCGACCGCGCCGAGTTTGGGTCGCTAACCGGGTACTCGGCCTCGACGATCGCGTCGTTCGAGCAGGCGAGACGCATTCCGCCGCCGAAGTTCATCGACCAGGCGGATGAAGTGCTGGGGGCGGGTGGGGTGCTGAGCGCGAGCAAGGAGGAGGTAGATCGGGCTCAGTATCCGGCGTTCTTCCGGGACGCGGCCAGGTTGGAGGCCAAGGCGGCAGCGCTGCATGTGTACGCGACGAAGGCAGTACCAGGGCTGTTGCAGACGGAAGATTACGCGCGAGCGGTGTTCTCCATGTGGCGTCCGCTGTTGGACGAGGAGACCATCAACCAGCGGGTCGCGGCTCGCCTGGCACGGCAAGAGGTGTTCTCCCGAACCTCGATGCCCACCATTAGCTTCGTCATCGAGGAGTTCGTGCTGCGACGACCGCTCGGTGGGCGGACTGTGATGCAGGGCCAGTTGGAGCAGATCCTGCTGTATGGGCACCGGCGCAACGTGGAAATCCAGGTGATGCCGATCGAGCGGGACGAGCATGCTGGGCTGGAAGGTCCCTTCACCTTGATCGAGACGCATGAAGGGCAGAGGATCGCCTACGTGGAGGCGTACAAAGACAGTCGTCTCTACACGGAGCGGAGGCTGGTACGAGAGATCGAGGAGCAGTACGGCATCCTTCGGGCTCAGGCACTCACTCCGCGCGAGTCGCTGGCCGTCGTCGAGAAGTTGCTTGGAGAGAGATGAAAGCCCAACAGCTCATGCAGCCCGTACCTGAGTCGGTCTGGTTCAAGAGCAGTTACAGCACGGGCTCGGGCGGCGAATGCATCGAGGTCGCCGTCCGCCCCGCCAGGGTCCACGTCCGCGACTCGAAGGACACCACCCGCGCCGCACTCGCCGTACAACCCACGGCATGGGCCGCGTTCGTCGAGTTCGCGGCACGCTGACAGACGTGGCGCCGATCGCTGGGCCCTCCGGCGAGTACCCGCTTGCCGGAGGGCCCAGCGCGTCCCGTCTCCACGGCGTCTGCAACAGCCCGGAGCCTCGCCGAGCGACCGAATCTCGGCGGAGGTCGCGTCCCCGGGTGGTGATCGCCATCGTGGGGAACCCGGCCCGCACGCCGCCGTCACTCACACAACGGGGTCCCAACGGAGCTGACACTGTCCGGCCCTTGCGGCGCGCAACTCCTGTAGGTTCCTGCCATGAAGCAGGGTAAAGAGGTCGAGAACCCCGAGTCGCGTTTCTTCGCACTGCTGGTGGCGGCAGCGAAGCTTCCGGGCGTGCGGATCCACCGGGAGGCGTACCTCCGGAGTGCGCTGGCTCGCCACTGCTCCGAGGACGACATCCGACGAGCGATCGAAGAGACCCCCGCTGCGGCGGGCATCACCGTCGAGGTCCTCGACAAGGTGGCCAACGACTCCATCCGCTACGAGACGGCCAAGGTCAGCGCCCTCTCCGCCGCCGCCGGGATCCCCGGCATCCTCGCCCTCCCCGCCACGGTCCCCGCCGACACGGCCCAGTACGTCGGCCACATGCTGCGTATCGCGCAGAAGCTCGCCTATCTCTACAGCTGGCCCGATCTTTTCTCCGACGAGGGCGATGACGCCGACGACGCGACCATGGGGGTGCTCACGCTGTTCTTCGGCGTGATGTTCGGAACCCAGTCGGCGAACGCCGCTGTGGGGAAGGTCGCGGGCATGATGTCGGAGCAGGTCGCCAAGAAGCTGCCCCAGAAGGCGCTCACCCAGGGCGTCGTCTATCCCATGGTGAAGAAGATCGCAGCTTACCTCGGCGTCAAGATCACGAAGGATTCGTTCGCAAAGAGCGTCTCGAAGGCCATCCCTCTCGTCGGGGCCGCCGTCTCCGGCGGGCTCACCTTTGCGACCTACCTCCCGATGGCCAAGAGGCTAAAGAAGCACCTCGCCGGCCTGCCGCTGGCGGAACCGTCGCACCGAGTGATGGACGGGGAAGTCGTGGACGGCGAAGTCGTCGAAGAGCACGAGACCTTCGCCGCAGCACACGCTGAACAGCACGGCGCGGACACTCCTGCCCCCGAGCTGGAGGAACCGAGGTCCTGACGCCGCGAGTGCCCTCCTGCCCCTCGAAGGGGCGGCCGACGCGGAGGGAGCGTTCTCGTCATCGAGTCACAGCGCGGCACGGGTCCCGGAGAGCAGTCACCGGGAGGCGAGCGTGATCGTCCAGGCAGACCGGCGGTAGGTCTGAGGCCGTTGCGTGCGGCGAGCAGTTCGCGTCGCCCCTCGATCGGGGACTGGCCCGGAACACCCCTCATGGTCGCGCCGCACCTGCTGGACGCCTACCGGTCGGGGCGACGGCGGTCGCACTGTCCCCTGCGGAACCGGGGTGGCCCGCAGGGAAGAGTGCGCGACGGCATACGGCACGGGGGCGACGGGAGTACCGATGTAGGGTGCTATGCGCAGGCCGTGCGGGTGACGTTCAGTACGAGGGGGACGAAGAGTGCAGACGCCGCGAAACCGTCCGACCTGAGCCGGTCGGCGCCGTGAGCGCCGTCCCGCCCGGTCACCGCACGACCCGATCCGTCCCCGCCGCCGGCTAGGACGACCGGCCGCCGCACCGGCCATCCGTACCTCTGCCCCCCACCCCCCGGACCGGCCCCGGCGGCGGATCCCGCACGGCACGAGTACGAGCAGCAGCACCGACCACCGTCAGGGAGAGCGAGAACCCGCAATGGCCCAGCAGCCCCTCCTCCGCGATGTCATCGACATCAAGGAGTCCATCTCCACCTCGGACTTCGTGCTGTCCCTCGCCGAGGCGACGACGCCTGAGGGCGCCCAGCATGCGCTCAAGGACTACGTGGTCACCGAGCGGCTGCTGGAGAACTTCGACGAGGCGCTGGCCCTCATCAAGGCGGCGCTGGACGGGCACCGCTCCAAGGCGGCGTACCTGCACGGCTCGTTCGGTTCCGGTAAGTCGCACTTCATGGCCGTGCTGTACGCACTGCTCAGCGGCAACCCGGCGGCCCGCGCCCGCACCGAGTTCGACCCGGTGCTGACCAAGCACGAGTGGCTGCAGTCGGACGGCAAGAAGTTCCTGCTGGTGCCGTACCACATGCTCGGCGCGAAGGCCCTGGAGCAGCGGGTGCTCGGCGGGTACGTGCACCACGTCAAGAAGCTGCACCCGGACGCCCCCACCCCGCAGGTGTACCGGACCGACTCCCTCTTTGACGACATCCGCGCCATGCGCGCCAACATGGGCGACGAGGCCGTCATCCGCGGACTGGGCGGCAGCGACGCGGACGGCGGCGAGGAGGATGAGTGGGGCGAGGGCTTCGCCTGGACCCCGCAGCTCCTGGACCTCGCGCTTGCCGCCGAGGAGAACCACGAGGCGGGCGTCCCGCTCAACCTCCGTAACCCCTCCACCCCGGCCGAACTGCGGGCCAAGCTGGTCAACGACGCCAGCACCAACCTCCTGCCCGGCTTCGCAAAGAACGCCGCCGAGGACGAGCACGGCTTCATCTCCCTGGACGCCGGTCTGTCCGTCATCGCCGAGCACGCCAAGTCGCTCGGCTACGACGGGCTGATCCTGTTCATGGACGAGCTGATCCTGTGGCTGGCCACCCTCATCCATGACCAGAAATTCGTGGCCCGCGAGGCCAGCAAGATCACGAACTTCGTGGAGGGCGGCGATGCCCGCCGCGCCATCCCGGTTGTGTCGTTCATCGCCCGCCAGCGTGACCTGCGCGAACTGGTCGGCGAGGAGGTGTCCGGCGCGGCTGAGTCGTCCATCCAGGACACCCTGAACCTGGCCTCCGGCCGGTTCGACAAGATCACGCTGGAGGACCGCAACCTCCCGCAGATCGCCCACGCCCGCCTCCTCAAGCCCAGGGACGCCGAGGCGAAGAACCTCATCGACGCGGCCTTCGAGCAGACCAAGCGGGTCGGCCCGCAGGTCTGGGACACCCTGCTCGGCTCGGAGAAGGGCGCCACCGGCGCGGACGCGGAGTCGTTCCGGCTGACGTACCCGTTCTCGCCGGCGTTCATGGACACCCTCGTCCACATCTCGTCCGCGCTGCAGCGCTCCCGCACCGGTCTGAAGCTGATGGGCCAGCTCCTCGCCGACCACCGCAACGAGATCCGGCTCGGCCAGCTCATTCCCGTCGGCGACCTCTACCCGGTGATCGCGGAGGGCGGCGACAAGCCGTTCACCGACAGCCTGAAGGTCGTCTTCGAGGCCGCCGACAAGCTCTACAAGACCAAGCTGCGGCCGTACCTGCTCAGCTCGTACGACATCACCGAGGACGACGTCGAGCAGTACCTCAACCGGCCCGAGGCGATCACCGACCCGCAGCGCGCCAACCGCTGCCGGATGTTCGTCGGCGACAACCGGCTGGTGTGCACGCTGCTGCTGTCCGCGCTCGCGCCCAGCGTGCCCTCCCTGTCCGACCTGACCATCCGGCGGCTCGGCGCGCTCAACCACGGCTCGGTCCTCGCGCCCATCCCGGGCGCCGAGGTCGGCATCATCAAGAACAAGGTCGCCGAGTGGGCCGCCCGGTTCCCGGAGATCAAGGAGACCGGTACCGACGCCAACCCCGGTGTGCGGCTGGAGCTGTCCGGCGTCGACGTGGACTCCGTCATCGCCAACGCCCAGGTCAACGACAACCCCGGCAACCGGGCCGCCCTCGCCCGCCGCCTGCTGTCCGAGGAACTGGGCGTCGAGCACGGCCAGTTGAGCGACCAGCTGCACTTCACCTGGCGCGGCACCGCCCGCACCGCCGAAATCGTCTTCGGCAACGTCGCCGACGAGGACGAGCTGCCCGACCACGACCTGATGCCGCAGGAGGAGGGGCGCTGGCGTATCGCCATAGACCTTCCCTTCGACGAGGGCGAGTGGGGCCCGGTCGAGGACGTCAACCGCATCCAGCGGCTGCGCGAGCGCCAGCAGGGCGAGCGGTCCCGCACCGTCGCCTGGCTACCCGCGCACCTGTCCGCGCAGCGCTTCGCCGACTTCCGGCGCCTCGTCGTCATCGACAAGGCCCTCGCCGACGAGCACCGCTTCGACACCCAGTACGCCGGCCACCTCAACGCCGACAACCGCAGCCGCGCCAAGGGCCTGCTCGAAACACAGCGCGAGGCGCTGCTCAAGCAGGTCAAGGGCGCGTTCAAGCAGGCGTACGGACTCGCGCAGAAGCAGGCCGCCGACGTCGTGCCCGACTTCGACGACCACCTCGTCGCGCTGCCCGACGTCGACGGGCTCACCCTGTCCTTCGGGCAGAGCCTGCACGACGGCATCCGGCACATCGCGGGCCGACTGCTCGCCCACCAGTACCCGGCCCACCCCGACCTCGACCCCGACGGCACCGGCACCGCTGTCAGGCCCGCCGACGCCAAGAAAGTGTTCACCCACGTCCGGGACGCCGCCGAGGCCCGCGACGGGCGGATCGAGGTCCCGGCCGCCGATCGCAAGCTCATGCAGCGCATCGCCGGGCCGCTGCGCCTTGGGCACCAGAAGGAGGCGTACTTCGAGCTGTCCCGCTACTGGGCCGACCACTTCCGGCAGCTCGCCAGCTCCCAGGGTGTCACCGGTGACCTGTCCCTGATCACGCTCACCGACTGGACCGACAAGCCCGACCCGCGCGGCCTGCCCGACTTCCTCTCCCGGCTCGTCGTCGCCGCCTTCGCCGAGATGGACGACCGGGTGTGGGTGCGCGGCGGGACCGTTCTCGACCCCGCGCCCGAACTGACCGCGATCAAGGATCACGACGCGCTGCGCAGCCAGCCGCTGCCTGCCGAGTCCGACTGGGACACCGCACGCCGGCGCTTCGAGGTGATCTTCGGTGCGAAGCCGCCCGCGCTGCGACGCGGCCGGATGGTCAACCAGTTCGCCCGCCAGATCATCGACGCCGCCCGCGCCCACCGGGACCACGCTGCCGACCTGGTACACCAGCTGGAGACGCACGCCTCCTTCCTCGGCCTCGACCAGACCGCCGACACCGGAAGGCTCGCCCTCGCCCGCCGCTCCCTGCAGCTGCTGGACGCGCTCACGGCGGAGGCCGGCAAGGGCGCGGCCGGGGCGAAGAAGACCGTGGAGGCCCTCGCCACCTTCGAGCTGGGCGAAGCCAGCGCCGACCGGTACGGCACCTCCATCAAGAAGGCCCGCGCCGTCGCGGAGGCTGTCGCCTCCGCCCCTTGGAGCACCCTGGAACTGGCCGCCGGACTCGGACCCGAGGGCGAGGCGCTGCTCGACTCGCTGCGCAACGTCGCCCGCGACGATCAGCGCACCGCCGACCTGCGCGACGCCCTGGCCCGTACCCAGCGCGAGGTCGTCGCCCTCATCAAACGCAGCCAGGCCGCAGCCAATCCGGGGCCTGCGCCCGTCACGCCCCAGGACTGGGCCGACAATCAGCCCTTGGATACCCCGACCAGCGATCCGCGCATCCCGTACACCCCGCAGCAGCCCTCCCCGGCGAGCAGCGGCGGGACGGCGCGGAAGTCGGGACGCCGCAGCACGACCGTGCGCCGGGCTGTCGCCGACCTCCAGGCGGAACTGTCCGAATTGGCCGTCCGGCACCCCGACGCGACCATCGAGATCAGCTGGAAGGTCGTCGAATGACGGACACCGTAACCGCCGTCCCGGGCGCAGTCCGGCTGAACACCGCGACCGTCACCCAGTACCTGTCCTCGCAGACGCACCTCGCTGACTCCCTCACCGGGGGTGGCGGGGGCCGGCGCCGGGTGGTGCTGCTGCGGTCCGCACCCCAGTGGGACGGCCCCGCCGAACCCGTCTGGGGCGAGGGCCGCACGGCCGGCGTCGAGGTGGCGCCGTCCCCGCTCGCCGTCCACGAACTCGTCCTCGACCACCTGGCGGGCCGCCGCCCCGGCCCCGCCGTGCTGGTCGTCCTCACCGACCGCGAGCAGCACGAACTCGACCCGGCGATCCTCGCCCGCGTCCACAAGCTGCGCATCGACACGGTCGACGGCTGGGACGTCGTCCGTGACGCGTTCGGCGCCCGGCAGATAGACCCCCGGCTCAAGGACGTCAACTGGGCCGCCGAGGCCCTGCTCGACGCCACCCCGCCGACCACCGGCGGCTGGCCGCCCGTACCCGGCGGCTGGCTGTCCCGCCAGTACGCCCTCACCGCGCTCGCCCAGCGACGCCTGCGCCTCGGCCGCTACGACACCGAGGACGGCACCCGCCGCCCCGGCGACGACCGGCTCGACGCGCAGGCCCTGCTGCACTGGTCGACCCGGCCCGGCGCCCCCGAACGGTTCCTGGCCCTGCGCGGCCCGGAACGCGCAGGACTGGCCGCCTTCCTCGGCGAGGAGGACCAGGCGGGCCTCGCCGGACGCGCCCTGCTCGCCCTCGTCGACGCCGAGCGCGGCGCGGACGCCGCCGCCTTCGGCCTGGTGTGCGCGGCCCTGTGGCAGCACGCCGAGCCCGCTCCCGAGACGTACCGGGCCCGGGGCCGCGCCGAACGCTACTTCGGCGACCAGCCCCCGGCGGCCGGCGACCAGCTCGACGCCCTGGTGACCGTCTTCGGCCGGGCCGCAGAGGAGTACGTGACCACGCTGCTGGCGGCCGGGCACCGCACCGGCGGCACCGACGCGGACCAGGCCCGCGAGGCGCGCCGCACCACCGGCATCGTGCTCGACCGGGCCGCCGCGCTGGCCCGCCAGTTCGGCGCGGAGCAGGCCGTCGCGGCGAGCCCTGTCCTGCGCGGCGGACTCGACGCCCGCTTCACCGCCGTCGGCCAGGCCCTCGCCACCGGCGACACGGCCGCGGTGGCGGACGCCGTACGGAAGCTGGAGGACCACCGGCTCGCCGCCGAACCGGAGGAGTCCGCCCGCGTCGAACGCGCCCGCATGGGACAGCGCCTCGCCCGCTGGCTCGCCACCGACCCGGCCGCGGACGCGCCCACCGTCGCCGACGCCCTGCAGCGGCACGTCGCCGAGACCGGCTGGACCGACCTCGCCCTGGAACACATCGAGGCCGGTGGCGACCCGGACCCCGTCCTCAAGGCCGCCTACGACACCCTCGGCGCCCGCGTCAGGGACCGGCGTCGGCGGATCGACGCGTCCTTCGCCCGCTACCTGGCCTCCTGGACCGAGGCCGGCACCCAGCCCGGCTCCATGCTCACCGTCGAGACCTTCCTCGACCGCGTGGTCGGACCGATCGTCCGGCGCGGCGAGGAACGGCGGGTGCTGCTGCTCGTCCTCGACGGCATGAGCGCGGCCATCGCCAACGAACTCGGTGAGGAACTGCGCCGCTCCTGGGCCGAGTTCGACCCGCTGCCCGAGGGCGGTGCCCCGCACCGGCGGGCCATGGCCGCCGCTCTGCCCACCGTGACGGCCGTGTCCCGCACCTCGCTCTTCGCGGGCACCCTGAGGAAGGGCACCCAGGCCGACGAGAAGCGGCTCTTCCCCACGCTGAAGCTGTGGGGCGGAGCCCCGGCCGCCGTGTTCCACAAGGACGACCTGCGCACCGAGACCGCGGGCGAGACCTTCGGTCCGGCGCTCACGGAGGCACTCACCGACGGCCGGACGCACGTCGCCGTCGTCCTCAACGCCATCGACGACCGGCTCGCCAAGGAGCAGAAGCTCGGCGACGGCGCCTGGCGGGTGGACGACGTCCCCGGCCTGCGCGACCTGCTGCGGGTGGCGGCGGCCCAGGGCATGGCCGTCCTCCTGACCAGCGACCACGGCCACGTCGTCGACCGGCACGGTACGAAGGTCGATATCGCCGCCGACCCCGCCTCCGCCCGCCACCGCATGCCCGGCGGCGGCCCGCTCGCCGAGCAGGAGATCGCCCTCACCGGGCCGCGTGTCGTGTGGCCCGAGCCCGGCGCTTCCATCGTCGCCCTGTGGGACGCCGATTCCCGCTACACCGCCCTCAAGGCCGGCTACCACGGTGGGGCGTCGCTCGCCGAGGTCACCATTCCGGTGCTCGCGTTCCTGCCCTTCGGGGCGGAACCGCCCAAGGGGTGGCGGGAGCTGGGAGACCAGCGACCGGTCTGGTGGGCTTCGGAAGAGACCGGCAAGCCACCGCTGCCGGACGAGCACACCGCTCGGCCGATGACCGCAACGGCTGCGACTCCCAAAAAGCCGACGGGCAAGGCCAAGAAGAACCAGGCGGAAGTCGCCCGGATGCACAACACGCTCTTCGACGTGGCGCTGACGGCCGGGGGAGACGACGCCCTGCTCACCCCGACCGTCGTCTCCCGCACCGAGACGCTGGTGACGGCACTGCTCGACTCGGAGACGTACCAGGCGCAGCTCGGCGGACTGGCCCGCAAGCCGCAGCAGGAGCAGGTCCACAAGGCACTCGCCGCCCTGCTCGACGCGGGCGGTACCCTGCCCGTCACCGCGCTCGCCCAGCGCGCCGGCATGCCCGTCACCCGGGGCGACGGCTTCGCCGCCGTCCTGCGGCAACTCCTCAACTACGACGGAGTCCAGGTGCTGGAGACCTTGCCGGACGGTCGCACCCTGCGGCTCCACGAGGCGCTGCTGCGCGAGCAGTTCGCCCTCGGAGCGGGCTGACGACACGACTCCGGGTGCCTCCGAAACTTGTCCCGGAGGCACCCGGAGCATGTTCGTCGTCAGACGGCGGTCCCACCCACGTAGGAGGTGAACGCCGCCCACTGCTCATGGGGGAAGGTCAGTGCCGCGTCCGTCTGCGCCTTCGAGTCCCGGACATGGACGGTGCCGGGCGCGGTGGCGACCTCCACGCAGTCGCCGCCACCTGATCCGCTGTAGCTGCTCTTGCGCCAACTCAGTTCGGCTTCGCCGTGGCAGGCGTTCCGATCAACGATCATGCTGCGGCCTCTCCTGCCAGTCTCCCGAGCGAACGTGCAGAATCCTCCGGGGTCAGCGCCTGCGAGCGCAGCTTGCCGTAGCGCAAGCTGAAAGCGCTGACCTGGGCAGGATCGGTCACCACGGACCCCACCTCCTGCGACTCGACGTATCCGACCTGGCGGTGCTCCGCAGTCTCGAGCACGACGAAGCCGCCGTTGAGTCCCGGATGAAAACCGTAGGCAGCGGGCATGACCTGGAGGCTCACGTTGCGCAGTTCCGCCAGCGTCACCAGCCGACGAAGTTGTTCCCGCATCACTTCATCACCCCCGACGGGGTTGGTGAGCGCCGTTTCGCCGACCACGAACGACAGCTCGACGATGGGGGAGCGCGTCAACAGTTGCTGGCGGTTCAGGCGAGCTTCCGTGTGGAGATCGATCACCTCGTCCTCCAACGCCGGGCAGTGCGCCGCGAACAGGCTCCGGCGTATGCGTCGGTCTGCAGAAGTCCAGGCACCAGAAGCGGGTCGTAGGAGAAGCGGCTCACCGCTTCGGTCTCGATTGAGGCGAAGTCCTGGAAGAACTCGGGCAGCTTGGCCCGGTCCACGTCCTCCTGGAGCACCCGCAACGCCCCGCCTGCCCCCAGCACCCGCTCCGCGGCATCCGTGAACGCGGCCTTGGCCGGGCGTCGCCCCTGCTCCACCGAGGCCACCTGCTCCAGCGAGTAGCCGATGGCGTCCGCGAGGGCCTGCTGCGTGAGCCCCGCCCGTTCGCGGAAGAGGCGGACCAGCTTGCCGTAGGCGCTCCACACCGAGGGGCGTCCCCTGCCCGGTGACCGCCGGCCGGTCGTCCGGCACTCCCGCTCGCCCGTCCTGCCCATCACGCCCCCTGCCCGCCGCAGTGTCCCGTACCGTCCTCAACGACCCGGTCGTCGTCCGGTCCCGGGCACGGACCCGTACGGATGCCGTACCAGCCCGTACAACAGCCGTACCGCGCCGCCGGGTACGACTGTCCGACCTGGCCCGGTCCAGCCGGGTGACGAGACGGTCACTCCATGAAGTCGATCGACGCACAGGCCGAGGCACCCGCGAACGTTCCGCCGTTCACCATCCGCCTCAGCGCCACCGGATGTGGGGCACGCCTCGCTCGCCGTCTCGCCGTGCAGCAGCTCGCGGCCTGGGGAATCTCGTACGACGCCGAGGTGTCCCACGCCGTCGCCCTCGTCACGGCGGAGCTGACCGCCAACGCCGTCACCCACGGCCGACTGCCGGGGTGGGACTTCAGGCTCTCCCTGTTGCGGCTCCAGGAGCACGTTCGCGTCGAGGTGATCGACGCGCGGCCCGAACGGCTGCCGCAGACAGCCCCCGCCGCCGAGGGCCGCTCACTCGAAGCGGACGCGGGACGAGGGCTGCTCCTCGTATCGGCGTACGCCGAACGATGGGGCTGCGAGGCACGGGACACCTGCACGAAGACGGTGTGGGCCGACATCGCGTGCCCGCACTGACGAGTCCCGCCCCCATCGCCCCGCGTCACCTCACGGTGCGAACGCCCGCAGTACGTTCGCGAAGGTCGTCAGCTCGTCGAGCATCTCCTGCGGAAGCGGCTTCTCGTCGAAGTGGGCGATCCGGTTGCGGATGTCCTTCACCCGCTTCAGCAAGGCGATGAACTGCTCCCGGGGCATGTTGGCCCACTTCAACGCCTCCCAGTTTTGGTCGGCCCGCTCGGCGAGGGACTGCTTCGTCTGGTCGCCGTCCAGGAGTTTCAGGTAGTCGCCGAACATCAGGTCCGACACCTGGCCGGTGCGGTGCTCCGGCTTCCTGTTCGTCTGGACCGCCTTGATGGCCTCCGCGTCCAGTGCCGCGCCCAGGCAGCGGCGCAGCAACGACTCGATCTCTCCCACGATGAAGAAGGGCCGCGCCGCCCCCTCGAAGCGTTCCGTGACGTCCGCGGCGGTGACGATGCCCGACAGGCAGCCGTCGTCGCCGCGGACGAGCAGGTAGCCGTGCTCGCGGATGACCGGGAGGGCGGTGAAGAATTCCTGGCGGGCGTCGGCGACGGGCAGCGAGTCCTTCTCCATCGCGTTGTCCAGCGTGGCCGGCTTCCCGGCCTCGTACATCTTGGCCACGGACCCCCAGGTGACGACCCCGTGGACCTGCGCCATGCCGGTGGTCACCGGCACCTGGGAGAGACCCTTCGTGCGCATGAGGAAGGTCGTCTGGGACAGGGGCGTGCCGGGACCCACGGACACCAGGCCGCGCCGCGCCGACGGGATGTCGCCGAGCAGCAGCCGCTGCGGCAGGGCGTTCGAAGGCAGGGCCTCGTCCGTCGCGTCGGCCTCGTCGTCCATGTCGGCGGGTGTGCGCTGCGGGGGAACGGACGTCAGCGGCACGACCTCGACGGTGCTGCGCAGGCCGCAGACCGCGAAGTCCGGCAGCGTGGTCAGTCCGGCGTCCGTCAGCGCCTGCGAGATGCGGTGCACCGAGCGGTGGTCACGGACCCTGACCTGGAACAGGTCGAGGATCTCCTGCACGGACACGGTCCTGCCCTTGAGCGAGGAGGCGTCCCGCTCATCCGGCCTGGTCGTCATCGGACGTCGCCCTCCGGCAGGTCACGGAGCATCGTCCTCTTGCCCATGGCGGAGTGCACGAGGTCCTGCAACTGCTTGGAGCGGTCGCGGTAGAAGCGCTCGTAGTCGTTCTCGCGCAGTGCGTCCGGATCGATCAGGTGGGTGGTCAGGACGTCGTCGAACCACTCGGGCCGCATGTCGGACGCGGCGATCATCGTGGACAGGTACGACGACGGCGCTCCCGTCATGTCCATCGCGGCGCGGTAGGACAGGGGGGTCTTGTTCACGATCGAACTCGTGGGCAGGCCGTGGCTGTCGCCCCGCCGGAACCACGTCTTGGGGAAGATCTGTCGGACGTCCACGCTGTACTCGTCCAGCCTGCCGGGACTGAGCGGGGCATCCGTGTAGTGCCAGTCCACCGCGCCCTGCTTGATCAGCAGGGCGTAGATCCCCTTGTAGGCGGCGCTGTTGCGGGTGGTGAGGGTGTCGAGGCGGTCAGTGAAGAAGAACGCCTCCGTGACCGTCTCGGGTGCCCTCTCGCCCTGCGCGATCCAGGGGACGAGCTGTTCGACGTCCTTGGTGAAGCGCGTCTCCGTGGAGCCGCCGTACATCTCCCCGAGCACGCCGCACCAGTACCACTGCTCGATCTTCTCCTCCGCCCCCAGACCGTCCATCCCCGTGTCGAGGATGGCGCGGACGGCCGCGAGCGGGATGAGCTGTGTCCGGTACGGCAGATCGGCCGGGCGGACGATGCACTGCCGTTCCAGGAAGTCGCCCACCCAGGCGAAGGCGTCGGCGAGCTTGGGTGCCAGGCGCACGAAGTCGGCCAAGGGGAGGTCCAGCAGGTCACGGCGCTTGCAGGACACCGTGGCTCCGAGGCCCTCCTGCTTCCGCTCCCAAGTGCGCACCAGCGCGATGGCCTGCAGGAAGTCGATGCTGCTCAGCCCGTTCTCGATGCCGCTCTCCAGGCGGCCGAAGACCGGGTACTTACTCGCCAGCCCTTGCTTGATCTCCCGCCACACCACGGGAAGCTGGTAGTAGTCCCCGGTTCGCTCCACGTACTCGCGGTCTCCGGCATAGGTCGCGGTGAGCAGTTCGAAGACGTTCAGGGGCACGCCGCCCGTGTTGACCCGCTCGAACACCGCGCAGACGGCGTCCATGGAGGTGGAGGCGGCCAGCCGGATCATCGGCACTTGGAAGGCACGGACCTGCTGGAGGACCGCCTCGTCGAACTGGCCCCACAGGTCCCAGTTCCGGTCCTCGTCCGCCTTGATGTACGCCTTCTTCCACTCGTTCACACGCTGGGCGTCGAAGACGAAGTGCAGAGGGAAGAGGCCGGCCGCGCACTCGGCCTCGGTGGTGCGCAGGTCCAGCACCACGGTGCGGTTGAAGTCCGTCCGGAGCACCTTGTCGGCCGGCACGGACACGATGGCCTCGTCGCGGTCCGCGGACGGCCCGACGGCCTTCGCGATGTCGACGTAGTACCACCGCTGAATGGGCTTGCCCCGAGAGTCTGCCGTCTCCACCGGAGCGTCCAGCCACAGGGCCTGGAAGAGGGAGGTGAGGCGCTGCTGCCCGTCCAGCAGCAGGAGATCGGCCTCCGGGTCGCCGTCCGGCCGGGCGCCGGTGAGGGTCCGGGAGCGGAACCGGGTGGCGCCGCCGGTCTGCAACGTCATCACGACGCCGAGCGGGTAATCCAGCGTGACCGTCGCGATGATCGCCCGGATCCGGTCGTCGTCCCACTTCCAGTTCCGCTGGAAGTCCGGCAGTTGTAAGGAACCCGAGGCGACATCCGCCAGGACGTCCTTCAGCTTCACGTTGTCGAGCGCCGCCATGTGACTCCACTTTCCACCTTGTTGCCTGTACGGAGAGTGATTCCAGCAGCGCTCTGTGGTGAACGTCAACCGATTCGCAGAACACCGAGATCACTGCGAGTATCGCCCGGCTGAGGTCCGAGGAACGGGACTTCGAAAGAGCGACGCCGGGCTCGCTGCGCATGCGTCGAACGTTGCAGACAGGGACGGCCTGCTCTCGGCAGGCCGTCCCTGTCGGTGCTACACGTCGCGCTTCACGTGGTGGAGCACGTTCATCCCCGCACTGAGGACGGCGAGGAACGCACCACCACTGCTCGTGAGAGTCGCCAACGGGCTGACCTCGAACGCCATCGTCGTGACGGCAGTGCCGAGAGAGACAACACCGGAGACGAGAGCGACGATGGTGATGTCACGCGCCGGGTGGTGGCACGTCTGGTGGGTCGAGTTGGTCAACACCGTTCCTCCATGGACTTGTCGGCTCGCTTGCGGGAAGAGGGCACGACTCACCGAGGTGAGTAGCCCTTCCCAGCGATGCGCGTACGAGCTCTACGGAGCCCGCAACCAGCACGTTGCTGATAGGTACACGCATGCAGAGCGAGTCAAAGAGTCCTCCGGGAAACCGGGTATCGGCCTACGGGACCCATGATGCCGCCCACCGTGTCGCTGCACGGGCAGCCCCAGGAACATGGCCGGATACCACCGGTGTGTTGTCCCGACTGCACCCTCTGGGCACTGCGCCACTCTGATCACTTCTTGGACTTGTGGAGTTTGGTGGCGGTTAGGCGCTTCTTGCCCATCTCGATGATCAGGCCGGCGGCCTTGAACGTGAGGTTGAGGGCGACGGTCTCGGGAACCTGCTGGCCGGGGCCGAGGTGTCCGGTGATGTAGTCGCCCATTCGGACATCCGGGTCCAGGCGCTTGAGCACCATGCAGGCGATGGACTCGGCCTCGACCTCGTTGCGCGCATGGATCTCCTTGGCGTCCTCGTCCGAGAAGGGCTGCGAGTACCGGTCAGGCCAAGTTTCCCCCGGGGCGGCGCCGAGGTGCCCGCAGAACAGGTGGCCGAGCTCGTGGGCGAGCGTGGCGTACCGGTCCAGTGGTGACAGGTTTTGATTGACCTCGATCTCGAACAACGTCGGGTATGTCTCCGGCGGGTCTCCACGCCTGCTGCCGGGACGCTTGATGGAACCGCCGGACCTGCTGCGGTACGTGCGTCCGCAGGAGGAGGCCCCGTGGTCGACCAAGGTGAGCCGGATACCCAGGGGCGCGAGGTTCGCTTCGGTGTGATGCCAGACCTTGAGGACCTCCTTCTCTCCAGCACGAGAGGACACCGACATCGGGGCGGTGATCCCCTTGGGCAGAGGCAGGGCTCCGGGCAGGGCCTCGGTGTCCCCGACGTCGTACACGAGCATGTAGGGCCCACGGGGCTGGAAGATCAACAGTGGCTTGGCGCCGGGTTTGAGCACCCGCCGGTACTTCGACTCCCAGTCCGAGGAGGACAGGACGTAGCGTGCCCCCGGCTTCTGGATGTGGACCACCATCGCGTTGAACGGCGCGTACCGCTTGAACCGGCCGACGAACTCGAGCATCTGCAGGTAGTCCGAGGACGAGCGATAGCGCTGGGCACCGCGGATGAGGTCGTCGATCGAGTCCTTGGCCAGATCTGCCCGGGAGGGCTCAACCTCCTCGTCCCAGGGCAGATCGAGCCCATGCTGCACGATCACCGGGTCCTCGTACTCAAGGGGAATCTCGCGCAACCGCTTCCAGTCCGCGAGTTGTTTCTCGGCCCAGTCGAGCTCGACCATGTGCGCGAACGACAGCAACCCGGTCACGTGGGCGTCCAGCACGGCCAGGTCCTTGAAGCCCTGGTGACGGCGATGCTGCTCGATGCCGAACGACGCGGCCCCCCGCACATGCCTGGTGATGCGGCGCTTGTACTCGCGCGTCAGACGAGGAGCGGGACCGTCGACGAGGATGCCCAGCACGCTGCGGCGCGCACCGGGACGGGCCACATAGGTCTTCTTCGCGTTGAGCCTCATGCCCAGCGGTTTCAAGGCCTTCTTCACTCCAGCGACGAGACGGTCGACGTCGTCGTGGTGAACGAGCCTCCTGCTCGAGAAGTACATGTCGTCGCTGTAGCGGGTGTAGCGCAGCCCCAAGGACTCGACCTGGTGGGTGACCACCTCGTCGACGTCGCGCATGACGATGTTCGACAGGTACCCGCTTGTGGGAGCGCCCTGAGGCAGGAATCCCTCGCGGGTGTACTTGTAGATCAGGTCAGGCCGGCGAACGGAGAAGTGCTGCCCGACGGCCTCCAGGTACACGCTGCGCCGCCCGGTGCCGCGGTTCGGCCAGGTCTGGTTCGGCTCAGGCGGCGACACGGTGACCAGCCGGGCCGTGGTGTAAGCGCTCAGGGTGCGGGCGGTACGACGCAGGCCGATCTCCCGCCGGCCGTCCTCATCCTCCACGAGATCGATCCGGTACTCGCGCTCCGTCGGGCGCGTCCAGGCGTCCTTCAAGGCGGCGTAGACGTGCCGCTCCCTGATACTCCCGAAGAAGTCGGCGATGTCCAGGCGGATCACGGTGTGGGCTCGCAGATGGACGGCGGCACAGTCCACGACCGAGCGACCGCGCCGGTAGGCGAACGCTGCCGGGTGCGGCTGGAACCCAGCTGGAAGAGTCTCCAGACGGGCCAGGATTTCCTGCTGCGTCCGGGACAACCGAGGAACCGGGGTGTGCAAGGTCCGCAACCCGCCGCGGTGCTTGCGGATCCGGTGCTCGGTGTACGGGTAGATCGAGCCGCTGACCACCGCTTCGAGGAACTGATCCGGGGAGAGGTCCGTGAAGTCGTCTACCGCCGTCACCGAGCCGCCCCGTCCCTGAATGTGAGATGCAGCCGGCGAGCCTCACCTTGAGCACCGTCAGGCAAGCCACGAGCGGTCCGCTGTATCCCTCCGCCACCCTGTGCAAGCACAGGGACCGGTCTTCGGCACCCGGTGTGATCAGCACCGAGATGCCCCGGACCCGGGGGCCCATCGCAAGGGATGGGTTCCTGAGACCCGCCGACTGCGTTGAGCCGGATCGTAGTCTCCCTGCACGTCGAACTCACAGGCAGGTCACCTGATGGCACACCGAACCACGGTGCCCCTACCGCCACCTGGCAGCACGACGACGGCTGTACGGCAACACTGCTGGACCCATATAGTCCCGAACCAGGCATCTCGGTTCTCCGTCGAGGCATTGGTGCACAGGCAGATGGAACACTGGTCCCCGTGAGCACCACCGGATCCAAGCGCCCCGCACAGGTCAGCGCCGCCCGCCGCCGTACTGTCATCGATGCTCTGCGCCGCGGGGCCGTACCTGAGAGCGGGCTCGACCTGCTCGCCACCGGGCTCGACCGTTTCGAGGCGGCCCTCGACGCGGAACTGGACGCCGTCGCGTCCGGCGGTTCCGTGTTCAAAGCGGTGCGCGGTGAGTACGGGTCCGGCAAGACCTTCTTCGCCCGCTGGCTGGGGGAGCGGGCCAAACGCCGCAACTTCGCCGTGGCCGAGATCCAGATCTCCGAGAACGAGACGCCGCTGCACAAGCTGGAGACGGTCTACCGGCGGCTCACCGAGCGCCTCACCACCTCCAGCTTCCCGCCCAGCGCCCTGCGGCCGGTGGTCGACGCCTGGTTCTACGCCTTGGAGGAGGACGCCCTCGCGGCCGGCGCGACCGAGGAGGAATTGCCCGGCGAGGTGGAGAAGCTGCTCGTCGCGCGGCTCACCGAGGTGTCCCGGCACGCCCCGTCCTTCGCCACCGCCCTGCGTGGCTACCGGGCCGCCCTCGCCGACGGCGACGAGGCGACCGCCGCGGCCGTGCTGGCGTGGCTCGGCGGCCAGCCGCACGTCGCGGCCTCCGCCCGTCGGTCCGCCGGGGTGCGCGGCGACCTCGACCACTTCGGGGCGCTCGGCTTCCTGCAGGGCCTGCTCACCGTGCTGCGCGACTCCGGACATACCGGTCTCTTCGTCGTCCTCGACGAGGTGGAGACGCTCCAGCGGGTCCGCTCCGACGCCCGCGACAAGGCACTCAACGCGCTGCGGCAGCTCATCGACGAGGTGCACTCCGGCCGCTTCCCCGGCCTGTACCTCGTCATCACCGGTACACCCGCCTTCTACGACGGTCAGCAGGGCGTGCAGCGCCTGGCGCCGCTCGCCCAGCGGCTCGCCACCGACTTCACCACCGACCCGCGCTTCGACAACCCCCGCGCGGTGCAGATCCGGTTGCCCGGCTTCACCCAGGAATCCCTGGTGGGTCTCGGCGTCACCATTCGGGACCTGTACGCGGACGCCGCCACATCACCCGAGCGTGTGCGGATGGTCACCGATGATGCCTACGTCGCGGACCTCGCACGGGCCGTTGGCGGGGCGCTGGGCGGAAAGGTCGGCGTGGCGCCCCGGCTGTTCCTGAAGAAGCTCGTCGGGGACGTCCTCGACCGTGTGGACCAGTTCGATGACTTCGATCCCCGGCGGCATTACAAGCTGACCGTCGCGAGCAGCGAACTCACCGACGTAGAGCGGAACCTGGCCGCCACGGTCACTGGCGGTTCCACGTCCGCCGACGACATCGACCTGGAGCTGTGATGGCGGATGGCGACGACCCGGCCGGGACGGACTCGGCCGGGGGAGGGAGCGACGTACTCGACCGGCTCGACCCCGTCGTCCTGCACCACATCGTCAACACCCTCGGCTGGCCCGACCTGCGCCCTCTTCAGCGGGCGGCGATCACACCGCTCATGGACGGTGAGGACGCCGTCCTGCTGGCCCCGACAGCCGGCGGCAAGACCGAGGCGGCCTGCTTCCCGCTGCTGTCAGCGATGGCCGAACAGCGGTGGACCGGCACCTCGGTGCTGTACCTGTGCCCCCTCAAGGCGCTCCTCAACAACCTCGTCGCCCGCGTCGACACCTACGCCCAATGGCTGGGGCGGCGTGCGGCGCTCTGGCACGGGGACACCAAGGAGTCGCAGCGGCAGCGCATCCGCACCGAGGCGCCGGACATCCTGCTGACCACGCCCGAGTCGCTCGAGGCGATGCTGATCGGCGTCAAGACCGACCACGCGCGGCTGCTGGGAAGCGTCCGGGCCGTCGTCGTCGACGAGGTGCACGCCTTTGCGGGCGACGACCGGGGCTGGCACCTGCTCGCCGTGCTCGAACGGCTGGAGCGGGTCACCGGCCGGCCCATCCAGCGCGTCGGGCTCTCGGCGACCGTCGGCAACCCCGAGCAACTGTTGCACTGGCTGCAGGGGGCCAGCTCCGGCAGCCGCACCGGGCAGGTCATCGCGCCGGGTGTCCACCTGCCCGCCACCGGCGCGGCCGGACACGGGGAGCAGGTTGCCGCAGACCCGCCCCGCCGGCCCGCGGGCGAGGTGGAACTCGACTACGTGGGCTCCCTCGACAACGCCGCCAAGCTCATCGCCGCCCTGCACCGGGGGGAGAAGCGGCTCGTCTTCTGCGACTCGCGCCGCCAGGTCGAGGAACTGGGCGCCGCGCTCCGGGCCCGGGAGGTGACCGTCTTCCTGTCCCACGCCTCCCTCTCCGTCGACGAACGCACCCGCTCCGAGCAGGCGTTCGCGGAAGCGCGCGACTGCGTCATCGTCTCCACCTCCACCCTCGAACTCGGCATCGACGTCGGCGACCTGGATCGCGTCATCCAGATCGACTCGCCGGCCACCGTCGCCTCCTTCCTCCAGCGCATCGGCCGCACCGGCCGACGTGCGGGCACCGTACGCAACTGCTTGTTCCTCACCACGAGCAAGGACACCCTGCTGCAGGCGGCGGGACTGCTTCTGCTGTGGTCGCGCGGCTGGGTCGAACCGGTTCTCCCACCGCCCGAACCGCGCCACCTCGTGGCCCAGCAGCTCCTCGCCGTCGCCCTGCAACAGCACAAGCTCGGCGACCAGCTGTGGGAACAGCAGTGGAACGGCCTCGCCCCCTTCGACCGGTCCGCCGCCCCGATCCTGAGCCATCTCACCGAGGAGGGCTTCCTCGACAGCGACGGCGGCCTGCTGTTCATCGGCCCCGAGGCGGAACGCCGCTTCGGCAAGCGGCACTTCATCGAACTCACCGCGTCCTTCACCGCGCCGCCGCAGTTCACCGTGCTGTCCGGACGCACCGAGATCGGCCGCACCGACCCGAGCGTGCTAACCGAGGAACGGCCCGGCCCACGGCGCCTGCTGCTCGGCGGGCGAAGCTGGCAGGTCACCTACATCGACTGGACGCGCAAACGAGTCTTCGTCGAACCCGCCGACAGCGGCGGCATCGCCAAGTGGATGAACGGCGGCATCGCGGGCCTCTCGTACGCCCTGACGCGCGCCATGCGCGAAGTGCTGCTGGGCACGGACCCGCCCGTTGCATTCACCCGGCGAGCTGGGGCATGTCTGGCCGGACAGCGAGAGACTGATGGGCCTGGTACCGTGCACCCGGGCGGCACGCTGATCACCCGTACTGGTACTGACGTCCGTTGGTGGACCTGGGCCGGCTACCGCGCCAACGCCACCCTCGCGGCCACCCTTCCCTCGGTTGCCGACCCCTTGCAACGTCCCACCGACTGCTGGCTGCGCCTGCGGGAAAATCTCACCCCGGCAGACTGGCACGCGGCTCGCGAGAGCGTCGGCGAGAACTTGGTCCTGCCTGACGTGGACTCCCGGGCCGTACGAGGCCTGAAGTTCTCCGCCGCCCTTCCGGACCGCCTTGCCGTCGCCACAGTCGCGGCCCGCTTGGCCGACTTCGACGGGGCCCGCGCAGTGTTGTCGGAGCGAGTGCGCCTCGTCGATTCAAACGGTTTTTCCTGAACTTGATAAATAAAAGTTCGCAGCGACCTGAAAATCCCGCACAGTCGATGAACATGCCATACCCTTCAGGATCGGATTCTCTTTCTCTCCCGTCGCATGGGCAGCTATGGAAGCATCAGGAATTCGAGGCCGCCGGAACATCGGTGAACTCGGACACGTACGGTAGGCCGCTTCCGATGCAGAACCCCACCATGAGCTGAGCGTAGATGCGGCTGCAGTGAAGGTGGGTAAGTCACCCGATGGGCTTACTAACTGGTGCGCCCGCCGGGGTTGTTCAATAGCCTTTCTGTATGAAGGAACAGCCTCTTGTCACTGTGCACCCCCCGGACGAGCGCGGCCTCAGAGAAGTCAGTATCGAAGGCCGATCCTTGGGACGCGCGTGGTCGTTAAGGGATTTGCGTGCGATTATTCACCGCGCCGGCCTTCCGAAAAAAATGGATTTCGAGGATCAATCGCGCGTTCGATGGATCGGGGGAGGTGTCGAGGTGTGGCCCCATCGCCGGTGGAGGCGGCGCACGATGGGCTTTGTTACGGCGGTCGGATTCATTGTCACATCGGCAGTCGTCGGAAGAATAGGCCTAATAGATGCGTTTAGGGCGCTCACATACGGAGGGCGCGTCGCAGGAGTTTCATTCATTGTCGCGTCGATTGTGGAAATGCTGGCTGTCGTAGCGACTTTTGACTACTGGAGAAAAAGATATTTCAAGCATTCTGGGCTGGTTGTGCTGATTGGAACTCTGGTTGCTTTTGCCGTCAACCTGCTGCTCCTTGTCGTTCATCTTTACGGTGGTGAATATACGCATTACTTGTGGCTTTGGCCGATTCTTCTTGCGTGGTCTTTGTGGTCCCTCTGGATGTTGCACCGTCAAAACATTTGGCGTGAAGTCCTTCATCCTAAGGGGGTGGCAGCCGGTGTAGTTGCATCGACTCTGCTGGCTGTGGCGAACCTTGCCTACTCTCAGGTGTACTTGCCTTATGCGACCACCAGCGCACTTCCGTTGCAAGTTGAATTCGGAAAGCCAAATCTAAATGAAAACGGGGAGGTTCTGCATGTGCCGACCCGCATCCGCTACAAGAACTCCGGGAAGGTCCGGCTGTATGTACTGGGAGGGATGTGGCGTATATATGGCTTGTCGACGAAATTTTCCGAAAAGGCGAGAAATATGGATGACTGGAAAAGGGATATTACTCCACCTTATGAGTTGGACTTCAGGAGAAACTCTGTAGAAGATGACTGGGACCTCGTCGACTCCGGCGGGTTCTCCGCTCCAGGGGACTGGCTCGAGCCGGGCGACGACTTCAAGCATGAGAGGCTCGTCGAAATTCCCGCGAATTCTAAATTTCAGATCGTGCATGCCGACCTGGAGTTGGCGGTCGTCAGGGGAGACAGGGGAACGCTGGATCCCGACTTCGCGGATTCATGGAAAGTGTCATGGAATTTGAAAAATCTAAAACATGAAGCGAATGCGCCCGAGTGGGTTGCTGATCCAGGGGACGAGTACGTCAGGTATCAATCGCGCCTTTATTACAGCAGCGAAATTTTGAATGTGACCAGGAAGGGTCGATATGTTACCACCTGGCGGGTAATTCCGAACTTCTCTGACAACCTTCCCGCCGAAAGGGATGACACGGATCCCTACATTGTCGCCATTATCGCATTGCCGGGCAAAGAGGGCGAGTACGAAAATTCGGAGCAGCGAAAGATTGCAGAAAGGTTCGGAATGTCTTTCGTTTATGGCGGCTCCGCGATACAGGTGTCATTTCCCGGGCTGGTCAATTCGGCAAAAGGTAAATAATTTTTTCAATGTTGCAAGTTTTTTCTTTGAGGGCAATGGTAATCTTTCCCCCCGCCCTCAGTCTGAGCTCGCCATATACAAGTTGAGGATGGTCTGGAGGAGACCCGGGATGCGAGTGGTCGCGCAATGGAGCTTGCGGAGGAATCACACGGATTCCCACAGACCTCTTGGTCCGCCTCCAACCCGCCAGTCACGGGTATGTGGACTCGCCCCCGGTCAAATGGCCTCCACCGGCTTCCTGTCGAGTGCTTCCACGCGTGCGGAGACGCCGAAATCCCGGCGCATCTCATCCCGTAGAGCGGTCAGGTGGTCCCAGAGGTCGTCCACCCGTCGGCCCAGTTCCCGAAGGTTCTCCTCCTGGCCCGGCTGCCCCGCGTCCAGGTGCTGCACCAGCCCGTAGATTTTCCGCAGCGAGCCGTTGGTGGCACCCAGAACGGGCAGCACGGCATCGGACACGATCATGTGTGGGACTCCGCGTGCTGGACGACGTAGGCACCCTAAAGCTCCTTCAATTCCGTCCGTCGCGCCTCGTCAAGGGTGCCGCCCCGGCGAAAATCGTGCATCCATTCCGCCAAAGCGTCTCGGGCTGCTCTCGCAGTGGCGTTCAACCGCGTGTACACGGCTCGCCGTTCCTCCAACAAACGGCTGTCCCACTCACGGGCCCGGTCCTCCTCGCGATGCCGCTCGATCCGCTTGTGCTCACGAGTCCATCCGCGTTCCGCACTGCGCTGCGTGAGGAAAACCGACGCCAGAGAGACCCCGCCTCCGATCACCGCAGCCGCAAGCGCTAGTAGAGCCGCACCTATCGTTCGCCCCCTCGTTCACGGACTTCACAGCATTCTTCCCGACATCACCCGTCATCGCATCGGATTCACCGTCATCAAGGCCCACCACGTCACTGTCGACCGATCGGTGAGCGGACTGCTCCGCTCGCGCAAGTTGCCGGCCGTGACCCGTCTGTCCTTGAACCGGCGCACGGTCGTCACCCGGTGGTGTCCTCCACCGACACGAGTCCTGACGGGCCCGTGGCGACGAGCCCGCCGGCGATCAGCTCCTCGATGTCCGCCTCGAACGCTGCACGTATGTCCGGCCCCAGACGTAGCCACCCGAAGAACCGGGCGGTCTCCCTGGCCAATTCCGTGCGTTGCAGGCCGGGGGATTCGGAAAGCACGCCCAGCAGGGCGACCCGGCGCTCGACCGGCGGGACGTGGGAAACCTTCTTGCGATCGAAGTCCGCGCTCGGCGTGCGGGCCGTCGTGACCTCGCGGTCCGGCAGGTCCCACGTGGTCCCGGACCTCACCACGGATCCTCTGCGCACCAAGACCTTCAGCGCGTTGCGGGCACTCACCTGCACGACCTGCTTCGAACTGCCGATGTCCCAGGCCGCGCGGATCCTGCCGATCAGCACCTCCTCTTCGACAGGCCCCTCGACCGCAATGATCTGCTGGGCCACCTCCGCTACCAGCCCGCGGGCCTCAGGTTCCCGGAGGTCGATGTCACCGAGCCCTGTCCGCATGCCCAGCACCCTCCGCAACTCGTACAGCTCCTCGAGGCGCATGGCGCGGTAGGGACGGCTCCACTCGGAGCGGTCCGATTCGGCGACAGGGACAATCTCGACCTCCGATGCCGCGGTGGGTACCGTCACAGGCTCGGGCTCCGCCGCAATCGCGTACGGGGCGGTCGCACAGGCGGCTTCCACCGCCTCGCGCAACCGCCGCTGCGCGTCCTTGCGGTTGCGGTACCAGTCCGTTCCCCAGATCCGGTGCAGGTTCCACCCCAGGCCGCGCAGGATTTCCTCGCGCAGCCGATCGCGGTCGCGGGCCGCGCGGGAGGAGTGGTACATCGCGCCGTCGCACTCGATGCCGAGCGCGTACGAGCCAGGAGCCCCGGGGTGCCGGACCGCCATGTCGATCCGGAAGCCTGCCACGCCCACCTGGGGCTGCACGTCGTAGCCCCAGCCGCGCAGGGTGTCGAGCACGTCCTCCTCGAAAGGGCTCTCCGGCACGGCGTCCGCGTCGGGGGCGGCCGTGGCCAGGATCGTGGGACCCTGCTCCGCGTACTGCAGGTAGCGCTTGAGGTGCTGGACGCTCTTGTTCGCGCTGTCCGGCAGGTCGGCGCCGTGGAAGGACGCCACGACCTCCACCCGGTGCCGCGCCCGGGTCACGGCCACGTTCAGCCGCCGCCAGCCGCCCTCGCGATTGATCGGGCCGAAGGAGGAACGCAGCTTGCCCTGCGTGTCGGGACCGTAGCCGACCGACAGGATGATCACGTCGCGCTCGTCACCCTGCACGGTTTCGAGGTTCTTCACGAAGAAGCCGCCCAGGCGGTCCTCCGTGAAGTACCCGTCGAGGTCGGGCCGGGACCTGCGCGCCTCGATGACGGCGTCCTCGACGGCGTCCGCCTGTGCCTTGGAGAGCGTGACGACGCCCAGGGTCAGATACGGCCGCGTCGAAAAGTGGTGGACGACCCGCTCGGCCACCAACTGGGCCTCGCGGACGTTGTCGCGCTTGTTGCTGCGGTCGTACACGCCGTCGGCCTTGTAGAACGCGACGCCCACGTTGTGGCCGTCGATGATCGCGCCCGGGAACACGACCATGGAGTTGTCGTAGAACTCGTGGTTGCTGAAGGCGATCAAGTCCTCGTGGCGGCTGCGGTAGTGCCAGCGCAGTGACAGCTCGCGCAGCACCCCGCTGGCCTTGCAGGCGTCCAGGATGGACTCGAAGGAGTCGGGCGCCTCCTCATCCCACTCGTCATCATCGTCGGCGTCGCCACCGGCGCTGAAGAACGACGTGGGCGGGAGCTGCCGTGGATCACCCGCCACGATCAGGGCGTCACCGCGGTACACGGCGTTCACCGCGTCCTGCGGAAGGACTTGGGACGCCTCATCGAAGATCACCACGTCGAAGTGGAAGTCTGACGGAAGGTACTGACTGACCGTCAACGGGCTCATCATGAAGCACGGCTTGAGCCGCTGCACGACGTCTCGGGTCTCGTCCAAGAGCCGACGTACCGGCATGTGCCGTCGCTGCAACTTCGCCTGACGGCTGAGGATCGCGGCCTGTCCCGTTGTCGCCCGGCGAGGACGTCGTGCGTTGCAGGCGGCGATCACCGTCGCGTGGGCGGACTGGACCAGACCGCGGTCCAGCCGACGGTAGCGCTCCACCAACTGGTCACGATCGGCGGCTCGTACCACCGCGAGACGGCTGTCGGACGCCAGCAGATGCTCCACCCAGGCACGCAGCACGGTGCGCTCCACGGCCACGGGAAACAGTGAAGCCGGCACTCCACGGTCCGCAAGCTGCGTCGGCAGGTCCTCCAGTCCGTAACGGCTCAGCACCTCGTGGGCCTCGGCGGAGCGAAGCCAGGCGTCCGGGCCGTAGGGATCGTCGGACATGCGGTCGAGGAGTGTCCGGGCGGACGGGAACCCGGCCTCCAGCTCGGCGCGGATCTCCGCTGCCCGGACCGGTGTGAAGTGGCCGATGAGAACCTCCACCCGCTCCAGCCAGTCGCGGTTGCGGCGCTCCACCGACGAATCGGCCGCCGCGCGCAGCAGCAGGCGGGCGGCCTCGGGCCCCAGAGGAGCGGCCGAGCCGGTGACGGAAGCGGTGCGCCTGACACTGAGGGCCCAGTCCAAGGCACTGTGGACGGTCTCCCGAGAGGTGCGCACCCCCTCGTACAGGTCACCGAGCAGACGGCGGTGGTCCGCCTCGGCACCCAGGAACTCCTCCTCGGCCGCGCGGGCTGCCACCACGGCCGCCACGGAGGAGCGGGCGCCGCCCAGGGACAGCCAGTCGGCATCCCCGCCCGGGGAGTCTGTGGCACGGGCCACCGAGTGGATCAGGGAAGCGGCCTCGTCGAGGGGATCGAGGTGAGCACGCAGCCAGGCCGTTCCCTCAGGGAAGGAACAGGACCGCAGCCCGGAGGCGGCAGGGGCCAGGGCAGGGGAGCCGGTGAAGGTCTCCCAGTCAGCGCACTCGGCCCGCAGGCGAGCGGCCGTCTCCAGCAGCCCCGGAACAGGCGGCCGCTCGGCGCAGAGGGCGCGGGCGGGACCGCTGCGCCGGTTCGGGTCCGCCAGGACCGGTCCGGCCAGCCGGTGGGCTTCGGCCGCGGCGGCAAGTGCCGCGGCCAGGGCGGCGGTGCGGGGACGGCCGTCCGCCGCGTACGCGCCCAGCAGCTCAACGGTCTCGCCAACAGAGGGTTCCGCACCGGATCCGTCGCCCGTGGACGACAGCAGCATGGCCCGGCGCAGCAAGTCGTCTTCCGCCGTCGTGCTGCCGCCGGTGTCCGGCTGGCCGTCAAGACGTGTGTCCAGGCCCGCGTACCAAGTACACAGCAGCTCCCGGTCGTGGGTCTCTCGGGCGGCGAACGCCGCGTCCTCCTGCTGTGCCGCGTGCGCCGCAGCGACCGCCGTGCGTGCCGAGGCGAGAGTGTGGCCCGTTCCCCCGGTGAAAGTCCGGCGGCCGACGGACTGGACCGCATCGATGAGCCGTACGGCGTCCTCCAGCGCCGGCACGTGGGCGCGCAACCACATGGCGGCTGCCGCCGGTCCCAGACGGCCCAGTTCCGTGGCGTGCTCGCGCAGCTGCGGCTCCCGCAGTGCCGAGTCCCATGTGCTCAGGTCGTGCTTCAGCTGCTTGCCCCACCCACACAGGGCCGGGTCGGCGGCGGAGTCGTGGGCCAGCTGCGAGACCAGACGGTTGCGACGGACCGGGTCGGCCACGACGTCCGGGGCGAGCCGGCAGGCGTCCTCGGCTTGGCGCAGCGCGCCGTCCAGCGCGTCGAGATCGGGCAGGTCGTCACCGGCATAGGGTGCGAGCAGTTCCGCGTGCTCGGCCACCACGGCACGTACGGCTCGGTGCGCCTGATGCCAGGCCGCAGCCTTGCCCAATTCCGTCTGCAGGCCGCTGCTCCATGACCCGCCGGTACTGATGCCGCCGACGAGTTTCCGGTCGGCCCGCACCTGGGAGGACAGACCCGCCGCGAAGCGTCGGCCGCTCTCCGAGAGACGGCGCACCGCATCGGTCAGACCCTCGGTGTGAGGAGTGCCGGGACCGAACACGCCCTGCGCTTCCCGGCGAGCCTCGTCGAGGACGTTCATGAGGCGGTGCAGTTCGTCCACGCGCTGACGTACCCGAGGCAGCACGGCCGGATCGAACCAGGCGGCCGGCGCCCGATGGACGGTGCCGGTCAGCGTGGCCAGCTCGGTCACGGACCGCGTCGCGGAAGCGGTGGCCGGTGGTTCGCAGCCCAGCAAATTCGCGACTCCTACCGCGCACTTGGCGGTGCCCTCCAGCATGTCGGCGAGAGAGCCCCACCGGGAGGCGAGCGAGTCGGCCTCGTCCCGTCCGAGTCCCGTGAGGTCGGCACCGGACGGCTCCAGGAAGCCGAGCGCGGTCTCCGCCGCCTCCGGCTGTCGGGGCAGATGCGGCGGCATGTCCGCCCAGCCCGGCCCCGCGTGCTCCTGCGCGATCGCCCGTGCCGCCGCCGTACGGTCACGGCGGGCCTCGAACTCCCGCACCGCGGTGGCCACGAGACCGAGGGCCGCACGCTGGGCCGCGGCAAAGCGCTCCGGGGCGAGCCACGCCTCCAGCGGACGGTGCGGAACGCCGGACAGGTCCGCCAGATCGCACAGGGCCGTCGCCTCGGCCAATGAGCGCGGTTCGTCGCTGCCCAGAGTTCGGGCGAGCTCACGGGTCGAGGCGGTAGCGCTGCCCAGCAGGTCGGCCGCCTTCCGGAAGTCCCGCCCCAGACCCACCGCCTGCCGCTCGGTCAGCCCGGTCAGATCCAGACCCCGCGGTTCAAGAGACACCAAGGCCTGCTCCGCCGTCGGCGGCTCGGACCGAAGCCGCGGGGACACCTCCTGCCAGCGGTCGCCCACCAGATCTTGCGCGGCTTCCTGGACCCGCCGTACCCGGCGCAGAGCGTCGAGGAAGGACTCGACCGGATCGGTCACGGCGTGCGCCATGTCGGCGTCGGTGAGCCACCACTCGGGCACCGGCAGCCGTTCGTCCAGCAAGCCGAGCAACCGGACAAGACGGTCCACCTGGAGCGACGTCGTGAAGTGCGCGCCGCTCAGGTTGAGCGCTTCGTAGCCGTCAAGGGCATTCAGGAGTCCGGCCAGGGCCGTGCGTGCTTCTTCCAGCGCAGGACCAGGATGAGACCGGTCCGTGCGCAGTTCTCGCCAGGGAAAGTCTGGATCGGCCACCGTCTGCCAGGAGTCACCCATGGCGTGCGCGGCCTTGAGGACGTCATCCAGACCGGCCGCGGAGAGGGAGGAAGCGTCGAAACGCCGGGACGAACCACCCCCAGAAGCGGAGAGGTAGGCGACCGGGGCGTCGTCGAGACGCCCCACCTGGCCGATGACGTCGTGCAACGTGCGTCCCAGTGGCTGGCGTACCTCGTTCATCGCGGTGGCGTACGCGGACAGCGCCTCGCGGTCGAGGCGTGCCTGGGCCTTCTCCTGGTCGGGCAGCCCGGTCGCCTGGGGTTGTTC
The DNA here is from genome assembly GCF_044540485.1 of Streptomyces sp. NPDC085946. Taxonomy (NCBI): domain Bacteria; kingdom Bacillati; phylum Actinomycetota; class Actinomycetes; order Kitasatosporales; family Streptomycetaceae; genus Streptomyces; species Streptomyces sp. NPDC085946. Next base: position 267,691 of record NZ_JBITSF010000010.1, on the reverse strand, counting down.
GGAGAGCGCACCGCCCAGCTCCTGTGCCACGGCCTTGCGGCTGGTGTTACGGCTGTGCAAGGCGAAGGCGTAGGAGTCCAGGCCGACCGAACCAAGGCGCTGAAGCACGACGTCCAAGGCCGCCGCCTTCTCGCTGACGAACAGCACGCTGCGGCCGGCGTGCATCAGGCCGGCGATGATGTTGGTGATGGTCTGGCTCTTGCCCGTTCCGGGAGGACCGTCCAGCACGAAGGACCGGCCCGCCACGGCGGCCGCGACGGCCTGCCGCTGCGAGGTGTCCGCGTCCAGGACCAGAGGCGTGTCCTCGGGAGGAGCCAGCTCGTCGACGCGTTCCGACGGCACCTCCTCGAAATCGAAGCGGTCGGAGGCGAGGACGCCGCCGGGGCCCACCGCCACCGCGCGCACCAGGTCGCTCGCGAGGAGCCGGTCCTCGTTCTCCAGCAGATCGCGGTACATCGACTCCTTGTGTGAGGCGAAGAGAGCCATGACGGCTCGCTCCTCTACCTCCCATAGGGACTTGCCGGCCACCGCTTTGCGTACGGCCTCGACCACCGCGCCCACGTCACGGCAGTCGGTCTCCGCGACAGGCGCCCAGTCGATGCCGAACTGTTCCAGTCTGATGGGCAGCGCGGGATTGAGCTGAGGGTCCTCGTCGGGGTTCGCCTGGAGGAGAAGCTGCCCGGTGGACGTCCGCACGAGCTCCACCGGGAAGAGGATCAGCGGCGCCTGGCTACTGGTAGTAGCCCCGTCTTCGCGCCAATGAAGCATGCCGACGCCGAGGTTGAGGGTCCACAGACCGTAGTCGTTGAACACCTGGGTCGCCTTGCTGCGGAGGGAGCGCAGCGCCCTGTGCAGGGCGGGGGCCGTGGTCTTCTGCGTGACGATGTCGTACTCGCCCGGGGGAGGACACAGTGGCTCCTCGCCTTCCGCGGGAACCTCGTCGGGAAGCGCCGCGAAGTGCAGTGCGCGGTCCTCGAGCAGGCCCACGAGGTCAGATGGCGAAGGGGCTGAGATCTCCAGCGTCGAGGAGCGGGTGTGCCGGAAGTTCAGCAGCCGGTTGCGCCCGCTGAGGTCCACGAGCGATGTGCGCCAGCCAGCGAGGATCGATTTCAGGCGTTCCAGATCTCCGCCGCCCGCGAATCCACCCGGAATTGTCGTCACGGTTGTCCCTGCTCTCACGTTGCGCTTCACCGGCCCGGAGAAGGGAAAGCACGGACTTCCTTCCGGGGAGCACGGCGACGCGGGCAGGCCCGGCGTTCTCCGACTGATCCCCCCTGTGCGACATGTTCGCCTTGTCGCACTCGCCCCCCACGGACGGACGGATTCTATGGGGACGTTGGGTAAAGCAGAAGTGGATCATGTGACTGGTCGCCTCCTTGCGGCTGGAAAGCCCGGGCTTCCGCGATCACTCCATCTCCTTATTGCATATGATACGCAAGTGCACGACTACAGCATCAGACCGGCAGACCCCACCCACATAGACGCCGCCCGGGCGGTCATGCTCGACACCGTCTACCGCGACTTCGGCACCGGCTACGTGCCCCGCTGGCACGGCGACATCGTCGATCCGGCGGCCGCGTATCTGGTGCCGGTCCGTCACACGTTGCTGGTCGCGCTCGAACCGGAGGGCGGGGAGGTGGTGGCCACCGCGGCGCTCGACTCCCGGGGGCCCGCCCATCCGCCGAACCCGCGCCGGCTCGCCGAGCGCTACCCCTCGGGGGAGACGGCCCAGGTGCGGCGGGTGTACGTCCGGCCCGGGCACCGCAGGCGGGGGCTCGCGCGGCGGATGGTCGAGGAGCTGCTGGCCTTCGCCGCCGCCGACGGCGGGTACCGCGCCGTCTACCTGCACACCGATCCCTCGGTTCCCGGTGCCGAGGCCTTCTGGCGGTCCCTCGGGAAGGTCGTGCACGACGAGCGTGAGGAACCGGGCGGCGGCAACGGCGTCGTCCACTTCGAGATACCGGTGGGGTGGTGACCGTGGTGCGTACCTCGCGGCTCCTCGCCGCCGTGCTCCTCGCCCCGCTCCTGGCCGGCTGCTTCTCCTCCGCCGGCGGCGAGGCGGGGAGCGGTGCGGCGGACGGCTCGCGGCTGCGCGTCGCCCTCGCCTTCCCGCCCGCCGAGCGGCTCTCGCCCTACGGGGCCGACGCCACGATCCTCAGCCGGCTCGGGGTCGCCGAGGGGCTGACCGCGCTCGACACCAACGGTGCCGCGGTGCCCGCGCTCGCGGAGTCGTGGCAGCGGGAGAGCGCCCGTACCTGGCGGTTCACGCTGCGGGAGGCGGTCTTCCAGGACGGCACCGACGTCAGCCCGTCCGCCGTCGCCACCGCCTTCGCGCACGCCGCCGAGGCCAGGCCGGCGCCCGCCGCGCTGTCCGGTGTCCGCCTCGCCGTGACGGCCGACGGGAGCCGCGGCGTGCGCGTCACCACCGGCGAACCCGACCCGGTCCTGCCACTGCGGCTGTCCAGCCCGAGTCTCGCCGTGTTCTCCGACGCGGCGTACGGCGAGGACGGCCGGGTGGATCCGGTCGGCACCGCCACCGGGCCCTTCGAGCTCACCGGCGTCGACGGCTCGGCCTCCGCCACCCTCGACCGGTTCGACGACTACTGGGGCGGCCGCGCCCAGGTCGCCGGCATCGACGTGCGGTTCGTCGCCGACGGCACCGCCCGCACCAACGCCCTGCGCACCGGCCAGGTCGACATCGCCGAGGCGGTGCCCGTGTCGCAGGCGGCCGGCCTCGACGCGGACGCCCGGCGGGCCACCGCCACCACCCGCACCACCAGCCTGCTGCTCAATTCCGCCTCGGGTCCCTTCGCGGACCCGCGGGTGCGCGCGGCCGCCCGCCGGGCCGTCGACACCGCCGCGCTCGCCGACGGCGTGTACGAGGGGTACGCCGACCCGGGTGCCGGGATCTACGGGCCCGCCGTGACCTGGGCCGCGGGCAGGCGCACCGAGCCCACCGGGCGGGCCCGGCCCCGTGACGCCGAGGGCACGACCGTCACCCTCGCCACCTACGACAACCGGCCCGAGCTGCCCGAGGTCGCCCAGGTGCTCGAACAGCAGCTGGAGAAGGCCGGGTTCACGGTGAAGCTCCACGTGCGGGAGTACGCGCGCCTGGAGGCCGACGCGCTGGACGGAAAGTTCGACGCGTTCGTCCTCGCCCGGAACACGCTCGTCGACACCGGCGACCCCGTCGCCGTCCTGGCCAGCGACCACACCTGCGACGGCGGTTACAACATCGCCCGGTTGTGCGACGAGGACGTCGACCGGGCCGTGGCCCGGGCCGAGCGGACCGCCGACACCGCGGAGCGGCAGGACGCCGCCATGGCCGCCGAGGCGGAGATCCTCGGCACCGACGCCGTGGTGCCCCTGGTCCACCAGCGGGTCGTCACCGGCGTCGGCGACTCGGTACGCGGTGTGCTCCTCGACCCGTACGAGCGGACCCTCGTCGGCACGGGCACGCGGCGCTGAACCGTGCGACAGGTCCTGTGGCGGGTGGCGCTCGCGGCCGCCCTGCTGTGCGGAGTCGGCCTGCTGCCCTGGCTGTCGCGCACCGACCCGGCGCTGACCGTCCTCAAGGCCCGGTCGGCCGACCGCGACCCCGCCCCCGAGGTGCTGGCGGACATCCGCGGCGGGCTCGGACTCGGCCAGGGGCCGGTGCACCTGCTGGGACAGTGGTTCGGCGGGCTGGCGCGCGGGGACGCCGGACGGTCGTGGCTCACCGGCGGCGAGGTCACGCCCGCCGTGCTCCGGGCCCTGGGGGCCTCGCTGCTGCTGATGACGGTGGCCCTGGCGGTCGCCGCCGTCACCGCCGCCCTCGTGTGCGCCCGCACGCTGCGGACCGGCGGGCGCTCCCGGAGGAGCGGCACCGGCTCGGCCGTGCTCGCCGCGCTGCCGGAGTTCCTCACCGCGTCGGTGCTCGCCACCGTCGTCGGCGTGCACCTGGGCTGGCTGCCCGCGCTCGGCTGGTACGGGCCGCGGTGGACGGTGCTGCCCGCGCTCGCCCTGGGGCTGCCCGCCGGTGCCGTGCTCGGGCGGCTGCTGGACGACCTGCTGCCGGGCGCGTTCGCCGAACCGTGGGCGCGGGCCGCCGCCGCGCGCGGCCTGCCGCGCGGGCGCCTCGCCCGCCACGCGGTACGCCGCTGCCTGCCCGCCCTGTTGCCCAACCTCGGCCTGTTCGCCGTCGGCCTGACCGGCGGGGCCGTCGCCGTGGAGCAGGTCTTCGACATCCCCGGCCTGGGCCGCACCACGCTGCGGGCGGCCCTCGCGCAGGACCTGCCCGTCCTCCAGGCGGGCGTCCTCGCCCTCGTCCTGCTCGGCGCCGCGGCCACCGCGCTGTGCCGCCTGGCGGCCCGGCCGCTCCTCGGGCCCGCCCTGCGCGACGGGGCGCTGCCCACGCTGCACCGGCCGGCGGGACCCGCGCGCAGTGCCCTGCCCTTCGCCCACGGCGGGCTGCTGCTCGCCGTGACCGCGCTCGGCCTGCCCCGCGACCCGCTCGCCCTGGACACCGGCGAACGGCTCCAAGGCCCCAGCGGGGCGCACCCGTTCGGCACCGACGCGCTCGGCCGGGACCTGCTCGCCCGGGTCGCCCACGGCGCCCTCGACACCCTGTCCCTCGCGTGCGCCGTCAGCGCCACGACGCTGTGCCTCGGCGTCCTGCTGGGCCTGGCGCCCCGGCTGTCGGGGCCGCTGGCCGACACCGTCAACGCCGTCCCGCCGGTGCTTGCCGCGCTCCTGGTCACCGCCGTCGCGGGCAGCGGCGCCGCCACACCCGCGCTCGCGGTGACCGCGGTCGCCTGGGCCCCGCTCGCCGCGCACACCGCCGCGCTGCTGCGGCAGGAACGCGCCACGCCGCACGTCGCGGCCGCCCGCGCCCTGGGCGCCGGCCGCCGGTACCTGGCGCGCCGCGTCCTGCTGCCCGCCGTCCTGCCGTCCGTCGCCCGCCACGCCCTGCTGCGGCTGCCCGGCGTCGCCCTCGCCCTGGCCTCGCTCGGCTTCCTCGGCCTCGGCGCCCAGCCGCCGTCCCCGGAGTGGGGCCTGCTGCTCGCCGAGAACCAGCCCTACGCCGAACGCGCCCCCTGGGCGGTCCTCGCCCCCGCCGCCGCCCTCGCCCTGCTCGGCGCGCTCGCCGTGACCGCGGCGCGCGGGGTGCGGCGCCCGCGTCCGGCCGGCCGTACGCCGGAACGCACCGGGGAAGGGCCGGCGCGGGAGAAGCAGCCGGCGGGAGCCCCGTGACCGCCCCGCCCGCCGGCCTGTCCACCGGTCCGCGCGGGACGCCGGGACGGCCCGCCCGTCTCCCGCCGCTCCTGCGGCTGCTGGTCCTCACCCAACTCGCCTTCAACATCGGCTTCTTCGCCGTCCTGCCCTTCCTCTCCGCGCACTTGGGCCGGGAGATCGGCATGGCGGGGTGGCTGGTCGGGCTGGTGCTGGGGCTGCGGACCTTCAGCCAGCAGGGGCTGTTCGTGGTCGGCGGGGCACTGGCGGACCGGTACGGCGTCCGGCCCGTGGTGCTCGCGGGCTGCGCGCTGCGCGTCGCCGGGTTCGTGTGGCTGGGGTACGCGGCGCGGACCTGGGCGGTCATCGGCGCGGTCCTGCTGATCGGGTTCGCCGCCGCGCTGTTCTCCCCGGCCGTCGAGTCGGAGGTCGCGCGGCAGGCGGTCGTGTGGGAGGAGGCGGGCGGCGGGCCCCGGACCCGGGTCCTGGCGCTGTTCACCGTGGCCGGCCAGGCCGGGGCGTTCCTCGGGCCGCTGCTCGGCGCGCTGCTGCTGGCCGTGGACTTCCGCACGGCCTGTCTGGCGGGCGCCGGGGTCTTCGTGCTCGTGTTCGCCGGGCACGCCCGGCTGCTGCCGCGGCACCTCCCGGGCCGGGCCCGCACCCGGGTGCGGGGCGGGCTGCGGCCGCTGCTGCGCAACCGCCCGTTCCTCGCGCTGTGCTGCGCGTACGGCGCCTACCTGCTCGCCTACAACCAGCTCTACCTGGCCCTGCCCGGCGAGGTGGAGCGCGCCACCGGCTCGCAGGCGGGCCTGGCCTGGCTGTTCGCCCTGTCGTCGCTGCTGGTGGTGACCGCGCAGATGCCGGTCACGCGCCGGTCGGGGGAGCGGCTCGCGCCGCGCCGGTCGGCGGCGGCCGGGCTGCTGCTGGTGGCGGCCGGGTTCGCGGCCGTGGCGGCGGCGCGGCCGGCCGGGTGGACGGGAGCGGCGGGGCTGGTGCCCGCGGCCGGTTTCGTGGTGCTGCTCACCGTCGGCCAGATGCTGGTCGTGCCCGTGGTGCGGGCCTGGGTCCCGGACCTCGCCGAGGAGGGCCGGCCGGGCCTGTACACCGGGGCGCTGTCCTCGGTGTCCGGCCTGGTCGTGCTGGCCGGCAGCTCCGCGACCGGCCTGCTGCTCGACTCCGGGCTGCCGCCCGCCGTGCCGTGGCTGGTGCTGGCCGCCGTACCCGCCGCGGCGGTGGCGCTGCTGCCGCGGGGCCGCTGACGCGCGGGGCCGCTGACGCGTGGGGCCGCCGGGTCACTGACGCGCGAGGCTCCAGGGCCGGACGCGCCGGCGGCGCCCGCCCGTACCGCCCGCCCGCGTCTCACCCCGCCACCAGCTCCCGCACCTCTCGCGCGGCCGGGACAGGAGCCGCCGCCGTCCGGGACGTGCGCCACAGCCACAGCACGTCCCGGCCGAACGACCACACCAGCAGACCCAGGGCCAGCGCCGTCACGGCGAAGGCCGCCGCGTACGGCAGCAGGCCCGCGCCGGCCAGCAGCAGGAGCACGCCCTGCAGGGCGGCCACCGTCTTGCGGGCCGTGCTCGGCGGCAGCGGCGCGGTCAGCCAGGGCCACACCCGGGCGGCGGCGACGAACACGTACCGCATCGCGCCGATCAGCAGCACCCACGGGCCGAGCCGCGTGGCCACGTACACGCTCAGCACCAGGATGAGGAACGCGTCGACCTCCATGTCGAAGCGGGCGCCCAGCGGGGTCGAGGTGCCGGTGCGGCGGGCCACCTTGCCGTCCACGCCGTCGAGGACCAGCGCGACGGCGGTCAGGCCGACGAACAGCGCGACGGGCGGCGAGCCGTGGAAGGAGTCCGCGACCAGGGCGGTCACCCCGCCGACGAGGACGGCCCGGCCGAGGGTGACCCGGTTCGCGGCGCCGAAGCTGCGCAGCCGGGAGCGGTGCAGGGCCCGGGAGAGCACCGCCCAGCCGGCCGACGCGAACGCGAGGCCGGTCAGCCAGCCCGCCGGGCCGAGGCCCGCCGCCGTGCCGAGCAGACCCAGCAGCAGGACCTGCACGCCCGCCCCCACGGCCGTCTCCTGCTGGACGAGCCTCGCGCCGTCAGTAGTGTTCAGGGCCACCGAGCATCCTCCGGCCGTGTGACAGAGTCGATCAACGCCGCTACCTTGTGCGCGGCCTGTGCACCCCTCGGTACGCAAGCGGCTTCCCGATCGTTCAGGAGGACTTGGATGAACCGCAGCGCACGCGCGTTCTGGCTCGACGCCCCCGGCCGGGGTGCCGTACGGGAGGTCGGGCTGCCGGAACGGGGCGAGGACGAGGTGCTGGTGCGGACGCTGTACTCCGGGGTGAGCCGGGGCACGGAGACGCTCGTCTTCCGCGGCGGGGTGCCCGCCGGCCAGTACGCGGCGATGCGGGCGCCGTTCCAGGAGGGCGACTTCCCCGGCCCGGTGAAGTACGGCTACCTCAACGTCGGTGTCGTGGAGGAGGGCCCCGGCGCGCTGCGCGGCCGCACGGTCTTCTGCCTGTACCCGCACCAGACCCGCTACGTCGTCCCCGCGAGCGCCGTCACCCCGGTGCCGGACCCCGTGCCCGCCGGGCGGGCCGTGCTCGCCGGGACCGTGGAGACCGCCGTCAACGCGCTGTGGGACGCGGCGCCGCTGGTCGGCGACCGGATCGCCGTGGTCGGCGGCGGCATGGTCGGCTGCTCGGTCGCCGCGCTGCTCGCCCGCTTCCCCGGGGTGCGCCTCCAGCTCGTCGACGCCGACCCCCGCAGGGCCGCGGTCGCCGAGGCGCTCGGCGTGGACTTCGCCTCGCCCGAGGACGCCCTCGGCGACCGCGACCTCGTCGTGCACGCCAGCGCCACCGAGCAGGGCCTCACCCGCTCCCTGGAGTTGCTGGCCCCCGAGGGCACGGTCCTGGAACTGAGCTGGTACGGCGACCGGAAGGTGAGCCTGCCGCTCGGCGAGGCGTTCCACTCCCGCCGGCTGGTCGTGCGCAGCAGCCAGGTCGGCACCGTCTCCCCGCGCCGCGCCGGCCGCACCTACGCCGACCGGCTCGCCCTCGCCCTCGACCTGCTCGCCGACCCCGCGCTCGACGCCCTCGTCACCGGCGAGTCCGCCTTCGAGGACCTGCCCGCGGTGCTGCCCGCCCTGGCCTCCGGGGAGATCCCGGCCCTGTGCCACCGCGTCCGCTACGACCCGGCCGGCTGACACCGGCCGGCCCCCGGCCGCGGACATCGGCGGAAGAACCGTTCAATCCGGTACGACACGCGCGCCTGACCTGAGAAAAGACGTGACCCGCGCTGAACGCGGGAAGGGAATCAGCCGTACTACCCGGCATCCCCGCAGCGATCGGCGGGGGAGCAGACGCGCCGCACCTGGAGGGTCGTCCGTTGTTCAGCATCACCGTCCGCGATCACCTCATGATCGCCCACAGCTTCCACGGAGAGGTCTTCGGACCCGCGCAGCGCCTGCACGGGGCCACCTTCCTCGTGGACGCCACGTTCCGGCGCGAACAGCTGGACGAGGACAACATCGTCGTCGACATCGGCCTGGCCACCCAGGAACTCGGCGCCGTCGTCAGCGAGCTCAACTACCGCAACCTCGACAACGAACCCGACTTCGCCGGGGTCAACACCTCCACGGAGTTCCTGGCCAAGGTCATCGCCGACCGGCTCGCCGAACGCATCCACAAGGGCGCCCTCGGCGAGAACGCCCGGGGCATCGCGGGCATCACCGTCACGCTCCACGAGTCCCACATCGCCTGGGCGAGTTACGAGCGTGCGCTGTGACCGACACGACCCTGGAGAAGCCGGGGCCGGCCGGCTCGGCGCCCCCGGCCCGCCCGCCCGTCCGGCCCGCCGCCCTCACGAACACCGGGATCGTCCCGATGTCCCTGCGCACCGTGCACTTCGTCCTGCCGGGCGGTGTCGACGATCCGGCCGCGCCGAGCGGCGGCAACGCCTACGACCGGCGCGTCAGCCTCGACCTGCCCGGCTTCGGCTGGCAGGTGCGCCCGCACGCGGTCGCCGGCGACTGGCCCCGGCCGGCCGCGGCGGCCCGTGCGGAACTGGCGCGGCGGCTGCGGGAGTTGCCGGACGGTGCCATCGTCCTGCTCGACGGGCTCGTCGCCTGCGGCGTCCCCGAGGTCGTCGTACCGCAGGCGCGGCGGCTGCGCATGGCCGTCCTGGTGCACCTCCCGCTCGGCGACGAGACGGGCCTCGACCCCGCCGTGGCCGCCGCGCTCGACGCGCGGGAACGGGAGGTGCTGCGGGCGGTGCCCGCCGTGGTCGCGACCAGCGACTGGGCGGTCCGCCGCCTCGTCGCCCACCACGGGCTCGCCCCGGAACGCGTCCACGTCGCCGCCCCCGGCGCCGACATCGCCCCCCTCGCGCCCGGCACCGACGGCGTCTCCCGGCTGCTGTGCGTCGCCGCCGTCACCCCGCGCAAGGGGCAGCACCGGCTGGTGGAGGCGCTGGCCCAGGTGGCCGACCTGCCGTGGAGCTGCGTGTGCGTCGGCGGCCTCGGCCAGGACCCCGAGTACGTCGCCCACCTGCGGGAGCTGATCGGGAGGCACGGCCTCGAAGACCGGCTGGAGCTGGCCGGACCGCGGTCCGGCGCCGCCCTCGACGCCAGCTACGCCGCCGCCGACCTGATGGTCCTCACCTCCTACGCCGAGACGTACGGCATGGCGGTGACGGAGGCCCTCGCGCGCGGCATCCCGGTGCTGGCGACGGACGTCGGCGGCCTGCCCGAGGCGGTCGGACGCGCCCCCGACGGCGGCGTGCCCGGCATCCTCGTCCCACCGGAGAACCCCGCCGCCCTCGCCGCCGAACTGCGCGGCTGGTTCGGCGAGGCCGACGTGCGCCGCCGTCTGAAGGCGGCCGCCCGCAGCCGGCGCGCCGCCCTCGGAGGCTGGGCGGCCACGGCACAGAGCCTGGCCGCGGTCCTGCGCCGGCTCCCGACCGGACCCCGGAGGGCCGCATGACGAACCCGGCGACGACCCGGCACGGCGGGCGCGGCACCGCACCCTCCGTCATCCCGGGCGCCGGCCCCGGCGAGCGGGCCACCCTGCGGCTGCGGGAGGACGGGCCGGGGGACGCCGCCGAGCCGCCCCGGTACGCGCCCGAGTGGCTCCGACTGCGGGAGCCCGCCGACGGCGCGGCGCGGGCGGGGGCACTGCTCGACCCGCTGCGGACCGAGCTCGCCGCCCGGCCGGGGAGCGCCGACGGGCTGGTCGTCCACGACCTGGGCTGCGGCACCGGTTCCATGGGCCGCTGGCTCGCGCCGCGACTCGACGGCGCCCAGCACTGGATCCTGCACGACCGCGACCCCTACCTCCTGCACTTCGCGGCCGCCGCCTCCCCGCGCACCGCCGCCGACGGCAGCCGGGTCACCGTCGAGACCCGGCGCGGGGACGTCGCCCGCCTCACCCCGGACGCCCTGCGCGGCGCGTCCCTGGTGACTGCCTCCGCCCTCCTGGACGTCCTCACCCGCGAGGAGATCGACGCCCTGGCCGCCGCCTGCGCGGGGGCCGGCTGCCCGGCCCTGCTCACGCTGTCCGTCGCCGGGCGCGTCGACCTGACCCCGTCCCACCCGCTGGACGCGGAGATCGCCGAAGCGTTCAACGCCCACCAGCGCCGCGCGGGCCTGCTCGGCCCGGACGCGGTGACGGTCGCCGCCGAGGTGTTCGCCGGGCACGGGGCGACCGTACGGCTGCACCCGAGTCCCTGGCGGCTCGGCGCCGGGCAGGCCGCGCTCACCGAGCAGTGGCTGCGCGGCTGGGTCGCCGCCGCCGTCGAACAGCGGCCGGGGCTGCGGGAATCCGCCGAGCGGTACCTGGCAGAGCGTCTGGAAGCCTGCCGGGCAGGTGAGTTGGCCGTCGTCGTGCACCACGTCGACCTGCTCGCCCTGCGCCGGTCCGGGGGCGGGGCGTCATGACCGCGCAGACGGTGGAGGCACGGGTCGTGCGGCGGCCCGCAGGCGGGGACGCGGGCCCGCCGGCGCACCGGCCGCCGGATCCGGCGGCCGCCGCCACCGCGACCGGCGCTCCCGCCCCCCGTCCCCGCGGCCTGCGCCTCCTGCGCGCCCGCCTCGGCACCCTCGCCGGTGCCGCCGTCCTCGGCGTGCTGGTGTGGCAGCTGGGCACCGGCGCCCTCCTCGACGGACTGCGCGGGATCGACCCGCCGGCGCTGCTCGCCGCGCTCGGCATCGGCCTGGTGACCACGGTGTTCAGCGCCTGGCGGTGGGCCGTGGTGGCCCGCGCGCTGCGGCTGGGGCTGCCGCTCGGCGCGGCCGTGGCCGACTACTACCGGGCGCTGTTCCTCAACGCGGCCCTGCCCGGCGGGGTGCTGGGCGACGTGCACCGGGCGGTCCGGCACGGGCAGAGCGCCGGTGACCTGGGCCGCGGGGTGCGGTCGGTGGTGCTGGAGCGGACCGCCGGGCAACTGGCCCTGTTCGCCGCGGGCGCCGTGGTCCTGCTGACCCTGCCGTCGCCCGTGCTGCCCGCGGCCCGGGACCTCGCCCCGCTCGTAGGCCCGGCCGCGCTGGGCGGGCTCGCCGTGGTCCTGGCCCTGCGGATGAACCGGGCGCCCGCCCGCCGCGGCGGCGCCCTGCGGGCCACGCTCGCCGAGGCGCGCCGGGCCCTGCTGTCCCGCCGGACCGGACCGGCCGTCGCCGTCTCCTCCGTCGTCGTCCTCGCCGGACACGTCGCGATGTTCGTGCTCGCCGCCCGCGTCACCGGCACCACCGCGCCGGTGACCGTGCTGCTGCCGCTGGCCGTGCTCGCCCTGCTCGCCATGAGCCTGCCGCTCAACGTCGGCGGCTGGGGACCCCGGGAGGGCGTCACCGCCTGGGCGTTCGGCGCCGCCGGACTGGGCGCGGGCCAAGGGCTCGCCGTCGCCGTCTGCTACGGGGTGCTCAGCCTCGTGGCCAGCCTGCCCGGTGCCGTCGTCCTGGCCGCCCGCTGGTCCACCGGCCTGCGCCGCACGGGCCACGCCACACCGGCGGCCGTACCGGCTCCGCCCCGCGCGGGCCACGACGGGCCGGCCGCCGTACCGGCACCGCCCCGCGCGGCCGGCGGACGCTACCCGCGTGCCTCTCCCGGCTCCCCGGCGGCGGTCAGCAGCGAGAAATACGCGGCGAAGGAATCCGCCAGGCTCGCCAGGAGTTCCTTCCCCTTTTCCGCCGAACCCAGTGAAGGACGGCCGATGACACCGGAATCGGTGTAGGCGGACATACCGAGGGAGAGCAGATGACGCCGGTCGTCCGCGACGAAATCGGAAGTCTCGTAACCGGGCCGGAGCATTTCGGGATGAGCGTGCAGAAGGACGGAGGTCTCGATTTCCCCCGCGTGCATGTCGGTGAGCAGCGAGGTGGCCACCCCCGCCCGCTCCCGCGCCGCCTCCCAGTCCTCCGGGGCCGGGAACAGCGCCATCCGCTCGCCGCGCGCGGAGGCTTCCTGGACGACGTTGCCCAGGACGTAGTTTCCGCCGTGTCCGTTGACCACCACCAGGGCGTCCACGCCCGACCGGCGCAGTGAGGCCGCTATGTCCCGTACGACCGCGTGCAGGGTCACGGCGGAGATGCTGACGGTGCCCGGCCAGGCCGCGTGCTCGTGCGAGCAGGAGATCGTCACCGGAGGAAGGAGGTGCACCGGGTACGCGGCGGCGATCTCCCGTGCGACCGCACAGGCCACCAGCGTGTCGGTCGCCAGCGGAAGGTACGGGCCGTGCTGCTCGAAGCTCCCGACGGGCAGGACGGCGACCTGCGTCGAGACGCCGGCGCCCCGCGTCCGTACGTCCTCCGTGGTGTCCGCCGGCAGCAGACCGTGCTCCGGACCGAATGCCGCCGCCCGCTTCCCCGAATCACTCATTTCTTCACGGCCTTTCGTCTCTGCTTAGGAACTCGAGAATCATGACAGACAAAGTTGGCGTCCTCGGCAAGAAGTCCGCGCAGCGCACCGGCACGGAACGCGTCGTGAATGCGCCGCTGCCCACGGTGTACGGGAAATTCCAGGCGGTCGGCTATCTCGATCACGACCGCGGTGACGAACAAGTGGCGCTGGTGTACGGCGACATAGCCGCCGACGACGTGCTGGTGCGGCTGCATTCGGAGTGCCTGACCGGCGACGCGTTCGGCTCGCAGCACTGCGAGTGCGGCGCCCAGCTCGACTCCGCGCTGCGCGCCGTCGTCGCCGAAGGCGCCGGTGTCGTCGTCTACTTGAGAGGGCACGAGGGCCGCGGGATCGGCCTGCTCGCCAAGCTGCGCGCGATGGCGCTCCAGGCGGAGGGCCTGGACACCGTGGAGGCGAACCTCGCGCTCGGGCTGCCGGTGGACGCCCGCGACTACGGCGTCGCGGCCCGGATCCTGCACGACCTCGGGGTGCGCTCGGTGCGTCTGATGTCCAACAACCCGCGCAAGCGCGAGGCGTTGGTGCGCCACGGCGTCCGGGTCGCCGAGCAGGTGCCGCTGCTGATCGAGCCGTGCGAGAACAACATCACCTACCTGCGCACCAAACGGGAGCGCCTCGACCACCACCTGCCCCATCTGGACGCGGTGGCGCACTGGTCGTGACGCCCCCGGCGGGTGCGGACCGGAGCCTCAGCCGGTCGCCGCCTCGTGGACCAGCCTCTTCAGGTCCCGGAAGACGGTGTGCGAGGTCCTGGGCCGCACCTGCGTCATGAACTGCACGGTCAGGTCGCGGCCCGGGTCGACCCAGAACGTCGTCGTCGCCACCCCGCTCCAGCCGAACGTGCCGAGTCCGGACGGGGACTGGGTGCGGGAGGGGTCGATCACCACGGAGAGGCCGAGGCCGAACCCGACGCCGTCGTTGCCGGGTTCGTCGTGGGCCGGGCGGCTGCCGAAGGAGCGCAGGTCGGCGCCGCCGGGCAGGTGGTTGGAGGTCATCAGGTCCACGGTCTCCGGCGCGAGGACGCGTACGCCGTCGAGTTCGCCGCGCCGGCGCAGCAGCTCCATGAAGCGGTGCACGTCGTGGGCGGAGGCCACCATGCCGCCGCTGCCGGACAGGAACCGGGGCCGGCCGTGCAGGGGCAGCCCGGGGATCGGTTCGATGCCGCCGTCCTTGCTCTCGCCGTACATCTCCGCGAGCCGGCCGGCCTGCTCGGCGTCGACCTCGAACCCGGCGTCCGCCATGCCCAGCGGCCGGAAGATCCGCTCGGCGAAGAACACGTCGAGCGGCTGCCCGGAGACGACCTCGACGATCCGGCCGAGGACGTTGCTGGCCACCGAGTAGTTCCACTGCGTGCCCGGGTCGAACTGGAGCGGCAGGCTCGCGTACACCTCGATCGTCTCGGCGAGGTCCTTGCCCGGCGGCACCGACGACTCCAGGCCCGCCGCGCGGTACAGGGCGTCGACCGGGTGGGTGTGGTAGAAGCCGAACGTCAGGCCCGCGGTGTGGGTCATCAGGTGGCGGACGAGCAGGGGACCGGCGGCCGGACGGGTCGTCAGGTCGTCGGGGCCCGAGCCGCCGGCGTACACCCGGGGTTCGGCGAAGGCGGGCAGATGGCGCTCGACCGGGTCGTCGAGGGAGAGCCGGCCCTCCTCGACGAGTATCAGCGCGGCCACCGCCGTGACCGGCTTGGTCATGGAGTAGATCCGCCACAGGGTGTCGGCGGTGACGGGCAGCCCGGCCGCCACGTCCCGCCGGCCGTACGTGGTGAGGTGGGCGACGCGTCCGCCGCGGGCGAGGGCCACGAGGAAGCCCGGCAGGCGGCCTTCGTCGACGTGACGGGAGAGGTGCCGGTCCAGACGGTCCAGTGCCCCGGGATCCAGCCCGGCCTCGTCCGGCTCGATCTCTTGTCGCAGCTGTGCCATCGCTCTTCCTCCGTCGTGCTCGTCGAGGTGAGTCCGGCATACCCCGCCCGGACCGCCTCAGACCTCCTGGTGGCGCGGTCCCCTCATGATCGCGCCGTTCCGTGCGCGGGGCCGTCCCCGGCGCAGGGAACGGCGCACGCGCCGCCGGTCCGCCCCGGCCCCCGCCCCCGGCAGGGCCGGGGCCCTCACCGCACCGGCCGCGGCGGCGAGCCCGGCCCGCCGCGGACGTCACGGCCGCGGGAATGGGCGCACCCGGCACGGAGGTTGAGTCGGGCATGACCGACGACACGACCCAGGACGCACTGCTGAAGCTGCTCTCCGAGAGCCACGACGGGCTGCTGGCCACGCTGAAGCGCGACGGCCGGCCCCAGCTGTCGAACGTCAAGCACGCCTACGACCCGGACGAGCGCGTCATCCGGGTCTCCCTCACCGACGACCGCGCCAAGACCCGCAACCTGCGCCGCGACCCCCGGGCCTCCTACCACGTGACCACCTCCGACCGGTGGGCCTACACGGTCGCCGAGGGCACCGCCGACCTCACGCCCGTCGCGCGCGACCCGCACGACGAGACGGTCGAGGAGCTGGTCCGCCTCTACCGCGACATCCTCGGCGAGCACCCCGACTGGGACGACTACCGCGCCGCCATGGTCCGCGAGCGCCGCGTGGTGCTGCGGCTGCGCGTGGACCGGGTGTACGGGATCCCCCGGCAGTAGCCGGACCCGGCCCGGGCACGCCCGGGTCCCCGGCGCCGCGCGGGGCTCCGGGGACCCGGGGAGCGGCGGGTCAGGCCGTGACCGTCTCGGGCCGGGGGGCCTCCTGGCGGGTGCGCGCGCCCAGCTCCTCGGTCGGGACCTCGTGCGTCTCGCGGGCGGAGAGCGCGGCGACGACCGGCGGGAGGCACAGGGCCGCCGTGAAGAGGGCGACGGCCGTCCAGTCGTCCCCGTCCGGGCCGGCGATCCGCGCGGCGAACGTCACCGCGAACCCGGCGACGGCGAAGCCGATCTGCGTGCCCACGGCCATGCCCGACAGGCGGACGCGGGTGGAGAACATCTCGCCGTAGAAGGCGGGCCACACGCCGTTCGCGGCGCTGTAGACGACACCGAAGGCGACGACGCCCGTGAGCAGCGTCAGGGGGTAGGAGCCGGTGGAGATCGCCCACAGGTAGAGGAACATCGTCACCGCGCTGCCGACGGCGCCGACCAGGAAGACCGGGCGGCGGCCGATGCGGTCGGACAGCGCCGCCCACAGCGGGATGGCGGCCAGCGCCACCAGGTTGGCCAGGGCGCCCACCCACAGCATCGAGGACCGGCTCAGACCGACGGAGTCGCTCGTCGCGTACGACAGCGCCCACACCGTGAAGATCGTGCTGACCGAGGCGATCAGCGCCGCCGCGATCACCCGCAGGACGTCGGCCCAGTGCTCGCGCACCAGCACCATCAGCGGCAGCTTCACCACGCCCTCGGTGGCCGACTGCTGCTCGAAGGCCGGCGTCTCGTCCAGCTTGCGGCGGATGACGAAGCCGACCACGGCGACCGCCACGCTCAGCCAGAACGGCACCCGCCAGCCCCAGGACATCAGCTGCTCCTCGGGCAGCGCGGCGACCGGGATGAAGACCAGGGTGGCCAGCAGCTGGCCGCCCTGCGTGCCGCTGAGGGTGAAGCTGGTGAAGAAGCCGCGCCGGTGCGGCGGCGCGTGTTCCAGCGTCATGGAGTTGGCGCTGGCCTGCTCGCCCGCCGCCGAGATGCCCTGCAGGACGCGGCACAGCACCAGCAGGACCGGGGCGAGGGTGCCGATCTGGTCCCGGGTGGGCAGGCAGCCGATGAGGAACGTCGACAGCCCCATCAGGATCAGCGTGAAGACCATGATCTTCTTGCGGCCGAGCCGGTCCCCGAAGTGGCCGAGGAACAGGGCGCCGACCGGCCGGGCGGCGTACGCGACGCCGAACGTGGCCAGCGACAGCAGGGTCGCCGTGGCCGGGTCGGACTCGTCGAAGAAGACCGCCGGGAAGATCAGCGCGGCCGCGCTGCCGTAGATGAAGAAGTCGTAGTACTTGAAGGATCAGGGCCTCAGATCGCCCTGACCTGCGGATTCCTTGATCCGAACCCTGCGAGTGGGAAAGAAGTGGGAAACCGGCTAGCTCTCCACCCGCCGCGCCCGCTCCTGCAGACGCTCCCACCGCTCCTGCAACGTCTTCATGATGGCACGCTCCATCGGCACCGTCACACTGCTGTACGTCCCCTCGACACCCGGCACCTCGTGCCCCATCCGCGACTCCACCGCGTACCGGCTGTGCCCGTCCTCGTCCAGCCAGGCCTTGTGCCCGTGCCGGATCAGGTACAGCCGCTTGCCGGCGAACGACGGCACCGCGGGGATCGCCGGCCGGTTCCACCTGGCTTGGTGCCCGACGCGCTCCTCGGCCCCGTCGGCGATCGGCCGCCACCACACGTAGCTGAAGTTCATCGCCCCCAGGCTGCTGCCGTTCAGCGCCGGGAACACCCACTTGCTGTCGTGACTGTCGAGCAGCCGCTCCAGCAGGTCGGCGAGGAAAGGCGGGACGACGAGGCTGCGGTAGCTCTCGTACTTCGGCGCCATGAACGTCAGCGTGCTGTCCTTGTACTGCACCTGCCGCTCGACACGGATCGCGGGCATCAGTCCGTCGCCCTTGCCGTACCTCTCCAGGTCGTCCTCGTACCGGTCCTGCTCGTCCGGGTTGAGCCGCAGGTCGGCGGCCGGCCAGTTGGGGTAGCAGTACTCGCGGGTCAGCCCGTACAGCTCGGCCGGCCGCATCCCGGTCATGGCCATCGTCCAGATGAAGGCGTAGCCCGGCTCTCCGAGCAGGGTGCGCGCATTGCACGCCAGCTGCTCGACGGCCTCCTCGGTCATGTCCCGCTTGCGCTCTTTCGGCTTGCGCGTGTACTTGCCGCGGCGCTTGGTGCGCTCGACGGGGGAGACCTTGATGAGTCGGGGCACGGCATCATCGAGGATCATGCCGAGGATCGTCATGACCTTCTTCGCCGTGTTCGGCTTCAGCACTCCGTTGATGTGCTTGCGGAACGCCCGGTAGGCGATGACGTCGATGTCCGCGACCGCGGCGTTGCGCTTCTTGAAGTACGGGCGGATGTGAGTCTCGACGATGGACCGGTAGTTCTGCTCGGTCAGGTGGGCGTGGTCCAGGCCGGCGAGCCAGTCGTCGAGCCAGTCGGACATGAGGGTGGCGCCGTCGCGGTTCTTGACATGCGTGCCGTGCCGGATCTCGTACAGCTTGTCCTGGCCGTGCTGGAAGGCTTCGTCCTCGTCGGTGAACCCGCCCTTGGACTCGAAGCGCTTGCGGCCGTCGTCGTGGTACTCACCCGACCACCACTTCACGCGGCACGTTCCGCCGCGCCACTCGGTGTAGACGTCCTGAGCACGTCTGGCCATGGTGCCCCCTCGCGTGGTGATGCCGCGGCCGCCCGGCAGTACCCCTACCGCCGGGACGCCACGTCGTACATGATCTCAGCCCGCAAGCCCCAACCCCAAGGGGCAGCGCGGGCAGAGACCGCATTCACCACCAAGGCCCCTCACCAGGTCCCGCATGGACGCTTCTACCTGCGACCGGTCGCGGATCTGGCGTGGGACCACACAGACGATCCCGTCGCCGGTACGCACCGCCGTTCCGTGGAACTTCGGCCCGTACTCGACTATGAGTGCGTCTCTTTGCATGGCTCCCCCTAGGTGTCGCCGGGAAGGAGCCTTCGAGGGCGTGACACGACTCTGCCATGTCCTGCGTCGTTTGGGACTGACTGGGACTGAGTGACAGACGGAGACTGTGTAACAGATCGGTGAAGACGAAAAGGTTGTACGAAAAAAGGCTGAACTTCGATCAGATGATGCCGCGTTCGCGTAGATCTCTCACCACGCGCTCGCTCATCTCCCGGATCTCCTCAGCCGACGTCCCCTTGGCTGTCGCGATGAGCGCGAGCTGCACGACGTCGCGCGCCTTGGCGTCCAGGGCGTCCCGCGGCATGGGCGACTTCTGGACGTCTGGCGCTCCGGCCACGTCCCCGATCGGGACCGGATCACCGCCGTCCAGAACTTTGAGGCAGCTGCCGGGAGCCCACTGCAGCAGGCCGTCGATCTTGACGTAGTTGGTCTCCCGGATCTCAAGGCCCTTCTCGACTCGCTGCCAGGTCCTGTTGGAGAGCCCCCCGGCTTTGGCGTTGGCGTCGTTCAGGGCAAGGCCGAGCTCGGCTCGGCGACGGCGGGCGAGGTTCGCCAGCCTTTCGTAGTCACGTTGGTCGGCGCGTGGCATGGGGTCATCCTCGCAGGACTGGAGGGGACCAGCCAGGACTGGGGGTCACTTAGGCCCAATCTATGCGCCATCTTTACGCAGGTCACAGCGCACCTATGGGTATCGAGTGAGTACACGTGGGCAACTAACTGCCACACATAGGTAGACAGCGTGGGCATCTATGGGTAGCTTCTACCCATGGCACGAACCCCAACCACCTTCGAGGTGGACGGGATGGCTATCTGCACCAAGCGCATGCAAGCGGGGATGGAAGTCAACCAGCTCGCCGACCTCGTCGGCATAACGCCGAACTACCTGCGAAAGCTCGAGCGCGGCGCCCGCAAACACATGAGCCCCAAGCCGTACACCCGGCTCAGAGCCGTCCTGGATGCGACCGACGACGAACTCCTCGCCCCCCACACAAACCCACCAGAAAGGAAGTGAAGTGGCCAGCAAGCAGTCCCCGCGGACCCCCATCGAGCCGAGGGACCTCAACGCGCCGTTCTTCAACATCCGCGAAGTCGCCTGGCTCCTGCACTGCAGCGTCCCCACCGTCCGACGGTACATCGTCGCCGGCCTCCTGCCCTGCAGCCAGAGCGCTCCGGGCGGCACCATCCGGGTCTCCCAGGCCGACCTCGACGCGTACCACGAGGCCACCCGGCGCGTTGCCCTCCCGCAGCGCGCCACCCGCCGCAAGCCGGCCCGCGCCGCCGCCTAGACGGCAAAGAGGCCGCCCCGCGCCTACGGGACGACCTCGCGATCCCCATCCAGAGCACGCAACGAAAGGGACCGCCGTGTCCATGATCTCACCTCAGCCCGAGGCCAGGAAGGTCTCGCTCGACACCGAACTGCGGAACGCCGCGGCGAAGCTGCGGAAGCACGTGAAGCACGCGACGGACAGCCCGTGGGTGACCAGCTCCGTGTGGTCGCCGCGCGCCACCGCCACGAGCGCCGTCTACTCCCACGCCCACCCGACGGGCACGGTCGAGTCCGAGGTTGTCGCCTCGGGCCGCATCAAGTCCGGGTACGGCGGGATCCGAGAGCCGTGGAACGCCGAGTACATCGCCCTGATGCAGCCGGCCGTCGGCGCGGCGCTCGCCAACCTGCTGGAGGTCGAGGCCACCGTCGTGGCGTCCCGGATCGCCGAGGACGGCACTGACGAGTACGCCGCCGACTTCGGCACCGACCACCTTCTCCGGATCGCCCGCCTCATCAACGGCGAGGAGGCGGCCCGATGAGCGACCTGACCGTGTTCGAGCTGCTGATGCGCGACAACGACGTGCGGCTGCCCGGTGTGTGGCAGGCGGCGTTCGAGGAGGCCGAGGCGCAGCTGCTGGCCGTCGCTCCGCACGGTGTCGACGTCCTGGACATCGCCCGCGCCGCCTGGGACTGCCTGCCTGACGAGGCCCGCGGCGAGGCGATGGACGCCCTGTTCTACGGCTGGTGGGAGAACTGGCAGGACCGCCAGACCCGCACCGGCCAGGGCGGGGGTGCGGCATGACCGTCGACGCCGCGGTGACGAAGCTGCGCTGGCTGCTGGCCCACCCGGAGGCCGTGGCCGCCGGCACCCCCGCCAGCCCGGGCGAGGCCGCCGAGCAGCGGCACCTCCTCTACGACGCCGACGACGACGCGTCGACCCCCGCCTTCCCCTACCCGACCCCGCAGGAGACGCCGTGACCGACTACGCCGAGATCGCCGCGCACGTCGAGCGGGACGTGAAGGACGCCAAGCTGGTCGAGCTCCGTGAGGACGGCCTGTACAGGCACGTCGAGTTCAAGGCCTTGCAGGGCTGGTCGCGGATCATTCTGGTGACGTGGCCGTACAACCTGCTGGTGGCCGGCTCACACGGCTCGTTCCACTTCGAGCGCTTCGGCCAGGACACCGAGGACATGTTCAACTGGCTGCGCGGGATCCGCGTCGAGCCGGACCGGTGGGCGTCGAAGCTGGTCAACGGTGCCGACTCGGTCCGCGAGTACGACCGGGAGCGGTTGGTTGCCGAGGTCAAGGCCGAGGTAGCGGAAGCGGTCAAGGAGGGCGCCCCGCGCGGCCTGCGCGCTGCGGTCCGTGAGCAGATCCTCGACAGCGACCGGCTGCACTCGCGGGACTGGGCCATGCAGATGGTCTACGACTTTGAGCACGGGGTCACGTACCGCTCCGAGTGCTCGTGTGGCGCATCCGAGGACCACGACAACCAAAGCGACGCCTATCTCTGGGAGTTCGGTAAGCATTCCGTCCGCCGCTTGGAAGGTGAACACGAGGTCAAGGTCCGCGAGATCGGTGGTTTCGCCTTCTCCGACGTCGGCGAGTGGAGCATCGACAAGCTGAACTACCACTTCGTCTACCAGTGCTACGCCGCATCGTGGGCCATCGCCCAGTACGACGCCGCCCGGAAGACGGCGGGGGTGGCCGCGTGAACGCCGAGCAGTGGAACGAGCTGTACCCGGTCGGCACTCCGGTGATGGCCTACCCGAGCGTCCGGCCGGAGCACCCGGTGGCGATCGCCTACCAGAAGCGCGTTAGCGAGGGCCGTACTTTCGGCGACAAGGACCCGTGCACGCGACTGGTGACGAGGACCCGCACCCCGGCATGGCCGCTGGGCCACGGTGAGCCGGTCGTGTCCGTCGACGGCTACGCGGGCGGCATCGTCCTGGAACACATCGACGTGATCTCGGAGGGCGAGTTCGCGAAGGCCCGCGCCCAGAAGACCGCCGCTGCTGTGGCCGCCCACCGCGCTCTGTCCTGGGAGGAGCGCACGGCCCGACTGGCCGACCTTCGCGCCCGTGAGGCCGCCCGCAAGGTCGTCGTGCGCGGTGTCCCCCTGATGGACCTGCCGCTGGAGCGCCGCATCGCGTTCGCCGTCTACGACCCGGGCGCGATCACTCCCCGCGGCGACGACTACCAGGAACCGCTCCACCGGTGGCAGGCCCGCGCCGTCACCTACGTACTGCCCGAGGAGACGCGATGAGCGCTGACATCTACGGCGGGATCACCGTCGCCCTGAACGACGCCCCGATCCGCACCGAGTACGACCACGGGATCGACGGCCGGCCGCTGGCCCGCCTGGTGATCGGCGAGCCCGGCAAGTCGATCGCGATCACCGTCACCAACTCCAGCCCGGACACCGTCGACCAGCTCGCCGAGGCCGTCGCCCAGCTCGCCGCGTGGACGAAGCGACAGGCACTGAAGGAGGTGGCCTGACATGGCGGCCGTTCTCGAAGCTCTGCCTGCCCGACCTCGTAAGGCATCGGCGTCCCGGCGACGCAGGCACCAGCACCAGCTGCCTTGGCGGCTCCGCCAGATCGCACCGGGCGCGGCAACGATCCTCGTCACCCCGATCTGGACGGACGCGACCGGCATCACGGAGCGCACCTACCTGGCCCGGGCCCTCGATTCCTACGGTCGGATCATCAAGTTCCAGCCCGGCGGATCCCAGCGGATCGCCGCGCTGCTGCAGGGCGCCTACCCGGCCGCGGACTGGAGTCGGCCGCAGACCTGGCACGCGGAGACGAACACGATCACCGTCCGTCGGGTCATGTCGAACGCGGAGATGCGGGCAGCGGTCCAGCGGCTGGAGGAGCGGGCCGCCCTGCTGGAAGCGGAGGCCGCATACAGGCGCGAGGAACTGTTCGAGCTCCGCACCGCCGCCGACTTCCGCGCCACCGAAGCCGCCGGCTACATCGACCGCACCGGACTGGAGTAGATCGTGACCGGACGCCACCGGTGGACGAAGACCGGGCTGAAGCACGACAACGGCAAACTGCAGGAACTGCTGCGCGCCGAGCGGACCAAGTCCGCACGCCTCGCCGACGAACTGGCTCTGCATCAGCGTGACCGGCGCTTGGAGAAGGAGCAGGCCGCCGAGCAGCACCAGGTCGACACGCGGGAGATCGCCCGCCTCAAGGCTGCGCTGCAGGCGTGGGAAGCCCGCTGGGCCAACGCTCACCCGGTGAGCGTGCCTGCGCCGAGGGACCTGCGTACCGGCGACGACCAGCCCACGGTGCCTCAGGGGACCGACGTCAGTGCCCTCCGCGCGATCTACCCGGTGGTCCCGATCACGGAGCGACCTGCTGCACCGGGCGCCACCGACCCGGCGAACCTGCCGGCCGCCTAGACCGCCGCCCCGCCGGATGCCACCGGCCGGCAGGGGCGGCGCCCAAGAAGAACCCCACCCGAGTCCAGCGGGCGGGGGCCCACCAACCAGCATCCCACGGGAGCCCCACATGAAGATGACCGCCAAGGAGCGTCGCGCTTTCGACCAGCAGCAGCGCGAGACTGCGGCAAAGGCTGAGGCCATCATCGCCGCCAACGCCCCGCGCACCCCTGCGGAGACGGCCGCCCTCAACGTTGTCAACGAGGACCGCTGGGTGCTGTGGCACACCGACGGACTCACCGACTACGCGCTCGCCGTGGTCCGGCTGCTGTCTCGTGCCGACCTGCTGCGCGACAAGGAGGACGAAAAGCGGCGGGCGAAGGCCGACGAGTTCTGGGCTGGCCACAGCGAGCGCACCCGGGTCGCGGAGCGAGCCGCGATCGGCCGCCTCAACGTGCTCGCCGAGCAGGCCGCCGACCGGCTCGACGCAGGCGACGACCCGGCCGAGGTCGCCAAGTGGCTGCGTGAGACCCGCGACCGCATCGCCGAGGCACGGGAGAAGGCGACAGCCGACAGCACCAGCTGATCGGCGGGCAGCAACGAAAACCCCCGAGTGCGACAGACACCCGGGGATCCGACACCAGCATCTCACAGGAGACCTCATGAACCAGCTCTACCTGTTCCCCCTGGCCGACATTCAGACGAAGGGCTACGCGCAGCCCGAGTCCCGCTGGGGCAACACCGACGACGAGGCCACCGAGGTCGAGGTCGAGCAGCAGGCGGAGGCCGCCTGATGAAGCTCCGTATCGACCAGAAGCAGTTGGCGGAAGCCGCCAAGCGGGCACACCGCCGCCTACCCAGCAATCCGCTGCAGCCAGTCCTCGGCGGCCTGCTGCTGGAAACCGACGGCGACTCGGTGACCCTGTCTGGGTTCGACTACGAGACCAGCACCCGCGCCATCCTGGCCGCCGACGTTCTCGAGTCGGGCCATGTGCTCGTGTCGGGCCGACTCCTCGCCGATGTGGCCGCCGCCATGCCGGCCGGGCCTGTCGATCTCGTGGTCGACAACCACGAGGCCACGCTCACCGCCCCCGGCACCACGTTCACTCTGCCGACGATGGACCGCCGCGACTACCCGGAACTGCCCCAGGCACCGGAGCCCGCGGGCGCCGTGGACGGCGACCTGCTGGCCGCCGCCGTGGTACACGCCGCGCAGGCATCGATGCCCGACAAGGAGGCAGCGGGCAGTCTCGAAGGCTTCCGCGGCGTGCACGTGGCAGCCGACGGTGACCACCTCACCGTGTCGGCGTCGGACCGGTACCGCATCGTGCGACACCGCATCCCTTGGGAGCCGGACGGCGATGTCTCCGGTGAACTGCTGGTGCCCGCCGCCAATCTCGCGGCCACCGTCAAGCAGATGGCCGGCGGCCCCGTCCGAGTGTCGTTCACCAGCGCCAGCCTCAGCGTCGCCGCCCTCGCCAACGACACGCTGACCGTGACCAGCCGCACCGTCGCCACCCCGTTCCCCAACATCGACGGCTTCTTCCCCGACCCGGCCAAAGCTGTGGGCTGGATGCGGGCCGACGCCGACGAACTGCTGGGCGCGGTGAAGCGGGCCGCCCTGGTCAACGACAAGGAAGAGCAGGCCATCCGGCTGGTCTTCGATCGAGATCAGGTCACGGTGACGGGCGGCGCCGAGGGCTCCAAGGGGGCGTCCCGTGTCGACATCGAGGCCGCAGACCTGGACGGGTTCGAGGCCGGCTACCGGCCCGGTTTTCTCGGCTCCCTGCTCGCCCCGATCGACGGCCAGGTGCAGGTCTGGTTCACCACCCCGAACAAGCCGGTGCTGATCAAGCCGGTCGACGACGACACCTACCGGGCCGTATGCATGCCCGTCCGCCTCACGTAACCCAGGAGACCAGACGTGATCACCATCGCCGACCACACCCTCAGCCGCCTCGTCGCCCAGACTCGCCCGCACGTCGGCAACCTGGCCGACTCCGAAGCCGTCCAGTGCATCACCTTCGACCACGACGGCCACCACCTGTACGCCATGGCCACCAACCGGTACACGATCGCCGTCTCCCGCACCCAGGTGACGGGCGGCGACGACAAGCCGTGGCACGCCATCGTCCACCGAACCCAGCTGCCCGAGCTCGCCGCGGCGGTCAAGCTCCTCGACGCCGACACCGTCCAGTTGGAGCGCACCGACGACCAGCTGATCGTCTCCGGGAAGCGCGGCCACCGCGTCGCCGTCGACCTCAGCCCTTACGCCAAGGTGCCGCTGGACTGGCGAAAGATCCTCCTGCCCGCCGTAGAGAAGCCGGCCGCCGACGTGCAGATGACCATGGACCCCAAGTTCTTCGGGGCCTGGAAGAACCTGCCGAAGCCGCTGCAGATGTGGTCGACGGGCGAGGGTCGCCTCTCGCTGATCGTCGCAGCCGACTTCCTCGGCGCGCAGATGCCGATCCGACGCGAGGGCGGAGACCTCGAACTGCGCCGCGAACTCGACGGGTGGCTGGCCGCCAAGCGTGAGGAGCCCGAGGCCGCCACGCAGGCCGCCGCCTGATCCACAACCTCACAGCCGGCGGCGCGTCGAGCCCCCACTCCGCGCCGCCACCCAGGGCCCGCTCCGCCGGAGCACCCCCCGCCCCGGCGGAGCGGGCCCACCCTCAGCACACCCGAAAGCAGGAGACATGACCACCGAAACCAGCACAAAGCAGGCGCCGCCACTGGCGTTCGTCGACACGGAGACCACCGGCCTCGACCCGTTCCAGCACGACACGTGGGAGATCGCCGTCATCCTCCGCAAGCCGGGGGAGGCCGACCAGGAGTCCGTGTTCTACCTGGAACCCGACCTCACCAACGCGGACCCCAAGGCGCTGGAGATCAACCGCTACCACGAGCGCGTCAAGACGGAGGACTGGACCTGGGGCAAGCCGCAGGACGTCGCGCGCGACCTGTACCGCCTCCTCGACGGAGCGGTCCTCATCGGGTCGAACCCGCCCTTCGACGCCGACATGATCTCCAACATCTTCACCCGGTACTACTGGCACCCCAAGCCGTGGCACTACCGCACCATCGACGTCGCCACCCTGGCCGCCGGTTACCGGCACGGGCAGGCCGCGTCCGGCGCCTACGGTGGCGACTTCCTCTTCCCCGGCGACTACCCGCAGCTTCCGTACAGCTCCTACGGCCTGTCCCGCGCTGTCGGCGTCGAACCGCCCGCCAAGGAAGTGGCCCACACCGCCCTCGGTGACGCGCGCTGGGCTCGCGACGTGTGGGACGCCGTGACAGGCGGCGCCGCATGACCGCCGCGGTCGAGGTGGAGGCGCCGGACGAGGTCGAGCCCGGCGTGTACGACATCCCGGCCGAGGTCTACCACTCGGATCCCGTTCCCGGCGGCAGCCTCTCTTCGACCGGAGCCCGCAAGCTCGCCACCCAGTGCCCGGCCGCCTTCAAGCACTGGCTCGACAACCCCGAGCCGGCCAAGAAGGAGTTCGACTTCGGTACCGCCGCACACAAGGTCGTCCTCGAAGACGGGCCCGAACTCGTCCTCGTCGACCGGGACCGCTGGGACACCAACGAGGTCAAGGAGCAGGTCAAGAAGATCCGGGCCGCCGGGAAGATCCCGCTCAAGCAGCGCGACCTGGACAAGGTCCACGCCATGGCGAAGGCGCTGCGCGAGCACCCCGAGGCCGCCGAACTCCTCGAGCCGGGCAGCGGCGTCGCCGAACGCACGATCATCTGGAACGACCGCGGAGTCTGGCGCCGCATCCGCATCGACTGGGCCCGCCACGACGGCACCCTCGTCGACTACAAGTCCTGCCGCACCGCCAACCCGTCAAAGCTGGCCAACCACATCTTCGAATACGGCTATCACCAGCAGCAGGAGTACTACCGGGACGGCGCCCTGGAGTTCGGTCTCACCGAGCTGGTCTGCCCGTTCAAGTTCATCTTCCAGGAGAAGGAACCGCCCTACCTGGTCTCCGTGATCGAGCTCGACTCGACCGCCTGCAGCATCGGCCGCCACCTCAACGAGGTCGCCCTCAACACCTACGCCATCTGCCGCGCGAACGACGAATGGCCCGGCTACCTGCAGACGCCCCTCATCTCGCCCCCTGCCTGGCTTGAGCGCCAGTACCGCTAGGAGAACCCGCATGTCCCAGCTTGGAAAGCCCATCCAGACCGGCCGCCCCAACCAGCCCCAGCCGCCGATCGACGAGTACAGCGACAACCTGTTCACCTTCCGTCCCGCCACCAAGGACGGAGCCAAGGCCCGCATCTCCATCCAGGGCCCGTCCGGATCAGGCAAGACCTGGACCGGCCTGTCCATCGCAAGCGGCCTGGCGGAAGGCGCACGCTTCGCCGTCATCGACACCGAGCGAGGCGCCGCCTCTCTGTACGTCAACGACCTCGACGCCCAGTTCGACATGCTCCCGATGCGCCGCTTCGACCCGCGCAACCTGCCGAAGGCTCTGGCTGCCGCCGCGCAGCAGGGCTACCCGGTCGTGATGGTCGACTCCCTGTCGCCCTTCTGGAACGGCCCCGAAGGAACCCTCGAGCAGGTCGAGAAGGCGGCCAGCAAGTACGGCGGCAACAAGTTCGCCGGCTGGAAGGACGGCGGCGAGATCCAGAACGAGATGATCGAAGCGCTCATGGCCTACCCCGGCCACATCGTCGTCACGATGCGCGCCTCGATCAAGTGGGTCCTCGAGGAGAACGAGCGAGGGAAGAAAGAGCCCGTCAACAAGGGTATGCGCGCCGAGCAGCGCGAAGGCATCGAGTTCGAGTTCGGCGTCGCCACCGAGATGAACCAGAGCAACCAGCTCCGCTTCATCAAGAGCCGCTGCCCCGCCTTCCGGGGCGTCAAGCTCGACCAGCCCGACGGCGCCCGCGACATCGCCAAGCCGTACCTCGACTGGCTCCGAGACGGCGCCAAGGACATCGACGTCACCGCCTGGATCGACGCAGCTAGCGACGACGAGGCAACCGCTGAACAGCTGCTGAAGCTCTACCGGGAGGTCGAGGCGGCCAGCGCCCTGGCTACGCCTCTGATGCACCCGCGAACCGGTCAGCCGACCAGCCTCGGCGCCTACATCAAGGAGCGCGGCACCGCGCTCAAGAACGCCCAGCAGTAGGCGATCTCTGCCGGGCCGGCCGCACCCGTAATGCGGCCGGCCCGGCACCACCAAGGACACCACACCGTGAAGGAGCCCGCCATGGCCCGCAAGCTCACCCCCGCCGAACGCCTCGCCTCCGCCGAAAAGGACTTCCTCCTCGAGGAGATAGCCGACCAGTCCTCCTGGGACCAGTTCCTCGTCGAGCAGGCCGCCTTCCACTTCGGCCAGCGCCACGACGACTTCTCCTGCAACGACCTCCGCGACGTGCTGCCCGAGCTCGGTCACGGCTTCCTCGGTGCCGCCATCAACAGCCTCCGCACCGGCGGGATCATCGAACACACCGGCCGCACCGTGCCCTCCACCCAGGCCAACACCCACGCCCACCGCATCGCCGTCTGGCGCCTCACCGCGAAGGGTCGGCAGATAGCCGCCCGCCGCGCCGCCCGAGCAGCCGAAAAGAGGGCCGCGTGACGCCCGACCTGATCGCCGACGGCCTCGCCACCCTCGACACGATCCTCGACCTGGCCGTCCTCTACGTCGCCGCCGCAGCCGGACTCGCAGCCCTCACCGCCACCGCGATCGTCACCGCCGGCCACTGGGCCTTCACCGCCATCGCCATCCACCACCACGGCAAACGCCTCGCCCGCCACGTCGAAGCCTACGCAAACCACCCCGCACACCGCGCCCAGGATCGAGAGGAGGACCGGCCGTGACCACCGCCGTCCGCAAGCTTCCACCGCACGGTACCGAGTACCGCTACCGGGGCCCGAAAAACGGGTCTTGGCCGGGATGCCGCTGCACCAAATGCACCCACGCTCAAACCCGTGGCGGCAAGGCTCGTGCCGTCGCCCGACTCCGCGGCGAAGGCCCGCTGTACCCCGGCACCCCCGTGGTTGAGCACATTAAGAAGCTGCACGACGAGCATGGCATGAGCTACGCACTCATCGCTCGACGAGCCGGCGTATCCGACGCCACCATCACCTATCTCGTCCGCGGCATCACCAAAAATCCGAAGCGCGAAAAGGCCCTGCGCATCCTCGCGGTCAAACCCGCCGACTTCGACGCCGAAGCCATCCGCCCAGCCATCGGTACTGTCCGCCGCATCCGCGCCCTCTACGTAATCGGCCACAGCCCGAAGACGATCGCCGCCGCCGCCGACCTCGACGAATCCACGGTCAGCCACCTCGCCAACGGCCGCCACGCCACCGTCCTCCACGCAACCGAGAACAAGATCCGCCGGGCGTACAGCAAACTCTCGGCCGTCTCCGGCCCCAGCGAAAAGGCCAAGCAGCGGGCGGCAGCCCAGAAGTGGCATGGCCCGCTCGCCTGGGACGACATCGACGACCCCAACTGCAAGCCGGAAACCTTCCGAAAGTCCAAGGCCAAGGCCGGGGTGCGAAGGATGCACGCCGACCCTGCCCGCGTCGCCGAGCTCACCGCAGCCGGCCGCACCGCCCAGCAGATTGCCGACGAACTCGGCTGCCACAAGCGCAGCGTCACCCGCGCCCGCCGCCGCGCCGAACAGCAACTCGCCGCCTGACCCGCACGACAAAGGGCCCCGCAACCGCGGGGCCCCGGAGGAGAGAAGGGAGGACCGGGTGTCAGTCGTCGGACTCGGTCGGCTTGGTGCGCACGATTTTGATCTTGCGCTTGCGCGGCGCAGCAGGAGTTTCCAGCTCGGTTTCGAGGCTGGCGGGGTCCGGCCGCTTGGGCAGCGTGGCCTTCGGCCGGCGCAGGTACCAGGCGATGAATTCCCGGATCAGCCGGGACCGCTCCCGGTCACCCACGAGCGCACCGAAGTCGTCCCAGTCCTCCTTGGGGATGCGGACGGGACGAGCGGTCGTGTGGGTCTCCTTCGCAGCCATGTCGTGAGCGTAGCGCGTGTGCGTACACGAGCGCCAGATAGGGCGTTGCCGTGTACGTACACGACCGGTAGGGTCGTGTACGTACACGGAGGCGTCAAGTCGAGCCCCCCGTCTACCTCTTTGCGCCCTCAAGACGTCCAGCGCAAAACGATCAAAGGACACCACTCCATGGCCGTCTCCAAGCGACTCCGCTACGAGATTCTCAGGCGGGACAATCACGCCTGCAGGTACTGCGGCGCCGCGGCGCCCGACGCGAAGCTCAATGTCGACCACGTCATCCCGACGTCCCTTGGCGGCAGCGACAAGCCCGAAAACCTCGTCACCGCCTGCGCCGACTGCAACAGCGGCAAGACCAGCAGCCTGCCCAATGCGATGCCCGTCGCCGACGTTGACCAGGACACTTTCCGGCAGGCCAAGGACATCAAGGACCGGGCCATCTCTGATCATCTCTGGCGCGGCGGCTACCCGCCACAGTGGGGGCCGCGCCAGATCGAGCACTCGGTAGCGGAAGAGGCCTGGCGGTACGCCTGGTCCGTCGCCAGCCGGGGCGGAGAGCCCCCCCACGACCAGTACTCCGAGTTCCTCGTTCACGCAGCAGCCCTCTTCGAGATTGGGCACAGCGCAGCCGAAGTGTTGTGCGCGGCAGTCCACGCCGGCACGCACCTGACCGCCCACCTGTCGTGGGGGCTACGCACTACCGACGTGCAGTACGCCTCAATCTCAGGCGAGCAATGCAGCCGCATCAGCGGTGTGTTCGAGGGGTGGCTGGACCTGTGGCGCCAGCACGGCTGGGCGGATCCCAGCGCCGAACAGCAAGATCAATTCCGAGGTGAATTGGTCCTCGCCGCCCGCAATGGCGAAAGTCGTGAGGACATCCAGATCGCGTCTGGCATGGCTGCTGCGTCCCGCAGCGCGCAGCTCGACAAGTTTCTTACTCAGTGGGCCCAGGCTGGCATCGAACCGGCTGGCGGTGCCGTCTGATGGCCCGCGGACACGGACGCATCCTCACGAGCATCTGGGACGACTCCGACTTCCTCGATCTCGACGAGAGGCAGCAGCGGCTCTACCTGTTCCTGATCTCGCAGCCGAACCTGAACCATGCCGGCCTGCTCGACCTGACGCTGCGCCGATGGGCGCGCAAGGCCCGCGGCCTCACCTCCGGCGAGCTCGAGAAGCTGCTGCACGACCTGGAGGCGTCCCGCTTCATCGTCATGGACGAGGACACCGAGGAACTCCTCATCCGCTCCTTCGTCCGCAACGACGGCGTGTGGAAGCAGCCGAAGGTCATGGGCGCCATGGTGTCCGGTGCCCTCGAAATCTCTTCCTGGCAGCTGCGGCGCGCCCTTCTCGAAGAGATGGACCGCATCCCGCTCGACGAGCTCAGCGACGAGCCGACGAAGAGGCGCGACGGCACCCACGGTCCGTCGAACCGGCAGCAGGTTGTCGAGCACATCGAAGCCCTTCGCAAGGCGTTCGGCAACCCTCCCACCGACCCCTCCCGAAGGGGGTACGGAACCCCCTCCGCACCCCCTTCGGGAACCCCCTCCGATACCCCTTCGCAACCCCCTGCCGAAGGGGGTCCGAAAGCCTCTACGCGCGGGCGCGCGCCCGCGTCACGCGCGCATTCCCCTTCCCCTGCCCCTGCCCCTGCCCCAACCAATGTTTCGGCTGAGGTCGGAGAGCAGCAGCAGTTCGGCGTCGTCGATGCCGACTCCGTCGGCGCACCTGACGGTGCGAGCAACGAGGGCAAGCCAGTCACAGCGCAGACGATCGTCGGCGAGTGGCTCGACCGGGTCAGCAAGCGGCCTCCGAAGGCGGTCGTCGGCCAGGCCTCCGCACAGATCAAGAAGCTCCTCGACGAGGGCATCGACCCCGACGACATCCGCGGCGGCATCGCCATCTGGATGACCAAGGCCTACGCCCCGTCGGCGATCCCCAGCTTCGTGAACCAAGCCATGAACACCAAGCCGGCCCAACAGGGCCCGTCCACCGCACCCCGCGACATGACCGCAGAGGAGAAGAAGAGTGCACTTCGAATCGGCTGACGAGCTCAGCCCGCGTGAGTCGTTCCTGTTGGAGCGTGTATCGATCGCGCTCAACCGGTTCGATGACGAGACCCCGGACATCTACCGCCGGCCGATCGAGCTGCCCGGGCAGGTGCAGGACTGGATCGCCGGCTGGGGCGGCCGGAGCCTGTTCCTGACCGGCGCGATCGGTGTCGGGAAGACGCACACGGCGTGGAAGACGTGCCGCCGCTGGCTGGAGGCCCAGTACGCGCCGGGGATGCCGTGGCAGGGGTCCCCGGTCATCAAGATGTTCCGGTCGACGGCGCTGTTCGACGCGCTTCGGCCGAACGCCCCGGAGGGGGACGGCCGGGCGCTGGTGAAGAAGCTGCAGCAGGTTGATCTGTTGTTCGTCGATGACCTTGCTGCCGCCAAGGCCAACGAGTGGACGCAGGAGCGGCTGTTCGAGATTTTCGACGAGCGGTACATCCGCCGCCGTCCCGTGATCATCACGTGCGATGTGCTGCCGAACCAGTTGTCCGAGGTGACCGGGCCGCGGGTCGCTTCCCGACTCGCGGAGATGTGCGGCAACAGCATCGTCCTCCTCGAGGGCCCCGACCGCCGCCAGGGAGCCGCTGCGTGACCCGGGGCGCCGGCCGCAGCCGCGGCTACCGCGCGCAGGAGTCCGAGCTTCGCCCCGGGAAGGTCGTTGTGCCGTTCGGGGAGAAGACGACGATCTGCCCGGCCTGCCGGCAGCACAAGCACCACGCCTGCTGGGCACACACCGCGGCCCTCGGGATCGGAGGGGAGCCCGGCTGCCCTTGCGGCTGCCACGTCCCCCTCGACGAGCCGCTGCTGACCGACGAGGCCATTGACGACATGGCCGCCCACGGCACCCTCGCTGCTCACGTCAAAGCGCAGAAGGCGTGGGCCATGGGTTCCGGCCCCATCCACTTCGACGAGCCCTGCCGTCGCTGCGCCGCCATCAAGGGCGCCCGCACCGGACAGCAGACCGAACTTTCCTTGGAGAACGAGTGAGCACCGAAACCGACGTGTGGGGTCCGGACGAGGCCGCCGCGCTCGCTCCTGCCGGCAACCCGGAGGCCGAGCGGATTCTCGCCGCGACCGCCATGGCGCAGCCCGCCTGCATCGACGAACTCCTCAGTCAGGGCTTCGACCCCGCCGACATCGGCGACGAGCGGTACCGCATGGTTTGGTTCGCCGTTGAAGACCTCGCCGCCACCCTGCCCGCGTCCGCGATCCGCTGGGCAGCCGTCGCCGACAGGCTCGCCGTGTGGCACGCCGAAGGCCGCATGACCGTCCGCCCGTTCACCAGTCACGAACTTGGCGAGCTGTACATGGTCGCTCATCCCGGGGCCGGCGAGTACTGGGCGAACAAGGTCACCACCGCGGCCATCGCCGGCCGGGCTCGCGCCCTCGGAGCCAACATCATGGTCCGCACCTCGAACCCGGCGTTCGACCCGGACACGGACATCGCCGCCATCCAGGACGAGGTCGACAACCTGATCCGTCCCGTCGGCCAGTCCCAGATGGTCGACCTCGGCGACCTGCTGCCCGACGTGATCGAGCGGGCCACGACGAAGCCGACGATCGAGGACCGGGTGCCGACCGGGTTCATCGACCTCGATGCGCTCCTCTCCGGCGGATGGGCGCCCGGCCAGCTCGTTGTGGTGGCAGCCCGTCCGGCGATGGGCAAGACGACGCTGATGGCGGGGTTCGCGCGGGCTGCCGCGATCACCAACGGGATCCCGTCGGCGATCTGGTCGCTGGAGATGAGCCGGGACGAGCTCGCCACGACCATCCTGTGCGGCGAGGTCAAGATCGCGCTGCACCATGTGAAGCAGGGCATCGTCGACAACACCGTCGTCGCGCGGGCCGCGGCGAAGCTGCCGGAGATGGCCGCGGCCCCCCTGAAGATCGATGACAACGCGTATCTGACCCTGCCGTCTCTGCGGGCCGCGATCCGCAACCTGGTCCGCACCTTCGGCCTCAAGGTCGTTTTCATCGACTACCTGCAGCTGATGCAGGCGCCGCCGGCCGAGTCCCGTCAGGTCGCCGTGTCGATGATCTCCCGGGCGCTGAAGGTGATGGCCAAGGAGTTCGGCATCACGATCATCGTGCTCGCTCAGCTCAACCGCGGTCCCGAGCAGCGCCAGGACAAGGTGCCGATGGTGTCGGACCTGCGTGAGTCCGGTGCGATCGAGCAGGACGCAGACATCGTCATCCTGCTGCACCGGCCTGACGTGTACGAGCGGGAGAGCCCTCGAGCAGGTGAGGCCGACGTGATCGTCGGCAAGCACCGCGGCGGGCCGATGGGCACCGTCACCGTCGCCTTTCAAGGGCACTATGCCCGATTCGTCGATATGGCGGAGAGCTGACATGACCGAGCCCACCGTCGAAGACATCGCCGCCATGCGCGACGAGGGGAGCCTCAAGGACTACCTGCTGCTCCTCACCGGCCGCGCCCCGAAGGCCAAGCCGAAGCCGGTCCTGGCCGTGGTCCCGGACCCCGGTTATCGGGTCGCGCACACGGGCGGCTGGCCGCTCGGTACGGCCGCCTCGGGTCCGACCCCGCCGCTGGACGCGTGCACCTGCGCCCGATGCGGCGGCAACCCGGCCGTCCACCGGCAGATCGGAGACGTCGCATGACCCGCCGCCGCAAGCCCACCGTCCACGTCCACCACCGCCCGACCGGCTGGGTGCTGCCCGACTACACCGACCTCGCGGATTGCACCACCAACCATCACCGCGAGCAGGACGGCCGGCCCGCCTGCACGGAGACGGCGGTGTGGAAGGTCGTCGAGGACCACGGCCTGCACCTGACCATCGGCTTCTACTGCGACGCCGACCTGCCCGCCGAACACCGGAGGGCCGTCGCATGATCGTGGATCTGTTCGCCGGCCCCGGCGGTCTCGACCACGGTGCTGCTCTGGCTGGTGTTCCGTCGGTCGGGATCGAGTGGGACGCCAACGCCGTCGCAACCCGCCTTGCTGCCGGACTCGCGACCGTGCATGGCGATGTCCGCCGGTACGGCCCCGCCGACTTCCCCGACGCCAAGATCCTGGCCGGTGGGCCGCCGTGCCAGACGTTCACCGTCGCCGGTGCGGGTGCGGGCCGCGCGGCCCTGGCCGAAGTCCTTGACGCGGTGAAGCGCATGGGCGCCCGCGAGACGGTCGATCCGGTCGTGCTGGGGGATGAGCGCACCGGCCTGGTCCTGGAGCCGCTGCGTTGGGCGCTCGAGGCCGTGGACGCGGGCCGCCCGTATGAGGCGATCGTGCTCGAGCAGGTGCAGCAGGCGCGGCAGGTGTGGGACGCCTACGCCGAAGTCCTGCGCGGCGAGGGCTACTCGGCGGTGACCGGTGTGCTGCGCACGGAGCAGTTCGGGGTGCCGCAGACGCGACGCCGGGCGGTGCTCGTGGCGCGCCTGGGCGAGCCTGTGAAGCTTCCGGAGCCGTCGCGGCGCCCGTACCGCCGCGGGGTCCTCCAGGATGCGGGAGACGCCCGCCTGGCGCCGTGGCTGTCGATGGGGGACGTCCTGCCCGACCGTGGCCCGTTCACGGTGATCTCGAACTACGGCACCGGCGGCGACCCGAAGAACCGCGGGCGGCGTACCAACGCCGAGCCGGCGTTCACCGTCACCGGCAAAATCTCCCGGCTCCGTCTCGTCGACCCCGACGGCGGTGAACTCCCCCGGCTCACCCCCTCCGAGGCCGGCAGGCTGCAGGGCTTCCCCGCCGACTGGCCGTGGTCCGGCGGTGACATCAGCCAGCAGATCGGCAACGCCTGCCCGCCACCCCTGGCCACCGCGCTCGTCGAAGCCGCGTTCGCCTCGATTCCGCGCCAGCAGCAGGACGCCGCCTGATGGCCCGCTGCCAGGCGTGTGGCCGCCCGCTGCGCCGCCCGTCGCCTACGGGCCTGGGCCCGGTCTGCGCCCGCCGTCTCGCCGCCACTGTCCGCCGGCCGCCTGTGGTCCGTGCCGTGGATCCGCCACCCGAGATCCACCCCGACCAGACCGCCCTGCCCCTCGTGACCCACCAACCCAGCCTCTGGAGCCTCTGATGACCGACCTCGACCCCCGCATCCCGACCTTCCGCTGGGCTGCCCTCGACCGCTACCGCAAGGCCCACGTGTGGCTCGGAGAAGCCACCGCCTGCGGGCTCGGCCTGCGCTGGACGCTGCAGATCTGGAAGCCCGACGCCGACCAGATATGCCCGACCTGCCGCGGCTACGTCCAGGGCTGGCTCGACCGCCACGACCACGGTGCCAACCCGCAGCCCGGCCCCGGAATGCCGGTCCCGCTCGCCCACGGCACGGTCACCGACCAGCCCGCCACCACCCCTGCCGGATAGGGACCGGTGGTCCCCAAACCCGCACCCCAAGCCCGTGACCAGCCGCGCGTTGACGCCCGCCTGACCACCCACACGAGGAGACACCGTGACCATGACGCAGGAGCAGTACGACCGCGAGCAGCAGATGCGCGCCGAGTTGGAGGCCGGCTTTACCGATTACGCCGGTTTCGTCGGATGGGTGATCTGCCCCGCCCGGGAGAAGTGCCCGTGCGGACTCCGGGGGGTGTTCAAGCCGCTGAAGAACGGCCGCCTGCCGATGCACCGGCACGGCACCTACGGCGATCCCTGCTCGGGTGCCCGCCAGAAGCCGACTACGCCGCCCCTGCAGCTGCGCCCTGCCGCCACCCCTGCCCCGTGACCGCAGACGGCCCGGGCGTGGTCCTAACACGCCCGAGCCTGGCACCCACCGTACCCACGCCCGGAAGGATCACCGTGACCCATCCCGCCGCCATCAGCCTCTGCTCGGGCGTCCGCGCCCTCGACAAGGCGGTCGAACTGCTCACCGGCTGCGAGACGGCCGTGTACGCCGAGAAGGACCCGTGGGCCGCCCAGGTGATGGCCGGCCTGCTGCCCGGTGTGGAGAACCTCGGCGGCATCGACCTCGTGGACTGGCGCGCCGTCGCCGCCCGCTACCCGCGGCTGCGGAAGCTGATCGCTGGCTGGCCGTGCCAGGGCATCAGCCACAACGGGCACCGGCTGGGGCTGGACGATCCGCGCTCCGGGCTGTGGAGGAGCGTCGCCCAGGCCATCGGCGTGATCCGGCCGGAGGAGGTGTTCCTGGAGAACGTGGCCGCCCTGCGCACCCGTGGCCTGGACGTGGTTGCCGCGCATCTGAACGAGCTGGGCTACGACCTGTACTGGATGACCACCAACGCGTCTTCGATAGGTGCGCCGCACACCCGGCCCCGCTGGTTCGGCTACGCCGTCCCCGGCGCCGGCGCCATCGTCGAAGTGCCGGCGCCAGCGCCGACCGTGGAGCCCGTGCCCCGGTTGCTGCCCACCCCGAAGGCGAGCGACGGCCCCAACGGCGGGCCCAACCAGCGGGACGGCGCCGGGAACTACTACCTGCCCGGTATCGCCGTGAGGCTCGACGAGGACTGGCGGGCCTCGGAGCTCGGTCACGACTACGCGCCGGCCATCCGCCGCTGGGAACGCGTCCTCGGTCGGCCCGCGCCCGCGCCGACGGCTCCCGACGCTCGCGGCAACCTCCGGCTCTCGCCCGCCTTCACCGAGTGGGTGATGGGCCTCGACGAGGGCGTTGTCACCCAGCACGCCGACATGCCGCGCCCGCAGCAGATCAAGCGCGCCGGCAACAGCGTCGTCACTCTCCAGGCGCTCGCCGCCTACGAAGCCCTCACCGCCGCCGTCCGCACGGCCCTGCCGCTCGCCGCCTGACCACCCGCCCGGCCGGCCGTCTCGCGCGGCCGGCCCACCCCTGGAGACCGACCATGACCGACCAGACCGGCGCCTGCACCGCGCGCATCGTCAACCAGTACAGCGGCGGAGAGCACCGCTGCGTACTCGACGTCGGCCACCGCGACCCCGAGTTCGGCACCGACCACGCTGGCCCTGTCGACGACAAGGGCGTGCGCTACCGCTGGAGCGATGACGCGATCGGCGCCGTGCCGCACGAGGCCGCCGCTCCTACCGCGCAGGCGCCCGCCCTCGATCGGACCGACGAGCTGGAAGCCGCGCGGGCCACGAATCGGCGCCTCAACCGCCGCGCCCAGGCGCTCGAAGCCGAGCTTGCTGCCTACCGGCGTGCGGTGGCCGACTGGGAGATCACCGACCGCAGCACCTATGTGCCGCTGCGGTCCCTGGCCGCGATCGCGCGGGCGGCCGGGCTCGATGTGCCAGCGTCCTGGGAGCTGCACTACGAGCGGGTGGAGCGCGCCGAAGCGGCACTCGCCGCCGCTCCGGCCGTCCAGGCGCCCGCCACCGACCAGACCGCCGCCGACGTCCGCGACCAGCTCCTGCACGCCATCGATCACGCCTACGCGAACGGCGTCCTCGGGTACGAGACGCCGGAGGAGTTGCTGGCCGCCTACGACGCCAGCCGGGCCGCCGAGCAGCCGACCGCCGACCGGGCCGCCACGCTGGAGGCTGAGACGCCGCTGGAGAAGCGGCTCCGGTTCAGCGAACGCCGCAACGACGAACTGCGCGCCGAGTGCCGACGGCGTGGCAAGCGGGTGCTGGAGCAGTCGGAGCACATTCTCGCGCTGGAACGGCAACTCGACGAGGTGCGCCGCCAGCTCGGCGCAGAGATCCTACGGGCGGGACAGACCGAGGCCGAGCTGCGCCGCCTGGCCGACGAGACACAGCCCGCCGAAGCGCACCCGACCGAACACACCTGGGCCGCCGAGCTGTACGACCCGGTCGCCGAAGAGTGGGTGCCCGGCACCCGGTACCGCGCCCGCGCCCGCGCCGTGGCCCACCTCACCCATGCCCGAGCCATCGGCCCAACGTGGAAGGACGGCACGCTCACCCAGCGCCGCCTCGTCCGCGCGACCACGACCTACACCGTCGAGGAGCCGGTCCCCGTCGTGCAGCAGCCCAAGATCGATGAGGCGCAGCCCGAGGGTGAGCCCGCCTGCGCGCACTGCGGAGGCGGCCACGCGTGGGACGACTGCGAGGCGTACACCGCGCTCGTAGCCGCCGACGGGGCGCGGCAGGACGGCACCCGCCCGGACGCTTCGCCCGCGTGAGCCTCACGGGAGGCGCCAGACGCCCGCTGTGGCGCCTCCCGCCCCCTCCGGCGACTCTCGCGCCGCCGGAGCCTTCCCTAAAGCCTCACAGAGGCGCTGAGCGCCTTGCCCCCCTCATGCTCAAACCGCGCCGAAAGGAACCAAGATGCTCAACTCGGACCAGCAGCCCGCCGTTTACGGGGTGACCGCCTGATGCCCCGCGTGATCCGCGCCGCCGATGTCGAGGTCGTCCTCGAGGAGTTCCCGCCGTCCGAGTGGACCGACCAGGGCTGGCTGCCCGGCTGGCGAACCGCCCAGGACGGCCGCCGGCAGGTCAACGTCTTCCACGACGGCCCCGGCGAAGCAGACGGCCTCGAGCAGTACCGGCAGCAGCTCCAAGCCGCCGGCTTCCACGTCGTGGCCGACCAGCAGCCCGGCGGCGGACGACGCCGACTCCACATCACCAAGCCGTGAACCACCCGCCGCCGCCCCATTGTCGGGGCGGCGGCCCCACCCGAAAGGCCAGAACCGTGCCCCGTTCGCCGATCCGCTGGATCCCCGACGACGGCTCCGCGCAGATCCTCGCCGCCTACGCCCGCACCCGCGAACCACTGCGGTCCGTTCTCCGTCGGGCGCTGCGCCTCCTCGCCCAGGCTGACGGTGTCCTCGATGGCCGCGGGCAGGTACAGCGAGCCGGGAGGCCGCGATGACCGGTCTCACCGCGCACGAGCTCCGCGTTCTTCGTCTCGTCGCGCTCGGCCACACCCACGAGCAGATCGCCGAGCAGCTCGTCATGACCCGCAAGGGTGTGACCCCAACCGTGAACCGGGTGATCCGCAAGCTCGGTGCCCGCAACGCCCCGCACGCCGTGCACCTCGCCCACCAGGCCGGGATCCTCCGCCGGGAACGGCACGGCGACCACGCCGGCTACGCCGCCCACCTGTACCGCGGCGAAACCCCCTGCGAGCTGTGCAAAGCAGGGGAGCGTGCCTACCGCAATAGCCGCCGCAACACCCGGAAGGAAGCCGCATGACCAACCAGCCCCGCGGGCCCATCGACTGGGCCCGACACCAGCAGGCCGAGCGGGAAGCCCGACAGACAGCGGCCCCGGCAGCGACCGAAGCGACCGACGCTGCCGAGTCTCCGCTGCACAAGCTGATCACCACCGCACTGCACGATGCCCGCAAGAACGGGCTCGGCGGCATGACCGAAAAGCAAGCCGTCAACCACATGGCCAATGCCGTCCTCGCCGCCATCCTCGGACCGATCCCCGACGGCATCACCACTGCGGACTGGACGGCGATTCGAGCACTGCAGCTGATGAACGAAGCCAGCCAGCAGCGCGACAAAGCCCAAGCTGCCCTCGAACAGGTCCGCACCCGGCTGGGGGAGCAGTCGTGACCGCCCCGTTCCGGGTCTTGGTGACCGGCAGCCGCGACTGGCCGTCCCCGAGTGTGGTGTGGGCGGCACTCAACGACGTCCGGGCCGACCTCCTCGTCTCCGGCCGGCCGCTGGTCGTCGTGCACGGCGCCTGCCCCACCGGCGCAGACACCCAAGCAGCCCAGTGGGCCGCGGTCGCCGGCCAGTTCACCACCAGCGTTCAGGAGGAGGCGCACCCCGCGAACTGGCGGCCCGGCGGAGTTCTCGACCGCTCGGCCGGGTTCCGCCGCAACGCCGCGATGGTCCAGCTCGGCGCCGACGTGACGCTGGCCTTCATCAAAGACGGCTCCCGCGGCGCCACCCACACCGCCGACCTCGCCGAAGCCGCCGGCATACCCGTCAGGAGGTGGACCGCATGACCGCCGAGCAGCTCGCCCTCCTCGACATCCCCCGCGAGGAGCCCGCGCCCGAGCCGCGCACCTACTGGGAGAACCGCGGCCCCGGCCTGTGGGAGCCGGTCGTCGTCCGCACCCGGTACGCGATCCCCGGGCCGCCGCCGGACGTCCCCTTCCCGCACCTGGCCCTCGGCCGGGCCGCCCCGCGGAACGTCCTCGTGGAGAGGGCAGACGGCTCGTGGGACGTGCGGCCCGTCCGACTCCTCCGCACCCGGAAACCCCGCAGCAAGGAGCAGTCGTGAACCGTTACGACGATCTCAGTCCGCGCGCCCTGTGGTGGCTGCAGAACCTCGACGAACTCGACCTTGCCGAATCCTGCGCCTACTACGAAACCGTCTTCGAGCAGGTCCGGGAGCTGCACCGGCCCGTCGACTACCGCGGGCAGACCATCTGCGCCGAATGCTCCGGCCTTGATCCCGACGGCGACAGCACCGACAACCCGCCCGTGCCCCACGACCAATGCGCCACCCTGAAAGCCCTCCAGCCGCCGAAGGAGCCCTGACCGTGCGCGCCGACGACATCCTCGCCCAGATCGACAACGCTCTCGAGGACTGGGAGGTCGGCCCGGACGCCATGCGCAGCCGACCCGCGGTCGAGCCCAAAACAGCCCTTGGCCCTCAGGTCTGGATCGCCCCCGTCGGCACCGGCCCCGACGATCCCGAGTGGGAAGCGGTCGGGCACATCACCAGCATCGACTTCCACATCGACCCGCAGGAGATCGACCCCGGCTTCCGGCAGGCCTGGGAGGAGATGCGGGAGCGTCTCGCCCGCGTGGAAGCCGAACGGGT
Organism: Streptomyces sp. NPDC085946; assembly: GCF_044540485.1. Classification (NCBI taxonomy): domain Bacteria; kingdom Bacillati; phylum Actinomycetota; class Actinomycetes; order Kitasatosporales; family Streptomycetaceae; genus Streptomyces; species Streptomyces sp. NPDC085946. Next base: position 225,612 of record NZ_JBITSF010000010.1, on the reverse strand, counting down.
TCGCCGAGCACAGGCCGTCCTCGAGGCGTTCGCCCGCGCCTACATGCAGGCGGTGAAGCCGGCCGTCGAGGCAGCCGGACGCGCGATCGCCGAGGCCGCGCAGGCGATCCAGCAGGCCGGGCTCGTCAACGCCGACGGGCGCCCCGCTCGCCGCCGCGACCGGCCCGCATGGCAGTCCCCCTACGGGCCGCCGCGGCGGGGGCGGCGCCGCTAAACGCGGCCCCCACGAGTCCGTCCGGGCTGTGAAGCGGGCTCGGACCGACCGTAAGACCGCACCCGGGCACGGTCGAGAGCCTCGGACGACACCGGACACACGCGGACGCCCCCGCCACCTCAACCCGAGGCAGCGGGGGCGTCGCCGTGTGGTCAAGGAGCAGTTTCGACAGAGGAGTTGCGCTACACCCTAAATCCGGGTGTAGTCTTTGAGTGTGAGGCAGGGGAACAGCCCCAGCCCGCTCCGTAAGTGACTCGGAGAGCTCCATGAACACTGCTCTTGCTGCTGCTCAGGCAGGCGTCAGCATCCCCACCGTCCGCAACTGGTGCCGCATCGGAGCCGTCGCCGCCGTCAAGCAGGCAGGCCGATGGATCATCGACACCGCCTCCCTCGCCGCCCGCATCGCCATCGGCGCGATGAAGCGGCCCGCCAAGCCGGTCGTCTACTCCGTCGAGACGATGACCGCGATCGGCGGCCGGCGCTGGACCAAGGCCGGCCACGACCGCGTCTACCTCAACGAGTTCGAGACCGTCCCCGGCCTGGAGCTCGACCACTACAAGTCCGGCAGCATCAGCTACGCCACCCTCGACGGCGAGAAGGTCTCCAACGCCGAGGGCGGCCGGCTCGCCAGCTCGGTCGACAAGGTCTACTTCGACGCCGCCGACGGCAAGGTGCACATCAAGTGGGGTTGGGGCAACCCTCGCAGCCTGGACCGCGACGAGATCGCCGAGCGGATCTTCGGCGCTATCCGCGCCGCCATCGCTGCTCTCTAGCCGCCACCGTCCGCAAACCTGGAAAGGCACCCGCCATGACCGCTTCCTTCCGCGTCACGCAGGACTCCAGCAAGGAAGACCTGTGGACCAAGATCGAAGGACAGAAGCGTCAGATCGCCAAGCAGGACGCCAAGATCGACAGGCAGCGCACCCAGATCGCCGCGCTGAACGAGCGCGTCGCCGACCGGGACCGCACGATCGCCACGCAGGACCGGGTGATCACGGAGCAGGGCGACCAGATCCAGCGACTCAAGGAGCAGCTCGCCCGACTCCAGGAGTCCGTAAAGAGCGACCGCTGAGCCGGCCTCGCTGACGCCCACACCGCCGCGCCTCCTCCCCGAAAGGGAAACCAACGCCATGGCCAAGGTCCGCATCATCGAATGCACCAACCCGACCGAGCTGTACCGGCACTACGACGGCCAGTACGAGCCGCAGGGCGCCTACATCGAGCTCGACACCCAGAACGAAACCCTGCTGGCCACCTACAACAGCGAGATTGGCAACGCGATCCCGTTCACCGTCTACCACGGTCTGGACCGCCGCTACAGCATCCCGATCCTCACCGCCGACGCCGCCAACCGGATCATGCACGAGATCGCGCCGCTCGCCGACCGGATCATCGCCGGCACCGAAGCCGTCTGGGACGGCAACAACACCGTCGCCGAGCTCACCGACGACGCCCGGGCCGCTGAGGAGGAGATCGAAAAGCTCCTCGGCTGCGGCTACTACTCCAACCAAGACCCCCCGTTCGAGGACGAGGACCTGGTCGGCGTGTGGGACATAGACGGCGCCGTCAACGGCCAGGAGGCCAGCGAGTACGGCATCACCGCCGACACCACCGACGCCCGCCTGGAAGAGATCGAACAGGACATCCTCAGCAACCTGAAAGCCTGCGGCTCCTACCCGGTGGTCGTCTGCCCCGGCCTGGACGACTACCTGAAGCAGCTGCGCGACGGGCTGGCCGATGAGGACCCGCTGACCGCGGCTGAGGTGCGCATCGCCCGCGAGTACCTGGGGCTGACCGGCGACAAGCTGGCGGAGAAGCTCGGCGTGAACCCGCGCACGCTGCGCTCCTGGGAGCAGGGCCGCGACCCGGTCCCCGGCCGTATCCGCCCCGAGATCGCCGAGCTGAAGGCCGCCACCGACGCTGCCGTCGCCAAGCTGGTCGCCGGCCTGGAGGACGCGGACGACGACACGCTGATCACCTACCGCAACGACGACGAGTACAAGGCCGGGGTGCGCGGCACCAGCTGGTCGGAAGGCTGGCACGGCTGGTCGGCGTCCTGGCACCGGCAGGTCTGCGCCCGCGCCGCCGCCCAGACCGGCGCCCGCATCGACTACGCCGACATCGAGGACACCGCCGACGAAAACGCCGAGTGACCCTACGCCCCTCCCTGCTGGGAGGGGCGCCCCTCTTTTCGGAGACATCAGATGACCTTGAAGTGCAAGGCGCCGAAGCCGTCGTGCGGAACCCCTTCCGGGTGGCGGGCCGGTGGGCGCTGCGTGCGATGCCGTCTCGCCCACAACGGCGAAACCAACCGGTACCGCGGACTGCGGGATGAGCAGCGCGCCATGGTGCTGGCCCTGCTGAACGAGGGGGCCTCCCCCGAGGACGCTGCCGCGCAGGCCGGGGTGAGCGTGCAGTCGCTGGTCGCATCCGCCGCCCACGACGGGGAGTTGCGCGCCGCTCTGAACGGGCAGCCGCCCGCCGTGCAGCAGGCGGCCCGCAAGGGCGACTTCCTTGCCGCGCTGACCCGCACCGGCGGCATCCTGCAGGAGGCCGCGCTGCTCGCCGACGTCGACACAGGCACGCTTCAAAAGTGGCGGACGGAGGATCCGGCGTATGCCGGCGTGGAAGACGCCGTGGTGCGATGGCTGACCTCCATGCGCCCGCCTAAGCACCGCGCCCAGCTGACGGACGAGCAGTTGGACCACGCAGCCTCCCTTCTGGAACAAGGCAAGACGATCAAGGAGGCAGCCAGAGCCGTAGGGGTGTCGGGGCAGGGCCTGAGGAACGCGGGCGCAAGACACCCCCGACTGGCAGCAGCACTGCCCCCGATCAAGGAGAAGGCCAAGAGGGAAGGCCGCGCCAGCGGACTGACGCCGAAAATCGAGGCAGAACTCCGCCGGATGTGGGCTGACTCCAGCATGAGCGTGACCGTCATGGCGGGACGGCTGGGCGTCTCACCGTCCACACTGAGGCGGTGGGCCAAGGACGACCTCCAGCTGCCGCAACGAGACACCCGCGTGGGCCGTCACTGGCGCGAGGCGCCCCCGGCGAGGAGGGCTTCTAAGTGAGCCTGCGTCCTTCCCATCTGCCGAAGGTGCGGCGGCAGACGCTGCGGCACCTTCGGGATCCGGAGTCCTCGCTGCGGTCCAAGACCAGCCCCGAGAACGCGCCCGCCCTCGACTGCCTCGCCACCATCCTGGAGGCTGGAGAGCTGTTCTGGGTGCAGCAGGACATGGCCGCCCTTGCCATGCACGCTGGGGAGCAGCTGGCTGCGGCGCGGTGGGCGACCGTCGACCGGCCGGCTCCGTGCGGCCTGTTGTACTGGCAGGACGGCATTGGCCACATGGACTACCAGGGCGTACAGATCCCGGTGGAGGCGTGCGCGTGGGGGCCGCACGAGGGGGAGATGATGCTGTGGCTGCTGATGTCCCGTGACCGGCTGGTGGCCGAGATGGCGGTGGTACGCCCCGATCTGAAGCTGGTCATCGAGGAGATTCCACCCCTGCTGCCGTTCTACGGGGCGACGATCCCCGTGACCGCGGAGCCGCTGTCGATGGCCGAGGTGCCCCCGAAGCTGCCGCCGCCGATCGTTGCCGCTCTGGCGTCGGCGTGGCTGCTGATGCAGCAGCCGCTCCTGATCGACCGCACCCGCGAGTGTGCCGACAAGCCAACTGCCCGCGCCTACGCCCGCGATGGCCTTCCCGCACCGGAGGTGACAGTCGTCGACCTGCGCCGCCAGTACACCCCTCAGGACCAGGAGCAGGACGACAGCGGGACCGGCCGGCACTACCGGTATCGGTGGGTGGTGTCCGGGCACTGGCGGACGTACCAGTCAGATCGGTACAGCGAGGAGATCCGCGGCAGCAAGCAGTGGATCCCCTCCCACGTGAAGGGCCCGGAGGGTGCGCCGCTGCTGTCGACGGAGAAGGTCAACGTCTGGAGACGGTAAGGGGCAGCGCCACTGCACGATGAAATCCTCGCCGGACCTTTCCTGGCGAGGACTTCGTCGTACCGCTGGCGTCGCCCGGCCCTTGACCGATTCGCGACCTTGTCGACAAGTCGCCCCCACACCACCCTTTCAAGGTCACTAGTGACCATGAGGGGGAAGAGTGCCGTTCGGCAGTTCAGACAGGGACCGACTCCAGCGAATCGAAGACCAGCTCGGCACGATCATCGAGGGCCTCGCTGCTCTGAAACAGCAGGTCAACGACCAACAGCACGCCATCGACCAGATGCGGCAGGACGCCACCGCGGCCATCAGCGGCGGCCTCGCCGAGATCCGGGCCGTCGCCCGTGAAGCGCTCGCCCGTACCAGCGACGCCGCCACCGGGCACCTCGCCAACATCGGCAGCGAACTCATCGCCATCCGCGGTGCGATCGGTCAGCTCGACAGCCGGCTGAAGGAGACGCCGGCCCCGGCACAGGAGACGAAGACGGTCAGGGAGGAGCCCGTCGTCGAACCCGAACCGCAGCCCGTCGAGCAGCCCGCACCCGAACCCGCGCCCGAACCGGAGCAGACGCCCGAACCCGTGTCCGAGCCCGATCCGGACATCCTCCGCGCCGCCGCCGGCATCGCCCACGCCACCGTCGAAGCCCACCGCGACACCTGGGCATTCCTCATCCAAGTCGCCGGCAACGAACAACACTTCCACATCCCCGGCCGCGTCGAAGACCACGACGGATTCGTCAGCGTCCGCTTCTCCGGCCCCAGCCTCGTAGCCGCCATCACCAGCCTCGACCACGTCCACCGCACCGCCGACAGCCCCGTCACCCGCGCCATCGCCGCCCACATCCACCAGAAGATCACCACCGCCGTACAGCAGATCATCGACCGGCCCCACCGCGGCGACGGCGACGGAACGCCCGTCCGCATCGTCATCGACGACCGCGCCGCACCTGCCGAACCAGACGACACGCAGTAACAACACAAAGCCCCCGGCCGCACACCGCGGCCGGGGGCTTCCTGCTGCTCTCAGACCAAGCGCACGAACGCGCGCTCCCCATTCCGGAAGAACACGGTCAACCCCTGCGAGGTCTTACCCTCGCGCGTCGACCACACGTCGATCCGCTCCGTGTCCACCGGCTCCGCAGCCCCGATCACCCCAGCCAGCCACGCATCCGGAGCCGCCGACACCGGTGCTGCAGTGAAAGCCGGCGGCTGCCCCTCCACCGGCGGCGTCGCGTTGTCGTGCTTCGCACCGTCCGCCAGCTGCCCGACCACCTGCCACCGCCGCTCCCGACCCGCCACCGTTGCAGCCAGCGCATACGGGTACGGGCCGCCCTCCAGCACCTCCACCCGCTGTATATCCGGCGAGTTCTTCAACAGGGCGACGAGGTAGTCGCGGTACTTCAAAGGGCGCATAAACGATCAATCCTTCCGTGGGGCGTGAGCCAGTATGAGGGGTGAGACGGGCGAGCAGCAGAAGACCCGCGAGGGCGGCGAGACGCGCGAGAACGCGGTAAGGAGGCGGGCGCCCCGCCGGAACGAGGCGCCCAAGGCACGATCCGTCAGGCCGACGGCTCCAGCTCCGTCAGCTGGTACAGGTCCGGCAACGGCGGCAACGACACCCGCAGCACCGCACCCAGCATCGAACGGGCCATCATCTCCCACTCGGCCTCCGGACGACCCGCCGGCCGCACGAACAGCAGAGAGCCGTCCGCGCGGACGTAGGTACCGCCAGTGAAACCCGGGCCCGTCTCCAGCACCGACACGTCCACACCGAACTCCGCGAGGAGCTCGTCCAGCGGCGTGTCCATCAGGTGACCGGTGGACGGGACGGGACGTTCGGGCATGGCGCAGGTACTCTTCTGCATGAGCAGTCCTTTCTTGACGGTTAGGACTCACAGGGCAGCGAGGTGCGAACTCGCTGTTCGAACAGGCCGGACGGGTGCGAACCGTCCGGCCGTTCGCATTTCAGGGAAGCTCGGGGGACCGGTGCTTCTCGAAGTAGCATTCGCGGGCCAGTTTGGCCTGCTCCTGTGCTTCAGCCTCCGGCACGCCTTGCGCTCGCAGGTCGCGGAGCGTTCGCATCTGTACGGATCGGGCCTTCAAACCGACCGATCGGTTGCGCCGCTTCTCGGGCGGGATGGCTTTGCTGAGGATGCTGATCCTGGCGCGGTGAGCCTCGGTTCCCTGACGGTTGTGTCGCGGCTTCTCGACGGCGATTGCTTCAGCCTCTGCGACGCTGGCCTTGTATCTGGTGTCGAACCAGTGGATCGATACTCCGTCGACCTCGTGCCACCAGGACTTGTCGCTGCGATGCCCCCTGAGGCGGTTCTCGGGGTTGTTCGATATGCCGACGTACAGCAAGTCGCCAGCGACGTTGTACAGGCGGTAGAGCGCGGTGCGCTCGGCGGTCTCGGGCATGCCGCTCCTAACTGAGTGTGTGGCGTCGGCCACTCTCGCGGCATCGACCGTAGCCCGTATTCATACATGTATCAAGCCTCTTGGTGGTGCATGCAAAAGCCCCCGGTCAATGACCGGGGGCGGGCGCCGACGAAGCGTCAGAGGTCGATGCGGTAGCCCATTTTGAAACGGTGGGCCGGCTTGGTCAGCATCGTGACCTCGATCGGCTTCTCGTCGTCGCTGTAGACGACGCGAAAGACCTCGATCACCGGCACATCGCGCGGGATCTCCAGGGCTTCGTACTCCTCCGTCGTGGCTGGCCGGGCCGCAACTGCGTCGTCCTGCGAACGCGTTGGGTATCCCATCTCCTGCAGGAGCGTCGGGGAGCCGCCCGGAATGAGGCGGCGGTCCGCCAGCCGCGTACCGCGCGCCAACTCGATCGGGTAGTACGAGTGCACCAGCTCGGCCGGCTGGTCGTCGAGGAAGCCGATGCGTGACCGAAGCATGGCCACGTCGCCTTCTTCCAGTCGGAGGGCTCGGGCGACCTCGGCCGGCGGTACAACCTCGGCCACTTGCAGCATCCGGTACTTCCCGCGCTGCTGTCGCTTCACGGCCTCAGTCAGCCACCGGTACGGCTGGCCCGGCTCTGAGGGGGCGATGTAGTGAGCTGGAGTGATCGTCTGCGCTCGCTCACTTCGAACGAACACGCCGACGCCGGCCTGTCCTTCCAGGAACTTCTCGTCCTTGAGGATCTGCAGGGCGCGCTGGATGGTGACGTTGGAAGTCTTGAACTGCTCACGGAGCTTCTCGTTCGTGGGGACCTTGGCGCCGGGCTCCCACTCGCCAGACATGATCAGCTTTCTGATCTCGGCAGCGATTCGTTCGGCGAGGGGGCGCTTGTCCTCGTGCGGCTCGGGCATGTCAGTCGACCTCGATCTCGTAGTGGAGGCGGCGAGGCGCCTTCATGACCATGAGCTGCACTTCGAAGGGACTCCCGTCTTCGGTGGATGTGGTGCGTAGCAAGGTGAGGACGTTGGCGCCCTCGGGGAGGGCGAGCGCGACACGCTCGAACTCGTTGGCCGGCCGGAACTCCAGGTCTTCCGAGACGTGACGGGCTCGGTATCCCAGCTCCGCCAAGAGGGTCGGCGCTCCGCCCTTGATCTTTCGCTTCTCGATGAGGCTGGTGCCTCGGGCGATCGGCAGCGGGTAATACGAGTCAGCCAGCTCGATCACTTCTCCGTCGAGCAGGATCGCCCTTCGCCGTACAGCGGCCTTCTCGTCAGCGGCGAGGCGGAGGGCGACGGCCACCTGTGGTGGCGGCTTGACCTCGGCGACTTCGGTGAGCCGCTGCCCCCCACGCTGCTTCGCCTCTTCGGTCCAGGCGTCGCTCTGTCTATCACTGCGTGCCGTCACGTAGGCCAGCGAGTCTGATTGTCGCCGGTTATCGGCCATCTCTCCTGCCTCCCTTCCTGCTGCCGTCGCGTGTCCTGACCTCCACACCTTAATCCCTTGATGCTTACGCCTACCGGTGTACAGCTGGCCAAATCTGCGTCGCACAGCTTGCTACCTTATGCATAGAGCTTTTAAGGTTCTCGACAGATGCGAAGCACTCGATCGGAGGCGCAATGCTGCGAGTTCGAGACGTCGCGACGCACTTCCGAGTGCACCCCGCGACCGTCTACCGCTGGATCCACCAGGGCTTTCTCCCGGCCTACAGGAACGGCCAGCCCTACAAGCCCGGAGACGGCGCGACCGGCGCCCTCCGAATCCCCGAGTCCGTCCTGAATTCGACGGACGCCCCGACTGCCCCTGAGGAGGCGGCGTGATGTCCACCACCGTCGAGACCCCCACTGCCCCGCTGTCGCCGACCGCCGTCGAGGCGATGCTCCGCCTGGAGGCCGCGTTCGCCCCGCAGTCCGAGATGTCGGAGGCTGACCGCCTGGCTCATGAACTGGCCTCTTACGTCCGCCGTCCGGCCCGGTCCGAGGTCATGTCGTGACCGCCCGCGAGGTCTTCGACCGCATTCCGGCTGGTAACCCGCGCGGGTCGTGGCCGGCGGAGGAGAAGGCCGCGGAACTCACCGCGGCCGGCACCCCGGCGACCGTCCTCATGGACCTGGCGTCCGACGACTTCCTGGTCGTGCCGGCGGGTGAGCGGTGATGGACGAGCGCACCATGCGTGCGGTCGGCGCCGCGCACGGTCTGGCCCGGGCGCTTCGCGAGTTCGACCCGGAGCCGGCCGACGAGTTCGTCGCCCTGCCTCTCGCTACTCCGGACGACGTGTTCCGCTGGGGTCTGACCCTGTCGGAGGCGGGCGTCGAGCGTCTGACCCGGCTGCTCCAGGCCGCGTCGCCGGTGCCCGCCCCGGCCGGCCGCCGCCCTCGTCACCTGCACGTTGTGCGGGAGGCGTCGTGAGCGCCTACGAGCCGCTGCACAAGCCCGGCACGGTGATCCCGGAGCTCGCGTCCGTCGACGCCGAGATCACCGTCACCGACCGGATCCTCGACGAGACCGCAGGCCTGAACATCCACTCCGACCGCGACATGCTGCACGCCGCGCTCGCGCTCAACACCCGGCTTCGGGCCCTGCTGGCCGCTGTGAAAGCCGAGCGGGGAGAGCAGCGGTGAGCGCCGAGCACGAGCGGGTGAAGGACCCCCTTCCGATCCGGCCGCCGCGCCCTCACCCGCAGGGCTTCATCTGCCGGCTCGACGAGGAGGGCCACAAGGTGCTCTCCGACAAGGTCCGCAAGGTGAACCACCGCAGCGAGCACCCGACTCGCTGATACCTGATCGCCGCGGGTGGCGGTTGAACGCCCCCGTCCCGCCGCCCGCGGCTCCCCACCCCCTCATCCCGGCATGACCAACCGAGGAGATCAGCCATGCCTTCTTCCGACACCAACAGCCTGTGGGACACCCTCATGCGCATCAGCGACCAGGTGGAAGCCCGCCAGAAGCAGGAGCAGGCCGCAAAGGAAGCCGCCGAAGCCGAGGCCGCCCGTAAGGCGCCCCGCACCATCGCCCGGTACCTCACCGTCGCCGGGTCGTCCCTGGCCCGCGAGGACCTGGCCGTCGACATCGTCTACACCAGCTCCACCGGATGGATCACCGCCACCTGCGCGGGCTGCGGTGCCAGCGAGCGCACCGACCCCGGCGGCTACGTCTACGACACGCCGGAAGAGGAGCAGGCCCGCGTCGACAAGGCGCTGCCCCACGCCCGCCCCTGGGCCCAGTCCCACGCCGGGACCTGCCGCGCCCTGCCCGGCCCCACCGCCTGACCTTCACCCCTTCCCTGCACCCACCTGACCAGTGAGGAATCACCCCATGTCTCCGTTCGTGTTCTCCGCCGACCACTCCGTCACCGTCGAGGGCCGCCAGGCCCGTGCTGCGGCGCTCGTGCCGGCGCCGCCCATCGCCTACGTGTTCGCCGAGTACGCCGCCGCTGTCGCCCGCGGTGACCGGGCCCGGGCTGCGGAGATCCGCCTCGCCGCCGACCCCGACCTGCAGGCCGAGCTCGACGGGTTCAACGAGCCGGCCGCCGCCTGACTTCGCTGTCCAGCCAACCCCCCAACCCGCTGAAGGGACTCTCATGGATCTGACCGCGATGTTCGTGCGTGACGCGCGGCGTCTCATCGACGACACGGCCGACGCTGACTACACCGATCCGGAGCTGCCACACCGGACTGCTGTCCGGCTGATCGTCCGGCTCGTGGAGATGCTGCGGACGATGGCCAACCACGCCGAGCGTCTCCAGGACTCCGTGGACACGCTGCGCGCCGAGAACCAGGCGCTGCGGCAGGAGGCCAGCCGCCTGCAGGTTGAGCTCGCCACCCGCGACGACGCCCCGGCCGCCGCCTGATGGCGGATCACTGTCCGCAGTGCGAGGAGCACGCCGAGCTGCACAAGGGCAACTGGCTCGGCCTCGGCCCGCAGAACGAGCCGTGTGAGCCGTGCGAGGACCACGCCAAGAACGGCTGTCCTGACCGCCGCAAGATCCGCTGGTGGTGACTGACCGGCTGCCCGATCCGCCCGGCCCGTCCGGGCGGTGAGGGGAACCGCTCAGCGTTCCGACCCCCGCCCCGAGAGGAGCCCGCCATTTCTGCCGCCGACGACATCGTTCTGGCGATCCGAATGGCCCGCGCCAGCGGCAAGTCCGAGGCCGAGGTGCAGGCGATGGTCCGCCGCCTGGCCGACCAGTACTCCACCGCCGAGTTGAAGGCCGCGCAGGCGCAGCTCGCCGCCGAACTGAGTTAGCCCCCCCACTGTAAGTCGACCATTCACCCCCACTAGTCCTGGAAGGACAGCCATGAGCAGCGGATACCGTTCCTGGGAGGAGCGTGACGCCGACGTAGCCAAGACGAAGGCCGAGACCGCCCGCATCAAGGCCGAAGCCGAGAAGGCGGCCAAGGACGCCGAGGTCGCTGCGGCAGCGACCGAGACCGCGAAGCTCGTCGAGCAGGTCAAGCAGGCCAAGATCCGCAACCAGCTCGGCGAGGCCGCCGAGAAGGCCAAGGATGACCAGGCCGCCCGAAAGGCGAAGCGTCGGGAGCAGCGGGACGAGGACGGCACCACCTTCAAACTCCTCGTCAACGTCGCTCTGGTGCTCGGCCTGCTCGCCGCGCTCCCCGCCCAGATCTCCTACTTCCTCGGCCTTCACCGCAAGGGCGACAAGGACTCGGGTCTGGCCTGGACGCTCGCCCCGATCCCGTTCTTCCTTGAGCTCCTCGCCTGGGTCGGCGTCATGGGCACCCGGTGGGCGCACCGCAAGGGCCTGCCCCGCTGGCCGTTCTGGCTGCTGACCGCGACGCTCGCCAGCATCGCCGGCTGGATCAACTTTGCGCACGGCGTCACCGAGTACGGTCCGGTCGCCGGCTACGCCCTCGCCGCGACGTCGATCATCGGCCCCCTGTTGGCGGAGGTCCGCCAGTACCTGGAGTCGAAGGCGGCTGAGGACGGCAGGGACCTGAAGCAGCGCGCCCGAGACCGGCGTGCCGCCCGGGAAGCCGCGAAAGCCGAGCGGGAGCGGAAGGAGATCGAGAGGGCCGAGGACGAGAAGCGGCGCCGCCTGTTCCCGAACGAGTTCGAAGAGTTCGAAAGGATCATGGCCGCCTACCCGACCGGAGGCATCAGTCGGGCCGTCGCATGGGAGCGCGCCTGGGACACGATGCACGCCCTTCCGCTCGCCGTAACGGCCGGAAGTATGGCGGTCCGTGAAGTAGCCCGAGCCGCCGTTGACTCTCTCCTCCAGGACGCCGACCGCACCCCCGAGAGCGTTGCCGTCGATCTGTTCCTCAAGCACGCCTTTGACCCGAATGGCGGCGACGACGGATCGGTCGGAGCCCTCACAGACGGCCGCTCCGGAGGCCCTGCGGGGGGAGGGTCACGAGCCCGCTCCCGAACCACCTCCGAAGGGCCTGAAGCCCTTGGGCGTAAAGGGAAGCAGCGTTCTGGCCGCACCTCCTCCAAGACCCCCGAGAAGCCCCTCGACCCGGTCCACATCGACAAGGTTCGCAAGCTCGCCGAAGCCCTCGGAGACGTCGACAAGCTCTCCGCCCGGAAGGTCCGCGAAGTCATCGGCGGAGGCTCCAACGAGTACGCAGTCCGGCTTCGCAACCACGTGAAGAACAACCCCGCCCCCACCGCCTAGACCACCCCCTCTGGAGAGTCATGCCGTACCCCAGCAACAAGCCCCTGCCGCCCGGTATCTACCACTGGGATTTGATCATCGCGGGTCCCGGGGCGAACGGCCGCGAAGCCCGCTGGCCCTGCAACGGCGCCTACCGGGTCGCACCCGGCGACACCATCACCGCGCTCGATGTCCTCGAAACGGCCCGCACTGACTGCGCCCGCGAGATCGGCATCCCCATCCACTCCGCCAAAGCCTCCAACTTCACCCTTCGCAACTGAGGAGACCACCCGCCATGAACGCCACCCTTCGCCGTATCGCCGTCTCGACCACCGCCACCGTCGCCCTCCTCGGAGGTGCCGCCGCCACCGCCGACGCGGCCACCGCGGAGCACGAGGCGACCGTCGTCGCCATCGCCCGCACCGACGCCCAGCCCGGCATTGGCACCGGCCTCACCCCCGACAACGGCAGCGGCGCCCAGCTGCAGAACCCGACCACCAGCCAGGTCCCCGCCGGCTACCCGGACCAGATCCAGACCCAGGCCAGCGGAGCCGCCATCGGTACGGGCGTCGTCGTCATCCTCCTGCTCGGCAGCGTCGTGTTCTTCCGCGTGAAGGGCGGCCACCTCAAGGTCGGCGACGCGGTCGTCGTCACCGTGTTGGGTGTCGCTCTCGCCGGGACCGTGATCGGCGGCATGGCCGACCAGATCGCCAGCTCCGGCGTCGGCGCCCTCAGCAACGTCCTCGGTGGCCTGAGCCGCTGACCATCCGCGCGGGGCCCCGCACCGGGGCCCCGCTCCCCGACTCAGGAAGGACCAGGCCAGTGGCCACCGAGACCGAGCCCATCGAGCAGCAGCCGGGCATCCCGCCCATGCCCGTCGAACCACCCCACGCCCACGAGCCGTCCCGCGGCGACCGCATCAAGGCCGCAGCCAAGGAACAGCACGGCCACGCCACCGCCCGCATCAAGGACTGGCTGGCCGGCGGCGACATCGACGACGTCACCGCCATCCAGCTCGCCACCGACGCAAAGCAGCGCAAGCACGACGCGAAGCTCGCCCAGCAGCAGCGGATCGTCGCCGAAGCCCACGCCCGGTTCGCTCACCTCAAGGCCCGCGCCGAATCCGGCGAAAACGTCCACGCCGGAACCCTCGCCAGCCTCGGCGGCAGGGTCGCCGCCGAAGAGTCCAAGCTCGCCGCCCTCCAGGCCACCCCCGTCCTGCCGCCCACCGACCGGGAGATCAACGCCGCCCGCACCAGCAAGAAGGCCGGCCGTGCCGCGATTGTCGCAGGTGGCAGCCTCGGCAGCATGTCCATCCTCGGCGGCGCGATAGAGCAGGCCGCCACCGGACAGCCCATGCTCCTCGCAGCCCTCGGAACCGCCGCCGGCTACGGCTGGTACCTGGTCTCCCGCCCTTTCGACGCCGGCCAGCCTGCACCTGCCCCGACCACGGAGATGCAGACGCTGGCCGCCCCGGTCGACCTGACGAAGCCCGAGACACAGCCTGGGATGCGGGCATTCGACGCCCCGCCGCCGCCCGCGCTCACGGTTGAGGAACTGGAGCAGGCACTCCGCAACATCGGCGAGGTCAAGCCGAACGAGCAGATCCAGATTCTCGCGGTGCCGCAGCGAGACAAGGACGGCAACACCACCGTCGTCTTCGACCTGCCGCCGCGTACCAAGGTCGCCAACCTGGTCAAGAAGATCGAAGAGTTCGCCGGAGCTCTCGGCCGCGACTCGATGATGATCGACGTCACGAAGGCGGGCACCGAACTCCGCACGTCGCTGTGGATGACGGACCGCGACCCGTTCGAGGAAGCCCGCCCTTCCCCGCTGCTCAAGGCGCCGACCCAGATCGATGCGTTCAAGGACGGCGTGCCCGTCGCCTGGGCCAAGCGCGGCAACACGATCCGGCTGCCCATCAGCATCTCCAACATCGCCATCGGCGGCGGCACCCGCTCCGGCAAGGGCGTCGGCGCCTCCAACCTCGCCGTAGGCTCCACCTTCGACCCCCGCATCAACCTGCGCGTCGTCGCGGGCAAGAACAACGCGGAGTGGAACCCCTACGCCGCGACCGGCAACGCCTCCACTTACTTCAAGCCCGACCCGCACCGGCTTGCCGCCCTCCTCGATGCACTGATCGCCGACAAGGACCGGCGGGAACGGGACCTCGACAAGCTCGGCAAGTCCAAGCTCGTCGCCCCCGTCATCGAGCAGATCGGCGGCATCGAACTGCTGATCATCGACGAGCTGGCCACCTACACCAGGCCGGGCAAGCCGCTGCGGGACGAGATCCTGGAGAAGCTCGTCCTCCTTGCGTCCGTCGCTGCCGGCGCCGGAATCCTGATGGCGGTCATCACCCAGTACCCGAGCGCCGACGTCTTCCCGAACGAGCTGGCCGTCAACTTCACCACCCGGTGGGCCATGCGGGTGGACAGTGCCCGTCAGTCCAACGCCATCCTCGGCGACGGCTCTTCCGGACAGGGCCGGGACGCGTCCAAGTTCGACCCGCCGCGGCCTGGCCTGGGCTGGCTGGTCAACCCGTTCGCCGGAGTCACCGACAAGGCCCGCTCCTTCGACCTGGACGAGGACGAGCGCGGCGAGATCACGATGCTGCTGGAGAAGGCCGCGAAGATCCGCGAGAAGGCGGGCCGGCTGGCCGGGCAGTGGGACGATCCGATCGAGAAGCACCTCCTCAACGCCACCGGCCTGTCCTCCGCAGCCGGCGGGCCGAAGCGGGACGGCGTCCCGGGCCGGAACATCCTGCACCACACGTCCGAGCAGCGCATGCAGATGGATGCCCTTCGCGGCTGCCTGATCGCCATGAACGACCTTGGGCGGGATGTGGCGCAGCTCGACGAGATGGCCGAGTTGATCGGCGACGGCATGACGGAGGAGCGGCTCGGTGAGCTGCTTCGCGCGGCCGGTGCGGGCGGAACCGTGAAGATCACGATCCCGGGACGTCCGAACCGCGTGAACGGCTACAAGCGGGCGCCCATCGCCGATGCCCTGAGCCTGCTCGAAGGCGAATAACCCCAGGTGAAATGCGGTTTTTGCCCCGGACAGTCACCCGGACAAGGTCCCTTTCCTCCCGGTCTGTCACCTGGACGGCACCCGGACGCGACCCGGGTCGCGTCCACTCTCCGTCCGGGGCCTGTCCAGGGGCAAACCGTCACAAGTCCACCCACCAAACCACCGCAAACCGGAACGGAGACACTACTCATGGCCAAGACGTGGCAGCCCCGCGACGAGAAGCGTTTCGCCCGCGAACTCCGCTTCAACACCCCGTACTACGTGATCCGTGACCTCGCCACCAACCTCGCCCCCTTCGAGGACGCCCAACGCTACGAGGTGCACGTCTTCACCGAGCGCGCCCCGATCACCGGCACCCCCATGACCGCGAACGGCGTCACCGCCCGCGACCTGTGCCGCAACCGCGGACCCGTCTACGACACCATGCCCGAGAACATGCGCCGCTCTGGCGCGCCCGGCGCCCAGGTCGGCGCCCCCCTCGGTAGCAACGACTACCAGGGCTACCTCGACAAGGCCGAGATCCGCGCCCTGGAGAAGCTCGCCCTCGAGGCCAACGACCGCCGTAACCGCCGCCGCTAGCTGAGCCGGGGCGCCCCTCGATGCCGGGAAGCGACCAGGGACGCCCCGATCCCTCACCCAACCCAAGATCAGACAAGGGAGACCCCATCATGCCCCACTCCATGACCGACGAGGAATGGGAGGCCCAGAACAGCGGCCTCTCGCCCGACCAAGCCACTGCTCGCGGTCTGTGCTGGTGCTGCGGCGGCAAGAGCGTCCTCTACACCGCATTCGGCCGTGTCCAGCGCGCCGTACCCTGCCCCGAGAAGTGCAACAACGGCAAGGCCAAGCGGTGACCGCTACCGCCACCGCGGCGCCCCCGATTGCCCGCGCCGCCGCATCGCAGCTCTCCTTCGAGGAACGGCTCGCGCTCGCAGCCCTCGCAGTCGACGCCCGCATCGCCACCACGCCGCTCGACCTGGCCGACGTCATCCGGCTCCCCGTCGAGACCCCTCAGCCCTCGACACCCTGCCCCTACGACACGCCGCTCGCCGCGGTCCTGCACCGGGCCCGGGTCCGACTGGAGACCGCCGGCTGGTGCACCGGCCAGCTCCGCGACGAGCAAGGCGCCGCCTGCCTCATCGGCGCCATCCGATCGGAGGCCGCCAGCCGCGGCCAAGCCGACGACGCCTGCGCCCTCCTCCTGCAGCTCATCCAGCGCGACTTCGGCGACGACCACACCATCCCCTCCTGGAACGACACCCAGAACAGCCCGCGGCCCGTCCTCCTCTACCTCGACCGCGCCGCCGAACACGCCCACAACCACAACCTGTAGGAGAAGCCATGCCGACGAAGCCCACCCCCGAGCAGATCCAGGAAGCCGGCCGCCAGCTCCAGCGCGGCGGCATCCTCGGCCGCGGCAGCAGCAAGAAGGCTGACGCGCTCATCAAGCAGGCCAAGGAAGCCGGCCTCAGTGAGCAGGAGATCGCTTTTCAGATCCTCGGCGCCGCTGCCGATTACGAACCCCGCCGGTGGGCGCGATGACCCGCACCTACCGCTGGACCGCGCAGGTCAGCGACGGCCGGCACCACGACGGCGAAGCCACCGGCACCGTACAGGCCGACTCCGACACCGAAGCCCGCCGCCTCGTTGCCGAATGGATCCGCGACAACGGCGCCCGGAAAAAGCGCGACTGGACCGCCACCCGAATCGAACTCAACTAGGAGACCAGGCGGCACCCACGGCGTGTGGGCCCGCACTGATAACCGACAGTGAGAGGACACTCCAACCATGGGACAGAACCTTCTGCGCATCGCCACTGAGCTCGTCACTGAAGGCGCCCGTCACGGCTCGCCGTCCATGCTCATGCGGCGCCTCAACCAAGACCACAACGTCCAGATCACCTTCGAAGCGGCCCGGGCCATCCTCGCCCAGCTGTACGCCGCAGGGATCGTCGCCCCCGTCGACCCAGCCACGCACGCCCACCCCGTCCTCCTCGACCGCGAAGAGGCCCTCGCCGCAATCGACAACTACACCAGCGTCGGGCCAACGAACTGGAGCGACCTCTACGAATGCCCCCAGTGCTGCCGCGTCGCCCCATGGACCGACGGCCGCAGCCGTGCGGCCGGCGACGAGGTCGACGAGTTCTGGTGCCAGACCTGCGGCGCCGAGGTCCCGATCACAGCCTGCGCGAAGACCGAGCTCCTCGCCGCCTGAACAGCCAGCAACGCCAAGGCCCCGACCGTCATCGACAGCCGGGGCCCTGCAACCCGCGCCCGACGGCCGGCGGCGGGTAGGGAGGAGAAGCGCCATGGTGACCCCCATCGCGACACCGCCCACCGAGGACCCACCGCTGCCCGAGCCTGGCCCCGCCCCCGGCTGGTGGGAGGAGACCCCCGCCGAAGCCGCCCGCTACGACCGCCTCTACTGGACGAGAGACGAGGACTCATGACCGCCCGCGACGAGCTGTACAACTACGCCGACGACGCGCATCTCGGGGGTGACTACCTCGACGAACTCCTCGACCGTGTCGAGAAGGAAGCCGCAGCTACTGCCTACATCAAAGCCGCCGAAGTCCTCCGCGAGCGGGCCCGGGAACTCTCGCAACTGGCCGAAGAGAAGATGAGCCGCACCCTGGAGGAGCGGGCGCAGGAGTGGAACGAGGGCGCCGAGAAGGTGGCGCGCCTCGCGAGCCGGAGGACACCGTGACCGTCGACCTGCCCGCCCCGATCGTCGTGACCCGGCACCAGTGCCCGCACTGCCGCCGCTACACCCGCGCCAAACGGGAACGGGTCGAAGCCCACATGCCGCGCTGCTGGCAGAACCCCGCCGCCCGCGGATGCAAAACCTGCGTCCACTTCGAACCCGCCGACCCCGACGGGCCCTACCCCGAACACCCCGGATGGCCCGAAGCCTGCAGCCACCCCGACGGACCCGAACTGAAGCAGTCCATCATCAACTGCCCGCACTGGGAGGCGCACACGTGAGACTTCGCCAAGCCCACGCCATCCTCGAAGCCGCCACCGCGCTGGAAGCAGCCGGCCTCGGCATCGAACTCTTCCCCGCCGACTACGACGAGCCCGGAGCCGTCGTTCCGCAAGACCACATCGCTGGCGCCGCCTGGATCAGCGACCCCGACGGCGGCGAACGCATCTACAACATCACCATCAAGCCCAGCAGCGACGGGCGTGCCGTCATCGGTCACGTCGACTACGGCATCGGCCCCGACGTCCCCGTCCTGTGGCGTGGGGAATACGACACCACTCCAGAGCCCGACGGAGAGAATCCGCCGTTCCGTGGACTCGTCGGCGCGCAGATCGCCGAGCGGATCGCCGACGAGATCCGCAAGCACGAGAAGCCCTTCCGCGCCGCCTACGAACAACGCAGTGGCAAGGTGTGGCAGCAGACGTGACCGTCCACCCGAGGGCCTGCACCGCCACCCGGTGCAGGCCCTCAGGCATGCCCGGGTGCGCCATTGGCCGCCGTTGTCAACCTCGTGATGCACCATTGGCCTAATGCGCCACCTGCTTCCCGCACCCCCCGAGGAGCCGACCGTGCACCACCCCGTATCCAAGCCCTGCCCCGGCCCTTGCAACAACGCCTGGCGTCGCGCCGAAACCCTCCTCGCTAGCGACGGCGCCGAACACCACCTCACCCCCAGCTGGGGCCAACCCACCCAATGCGACGCATGCGTCGAACGCGCCCGCCGCCAACTCGCCGAACTTCCCGAACTTCTCACCGCGGTCCAACTCGAAGCCCTCTACGGCACCCGCCCGCAGAACACGGCAACCATCCACAGCCGGCCCAACGACACCCCCGCCTGGCCCGGCCAAGCCGCCCGACTCCTCATAGACACCCTGCTCGGTGAAATCGAAGAACTCGCCGCCGACGTCATCTACCAGCGCCGTATCTGGCGAGACAGCAACCAGCCAGACCGCACCGCTATGCGCGAAGGCCGCCGCATCACCGACGCCTGCCACACCCTCGCCACCCACCTCGACTGGATGATGCAGCACCACCCCGCAGCCAGCGAACCCCACGACCACGGCAACGCCAACCCCGGCGGACAAATCCGCCACTGGCACGCCGCAGCCCAGCGCTTCACCAAAGCCCACCCGCAGTACGACGTCCGCAAGATGGCACCCTGCCCCCGCTGCAAGGGCCCCTACCTTGCCGAGTCCCGCGACCTGCGTCTTGTCGATGACCGGCCCTACATCGAATGCCGCGACCCTGACTGCCGCCGCATCATGACCGGCGCCGAGTACGACACCTATGTCAAAGCGCTGGCCGCAGTCGTCACACAGGCCGCTTGACTTCCGCCCGCATCATGCATGATCCTGGGGCCACGCGAAGCATGCCCGCACATGCTCAAGGCCTCACGGATCACCCCGTAGAGGCCTTTTCTCATGCCCAGGCAACCTTCAAGGAGGTGGCCATCATGGTCGATCTGACCGCAGACCTGCAGACCACGCTTTGGACCGTTGCCGAAGCCGCCGAGGCTGCTCAAGTCCGCCCCAACGTCGTCCGCAACTGGAAGTACCGCGGAGTCCTCCAGCAGGCCGGCGAAGACCGCAACGGGCGCCCCCTCTTCCGCGCCATAGACGTCATCAACGCCGAAAAGGCCACCCGAGAAAAGGCGCGGCGGGTCTATCCCGCGAACGCTGCCTAGAGCCCCTGCGCTGGCGAGGCGCAGGCAGGGCCTTGTAGCGCCCCCAGCGCTCGGCCCCTGTTGTCCGCCCGGCCCACCGGGGTGGGGCCGGGCGGACAACAAACCCCCAGCCGGGGCGGAACCGGTCGCCGCCCCGACGTCCCGCCGCCCGTCACATCCCCCGTCACGGACGGCGGGACCTCAAAGAGGGGGTGAGTCCGATCGCGGACAACCTTTCGAACACCGGGGAGAACCGCTGCCTCGACTTCATCCTCGGTCTAGCGGCCACAGCTCCCACCACCCCGCTCAAAGTCGCCCTGGTCACCGCGAACGGCGACGACACGACGCCGGGCACCGAGGTCACCGGCGGCGGCTACGCACGGCAGAACCTGTCCGTCGCCGCGGCCGTCAGCGGCGCCACCTCCAACTCCGCGGACCTCGTGTGGACGAACCTGCCGGCTGTGACCGTCGTCGGCGTGGAAATCTGGGACTCGGCCGGCAGCCCGGTACGGCTCTGGTACGGACCCCTGTCCGCATCCCGCACCGTCGCCACCGGGGACGAACTCCGACTGACCGCGGGGTCGCTCACCCTCTCGCTGGGCTGACGGGAGACGGCATGCCGAGCCTCTCCACGCTCCAGGACAACTTCAACGACGGCGTCATCGGGCCCGTCTGGGGCAACTCCTACGGCGGCGTCACCGAAACCGGCGGCCAGGCCCGCGTCCCCTGCGGCACCGGGTTCGCCGGCTACCAGACCGCCTACAGCTGGACGATGGCCGGAGCGTCGTTCTTCGTGAAGATCGGAACCGTGCCCACGGCCGGCGCGGCCACCGAATGCTACTGCGGAGTCCTCGTCAACTCGCCGACCGCCGGCACCCGCATCGGTTTCACGATCAACGCCGTCGCCGGGCTGCTGCGCTGCAAGAACGACGTCGGCTACTTCGACTCCGGTGTCGTCGAGATCGCCTACAACCCGGCCACCATGGCTTTCCTGCGACTCCGCGAAGACGCCGGAACCGTCTACTGGGACACGAGCCCCGACGGCACGACCTGGACCAACCGGCGCAGCCTCGCCACCCCCGCCTGGGTCACGACCGAGATCGACACGTGCGCGCTCGACATGTCCGCCCACCGCAACGCCGGCACCACCGACGTTGCGACCTACGACCTTTTCAACACACTCGCCAACGGCGCCGTCCACTCCGGCACCGCCGCCCTCACCGCGAACAGCTCCCTCGCCGCCACCGCCCTGGTCGCGGTGCATGCCAGCAGCGACCTGAGCGCCGACAGCGAACTCGCCGCCACACCAACCCTGTCCGCGCGCGAGACGGTCGCCCTGTCCGCCCAGGCCACGCTCACCGCCGACGCGGACAGCTCCCAGATCCCGGAGGTGGCAGCATTGGCCGCAGGCGACTGGGACCTCGTGATCGAGCAAGGCGCCACCTTCGTCCAGACGTACACCGTCACCGACGACCCCGACTTCACATGGGCCGGCTGGACAGCGCGCGCCCAGATCCGGTCCGCGCCCGCCGACAGTGGTGACCTGCTGCTGGACCTCACCCCGTTCCTGACGATCATCGGGGCGTCGATCCGGCTCGCGATCCCCGCTGCGCAAACCCAGACCCTCACCCGCAACGGGGTCTGGGACCTTGAAGTCGTCCAGGGCGGCACGGTGGTGCGGCTCCTCAACGGCAAAGCCATCGTGTCCCCGGAGGTGACCCGGGCGTGAAAATCCAGGTCACCGGCGAGCAGGCAGTCGACGAGATCGAAGTCAACGGCGGTCAGCCGTCCCGCATCATCGACGTCACCGCCGGGCTCGTCTCCTCCGTCAACGGCCGCACCGGCGGCGTCACCGGCCTCGCCGAGACTGCCGACGTGCCAGGCATCGCAGAGGAAGCAGCCGGCCCTGTCGCCGCCGAGGCGGTCGCCGACCATGTGGCGGCCACCGACCCGCACGGCGACCGGGCTTACGCCGACGGCACGTTCCTGCCGAAAGCCGGCGGCACGCTCACCGGGCCGATCAGCGGCCCCGGGAGCTTCGCTGTCGCCGCGGACGGGGGAGTGACGGCGCCGAGCCTGACTCTGGCGCCAGCGGCGACCACCGTGAGCAAGAGCCTCGTCATCACCGCGCCCACTGCCAGCTCCTATGTCGTGTGGCGGGCGCCCAAGGCTTGCACCGTGGTCGCGGTCCGCGGGTATCGGGTTGGCGGTACCGGGGCGACGATCAACGCGCAGCGGAACGCATCCGACCTGCTCGCCACCGACCTGTCGCTGTCGACCGCGTCGACGTGGCTGTCCGGGCCGTCCGTTCAGAATGCGACCTTCGTCGCCGGGGACAGTCTCACCGTGGCGATCCGCTCCGTCACCGGCAGCCCGACCGCGGTCACGATCCAGGTAGACCTGCAAGGAGCGTGAGCGATGGCGGTCCTCACCGTCGACGACGGGCACATGCTCTACCAGCCGCCACCCGCCGCGCTCACCACCCAGGCCCTCACCGGCCCCGACCGGCTGCAAGTCTCCGACGCTTCCGGCGTGCTGGCCACGCTCACCGTCGGCGCCCGGACCGTCGCGATGCGTGGCCCAACCAGGACATTCGTCGAGCAGAAGCGGCCCTTCACCGACGCCTTCACCCGCACGTCCAGCTCCGGCTTCGGGATGAGCCCCGGCGGCGGCACCTGGTCCCAGTCCGGCACCGCCACCCTCTACACCGTCACCGGCAGCGTCGGACAGATCTCCTGCGACGTCGCCAACTCCTCCCGGCACGCCACCATCGTCGACACGCTCACCGACGTCGACGTCGCCGCCAAGGTCACCGTCACCACCGTCCCGGTCGGCGCCGCCACTTCCATCGGCCTGTCCGTCGGCTACACCGACACCAACAACCACAACCGGGCCCGGCTGATCGTCAACACCACCGGCACCGTCCAGCTCGCCCTGGAAAAAGAAGTCGCTGGCAGCACGACCACCCTCGGCACCGCCACCCAGGTCGGCACCGGATTCACCGCCGGCCAGTGGTGGAGGATCCGTATCCAGCGCACCGGCACCACACTGCGCTGCCGGGCCTGGCTCGACGGCACCACCGAACCCGCGACTTGGCTGCACTCCGTCACCGACCCCGCGAACCCGTCGGGCCGGGTCGGCTTCCGGGCGCTCGCCTCCACCGGCTCCACCGGCCTGCCCCGCCTCGTCCAAGTCGACGACCTGCAGGTCATCTCCGGCAGCTGGCCCGACCCGCCGACCGTCACCCACAACACATGGGTCCGCGTCCTCGCCCAGCCGTTCAACGGCACATGGACGTCAGCGCTCGCCGACCAGATCCGCACCTGGGCGACCGACACCCGACCGGACGTGCTGGCCTACGCGATGATGTACATCACCGGCGCCCCCGCCGTGACCAGCCCGGCTCTCGCCGGAGCGCAGGTCGCCGGCCAAGCCTCCTACGGGCCGCTCGACAGCGTGGGCGTGCCCATCGAAGGCGCCGACTTCCACGACTACATGGGCCGCGACTGGACCTTCCCGAACGGCGAGACCCAGACCGCGGGCGCAGGCGAGCAGGGCTGCCTGGACTGCTCCGGTTACGTGCGAATGGTCTACGGCTACCACATGGGCATCCCCATGGTCCGCACCGCGAACATCGACGGAACCGTCCTGCCGCGCCAGACCAAGGACATCGGACCCTCCGGCCCTGGCGTGATCGTCGCCCAGGCTGCCGGCTCCGCACCGCCGATCACCGCGATGCAGATCGGGGACGTCCCGCACTTCGACGCCGACAGCAGCGACCCCATCGCCGGCCAGCTTGACCACAACGGCATCTACCTCGGCGTCGACTCGGCCGGCCATCCGCGGTTCGTCAACAGCCGGAAAACGCCGCACGGGCCGACCTTCGGAGACCTCGGCGGCGCCTCCACCCTCGACGGCACCGGCACCTACGCCACATCCCTCCGCCTGATCAGACGATTCTGAGGAGACCGCCATGCCCACCAGCGACGCCGAGGGCAAGGACTGGTCCCTCGAACGGTTCAAGCGCCACTCGCCGAAGACCGTGTGCGACATCGGCCCCGGCGAAGGCACCTACGCCAAGCTGTTCCGGCCGCACGAGCCCGACGAACCCGGCGTGTGGTGGACCGGAATCGAAGCGCATAAACCCTTCGTGGCCAAGTACAAGCTGAAGTCCACGAAGACTCGCAAGATGTACGACGAGATTCACGTGATGGACGCGCGCGAGGCCCCGGCCCACCTGTTCCATCGTGATCTTCTGGTGGCGGGCGATGTCCTTGAGCACATGCCCCGCGAGGACGCGGTGGACCTCCTGCGGCGCATCGTTGAGGGCCCGGATGATGCTCCCGGCGCCCACCACATTCTCGTCAGCGTCCCGATCGTCGACTCCCCGCAAGGCGAAGTCGACGGCAACCCCTACGAGGCCCATCTCCACCAGTGGGACTTCGACGACATGGACTCTGTGCTGACGGATCTCGGGGGGCGCGTCGAATCGATGCGTGGGAACACGCTGGGCGTCTGGTGGTGGTCAAGGTGATCGACGGCATCCTGTGAACGGGGAACTGCCGTATCAGTAAAAGGCGTCCTATAAGTAGAGACCCCGGCGGGTGCTGGAACACCCCCGGGGCATGGCCGATCTGAGAGAGCAGACCGACATGACCCAAGCTAACACCGTCCGAGGTGGGCGGCAGTGTTCCGTGGCCGGGTGCGAAGATCCGCACAGCGGTCGAGGATTCTGCAAGGTGCACTACCGCAAGTGGAAGAAATACGGGGACCCGCTTCACCCAGGCAAGCGCTTCGTCAAGAAGAAGTGCTCGGTCGAGTCCTGCGACCGCGTTGCAGGCGCGCGTGGTCTGTGCAGACCGCACTACTCGCGTTGGCGCCGCAGCGGAGATGCCAACGGCGATGTTCCCATCGCACCGCGAACACGAAGCCGAGACCTGTGTGCCTACACCGGATGCGAGCGTCCTCATCACGCTCGCGGCTTCTGTGAGGGGCATTACCAGCGCCTACGGTTGACCGGCACGAGCGAAGAGCGCGGCGGTGTCAAGGAGTGCTCTGCAGAAGAGTGCCACCGGGCGCACGTCGCCAGAGGGTACTGCCGTCGCCACCTGCAACTGCTGAACAAGTACGGCGTGGAAGCGCTGCAGGCAGGTGGTCCGCGGGGGCGCGGCAACAAGGGGTACGCCACTGTCAGCGTGGGCGGAAAGGTGCTGTACGAGCACCGCTGGGTGATGGAACGAATGCTCGGCCGGGCGCTACTGCCTGGCGAGACTGTGCACCATGCGAACGGCGACAGGCAGGACAACCGTCCCGAGAACCTGGAGCTGTGGAGTTCGGCGCAGCCTCCCGGGCAGCGGGTCGAAGACAAGGTCAAGTGGGCCGTCGAGTTGATTCGCCTCTACGCCCCTGAGCTTCTTGTCGAGACCGAAGGCGGCCAGACGGCCGCGTAAGCATCTCGCAGCTAGCTACTGCGGGCAGGAAGCCCCGACGTTCCAGACGTCGGGGCTTCCGCATAACCACCCACTGATCCCACGGAAGGCCCGCGCCCATGAGTACGACCGCCGACAGCACCCGCCATCTCGGAACCGTCTGGCGGGGCGAGAAGCCGTGGCACTGGAAGGCCCTCAAGGTCGGGCACGTCCAGCCGCGCGGCTACCGCACCTACTGGCGCACCCGCCGGCTTTGGCAGCTCCACCTCACCCCGATCCACATCGCCCGCGACAACAGCCAGTGGGAGATCGGCGTCTGCCTCGGCAAGCGGACCCTCTTCCTGTTGTCCCACCGCTGACCCCACTCCGGAGCCCGCGCCATGGATCTCCACGCCTGGATCACCCAGCAAGTCGAGCGCGTCGAAGCGGCAGCGCGTAAGGCCGCCGACTGCACCACGGCCCATCGCTGGGAAGCCATCGGCTCCCTGATCGTCGCAGTGCCGGACGTGAACACTGCTGGACCCGAGATCATCGAAGTCGTCCTCCACACCTACGACGAAGCGCTCGTCCACGTTGCCGCGAACGACCCGGCCGCCATCTTGCGGCGCTGCGAGGCAGATCGCCGCATCCTCGCCCGACACCGGATCGACCCCGGCCAAGCCGCGTTCCCTGGCGCCTGCGAAGGCTGCGGACTCGACAACTGGGACCTCCCGAACACGGAGAGCGTCAACTACTGCCCCGAGCTGCTGGACCTCGCCCACGCACACGGCATCACCCCGGCAATCATCGCCGGACTCGACCAGCCCCAGCCGCCCGAGCCGAAGCCGTCGACCGGGTCCCGCCTTGTGCCCGCGGACATCCTCGCCCCGCGCACCCCAATGCGCGACGTGCCTGCCGCACTCCGCGGCCCCAACTGGAAACCCTGAACCCCACAGGAGCCCGCGCCATGGCCCGTTACCTCATCACCTACGACAACGGCCACGACGAGACCGTCACCGCCGCCGATGTCGACCTGGACCTCAACGGAGACCAGTACCGCTTCCGCGACACCAACGGACGCACCGTCGCACTCGCCCCGCGCAGCAACGTCCTCAGCATCGTCCTCACCGAGGAACCCGAGGCGGTGACCGGCTGATGGCCGCCGTGCCCAGCTACCGGGAACTCGCCCAGCGCACCCTCGGGCAGGCGGCGTCCGAGCTCAACGCCATGCCGCAGGGCCAAGTAGTCGCCGCAGAGATCACCGCCCGAGCCGCCAAAGCACAGGCCATCGCCACCGTGGCAGCCGCACAGGCCCTACTGGAGATGGGCGACATCCTCCGCGAACACCTGACGCGAGGTGACGGCTGATGGCCCGCCTGCAGATCCTTGAACTCCCCGAAGGCGCAGGCGACGACCGCCCGCCATTCATCCTCGTCGTAGACCAGTACGAGCCGCCGCCCTACCCGACCGACGTCAACGAGCCAGGCCCGTTCGGCGGCATCGCGGAGAAGATCGGCGCCCGCGCCGTCCTCGTCTTCGAAGAGACCATCGACATCCCTGCCAACGACACCACCGCCTACCTCGGCAGCAGTGGCATGAAGACGGAGATCGACCTGAAGCTCGGCGACCAGGACGTGCGCGAAGCCATCGCCGCCGACATGCAGAGGATGCGCGAGGCCAACGAGGATCGCATCCTCGACTCACGCCAAGCCCGCATCGACGCCCAACGCCTCGCCGACGAACGAACCGGCATAGCCCGCGACATGGACCGGCTCGCCAACCACAAGGACGCCATCACCGACGCCCTCGGCATCGACCGGCTCCAGAGCTGGGACGACATCCGCAACGCCGTCGCCGGACTTCGGAAGGAACGCGACGCCCAGGCCGCAGCCGCACAGAGAGTGCGCGACCTGCACCGCCCCGTCGAGCACCGCGGTCAGACCATCTGCTGGGCATGCTCCGACTACGACTTCCCCGGCCAGACCACCGACAGCCCGCCCGTCGCCTACGACCAGTGCCTCACGCTCAAGGCACTCGCCGGCTACCCCGCACCCGATGCCTGACGTGACGGTGAAACTGTCCGACGGCGTCCGCGAGATCACTGTGGAGATCAACGGCAGCGACGACGACCCGCTCACCCGGGCCGAAGAAACCGCCATCCGGCTGTATGGGATCGCCAGCGCAGGCAGCCCGCCCGACCGGCGCGCCGGCTTCGGCGGATGGACCCTCAGCAGCGACACCGAACGCAGCGACGAGGAGTAGAGCAACTCGTCTTCGCGAATGCCGAGTTGGCCCGTTTGGTGCGGATTGACCAGGTAAAATGAACATCGAAAAACCCCGGCGAGCGTTGGAGCGCTCCCGGGGCCGTGGCCGACGCTTTGAAGGAGCGCCGACATGACCAAGCGTATCTGCACGCTCGACGACTGCGACAGACCCCACCGAGGTCTCGGTTACTGCAACCGCCACTACCTGAAGTTCAAGCGGTTCGGTGACCCGCTCTACGCAACCCAACAGCCCGACCGTCCCCTCTGCGCAATCGATGGATGCGAGGGCGAATCTCGCGCACGCGGCTGGTGCATGAAGCACTATGGCCGCTGGCGGGCCACTGGGGACCCGACTGGCACCAAGCCGCGTCCAGAGCGGCCACTCTGCACCTATGAGGGTTGCGGCAAACCGCATGAGGCCAACGGCTACTGTAAGACGCACGCCAGTCGCGTGAGACGCACCGGAACAGCAGAAGCACACGGCGGGCGAACGGAGTGCATCGTTGAGGACTGTGTTCGCGTACACAAGTCCCGCGGCTACTGC
Source organism: Streptomyces sp. NPDC085946 (assembly GCF_044540485.1). Taxonomy (NCBI): domain Bacteria; kingdom Bacillati; phylum Actinomycetota; class Actinomycetes; order Kitasatosporales; family Streptomycetaceae; genus Streptomyces; species Streptomyces sp. NPDC085946. Next base: position 197,534 of record NZ_JBITSF010000010.1, on the reverse strand, counting down.
TCCATGCACCTGCAGCGCGTCCGTAAGTACGGCGAGCCTGGCCCTGCCTTCAGCTTCGCGGGAAACGGGAGTCCTCGCCGACAGGGCACCAACGGATACGTGATGATGACGATCAACGGGCGACGCGTATCCGAGCATCGCTACGTCATGGAACGCGCTCTTGGCCGTCCGCTGACCGCAGACGAAAACGTGCATCACATCAACGGAGACAAGCAAGACAACCGGCTCGAGAACCTAGAGCTGTGGAACACGACGCAGCCTTCTGGGCAGCGCGTAGCAGACAAGGTCGAGTGGGCGCGCGAGCTGCTGAGGCTGTACGCCCCTGAGTTGCTTGCCGAAGACAGTCGAGGGGCTGCTGCATAGGAGGCGAAGATGTCGGGAGGGTGGCGCGGGTCTGATCGTCGATCAAGGTTGCCGAGTAACTGGGCGAAGATTCGTGCCGCCGTTCTGGCTCGGGACAGTACGTGCAAGATCTGCAACGTGCGACCGTCCACGCACTGCGACCACATCGAAGCCAAGACCGACGCCCACGCGGAAGACCGGCTCCAAGGTGTGTGCGCCACCTGCCATGGGTTGAAGAGCAGCCGCGAGGGCAACGAGGCGCAGCGCGCCAACCCGCGGCCTGGACGACGACGGCCCGAAGAACCGCACCCCGGACTCCGTTGACTGAGAGGGCCGCGCCATGATCGCGATCGACTACGACCTGGAGTTCCTGGAGGACGGGCGCCACATCGAGCTGATCTCCATCGGCATGGTGTGCGACGACGGTCGCGAGTACTACGCCGTCAACCGGGACATGCCAGTGCGGAAGATCCGCAAGCACAAGTGGCTGATGGAGAACGTCGTCCCCGGACTGCCGAAGGGCAGCGGGGACCGGCGCAATCACGTGCCGCAGTCCTGGCTGTTCGACTACGCCGACCCAGTCGTGAAGCACCGCGCACGTATCGCCGACGAGGTCATGGACTTCATCCGTGCCGCCGGACCCGACGTGCAGCTGTGGGCGAACTACGGCGCCTATGACCACGTCTGCCTCGCCCAGCTCTGGGGACGAATGATCGACCTGCCCGAGGGTGTCCCCATGTTCACCCACGACATTCAGCAGGAACGGTCCCGCCTCGGCCTGCGCTGGGACGAACTCCCGCAACAGGAGTCCGGAGAGCACAATGCCCTCGCGGACGCACGCCACAACCGGACCGTCCGGCGCTGGCTTGCCGAACGGGCAAACTGAGATGCCCGCCTACCTGATCGTCCACCCGCGCGACCAGCGCAAGGACGACGTCCTCATCGAAGACCCGCACCTCACCCTCACCGTCACCGACGGATGGGCCGTCTTCACCGACCAGACCGGCATCTGCCTCGCCATCCCCGCAGGACTAGGAGCCCAGATCCAGCGGGTAGACGAACAACAGGACCCCGACCAACCGGAGCCCGCGCCGCAGAAGGAGTGATCCACTGTGGCCAGCAAAGGACGCGGCAGCCGAGGCAACGCCGAAGCCCTCCGCCGCTACTGGACTTCCGGAGCCGGCGCCGCCAAGATCCGCTGGGGCACCCCCGGAGACTGGACCCGCTGCAACCGGCAGCTCTCCAAGTACATGGGCGCCCGAGCCCGCGGCTACTGCCAGCTCATGCACCGCCGCGCAACCGGCGTCTACACCGGCAGCCGCCGCAACGCAGGGAGGCGCCGTGGCTGACTACACCGTCCACGACGGCGAGTGGGGCATCCACGGCATCACCCTCGAAGCCGCCACCATCACCACCGTGCACTTCCCCGACGACGTCAACGAGATCGAGATCCTCTCCCACGACGGAGCCGCACCGATCTACTTCACCACCGACGGCAGCGACCCCTCCGTCGAAGGCCGCGGCTCCCGAGTCCTCCCCGCCGCCATCTCCTCCGCCCAGGTCCAGCCGCCCACCGCCGGCCCCACCATCGTCAAACTCATCTCAGCCGGAAGCCCGAGGGTGTCGGTGACCCGGGTATGAAACGCAACACCTTCTCCCCGAAGGTCCCCGATCCGCAGACCGACGCCCTCGTCAAGACCATCGCGAACGCTGCCCTCGCCGGAAACGAGGAGGTCGCGCAGCGCCTCGCCGCCCAGAAAGCCGAGCAAGACGCCGCCGCGGCCGAACTCGCCACCCGCGTCGCCACCCTCGCCGACATCGCCAACCAACTCGCCCCGCTCCGACAGAACGCCAACCTTGAGCACGAACGACTGCAAGGACTCATCGACCAGGCAGAGCAAGGGATCGCCGCACTGAGGTCCCTCATCGCCGACGCTCAAGCCGACGCCGACAGCGCAGGCATCCAAGCCCAAGGCGCCTACGACAAGGCCGGCATCGCGCTCGGCGCAGCCCAGGACGCAGCAGCCCTCGCGCAGCAAGCCAACGCCACAGCGGCACAGGCGATCAGTCGCACCGACCAAGCGCAAGCCGCAGCGACCGCAGCAGCTGGCAGAACAGAGCAGACCGCGAACGCGCTCACCGCAGCACTCACCAGGATCACCACCCTGGAAGCCTCCATCACCAACCTGCAGGCCCGCAGCACCACCATCCGCAGGGCCACGGTCACGCTGCCGGCCCTCACCGTCGGTGCCACCTGGGAGCAGGCCATCACCTGGTCCACTCCGATGCCGAGCAGTACCTATCAGGTCGAGCTCGTCGGAGAGCAAGCCTTGATCGGCAAGGCAACGATCAAGGTCAAGGCTGGAACGCAGACAGCGAACGGGCTCACTGTCCAGGTCACTGCGGGCATCGTCGTGGCCGCCGGCCAGGCCATCGACGTCACGGCCTACACCTGACCAAGATCGTCCGGACCAAGATCACCCGGGGGGTGACCCCATGATCCACTTTGTCAGGGGATCGGGGCCGTATAGCACCTGACATCGCCCCCGGGTTTCCAAGGCCTCTGACCTGCGAGGATGCCGAGACGCTCGGCGGCCGGCCTGCCGCTCCGACTGTCGCGGATCCGTAACGGTGCTGGTCAACGCCCTATAGCCGTGACCGGCAGTCGCTAGACTGGGGTGCATGACGTCGACCGCCGTAGCCCGTCGCGCAGTGTGCGAGGAGTGCGCCGGCCCGCTGCCCCTGATGGCGCGAGCCGATGCGCGGTTCTGCGGTGCGACCTGCAGGAAGCGTGCGAGCCGGGCGCGGATCGCACAGCGGCAGCAGCAGATGGCGTCCGAGCGGGCGGCCCGTATCCCGGTGGAGTTGACGGTGCGCCCTCGGTGGGTGCGGCACAAGGACAAGGTGCCGATGCGGACGGACGGCCGCTTCGCGTCGGTCAACGATCCCTCATCTTGGTCAGACTTCGCCGCGGTGTCCTCGTCGAGAACGGGTGACGGGATCGGGTTCGTCCTGACGGCTGGCGACGGCATCGTCGTCATCGATTTGGACCACGCGGTCGAGGGCGGCAGGGTGCTGCCGTGGGCGCAGGCGATCGTCGATCGGCTTCCGGCGACGTACATGGAGCGGGGCCGATCCGGTACTGGTCTGCATCTGTGGTTCCGCGGTGCGGTTCCGCATGGCCGGCGTATTCGCCGTGGGGAGTTGGCGTTCGAGGTGTACTCGGATCGCCGCTACATCATCGTCGGCGACCGGGTTCCCGGTACGCCTCTTGAGCTTGCCGAGCTGCCTGACGCAGCCGGTTTGATCGCCTCACTCTGACGCCCTGGCGGCGTCCCTGGGTCGGGGCGTCGTTGTTTCCAGCCCGTCGCGCGCCCTGGTGGCGTGCTCTGACCCTGGAGGTCGTCATGGGCGCTCGTGGACCTATCGGTAAGCGCTCTGAGGAGCGCATGGGCCATCGCTCGAAGAACGAGAAGGATTCGATCACGAAGGCGCCTTCGGGGCCGCCGATGGATCTTCCGGATCTGCCGGAGCCGGATGAGCTCTGGCATCCGATCGCGACCGACTGGTACCTGTCGCTGCGCGAGTCGGGGCAGGCGGCGTTCTATCAGCCGTCGGACTGGGCCGTGGCCCGGTATGCCGCGGACCTGATGTCGAAGGTTCTGCTGTCGGAGCGTGGGCCGAACGGGCAGCTGGTGGCGGCGCTGAACTCGGTGATGTCGTCGCTGCTGACGACGGAAGGGGACCGCCGCCGGGCTCGGATGGAGCTGGAGCGGAAGAACCCTGCTGGGCCGAAGTTGGCGTCGGTGAGCCCGCTGGAGTCCTACCGTGACATCGCAGGCGGCTGACGAGCAGGTCCCCGCGGTCGTCAAGCCGTTCACGCTCGGGCCGACGTGGAAGCGTGGCCCGGACGGCAAGTTCGTCCTGCCTGAGTACACGCTGGGCTGGCAGTGTCTGGCGTGGACGAAGACGTACCTGCAGCACTACGTCGGGAAGGCGTGGCAGTACACGCCCGAGCAGGCCCGGTTGACGCTGTGGTGGTACGCGATGGATCCGGAGTCGAACCGGTTCCTGTACCGCGACGGGGTGATCCAGAGGCTGAAGGGCCACGGCAAGGACCCGTTGAAGGCGACGTGGGCGGCGTTCGAGTTCGTTGGACCGTGCCGGTTCGGTGAGGTCGCGGACGAGGGTAACGAGTGGGGTGTCCCGCCCGGACAGCCGCTTGGAATGCAGCATCCGGCGGCGTGGGTACAGATGGCGGCGGTCAGCCAGGACCAGACGCGGAACACGATGACCTTGTTCCCGGGACTGTTCTCGAAGCGGGCGATCGAGGAGTACCGCATCGACCTCGGCAAGGAGATCATCTACGCCGACAAGGGACGGGCCCGGATCGAGGCCGTGACGTCGTCGCCGCGGGCTCTCGAGGGCGGCCGGCCGACGGCCACCTACATGGGGGAGACGCATCACTGGCTGGAGTCGAACTCGGGCCACGAGATGGCGGCCGTGATCGAACGCAATGCCACCAAGTCGGCGGACGGGCAGTCCCGCACGCTGGCGGACACGAACGCGTTCGAGCCGGGCGAGGACTCGGTGGCTGAGCGCACCCGGGACGCCTACGAGGCTGCGGAGGCCGGCCGCGCGGCGGATACGGGCCTGTTCTACGACTCGTTGGAGGCTCCGCCCGAGGCGAAGCTGACGGAGGCGTGGATCGAGCCGACCTTGCGTGCTGTGCGTGGGGATTCGACATGGCTGGACATCGCCCGGCTGAAGGCGTCAATCCTGGACCCGCGGAACCCTCCGAGCCGGTCGCGTCGGTTCTGGTACAACCAGATCGTTGCGGCTGAGGACGCGTGGATGGCCCGCTATGAGTGGGACGCCTGCAAGCGCGAGGATCTGCACCTCGAGGACGGCGACGAGATCGTCCTGTTCTTCGACGGCTCCAAGAGCGATGACGCGACAGGTCTGTGCGCCTGCCGCATGTCGGACGGTCTCGTGACCGCGTTGGGCGTGTGGCAGAAGCCGGCGAACTGGCCGGCGCCGAACACGCCGGGCTTCGTGCCCTACCAGGTGCCTCGTGATGAGGTGCACGGCGTGGTGGAGAACGCGTTCGCCCGATACCGGGTGCTGGCGTTCTTCGCCGACCCGGGGTCGGGCCAGGACGACGACGGCGAGATGTACTGGGACTCCTACATCGACCTGTGGGGCCAGACGTGGGGGCCGAAGCTGGTCCTCCGTTCGGTGCTGTCGGGGCCGAAGGCGCACGCGGTGCGCTGGGACATGCGCGACTCGCGGAACCAGGAGACGTTCACCGAGGCGGTGAAGCGGACGCACGCGGACGTCCTGGAGCGGACGCTGATGCATGACGGGCACAAGGTGCTCCGCACGCACGTGATCAACTCCCGGCGCCGGACGAACCGGTGGGGCGTGACGATCGGCAAGGAGCACCGCGAGAGCGCCCGGAAGGTCGACCTTGCGGTGTGCATGGTCGGGGCGCGAATGCTGCGTCGAATGATCCTCAACTCGCCGAAACGCCCGAAGAAGAAGACGCCTGGCAAGGGGAGGGTGGTGGTGCTGCGGTGACCCTGTCCATCCCTGAGCTTCCGCTGGTGTATCTGTCGGATGATGAGCTTGCGCTGATCAACATGCTGCGGGCGGACATGTTGCGAGACCGGTGGGCGCTTCAGCTACGGGACGCCTACTTCAACGGCGAACAGCTCGTCCGCGACCTCGGCATCAGCATTCCACCGCAGTTGAAGGGCCTGCATACGATCATCGGCTGGCCGCGGGTCGGCGTCGAGTCGCTGGAGGAACGCCTCGATCTCGAAGCGTTCCGCTGGGCGGATGGCTCCGACTCGTCTGACCTCGCTGAGATCGCCGAGGCGAACGACCTGTTCGACGAGGCGAGCCTCGCCCACCTTGATGCGCTGGTCTACGGCCGGGAGTACCTGGCCGTCGGCTCCGGGGACTGCGGCACCGACGATTGCCCGCCGCTGATCTCGGTGGAGTCGCCGCTGGACATGACGCTGCTGTGGGATGCCCGGCTGAGGATGGGCACGGCGGCGCTCCGCGAGTGCGCGGCCGACACGTACATCGAGGCGGACCCTGAGGAGCGGATGCTGGTCCTGTACCTGCCGGACCAGACGGTCATGGCGGTGCCCTCGGAGGGCGGCGGCTGGGAGGTCGTCGACCGCGATATGCATGGTCTTGGGGTCGTGCCGGTGGTGCGGATGGCGAACCGGCAGCGCACCGCTGACCGGGTCGGCAGGTCGGAAATCACGCCCGAGGTCATGAGCATCACGGATGCGGCGTGCCGGCGTCTGATGGGCATGGAGGTGGCGAGCGAGTTCTTCGGTGCGCCGGCCCGCTACATCCTTGGGGCGTCGGAGTCGGCGTTCCAAGACGCGGAGGGCAATGCCAAGAGCGCCTGGGAGACGTACATCGGCCGCGTCCTCGCGCTGGAGCGGGACGAGGAAGGCAATGTGCCGGACGTCGGGCAGTTCCCGGCGCATGACCCGTCCGGACAGACGAAGATCATTGATCTGTATGCGCGGATCATGTCGAGCCAGTTCGGTCTGCCGCCGCACATGCTCGGCTACACCACCGACAACCCCGCCTCCGCGGACGCGATCAGGTCCACCGAGGCGAAGCTGGTGAAGCGCAGCGAGCGGCGGATCCGCCGGTTCGGGGCGGCGTGGCAGCAGGCGATGCGGCTGGCGCTGTGGGTGCGGGATGGCGAGCCGCCGGACAAGACCCGCCGGATCGAGACGGTGTGGCGGAACCCGGCGACACCGACTGTTGCGGCCCAGGTGGATGCCACGGTCAAGCTCGTGCAGGCCGGTGTGCTGCCGGCCGATTCGGACGTCACGCTGGAGATGGCGGGATTCACCGAGGCGCAGAGACAGCGCATTGCCGCCGACCGGCGCCGCGCTGCGGGCCGAGCAAGCAGCAGCGCCTTGATGGACCGGCTCGCGGAGATCGGCGGCCGGACCGGCGCCACGAGTACAGAGCCGCCGGAGGCCGACCTTGGCATCGACGACCTCGGATAGCTCATCCGGTGCCGCCCGCTGGCGCTCCGCACAGGTCGGTCTGACCGCGCTTCTGCTTCGCGACCTGCGCGGACTGCGCAGGCTCATCGATCCGGCGAGGCTGCAAGCAACGGTGCCGGCGTGGATCGAAGCGGTAGCGGCGATCGTGGCCCGCTATTCGGAAGTGTCTGCCACGCTGGCCGCTGACTTCTACGACGGCGAGCGCGAGGCCGCTGAGGTGCCGGGCGTGTTCACGGTGCCGCTGGCGGATCCTCCGCCGGAGGAGCAGACGTCGAACTCGCTGCGTTGGGCCACGAAGGATTTGTGGCCCCTCGCGGAGGGCGAGGCGACGACCGCGCAACTGGAGCCGCTGGAGACCAAGCTGGAAGTCGCGTTCGGCAAGGCCGATATGGCGACGCAGAAGCTGGTCGTCGATGTGGGGCGCGAGACGGTACGGCAGGCTGTGCGCCAGGACCCGCAGGCGGTGTCTTACGCCCGTGTGGCTGCCCTTGGCGCCTGCTCGTTCTGCAAGCTCATGGCTTCCCGCGGGGCCGTGTATGCCACGGCGGAGACCGCGGGTCGCGACGCGAACGACCGGTTCTCCGGTGACGCGTCGGTGGTGAAGTTCCACAACAACTGCCACTGCGGAATTCTCCCGGTGTTCCGAGGGCAGCGGTTCGAGCTGTCGCCGCATGCGGCGGAGTGGGACCGCCTCTACCGCGACTACGCCCAAGGCCATCCGGGCGACCAGTTGCGGCTGTTCCGGCGGGCACTGGCCGAACACGACCAGCATCCGCTTCCCGTATCTCACTGATCAACGAGGCCGCCCTGGTGGCGGCCTTCCTCATTTCACAGCCCCTGGAGGGCCGATTCGTCATGCCCGAAGAGACCGAGACCGTCCAGCAGGAGACCGGTTCCGAGGAGACCGTCGAGGAGACGGCGACCGAGGAGAACGGCACCGAGACCGCGGATGACGCCCAGGAGGCGGAGCCCGGCGGCAAGCAGGAGGAGCCGTTCGACCGGAAGAAGTTCGAGGCTGAGCTGCGGAAGAAGAACAGCGAAGCCGCGAACCTCCGCAAGCGCCTGAAGGAGCTGGAGCCGGCGGCTGCCGAGCTGCAGCGCATCAAGGACGCCGAGAAGACGGAGTCCGAGCGCCTCAACGACCAGCTGCAGCGTGCGCAGGAGCAGGTGGCCAAGACGCGTCAGCGGCTGGTGCGCACTCAGGTGCAGGCGCTGGCGATGACGGCGTTCGCGGATCCGGAGGACGCGGTCGGCGCGCTCGATCTGGACTCGTACATCGACTCTGACGGCGACATCGACGAGGCGGCCATCAAGGCGGACCTCGACGCGCTCTTGGAGCGCAAGCCGCACTGGGCGAAGCCCCAGCCCCAGGAGGGCCCGCGGCGACCCGCACCGGACCGCACCCAGGCGTCCAGTGCCAAGCAGACAAGGACCCTCAGCCCGGAGGAAGAGTTCGCCGGGTGGCTGAAGCCGCAGCTCAAGCTGTAGTTGCGGAGAAGGTAGGACACCATGGCTACGGCCCCCATCAAGCTGTCCGATGTCAGTGCGTCGCTGCTGCCGCGCACCATCACCGGACCGATCTTCGAGAAGTCGGTGGAGCGGTCGGCGGTGATGGCGCTGGCGCGTCGTGCTCCGCTGGCGGTCGACGCGACGACCTCCATCCCGATCCCGCTGGACGTGCCGACGGCGGACTGGGTGGGACAGGCGGCGAAGAAGCCGCTGTCGACGGGCAGCGTCGGCGTCAAGGAGATGACCGCGAAGAAGCTCGCGGTGCTGATCCCGGTCGCCGAGGAGGTCGTCATGTCCAACGCGGCCGGACTGTGGACCCAGCTGCAGAACGACCTGCCGACCGCGTTCGCCCGAGCCTTCGACATGGCGGCGATCCACGGCCGCACCATGAAGGGCGCCGCCGGCCCGTTCGGCGACTACCTGGCGGAGACCAGCAAGGCGGTGGCCCTCGGTACCGCGTCGCAGGGCACCGGCGGCGTCTGGGCGGACATCGTCACCGGCATGTCCCAGGTCATCGACGACGACTGGGACTACACCGGCACCGTCGCCGACCACCGGCTCAAGCCGACGCTGCTGCTCGCCACGGACACCACCGGCCGGCCGATCCTGGTCGACACCACCACGCCGGGCACCAACATGGCGGCGGCCGGCACGCTGGTGGGTGAGCCGCTCGCGTACTCGCGGTCGGTGTCGGGCAAGCAGCGCCGCCAGTCCGCGTCGACGGACACGGGTCTGCGGGCCATCGGCGGTGACTGGTCCCAGGCCGCCTATGGCGTGGGCATGGACATCACGGTGCGCATCTCCAAGGAGGCCACCTACGTCGACGAGGACGGCAACGTCGTCTCCGCGTTCCAGAACAACCTGGTGCTGCTGCTGGCGGAGGCCTACTACGGGTTCGTGCTCGGCGACCCGGAGGCGTTCGTCAAGTTCACCGGCACCCCGTCGGGTTCCTGATGGCTACGGCTGTCCCGGCTTCCGCGCCGGGCGGGGCAGCCAAGCCCCTGAAGATCGTGGCCCGCGTCCACGCGATGCCGCCGGAGCACAACGCGGGCGCCGAGCACATGCTCGTCTCCATGCTGCGACCGCTGGTGGAGCGCGGGCACGACGTGTCCGTGTGGCTGTCCCGCTACGGGAAGGCCAGCCGGGAGTACGAGTACCGCGGTATCCGTGTGGTGCCGCTGGAGTCTCGGCTGGACTTCCCGACGGCGGTCCGGCGGGCGGATGTGCTGCTGGCGCATCTGGAGACGGTGCCGTCGACGGCCAGCCTGGCCCGCGGGTACGGGAAGCCGTTGATCGTGGTCTGCCACAACACACACCGACCGACGTTCCGGGACGTTGCGGCGGGCGGAACCGCGCTGGCGGTGTACAACAGCCGCTGGATGGAGCGGGAGGCGGAACTCTTTTTCGCCGAGTACCCGAAGGCCATCCGGCCCGGGGCGTCGCTGATCGTGCGGCCCCCGGTGTTCGCCGACGAGTACGCCACCCGCCCCGGCAAGGCGATCACACTGATCAACTGCAACCCGGAGAAGGGCGGCAAGGTCCTCAAGGCCCTTGCCGAACGGATGCCGGATCAGCAGTTCCTCGCCGTGACGGGCGCCTACGGGGAGCAGATCCTCCCCGACCTGCCCAACGTCGAAGTCGTCGAGCATGTTCGTGGCGAGGACATGCGGGAGCAGGTGTACGCCCGCACCCGGGTCCTGCTGATGCCGTCGTCCTACGAGTCGTGGGGGCGAGCTGGCGTCGAAGCACTCGCCTCGGGGATCCCCGTGGTCGCTCATCCGACGCCGGGCCTGTGCGAGTCGCTCGGCGAGGCAGGCATCTTCGTCGACCGGGGCGACGTGCCGGGCTACGAGGCCGTACTGCGGAAGCTCCTTGTGCCTGCCGAGTATCGGCTGGCCAGCAAGCGGGCGAAGATCCGGTCCGCCGAGCTCGATCCGGCCGCGGACCTGGCGGTCTGGTGTAGCGCCGTGGAGTCCCTGACCTGAGGAGGCGACCATGGCATTCGTCCCTCCGACCGCGGAGCAGCTCGGCCTCTACCTCGGCCTGCAGGAGATTGACGGAGAGCGCGCCGACCTGCTGATCACTACGGCGATCAGCTTGTGTCAGACCATCGTGAAGCCGTTGCCGGAGGGCGCGGAGGCGGTGGTGCTGTCGGTCGCCGGCCGGGCCTACGTCAACCCGCAGCAGGTCTCTTACGAGACGATCGGCCCGATGTCGGTGCAGCGCCCTCAGGGTTCTGGCGGCCTGTACCTGACGAAGAGCGACAAGTCCGCGCTCAAGTCCCTGGCAGGGCGTGGTGGGGCGTTCACGGTGGACCCGACACCGGCCACGGCGGACCCGTCGCCGACGTGGCCCATCGATGACGCCGGGTTCGCCGACGAGTTCGAGCCGGGCTGGGGGCCGTACTGATGCCGGCCCCGTACCCGTTTGGGGAGACGGTACGGATCATCCGCACCGGTCCCTCCCCGGGCCGGGATCCGCGCGGGCAGCCACTGCCGGGGCCGGACGAGTCATTCGACCTGCACGGGTGTGTGGTCACGCCGCGGCAGCAGTCGCCTCAGGTGGGCGGCTCTGATCAGCAGGAGCGCGACACGGTCATCGTCGGCTGGACCGTCTACGCCCCGGCCGGCCACCCGCGGATGCCGCTGCGCACCACGGACAGGGCTCGCATTCGCGGCGTTGTCTGCGAGATCACGGGCGAGCCGGGCGACTGGGGCTGCTCGCCGTTCACCGGCACCCGCGGCCCGGTCCAGTTCGCTGCCGACCGTGTCACCGGCTGACTGAGAGGAGGGCTTGTGGCTGCCAGGTTCAAGGTGAAGCGCAAGGGCATCGGGCAGATGCTGCGAATGCCGGGTATGGAAGCGGAGATGCTGCGCCGCGCCGAGGTCATCAAGGGCGTCGCGGTCGGCCTGTCCCCGGTCGACGAGAGCAGCCCCGACCCTGGCCACTACAAGGCGAGCTGGGAGACGGACAGCACCGCCCGAGGCGGTCGGCGCCGGGACCGCGCGGTCGCCTACGTCCGCAATACCGCCTATTACGCCCGCTGGGTGGAGTACGGCACGGAGCGGGTGCACGCCCACCACGTGCTGTTGAGGGCGGCACAGGTGGGCGGGCGGAACCAGTGACCGCTCTCGTCGACATCGAGTTGGAGCTCATCACCCGCGGCGCGGTCCGCTTCCCGCAGGCTGTGGTGCGGGACGAGCTCGACAACCGGCTCCTCGAGGAGTTGCCGACGATCCAGATCACCCAGATCCCGGCCGGCGACGATGACGGCATCCGGCTGGCCAGGATGCTGGTCGACATCGACGTCTATGCGGCGACCCGCGCGGATGCGATCACGCTGGCCCGCGAGGTGCACGCCTGGGTGACCGGCGAACTGCGTGGTTCGTCCAGCGACACCCTGGTCATCGGCCGGACGGGCGCCGTCACACTGCCCGCTGTGCGCCCCTACGAGAACACGGCCCTGCGCCGTGTCGGGGCGACCTACGAGATCTTCTGCCATCCGGTCTCCTGACCGTGGCTTCTTGGGCCCGCGCCGGACCCCATCAGGACCCGCCCGTGCGCGGGCTTTCGCATGTCTGGAGACATCATGGTCAACATCACCCGCGCCGCGGACCTGCTCGAGGTCGGCGCGAACGGAGGGGGATGGACGGCGCCGCTGGGCACGTCTTCGCCGGGGGATCCGGCGATCCAGCCGGCGGCTCCGTGGGCGCCGCTGGGTGCCATCTCGGACGACGGCCTGGTCCAGGGCTTCGAGGAAGACTCCGAGAGCTTCACCCCGTGGGGGTTCACGGCGCCGATCCGCACCACCATCACCAGTTCGCTGCGGACGTTCGGGCTGACGGTGTGGGAGACGGGCCGGACGACGGTGCAGTCACTGCAGTACCGCATCCCGGTTGCGGACCTGGCGCCGACGGGTGGTCTGACGACGTTCGCGGAGACCGCGTCTCCGGTGCCGGACCGCCGTGCCTGGTGGTTCATCGTCCTGGACGGCGACAACTTCCAGCGCGGGTTCTACGTCCCGGCGGGCGAGATCACCGAACGCAGCGACGTCACGCACGCGCAGGCGGAGGTCGCCGGCTTCGAGTGGACGATCACCGCCTACCCCGACGAGGCCGGCAACACCGTCTACCACTTCGACAGGCTGCCCGAGACCGAGGCGTACACGGGGTCCTGAGCTGGTGGGCGGGCCGAGAACCTGTCGGCGCGGGCCCGGCCCGTCCACCTTTCTTCCTTGCCCGCGCCTTGATAGTGAGGAGCCCGCGCCGTGGCCAACACGAGCAGCACCAGCAGGAAGCCGCGTACTGCGGCACGAGCAGCATCCCGGCCCGCCACTGCGCGCCGGACGGCCGAGCCGGTCGACGTGGTCGAGGCCGCCGAGCCGGAGGTCACCGCAGCCGACGCGCAGGAGATCGAGGCTGAAGGACACTACGTCACCGCGGAACTGTGCGGCGAGGAAGTGCAGGTCATCCCGCCGTCGGCGTGGCGCGCTTCCTGGCAGCGTGCGCTGAACCAGGGGCAGATCGACTTCTTCGCGGAAAAGATTCTGCACCCGGAGGACTACGACTTCTACCTGGAGGTCGACCCGACGCTTGAGGAGTGGCTGACGTTCGTTGAGGACGCGAGCAACAGGTCGGGAGAGTCCCTGGGAAAGTCCAGGCCACGATCGCGATCTGGCGGAAGCACCCGGAGGCGGTAGAGGCCGATCTCATCGACCGGCACTACGACATCGCCGACGTCCTCACCGGTCGGCGGTCGTGGCGGTGGCTACGCGTGTTCATCGAGCATTTGCCGCCCGAGTCGCACACCATGACCGCCCTGCGGAACGAGCTCACGCCCATACAACTGGCCGAGCAGGCCGATAAGGGCGAGCCGGAGAAGGGCCGCTGGTCGCAGCAGGAGCAGTTGCTCGCTGCGGCGGTGGATGCGATCCGCCGCCTGGAGTGGGTGCTGATCTCCGTCAACGTCGACAAGAAGTCGAAGCGGCCAGATCCGCCGGAGCCGATGCGCCGGCCGGGTGCGGGACCACGGAAGAAGAAGGCGCAGCTCACCGAGGGCAGCGCGAACCGCCTGTTCGAGCTGCTGCAAGGGGGCGCCGCATAAGGGCGCTGGGAGGAGGCTCCTGGTGCCTGCTATCTCCGTCGGCTCCGTTGAGGTCGATGTTCTGCCCAACGCGACCGGTATCACGCGGCAGATGCAGCGTGCGGTGCTGCCCGCCGCGAACGAGGTTGGCGAGGAAGTCGGCCGGGTGATGGGCCGGTACATCTCGGCGGGCATCGCGAACGCGGTCCGGGATGGTGTGACGGCTGGCGGCCGTCAGGCTCAGGCTCCGGCCGCGCGGCAGGGACAGTCGACCGGGTCGACGTTTGCCCGCTCACTCAAGGCTCAGCTTCAGGCAGCGTTGGCGACACTGCCGGAGATCCGACTTCGTGCGGACAGCTCGGATGCACAGCGCGAACTGGCCGACATTCAGGCCCGGATGCGCGCCTTGTCGGACGCTCGGCTCGGTATCGATGTGGACGCGGCGACGGCGCGGGCGGCGATGGAGCAGCTGCAGGCCCGCCTGGATCGGCTGTCCGCAAGTGATGCGGACGTTCAGGTGCGGGTGGATGCTGCTGCGGCTTCGGCGCAGTTGGCGGCGTTCAACGCGCAGGTGTCCCGGCTGGATGGCCGGACGGCGCGGGTGGATGTTGATACCCGGTCGGCGGCGGCGAATTTCAACCTGCTGACGACGGCGGCGGTCGCGTTCGGCCCGGCGATCATTCCGGCATTGCCGGTGGTCGCCGCGGGACTGGGTGCGATCGCGGCGGCGGCTACAGCGGCGGCTGTTGGTATCGGCTCGATCGCCTTGGTCGCGGTGCCTGCTTTTGTCCAAATGGGCAAGATCATGCAGGCGCAGAAGGCTGCTCAGGACGCTGCCACCAACGCCACGCTGAAGGGCGGGCAGGCGTCGTCGCAGGCGGCCCAGCGGTCTCTACAGATGGCGGGCGCCCAGCAGTCGCTGGCGACGGCGCACCGGAACGCGGCCCGGCAGATCTCGCAGGCCGAGCAGGGCGTTTCGGATGCGGTGCGGTCGGCATCGGAGGCGAACCGGCGGGCCAAGGAGCAGCTTGCGGACGCGGTGCAGCAGGCCGCGGACCGGCAGCGGCAGGCGGCCGAGCAGGTGCGCAGTGCTGAGGAATCTCTTGCGGACGCCCAGCGGTCCGCGCGGCAGGCGCAGCAGGACCTGACGCAGGCGCGACGGGAGGCCGCGCAGGAGCTCGCTGACCTGGAGACTCGTCTTGTCAACGCGCAGTTGTCCGAGCGGGATGCGGCGCTGTCGGTGCAGGAAGCGCAGGAGCGGCTCCGTGCCGTGCAGGCCAAGGGTTCGACGGCGACGCTCATGGAGCAGCAGCGCGCCCAGCTGGCCTACGACCAGGCGGTGCAGCGCCTGAAGGAGGCGCAGGCCGAGACCAAGGCCCTGACCTCGGAGAAGAAGGCCGCGGACAAGGCCGGCGTCGAGGGTTCCAAGACGGTTCTCGATGCGCAGGAGCGGTTGCGGCAGGCGGACGAGGCGGTTGAGGAGCAGCAGCGGGAGCTGACGCGGGCGCGTCAGGATGCTGCCCGCCAGCAGGTGGAGGCGCAGCAGGCTGTCGCTGAGGCGCAGCGGAATGTGGCGCGCACCCAGGAGGACGGTGCCCGGTCGGTTGCTCGCGCCCAGGAGCAGCTGGTGGCTGCGCAGGAGTCGGCGGCCGACTCGATCGCGTCCGCGCAGCGAGGGATAGCCTCCGCGTCGCTTTCAGCGGCCGGGGGCGTTGATCAGGCTGCCGTGGCGCAGGCCAAGTACCGGCAGGAGCTGGCGAAGCTCACGCCGGAGGCGCGTGAGACTTTCGAGGCGTTCCTCGATCTGCGGTCGGCTTTCTCTGCCTGGTCGAAGTCACTGCAGCCCGCGGTGATGCCGATTTTCACCCGCGCTCTGAATGCGATGGGGCGGGCGCTTCCTGGTCTGACGCCGTTCGTGCTGGAGGCTGCGTCGGCAATCCAGGGGCTGATGGACCGGGCGTCGCAGGAGCTGAAGACGCCGTTCTGGCAGGGCTTTAAGCAGGATCTCGAAGGCTCGGTGAAGCCTGCCATCACAGGTCTCGGGGTGGCGTTCGGGAACGTGTTCAAGGGCATGGCGGGCGTGATCGGCGCCTTCCTGCCGCACATGGATTCGATCTCGCAGAAGATGCAGGACGTCACCGGCCGGTTCGCCGACTGGGGTGCCAGCCTGAAGGGCAGCCCCGATTTCCAGCGGTTCCTGTCTTACAGCTCGGAGATGGCTCCGAAGCTGTGGGAGGCGCTGCGGCAGATCGCCGGTGCGGCCATCTCCATCGCCTCAGCGATGGCGCCGATCACGTCCATCGTGCTGGAAGCCGTCGCGACGGTGGCGGACGGTATCGGCTGGCTCGCCGACAATGCGCCGTGGCTGGTCCGGACGATCTACGGGATTGTTGCTGCGGTCACTGCTTGGCGGATCGCGATGCTCATCTGGACGGGTGTGCAGTGGTTGGTGAACGCAGCTATCGCCGCGTACAACGTCCTGATGATGGCCGGGCCGTGGGGCTGGATCCTCCTTGCTGTCTTGGCTGTGGTCGGCGTCATTGCGCTGCTGTGGACGAAGTGCGAGTGGTTCCGTGACGCGATCAAGGGCATCTGGAGCGCCATCCAGACGGCCGCGCTGGCGGTCCGAGATTGGTTTGCTGGGCCGTTCGCACGGTTCTTCACCCAGACGCTGCCGGGGATCTTTGAGGCCGGCTGGCTTCTCATCAAGACGTTGGTGCTGTACCCCATCAGGGACTTCTTCACGAGGACGGTCCCTGGCTGGGTGCGGACGCTGCGGGACAAGTTCGTCAGCTGGTGGGTGTCCATCACGGAAGGCGTCGTCGGTGTCTGGGGCAACATCAAGTCCCAGGTGCTGTATCCCATCCGGGACTTCTTTACGAAGACCGTGCCGGGCTGGGGTCGGACGCTGCGCGACAGGATGATCGACGCGTTCCTCCAGGCCGCGAAGGGGATCAAGTCGGCTTGGGACCGGATCCGCGACTACGCCAAGGCACCCGTCCAATACGTGGTCGACGTGGTGTACAACTCGGGCATCCGTAGCGTGTGGAATACCGTGGCCGGGGCGTTCGGTGCGGACAAGTTGCCGGTCGTGAAGTTCGCCAAGGGCGGCATCATGCCTGGATACACGCCGGGCCGGGACGTACACCGCTTCGTCTCCCCAACTGGTGGGGCGCTGGAGTTGTCGGGTGGCGAGGCCATCATGCGGCCCGAGTTCACCCGGGCTGTGGGGCCCAGTTTCATCAACGCGATGAACTCGATCGCCCGCTCGCATGGCGCGCAAGGCATTAAGGCGGCCTTGGCGCCTACTTTTGCCGGCAACCCGAGGACGTCGACGGACACCTCGCTGCGCTACGCCAGCGGAGGGGTCTATCCGGTGCAGCGGTTCGCGGACGGCGGCATCTTCGGGTGGATCAAGTCCGCGGCCTCGTCCGCTGTCGGTGCGGGCTCCGCAGCCTGGAACAAGATCAAGGAGAGTGCGTCGTGGCTGAGTGACACCTTGGAGGCGTCGGCGCGGGTCGGCGTGCGGACCGTGGTCGATCCGCTGCTGAAGTCCTTCCCGGGCATGGACACCGGCTTCGGGAAGATGATCCGCAAAATCCCGACGCGGATCATCGACGCCCTGTTCGGCTACACGAAGGAAGCTGACAGGCGGGGCGCGGGCGGCATCGGCGGGCCTCGTATCCAGGCCGCTCTGAACTGGGCGAAGACCCAGCACGGCAAGCCGTATCAGTGGGGCGGCAACGGTAATCCGTCGTGGGACTGCTCGGGTTTCATGAGCGCGATCGAGTCCGTCATCCGGGGTGAGAAGCCGCACCGCCGGTGGAGCACCCATGCCTTCAAGGGCGGCACCCCGCCCGGCTGGGTGAAGAACGGCAACAGCGCCTTCCGCGTCGGCATCACCCACGCAGGCGTCGGCCACACCGCAGGCACTCTCGGCAAGACCAACGTCGAGAGCCGCGGCGGAGACGGCGTCGTCGTCGGAAGGCGGGCACGCGGCTACAACGACCGCCTCTTCACCTCCTGGTACGGCTTCCAGCCTGGAAAGTACGACAACGGCGGCATGCTCCAGCCGGGCTTCAACTTGGCCTACAACGGCACCGGGCGCCCGGAGCCCGTCCTCACCGGCGCCCAGTTCAACGCGCTCGCCCGCGGCAGCCAGCAGCTGGGCGACCTGCAGGTGTCCGTGTTCGTCGGCGATCAGCAGATCACGGACATCGCCCGGGCTGAGGTGCGTACAGCGCAGGGCGAGCTGATCCAGGTACTCAACGCCAACTGAGGAGGTCCCCATGGCGATCCCCGGGAACTTCCTCTCCTCGGCGACGGAGTCGATGGATCCGTCGATCAGCGGCTGGGTGCAGAAGACCAACTGCACGCTGCTGAAGGGAACGGGCGGCCGGAACGGGGACGGCTGCCTGGTCACCAAATCGACGGCGGCGGGGGAGGTGCAGGCCCGCACCGTCACCGCGTATCCCGTCGTCGCGGGCACGACCTACTACGCGTTCGCGGACGCTGCGGGCGTGGTTCCGGAGCGGATCGGGATCCGCTGGCTTTCCAGCGCGGGCTGGGAGATCAGCGTCACCTGGTCTTTGGTGACGATGGCCGCCTCGTCGTCCTGGCATCGCGTGTCCGTGGCGGGCACGGCCCCGGCCGGGGCTGCGGTAGCGCAGGTGCTGCTCAGCAGCACCGAGACCGGGGCGAACGTCTCCCACTACTGGGAGAACGTCTACCTCGGGCTGCCTGTCAGGACGCCGTCGAACCTGCTGCCGTTCAACACGGAGTCCACCGAACTCGATGCCTCCGGGTGGACGACGGTCGTCAACGCGACGATCACCCGGCAGGTTCCGGTGATGTCCTGGTCAGCCACGAACTACTGGGCCGGCGGGCACACCTTGGCGATGACCGCGGTCGCCAGCGGCAACGCCAGCATCCTGGCGGTGGACCGGCCCTCCGTCACCCCGGGCACCGAGTACTTGGCCTACGCCTACCTGCAGCCGCCTACGGTGGCCTCGGTGGCGTGGATCGAGCTGCGCTTCTACGACGCCAACGGCAACCAGGTCTCCGCCACCCGGTCGACGCTGGCGCCGCCGACCCCGGCGACGGGCATGTACCGGCAGCGGGTCTCCGCTGTGGCGCCGGCCAACGCCGCGACGTGCTCGCTGGCCGCAGGCCTGGACGGGGCGTCGGCCGGGCAGGTGCTGCGCCTGGAGACCGTCGTCATCGCCGTGGCTCCGAAACTGCAGGCCGGCAGCGTGCTGCCGTATGCGGACTCCAGCTTCGAGCAGGGGACCGCCGGGTGGACGGTCGTCTCAGGGGTGGCGACGATCGCCCAGACCACACCGTGGGGCGCCTCCGCATTCGACGGCGCCTACGCACTGGCCATCTCCTCCTCGACGGCCACCGCCTCCACCATCCGGTCCGTGAAGGCCCCTGTCACAGAGGGCGTGAACTGGCGATCCCAGCTCATCGCCCACCCGGCGGCCGGCTCCTGGACGACCATCGCCCTGCGGGTCCGCTGGTACGACGCCGCCAACAGCGACCTCGGCGCATCCACAGGCACTGCCTACAACCTGCCGGGCACCTCCTGGTACGCCATGTCGTCGGACGCCATCGCCCCAGCCGGGGCGACGCAGGCCGCAATCGAAATCATCGCCACGGCGGCGGCCGGCAGCAGCATCATCCACATCGACCAGGTCACCCTGTGGGAGGTGCTGCCGCTCACCGCGGTCGAAGCCCACTCCGACAGCGGGTACATCACGCTCACGCTGCGGGAGCTCACCGTCGACTGGGAGCTGAGCGTGTACCGGGAGCTCCCGGACGGCTCCCGCACCCTGGTCCGCGGCCCGTCCGGGCTGATCGACCACCAGCCGATCACCGCCGATCTCCTCGTCGTCGAGGACCACGAAGCCCCGCTCAACGTGCCGGTCCGCTACCACATCGAGCAGTGGCAGCCCGGCACCATGACCGTCGGCACCCGCAGCAGCGACTACGCCACCGTCACGCTGGAGGACATCAACCTCGGCTGGCTGAAGGATCCCGGAAATCCACAGAGAAACACGCAGGTCGTGGTGGCCAAGGCGCCGGATTGGCAGCGCCCCATCGAGCAGGCCGCCTTCGTGGTCCGCGGGCGTCGTAACAAGGTCGTCCTGTCCGGGCGCCGGCAAGGTCTGGAGGGCGAGCTCGCTATCTGGACCCGCTCCGACGCCGAACGGGAGGCGCTGCACCTGCTGCTCGACTCCGGCAACACGCTGCTGTGGCAGGCCGCGCCCGGGATGGGCGTCTCCGATATGTACGTGTCCGTCGCTCAGGTCACCGAGACCCGGGTCGGTGCGCTCGCGCAGGAGGAGTGGCGCTCCTGGACGCTGCCGCTGATCGAGCAGGACATGCCGGTCACCACCGCGGTGAACGGCGCTGCCGGCAGGACGTGGCAGGACGTGGTCACCGAGTTCGCCACCTGCGCTGATCTCCTCGACGTGTACGCCACCAGTGAGGATCTGCTGCTCGACCGTCGAATGGGGTGATCCATGTACCCCGTCTCGGACCGGTTCCTGGCCCGGCTCGCCGAGTCCCATCAGGTGGCCACGCAGGTACAGCTCTTCCTCACCGACGGCCACGTTGTCGACCTGGAGCACACGGGCGGATCAGTGTCGGTGGACCGGGGGCAGGCGATCCGCCGTACCTGCACCGTCACCGGCGCTGACCCGTCGCTGATCCCGCGCACCCCGTCGGACCAGCTCGCCACCTACGGCGCCCGGCTGCGGATCAGCCGCGGCGTGGAGTACGGCGACGGCAGCCGCGAACTGGTGCCGCTCGGCGTGTTCCGGCTGGACTCCGTTGACGGCGACGTCAACGAGGGCCCTGTGACCCTGCAGGGCAAGAGCCTGGAGGCGATCGTCGCCGACGACAAGTTCACCCAGCCGTACAAGGCCACCGGGACAGTCGTCGGCGCCGTCACCGCGTTGATCCAGCGCAGCATTCCCGACGCCGACGTCATCAGTCAGATCACCGACCAGCCCATCGGCAGCAGAGTCTTCGACGTCGAAGCCGATCCGTGGGCCGGCGCGCAGGAGATCGCCGCCGCGGCAGGCGCCGAGGTCTACTGCAACGCGGACGGGACCTTCGTCATCGCCACCTTGCCCGACCTGTTGACCGCCACCCCGGTCTGGGCGGTCGAGGCTACCGAGGGCGGCGTCTACATCTCCGGCAACAGGGCCATGAGCAGCGATGGCGTCTACAACGGCGTCCTCGCCCGAGGCGAGAACACCGCGGAGAACGTCGCACCCGTGTCCTACCTCGCCACCGACGACGACCCCAACTCGCCGACCCGCTGGGCGGGTCCGTTCGGACGGCGGCCCATGTTCTACTCCTCCAGCACGCTGACCACGGTCAACGCGTGCGCGCAGGCCGCGAACCTGAAGCTCGCCTCGGCAAAGGCACCGAACGCATCTGGCGACATCAGCTCCCTGCCCAATCCCGCGCTGGAGCCGGGCGACGTCATCCGCGTCATGCACGAGGACGGCACCCGCGAACTCCACCAGGTCGCCAGCTTCAGCGTTCCGCTCGACGCGGGCGGCGACTTCCCCATCAGCACCATCTCCGCGAAGGAGGACGCGTGAAGTCCTCCCACGCCGCAACCCGCGACCTCGCCTGGGCGCTGAAACAGCAGGCCCGGCGGACGGGGGAGCGGGCCCCGTCGGTACGCGGTTCCGATTGGCGGCTCGCTACCGTCACCGCAGACAACGGCGACGGAACCGTTGACGCCGACGGCATCGAGGACATCCGCTGCATGGAGTCCTACGTGCTGCCTGCGGTCGGTGACGTCATCGTCATTACCCAGTCCAGCAGCGGAAACTGGCTCGCCTGGGGCCGCACCACCACGGCCGGCCCGGGCTGGACGACGCTCACCCTCGCGGCCGGCTACCAGAACCCCGGCCACGGTTACACCGCCTCCTATCTGCTGGAGGGCCGCCGGGTCTGGATGCGCGGCCGTATCGGCCCCACCTCGGGGACGATCGCCGACGGTGCCACGCTGGCGACCCTGCCCGCGGGGATCCGCCCCACGAACGCGGTCGCCTGGGCTGTCGCGAGGGACGCCGCGGTGATGCCGGCCGTGTGCCGCCTGGAGATCACCAGCGCGGGCGTGCTCCGTACCTTCCAGTCCTCGAACTTGCCGTCGTGGGTGGCCCTCGACGGGATCAGCTACACCATCTAGGAGGGCCAGTGACCACGAAGGACAAGTGGGGCCAGAACATCCAGCTGTGGCAGCTCACCGACCCGCCGTCCATTCCTGACGCCATCAAGGCCCTCGCCGACGGCGTCATCCCCCGCGGTGTCCTGCGGTTCGCGTCCGCATCCGCGCGGGGATCCACGCTCGCCGGTGACTACGCCCCCGTCGAGGGCATGTTGACCTGGCTGAACGATGTCAACCGGCTCGACGTATGGGACGGCGCCGCGTGGACCGCGGTGTCGACCGGCCAGTCCACCTGGAAGACGATCACTCCCGAGTCGCCGTGGACGCAGAACGGCAACTCCAACGGGACCTTCCAGTACAGGTTGCTCAACATCAGCGGCGAGGAATCCCTCCAGCTCCGCGGGGCGCTCGCCCGATCGTCCTACCCAACGTCCCCAGCATCGAGCTACGTCGTCAACAACACGGCCTTGCCGACTGCGGTGCGGCCGTCGACGCTGCGGACCGTCCTGATCCCTTGCTCCGACACCAACTCGGATCGGATCGCCCTCAAGCTCGACGTCCGCACCGACGGCTACCTCGAAGTCTTCGGCTTCTCCAGCAGCGTCAAGCCACCGTGGATCGGCTTCAACGGCGTCACCGTCAGCCTTTAACCCCCCACGCCAACCCGCCCGCGCCCCATCTCTGGGGCTTTTTTCATGCTCAGAAGGGGGCCCGCATGGCGACTCCGATGTCCGCCGCAGCGTTCCTGGACTGTCTCCGCGACGAGGGCCTCGACGTCGTCGAGGTTGGCGCCTGGGAGACCCACAACCGCAACTCGAAGGGACCATGGGGGCCGGTCAGCGGCGTGATGATCCACCACACCGTGACCCGCGGCAGCGCCGCAACCGTCGAACTCTGCCGCAAGGGGCACAGCAACCTGCCCGGGCCGCTGTGCCACGGCGTCATCACCAAGGATGGCAAGGTCCACCTCGTCGGCTACGGCCGCGCCAACCACGCCGGCCTCGGCGACCCCGACGTGCTAGCCGCGGTCATCGCCGAGCGCACCCCGCCCGCCGACAACGAGGCCACCGTCGACGGCAACCGGCACTTCTACGGGTTCGAGTGCGAGAACATGGGCGACGGCAAGGACCCGTGGCCCGACGAGCAGATCGAAGCGATCGTCCGCGTCATCACGGCGATCTGCCGCCGCCACGGCTGGTCGGCCCGGTCCGCGCTCCGGCACCTCGACTGGCAGCCCGGCAAGATCGACCCGCGCGGCCCTCAGTTCATCTGGGAAGACATCCTCGGCCGTGTCGCCGAGCGGCTCGCCGGCACGACGCCGTCCACGCCGAAGCCGCCCACGCCCGCCCCGCTGCCGAAGCCGACCAAGCCGGTTGTCGACCTGTCCCGGCTCATCGCCGCGGCACGCTCCAACCCGGCCGCCGCCGGCACGCCGGTCACGTACTCGGGCGTCCGAACCGTTGAGGCCGCCCTGGTCGACGCCGGGCTCCTCTCGAAGCGCTACTCGGATGGCCACTACGGCACCACCACGATCGCCGCCTACGCCGCCTGGCAGCGCAAGCTCGGCTACCGCGGCGACGACGCCGACGGCATCCCCGGCAAGACGAGCCTCACCCGCCTCGGTGACAAGTACGGGTTCCAGGTGGTCGCGTGATCCTCAACCTCACTCCCCACCCGATCCGCCTGTACGCAGCCGAACGGGAGGACGGCATCGACGACCTGGAGCCGCACTTGCGCGAGGTTATCGAACCCGAGCCCGTACCTGCGCGGCTCGCCACGATCGAACTCGGCGGCGGCATCACCTTCGAGCTGGTCGAGTTTGGGCACGCCCAGAACCTTCCGCCGAAGCGCGACGGCGTCCAGTACATCGTCTCCCTCGTCGTCGCCCTCGCGCTCGCGGACCGGCGCAACGACCTACTCGTCCCCTACCGCGAGGTCCGCAACTCCAGCGGAACCGTCATCGGCTGCCGATCGCTCGCGCAGCCCGTCTGAATCGAGAACACCATGCGCATCATCGGCAGAGAACCGGTCGCGGCCCTGAACACGCTGTCCGCGATCCTCGGCCTCATCGTCAGCCTCGGCATCACGCCGCTGTCCGCAGAGATGGCCGGCGCCATCGTCGCGTTCGTCACCGCGGTTCTCGGCGGGATCGCCGCAGCGAAGACCCGGCCGATCGCTCCGCAGGCGTTCACCGCGATCGTTGCCGCGGGCGCCGTGCTGGTGGCCACGTTCGGCTACGAGGTAAGCCAGGAGGTCATCGGCGGCGTCAACGGTGTCGTCCTCACCGGGCTCACGCTGCTGACCCGCGTGCAGGTCACGCCGACCAACCCGTCGGCGCCGACCGGCCCGACGGCGGTCTGAGAAGTGCGCCGGGGAGCCCGCTGGTTCAGCGGGCATCTCGGCAACCGAGGACCGTTCCTCATCTTCATGGGGCTCGGCAAGATCTGCTTCGGCGCCAGCTTCATCTTCGAACCGCCCTTCATCACGCAGGGCCTCGACATGCTGCTGCGCTGGGCACCCCTGCACTGCTGGGCCTGGGTGTGGATCCTCTCGGGAACCGCCACCTTCACCTGCGCCTGGCTGAAGTTCGGACGCGACGGCTGGGGCTTCGTCGCCGCCAGCATTCCCCCCACGGTCTGGGCGTTCTCCTACGGCTGGGCAGGCATCATCGGCGACTATGGTCGCGGACTCTGGCTGTTCGGCTGGTACATCACATCGCACTGTGGGGTGATCTGGTGCGCGTCACGAGTCCCGCCTGATGCCGGATCACCCCGGAACCTCGGCCAGGCGGTTGAGGGGAGACCCGGATGAACGGGATCTGGGGACTGGTCGGGGCGGGGATCACCGTGGTCGGCACGATCACCATGGGCTTCCTGACGTACAGAGGCACGAGGACCGCGGCCCGCATCAACGCCGGTCCGGCGGCACGGCAGGTCGACTTGTCCGTGCTGCAAGCTTCCGTTGATCGGTTGGAGAAGGAATGCGGGGAGCTCCGGCAGGAGCAGGCCCGCACCCGCGGCGTCCTGTGGTCGATCAGCCGCTGGGCGCTTGTACTTCGTGACCAGGTGACAGGGCTGGGGGGTACGCCGCAACCGCCGCCTCAGGATGTCGAGGACTACTACCGGACTGGAGTGTGACCTATGCCGGATGCTCCGGAGCGCCCGCCGCGCCGCGACGACACGGCCGCCGACGTCGGCACCCTGGTCCGCCTCGGCCGTGAAGAGCCCCAGCCGATCCCTGCGCCGTCCATCCAGCCGTTCCAGGAGCCGGTCTACCCCGGGCTGCCCGGCGGGTGGACGCCCGACGATGCCGCCTGAACGACAACGCCCCCGTTCGCCTGCCAACCGGCAGGGGGACGGGGGCGCTTCGTCGTGTCAGAACTCAAGCTGCTTCTTCACGTCAGCTACGTTCGGTCCGCTGTCCTCGGACGGCATCCCCCAGCGGTGGGCCTTCTCCTCGCCGTCGATGTAGATCAGCGTGCCGCCCTTCGCCTGGGCCGGCGTCAGGTCGAAGACCTGTGACCGCCACTGCCACGCCCCAGGCTGGACCGGATCCGCGTTGCTGTACTTGCCGGGCGTGACGTTCGTCGAGTTGCCGCTGCCCCAGTCGATCATCTCCCCGTCCGGGGCCATCCACTTCCACCCGCCACCGGTGATCGGTGCGGGCTCGTCGGCCGCGACCGCGGTCATCGCCTTGTCCTTCATGACGACGACAGCGAACACCCCGTTCTCCGCGGTCTCCCCGGTTGCTTCCTTCGTGAAAACGATCGTGTCCGGGGTGATCTCCAGGACGCCCGTCCCGCCATCACCGGTCGTCCGGGCCGGCTCACCGAGCTTCATACCCTTCTCGACCGTGCCGACCGAAGGCTCCTCGCTGGGCGCGGCCTCTGCGGGCGCCGACGTCTCCGCCGGCTTGGCCGCGTCATCACTGCCGTCTCCGCCGCCGCATGCGGTGAGTGTGGCCAGGAGCAGCGCGGCCGTGGCCGCGGTAGCGCGTGCGCGCATGGGTCCCCCCAAGGTGGTTGAGCGTCGGATCACCGTAGACCGCACGGGGAAAGTCGTAGGCGGCTGTGACCGGGTCGTGACAGAGCGAAACGAGTGCCGCGTGTTGCTCAACTTGCTGGACAAGCAACACGGTTTGCCGTTTACAGTGGAGGCACAACTTCATGCACCTCCCGGTGCGCAGGCCCGCGGCTACTTCTTCTGGTGAAAACGCCGCACGCCGACTTGATCTCGGGAGGCACAGCATCGGGGGTGCCCGGTGCGCAGGCGACGGCTACTTCCACTGCTAATGGGGTGGTTGCGGGTTCGAGGCCCGTCGGAGGCTCCGGCTTCCGTAGCTCAATCGGTAGAGCACCTACGTACCGTCACCGACTTGATCTCGGGCACCCCACTGCTGGACCTCCCCTCCACGTGAGGGGCTTTTTCGTCCATGGCCAGGTTCAACCAGCGCAGCGTCCGCCCCGCCGTCCACTCGCCCGTGACCACCACCGGGGAGCAGACCCGCACCCACGAGGGCGCCACCGGCCACCTCCGCGACGCGAAGAGCGAACTCTTCCTCCTCGCCGTCTCCAACTTCGTCAGCCAGGACACCTTCTACGAGAAGGGCGGCCAGCGCGACGATCGCTACACCCAGCTCATCCGGCAACTCGCCGTCGAAGACCCCGCCTGGACCGCTGGCCTCCTCAGCTGGCTCCGCAGCGAAGGCAACATGCGGACCGCGTCCCTCGTCGGCGCCGCCGAGTTCGTCAAGGCCCGACTCGACGCAGCAGCTGCCGGCGACCTCGCGCCAGACGTGCGAGCCGAGAACGCCCTCGGTGGCGGCTGGAACCGGCAGATCATCGCCTCCGTCCTCCAGCGCGCCGATGAGCCAGGGGAGATGCTCGGCTACTGGACGTCCCGTTACGGCCGCCGCCTCCCGAAGCCGGTGAAGCGCGGCATCGCCGACGCCGTCCAGCGGCTGTACAACGGCAAGGCGCTCATCAAGTACGACACCGCCTCCAAGGGCTACCGCTTCGGCGACGTCCTCAACCTCGTCCACGCAGCCCCCGACCCCGGCAAGCCGTGGCAGGGCGACGTGTTCCAGTACGCCCTCGACCGTCGGCACAACCCGAACGACGCCGTGCCGCCCGCGTCCAACCGCACGCTCACCGCCCACCGCGAGCTCATGGCGTTGCCGTTGGAGGAGCGGCGCTCGATCGTCACGTCCGAGGGCGGAGCCGAGCGGCTGGCTGCCGCGGGGATGACGTGGGAGGCGCTGGCCGGTTGGCTCCAGGGCCCGATGGACAAGCAGGCGTGGGAAGCGGTCATCCCGTCGATGGGGCTGATGGCGCTCGCCCGGAACTTGCGTAACTTCGACGAGGCCGGAGTCTCCGACGAGGTCGCCGCCCAGATCTGTGCCCGCTTCACCGATCCGGAGCAGGTCGCGAAGTCCCGCATGCTCCCGTTCCGCTGGTGGGCGGCGTACAAGCACGCCCCGTCCCTGCGCTGGGCCCACGCCCTCGAACAGGCCCTCGGCCGCTCCCTCGCCAACGTGCCCCGACTGAAGGGCAGCACGCTGATCCTGGTGGACCGGTCGCCGTCAATGTTCCCCGGCTACCACTTCTCCACCCCGAACAGCAGCGACATCACGCTCGCCGAGCAGGCCGCTGTCTTCGGCTCCGCCCTCGCTCTGCGCGCGGAGAAGCCGACGCTCGTCGAGTTCGGCGGCGGGTCAAAGAAGTTGGATGTGGCGAAGGGTGGCAGCGTCCTCAGGCACATCGAAGCGTTCGGGCGGATCGACGGCACGGACATCCCTGCCGCGGTGAAGGCGCACTGGTTCGCTCACGACCGGATCGTCATCGTCACCGACGAGCAGACGCGGCCGGGCTGGCTGCCGTCGAACATGTGGGGTCACGGCGGGATGCGGGAGACTCGGATCGACGACCTGGTGCCGAAGGCGACGCCGGTCTACATGTGGAACATGGCCGGCTACAAGCCCGGCGTCATGCCGTCCGGGAAGACCGGCCGCCACACCTTCGGCGGCCTCACCGACCACGCCTTCCGCATGATCCCGCTCCTCGAAGCCGGTCGCGATGCGAGCTGGCCGTGGGAGCAGCCCACTGCCTGACCCGGACACGACCGCGCCCCGCCTCCCGCAGCAGCGGGGGAGCGGGGCGCTTCGCTGTGAGGCTAGCCCACCTGCGTCAGCATGCACCGCCGACCAGGAGCCACCTCGCACGCCTCCCCCTCGACGAACCGCAGACCTGGCTTTCCGTCGGCGGTCACGATCCGGGACACGGACAGGTCGACGATACGGACCCGCGGCAGGTGCACCCGGTTGTAGGGGAGCCCCGGCAGGGTAACCGCCGCTTCGATCCCGCAGTACGACTGGCGGGCAAGAAGCTCGTGCACCCGCCGGATGACGGCCTCCGCGGAGAAGCCGGCGTCAGAGTGGGGCAGCACCAGGTCGACGGTCACCAGCGGCGCCGGCATCGCGTGGGCTGCGGCCTCCAGGCCGACGTCGACAGGATCCTTCTCCGCGTCCACGCTCAGCTGCGGCTGCCACCACTCCTCAGTATCCAGCTGCAGCCAGCCGCCCAGAGGGGTGTCGAAGCGGATCCAGTCGGTGGACGGGTGCACGACGGTCGTCATGCCACGACGGTAGCGCTGGCCCCTCGTTCACAAGGCATGACTGCACCGTTCTGCCGAACCTGCGCCGAAGCCCTGCTCGGGCCGGCCGTCGTGGAGAGTGTCCGCCGCACCGTGAAGGAGGCCCCGCCGCTCAGCACCGAACAACTGGTGAACCTCCGCGCCCTCTTCGAGTCGGCACGCGCCAGCCGCGGCTCGGAGAAGCCGCGCCCCAAGCCCTGCGGCCACGACCGGACCACGAGCGAGTAGCGCATAACGTTCCCTTATGTACCGCCCGTCTGGCGGGCGCGGCAGCGCCCCGCTCCCTGCTTCGACGGGGCGGGGCGCTCTGGTGCGCAGCTACAGCTTCTGTACGTTCTTCCACTCGCCGGTAGCCGGCTCCTCGCGCTCGATCCGGGTCACAGTGACTCCGTACTCGCGCTCGAACATCTCGGCCGCGCTCCAGGCGTCGGCGTCAGCGCCGTAGCTGACGCCGACTCCCTTCGGAAAACGATCGAGTGTAATGAGCCCGCGTTCGTCGTAGAAGCGGTACTCCCAGGTCCGGCCGAAGTTCGGGTCTGCGGTCATGCGCCTCTCCTTTGCGTTGCGACGGGCACGGTAGCGCACGGACCCGGATCGCCAACGGCTGAGCCGCACTTGACCAGGTCGCCTCTTGATAACATGCCATATCGCGGGCCCCGCTCTCGCCGGATCGGGGCCCTTCGTCGTGGGCGGAGTCAGTGGCTCATGCAACGGCACTCGCAGCCAGTGCATGTGTAGCAACTTGAGCGTCCGTTGCAGCGGTTGCACTTCCGGGCCGTCCTCGCGCACCACACCGGTTCGGTGTGGTGCTTGACGGCCTCGGCATCCGTCTCGTCGTAGTCCTGGCCGCAGCGGGGCGTGGTGCATGTCGTCATGGCGGGAGTGTGGCAGAACCCGAGAGGAGGACGGGGGCCTGTTCATCAATCGGTCGGAACATGAACCTGAACGGTGGCCTTGCTCAACTCCCCGTTCGGCAAGTCGGGTTGTTCAGAAACTTGTTCATCAACCTGGTAGTGTTCAAGATGTTCGCCGATACGTTTGATGAACGAAAGGGGATGTGGATGGCCCTAGTCGGCCTCGTCCGCGTCAGCACCGACAAGCAGAACGTCCAGCGGCAGCACGACGCCCTCGACCCGATCTGCCTCAAGGTCTTCGAAGAGAAGATCAGTGGCAAGCTCACCGCCGAAGAACGTCCCGGGCTCACGGCAGCCATCGAGTACCTACGCGACGGCGACATGCTCTGCGTCCAGGAAGTCGACCGCCTCGGCCGCAACCTCCTCGAAGGGCTAATCGTCCTCAACGACCTCTTCGAACGCGGCATCGCCGTCAAGGTGCTGGAAGGCATCGCGGCCGGCGAGCACAAGGAACGATCGCTCATCCTCGACCTGGCCCTCGCGCTCGCTGAAGACCGACGCCGCGACATCGTCAAGAAGACCAAGGACGGATTGGAGGCCGCACGCAAGCGTGGTCGCGTCGGCGGACGCAAGCCCGTCATGACCGAAGCCCTCACCGTCCAGGCTGCTGCGCTCCGAGACCGCGGCTTCACCATCAGGCAGATCCAACCCCACCTCCGGATCGCCGAGGGCGCGAACAAGGGTAAGCACCCCAGCATCGGCGCCATCTCTCAGGCGCTCCGCGCGCACGACGAAGCGCTGGCCATGAAGCAGGCAAGCTGATGGGCGACGACCTGGGCAACGTGGTCCCCCTCTTCCGGGAGGAGCCCAACGAGCGCATCAAGCGGGAGATGGCGGAGAGCTGGGAGATCGCCTTCATGAGGGCCGGCCAGTCGCTGAGTAACCCGGAGACGGCCACGAGCGCGCGAGTGGCAATCTCCGTGATGAGCCACTTCATCCGAGGCCACTACGAGGTCGGCCACATCACGGAAGAGCAGAAGGACTCGCTCCTGTGGTGGCTCGGCACCGGCATCTACGCAGCTAACGAACTGCACAAGTAGGCGCCTACCGCCTTGCCCCCGTGCCACACTGGCTTTGGCCCGCCTCGCATCCCCCGTCGAGGCGGGCCGCGCCGTGTCAGCCCCGCGGTGCCGGCAGCTCGCCGGGCGCCACTTCGACGATCTCGATGTCCATGCAGCCGGCGTCCTTAAGCTCAGCCATCCGCTCGTCGGCGGAGGGCTTGTCGTAGGCGACGGCGGATGCGCGCGGGGTGCCGGTGGGGCTGGTCCAGATCAGGGCGTAGTTCTGCATGCGGGCATCATGCCTGCTGGCACTGACAGCGAAAGTTTCCGGCCTTGATCTATCGCGTGGCTGGATCGTGGTGCATGGTGGTGTGCACGGGATCCCCAGCCTCCCCGTGGAGGCTCCCGCCGGGGCCTGCCGTCATCGCCGGCCGGCAGGGCCCGCCGCACCTCCCGGCTCCCCACGGGAGGTCATGCGGCTGCCCGCCGTAAGGTGGCGGCATGCACCCCGACCGCTACCACCTCACCCTCTCCTCGGACGGCCGCCCGGTCGCACAGGGCTGGTGGGCATCGGAGGCGACGGCCCGCGGGAAATTCACGGAGTGGGTCGGCGACTGGGGAAAGCCCGGCGTGCAGGTCACCCTCATCGATGAGGACACCGGCGAGACGTTGACGGAGTGGCCGGAGGAGTCGTGAGCCTCTGCCATCCTGGCCTGCATGGACTCGCTACCTGCCTACGATCCGGCGCTGCATGATGAGGTGGCCCGCTCGCAGGGCCTGATCCCTGCCTCGATGGACGGGCTCACCCACTACTGCTCCAGCCGTGGCGACAAGACGCACCCCAAGTGCGGGGCGGTGGAGGGAACGCAGCTGTCACGGAACTGGGCGCTCGTGGACTGCCCGGAGTGCCGGGGCGAGGAGCGGCCGGACCCGTTCACCCCGGTCGTGGACACCTACCGCCTGTCGACGCGCGATGATGAGCACGACTTCCAGTACGGGGGCGACGGGGTGCAGCGCTGCACCCGCTGCCGTCACCCGCACTCGCAGTGGGCTGGCGGACCGTGCCCTGGGTTGCCGCAGGAATGGGGTCCCGGCCGATACGTGTGACCCGGCGTTGTCGGCGGCACCTCGTAGGCTGGTCGTATCTATCAGCCCATGCTGGCGCAGTGCTGAAGCCGCCCCGTCTGGTCACGCAGACGGGGCGGACTGCTGTCAGGCGTCGGCCGCAGGCGCCAGCTCGGCATCGATGACCTGAAGGAGTTCGGCCGCTGCCCCGGCCTGCAATTCCTGTTCGGTGTAGCCAATCGCCTGGAAGTGCGCCGCCACTGCGACGATCTGGCGCTTGACGCCTAGGCCAGCGGAAACGGCTGAGACGAGCTGTGGCGTCACCTTGTAGTTCATGCCGGCGATGATGTTCCCGACCAGGCTCTTACTGGGAGACCAGCCCGTCTGTGGGTCTACGGCAGCCGCAGCGAACTCGCGCGTGGTCATGCGGCGGCCCTCGCCGACGTGGCACTTCACGAGTTCGGTGAGCGCGTCACGCTGCTGGACCATGCGGCCCCTCCCTTCTAGTCGACTTCCTAGCCTTCCGCGTGCCGGACGGCCCGCTTGAGCGCC
Organism: Streptomyces sp. NPDC085946; assembly: GCF_044540485.1. Taxonomy (NCBI): domain Bacteria; kingdom Bacillati; phylum Actinomycetota; class Actinomycetes; order Kitasatosporales; family Streptomycetaceae; genus Streptomyces; species Streptomyces sp. NPDC085946. Next base: position 165,182 of record NZ_JBITSF010000010.1, on the reverse strand, counting down.
ATCTCCACCTTGTACCGGTCGAGCCCTGCGGCTTCGGCGTAGGCGGTGATGCCGGCCTGCACGGCGACGGCCTGGTCGACGGTGAGCGTCCCGGCCTGGATCGCAGCCCAGGCCTCACGCTCAGCCGCCAGCAGGTCAGGGGGGAAGTCGAAGTCGCTCATAGGTTGATCCTACGGTGGACGCACCCTTATGCGCCTTGACTGCAAGTCTTGACTTGCTATCTTGAATGCATGCCAAGCAATGACAAGCCCCGTCTCCTGCCGACCGGCAACTGCTGGTGCGGCTGCGGCCGTGAGGTCGGCCTTGGGAAGTTCTTCGCCCAGGGCCACGACAAGACCGCCGAGTCCGCGCTCATCGCCCTCAAGTACGAGGGCAGCGTCCCGCACTTCCTCCACGCCCACGGCTACGGCCCACACCACTCGGTCACCGGCGACGCGGTAGACAGCGAGAAGACCGACTGGGTGGAGTGCGACGAGTGCACCACCAAGCCCGGCTACCGAGGAGCGCGAGCCAGCGTCGCCAAGCACAAGCGGATCTACCACAAGAAGGAGGGCTGACCATGCCGATCGTCCACTCGGACCGAATCAGCGGCACCATTTACGTCATCGCCGACAACGCCGAGACCGCTGGCGACCAGGCGATCGAGTACCTGCGGGACAAGGGCGACGATCGGGAGCACAACCACTACGGCGTCTTCGATGAGCGCGAGGCCGCCGACAAGGAGTTGCACAACCAGTACAACTCCTACGACCCCAAGCGCGACCGCGTGTACGCCTTCAGCCTCGACATCCGCATCGCCGACGAGAAGTAGGGCATCGACCATGGGGCAGCAGATCATCAGACAGCCGGACGGGAAGCTCGCCGTCTTCTCCAGCATCACCGACACGTTCATCGTCGTCGACGCCACTCCAGACGAGCTCATCGAGTGGCGGGCCGAGGAGGCGGCGGAGAGGGCCCGCGAGCAGACCCGCCGCGAGCTGGACAAGGTACTCGCCGGAAACCCGCAGGCCGCCTACCACCAGTCCGCCATGACGTGGGAGGAAGCCGCCGCGAAGGACCGCGAACACGGCGGCGACCTTCAGTAGCCAGCGCACGCAGGAGCGCCCCGGCCAGGATCAGTGGCCGGGGCGCTCGCGTGTCAGCCTACGCCGCGGTGGTGACGTCCCCACTCTCGACTCGCTGCAGCTCATCCAGCAGCCGCCGGTACTCGGCCCGCTGATCGTCGGTGAGCCGCAGCGTCGGATGCCCGCCCGGCCCCATCCACAAAGCACGGATCGCCGCATTCAGCTCGGCAGCAGACCGCGCGGCACCCTCAGCCGGGGGAGTGGTGGGCATGACGATCAGTCTAGGGTCGGGGTCTGACACCGGCCTAGGAATCCGCCCGCTCCGTGATGTACGTGCCCTTCGCCGGCAGCGTGACGACGAGGCCGCGCTCCCGTAGATCCTCGACCGCGCGCCGTACCGTGCCGACGGCGACACCGAGGGACTCCGCCAGCTCTCGCTCACCCTCCAGCCGGGCGCCAGGCTGCAGCTCCCCGGACGCGATCCGACCGGCGATGTGGTCGGCGACCTGCCGCCACACGTACACGGGCCGCGATGGGTCCACTGGTCTCTGATCGTCACCCATGAGTGGACCGTAGAGAGACGCACCGCGGCGCGCGTCCTCAGGTAGCGGCATGCTGCGCCATATAGCGGTATAGAGCAGTGGGTAGCGGTACCGTGAAATTGCACGCAGGACCCCCGCGACCGCTGGCCCGCGGCCCGGGGGCATGGCCGACGAAGGAGCCGTCGACGTGGACGAGCCTACGGATTCCCCGCCCGAGCACCAGGGCGCATCGCAGGACACGATGCCTTGCGTCTGTGGCAGCCAGGATCACGAGCCGCTACGCATTGGGGAGCGGCTGTCGCCGTCCGGGGGTGCCATAGGGCCGGTGTACGTGTGCCCCGCCCAAGCCCCGGCCGGCCTGAGGAGCGTCCTGTGAACCCCAAGACGGAGGAGGCGGAGAAGGGAGGCGTTGCCGGCGCCTGCCAGTTGGGGCAGTGCAGGCACTGTCACGGCAACGTGGTCTTGCAGTACGGGTCCAGTCCCGCGGTGCCGCTGCTGCGGTGCGCGCACCACTGCCACCGACGGCAGCCGGTCCGGGTGCGGAAGGTGTGACGGCAGTGCCTCACAGGCAATGAATGGGGCTCATCGTTGCCTGACAGGAAAGCGCTAGCCAAAGCTTTAACGGCTGGTCACGGAAACATGTCATTCAAGAACAGAACGTCAATGAATATGCAGTGGACACGCTTCCAGTTTCAACAGAAGTGAGCTTTACTTCAGAGTCAGTAGCAACTTGAAGGACGGTGCATACCTACCGGGCAGATGGCAGGCGGATCAGCCAACGATCCATCGGCAACACCAGATCGGCAGTCTCCAGGGGGCGACCTTGGCGGTCGAAGCGAGTACGAACCACACGGAACGCCACCGTGTCCACCAGCAGGCCCAGTGCATGAGCCTGCTCCGCCGACAGTTCCACACACCCCACCTCGGCGATGTACGACACGTGCGGCAGGCGCCGGCCGCGCCACCAGGACGACACCAACATCGCCGACCTGCCACCCGGGTCCAGGCACTCCACTGTCTCGTGATGAAGGAGCGCCCCGGTGCGCACGCCAAGCCGAGCGGCCAGCTCCTCGGTCGCAGGCCGCGGGTTAGTGTCGGTGGTCTCGCTCGCGTGCGGCCAGTCGGCGTCTGGGTCCGTAAGGGTGCGCATAGCAGGAGGATGCGCCACATAGACCGCCCGCCGTTCTTCTCCTTCGAGGATGCCGGTGCGACGTAGCAAGACGTAGGCGAGACGAACAGTTTGTGGGTGCACGCCGAGTTCGGCAGCTAGCTCGGCGCGAGATGGCAGCGGTTCGCCGGGCCGCCACTCGCCGGCGGCGATGCGGCGACGGATGTCGGCAGCGATGCGCCTGTAGCGCGCTGCTTCCGACATCGAGACCCCTGCCGTCGATCATGACGTGAGGTCCGAAGCTAGGGCCCTGCCCCGTAGCTGGATATATCCAGCTACGGGCGAGCGCTGTTGTCACCTGAAGAGTGAAGGTTTCGGTACCGCGGGGTTCAGGTCTCCGTAGGTACCGATGGGCTGTCCACCTGTCGCGTACCCCGGCGGCGCATGGACGGCCCCGGTGGGTACCCGGCAACCCCATCAGGGTATCCACTCGAACGAGTGAACTAATCCCCGTGTTCGATGCAGGGGGCACTCGTTGAAAATAGAAGCCGGGCCCGACTCCCGTCCATCGCCTTCGAGGGCGTCCCCAGGGAGTCGGGTCCGGCGCTTTTGTGCGTCGCCTTGCAGGACCAGTCTGCCACTGGGAAACGAGTGGGAAACGATCACGCGCACACATGCCTACACATGAGCACAGATGACTACCGATTCGAGTCATCCACCCAGCTAGAGAAGCTAAACGACTTCAAAGCGCAAGGTGGCAGAAGCCTGCCCGAACGGTGCTTCGAGAAGTCGTAGTACTCCAGGGCGCTGCCGATCCAGGCGGCGGTCGCGGCTTTCCTGGGCTGCCCGGGTGGGGCAGGGGCGCTGGCGGGCGTGCTGGGGACGGACACGGCGGCTCCTTTGGGGGACTCCGACGTAGGCGGAGTGCACGAGCGAAGGGCAAGAGGGCACGGGGGAGAAGGCCGGATCGCGGCTAATTAACCCACTGGGTAGTTACTAGGGGTTGCCAGGGATGCTGCGCCCGTGTGCCGCCGGTGTCAAGGGGGTGTTACGGAATCGGTCCGCGGGCCGGTCCGCCGCCCGTCCGGTCCCGCCGTTCAGCCGGCCGCGCGCTCGGCCGTCAGGTAGGCGATCACCATGTCGCCCAGCATGGCGCGGTAGTGCGCGCGCTGGGCCGGGTCCACCAGGTCGCGGCCGAACAGCGCGCCGAAGGTGTGCCGGTTGGCGACCCGGAAGAAGCAGAAGGACGAGATCATCGCGTGCAGGTCGACGGCGTCGACGTCGGCCGTGAACAGGCCCGACTCCCGGCCCTGCGCCAGGATGCGGCGGATCACGTCCAGCGCGGGCGAGCCGATCCTGCCCAGCTCCTCGGAGGCGGCGATGTGCTCCGCGCCGTGGATGTTCTCGATGCTCACCAGGCGGATGAAGTCGGGGTGCTGCTCGTGGTGGTCGAAGGTCAGCTCCGCCAGGCGCCGGATGGCCGCCACCGGGTCGAGGTGCTCGACGTCGAGCTGCTGCTCCGCCTCGCGGATGACGCCGTACGCCCGCTCCAGCACGGCCGTGAACAGCTGTTCCTTGCCGCCGAAGTAGTAGTAGATCATTCGCTTGGTGGTGCGGGTGCGGGCGGCGATCTCGTCCACGCGGGCCCCGTCGTAGCCGGCCCGGGCGAACTCCTGCGTGGCCACGTCGAGGATCTCGGCCCGGGTGCGGGCGGCGTCGCGGATGCGCTCGCCGGGTCGTGCCGGTTCTTCCACGCGGGTCATGGGGTTCCTTCGGGCGACGGGCGGCCTGTGCCGGTGATTCTAGAAGCAGTCCCCGCGCCCGGACCGGGGCTCCCCGCAGGTCTTCCCGCGCGACCGGTCCTCCTGATATAGCTAACGTACTAGTTCGTACATTACGGAGCCGCTCAGGAGGCACCCGGTGACCAAGGACTCGTATCTCGTCGGACTCATCGGGTCCGGCATCGGCCCGTCGCTCAGTCCGGCCCTGCACGAGAGGGAGGCCGACCGCCAGGGCCTGCGGTACCTGTACCGGCTCATCGACATCGACACCCTCGGCGTCCCGCCCGAGGCGGTCGGCGACCTGGTGCGCGCCGCCCGCGACCTGGGCTACGACGGCCTGAACATCACGCACCCCTGCAAGCAGCTCGTCACCGGCCACCTGGACGCGCTCGCCCCGCAGGCCGAGGCGCTGGGCGCGGTCAACACCGTCGTCTTCGAGGACGGCCGCGCCGTCGGCCACAACACCGACGTCACCGGGTTCGCCGCCTCCTTCGCGCGCGGCCTGCCCGACGCGCCCCTGGAGCGGGTCGTGCAACTGGGCGCCGGCGGGGCGGGCGCGGCCGTCGCGCACGCCACGCTCACCCTGGGCGCCGAGCGGGTCACCGTGGTGGACGCGCTGCCCGACCGGGCGGCCGGCCTCGCCGCGGCCCTGAACCGCGCCTTCGGCGCGGGCCGGGCCGCCGCCGCGGCCCCGGACCGCCTGGCGGAGCTGCTCGCCGGCGCCGACGGCATCGTCCACGCCACCCCCACCGGCATGGCCGCCCACCCCGGCCTGCCCCTGCCGGCCGAGCTGCTCCACCCCGGGCTGTGGGTCGCCGAGGTCGTCTACCGCCCGCTGGAGACCGAGCTGCTGCGCACCGCCCGCGCCCGGGGCTGCGCCGTCCTCGACGGCGGCGGCATGGCCGCCTTCCAGGCGGTGGACGCGTTCCGCCTGTTCACCGGCCGGGAACCCGACGGCGCGCGGATGCTCGCGGACATCACCGAACTGGCCGGGGCCGTCACGGCACCCCGCTGAAGCCGCCCCGCACGGAAGGACCGAGGTCATCATGCGCACGTCCATCGCCACCGTCTCCCTGAGCGGATCCCTCACCGAGAAGCTCACGGCCGCCGCGCGGGCCGGCTTCGACGGCGTGGAGATCTTCGAGAACGACCTGCTGGCCAGCCCCCTCGCCCCCGAGGAGATCCGCGCCCGCTGCGCCGACCTGGGACTGGGCATCGACCTCTACCAGCCGATGCGGGACATCGAGGCGGTGCCCGCCGAGGAGTTCGCCCGCAACCTGCGCCGCGCCCGGCACAAGTTCGAGCTGATGAGGCGGCTCGGCGCCGATACCGTCCTGGTCTGCTCCAGCGTCTCCCCGTCCGCCGTCGACGACGACGCCCTCGCCGCCGAGCAGCTGAGCCGGCTCGCCGACCTGGCCCGGGAGCACGGGATCCGGGTCGCCTACGAGGCGCTCGCCTGGGGCCGGCACGTCAGCACCTACGACCACGCCTGGCGCATCGTCGAGGCGGCCGGCCACCCGGCGCTCGGCACCTGCCTGGACAGCTTCCACATCCTGTCCCGGGGCAGCGACCCCCGGGGCGTCGAGGACATCCCCGGCGAGAAGATCTTCTTCCTCCAGCTGGCCGACGCGCCGCTGCTCGCGATGGACGTGCTCCAGTGGAGCCGCCACTACCGCTGCTTCCCCGGCCAGGGCGGCTTCGACGTCACCGGACTGGTGCGCCGGGTCCTGGCCACCGGCTACGACGGCCCGCTCTCGCTGGAGGTCTTCAACGACGTCTTCCGGCAGGCCGAGGCCGGCCCGACCGCCGTGGACGCCCGGCGCTCCCTGCTGGTGCTCCAGGAGGCGCTGGGCGCGGCCGGGCCGCCCGCCCCCGTCGTCCCCACCGGCGTCGCCTTCGCCGAACTGGTCACGCCCGACGCCGAACCCCTCACCGCGCTGCTCGGCGCCCTCGGCTTCACCCGCACCGCGCGCCACCGCGGCAAGCCCGTCGACCTGTGGCAGCAGGGCGAGGCCAGGATCCTCGTCAACACCGGGCCGGCCGTCCGCCGGGACGGCACCGGACTGGCCGCCGTGGGCCTGGAGTCGCCCGACCCCGCGGGCGCCGCCCGCCGCGCCGAGGCGCTGCTGGCCCCCGTCCTGCCGCGCCGCCGCGCCCCGGGCGACGTCCCGCTGGAGGCGGTCGCCGCCCCCGACGGCACGGAACTGTTCTTCTGCGCCACGGGCCGGCCCGGACTCCCCGACTGGCGGGCCGACTTCGAGGACACCGGGCGGGCGCCGCGCCCCGGCGGGGTCCGGCGCATCGACCACCTCGCGCTGACCCAGCCCTGGCACCACTTCGACGAGGCCGCCCTCTTCCACCGCAGCGTCCTCGGGCTGCGCGCCCAGGAGAGCGTCGACGTCGCCGACCCCTACGGCCTGCAGCGCAGCCGGGCCGTCACCGACGACGACGGCAGCGTCCGCATCGTCCTCAGCGTCGGCGCGGCCCCCGCCGACGACACCGTGCACGCCCAGCACATCGCGCTGGCCACCGACGACGTGGTCGCCGCGGCCCGCCGGTTCCGCGCGGCCGGCGGCCGGCTGCTGCCCATCCCGGCCAACTACTACGACGACCTCGCGGCCCGCCACGACCTCGGCGAGGAGGAGCTGGCCGCCTACCGCGACCTCGGCATCCTCTACGACCGCGACGCGCACGGCGTCTTCCGGCACTGCTACACCCGCACCGTCGGCCGCGTCTTCTTCGAGCTCTGCCAGCGCGACGGCGGCTACCGCGGCTACGGCGCCCCGAACGCCGCCGTGCGGCTGGCGGCCCAGCACGCGGTGGCGCGGCCTACTGGCGGCTGATGGTCCGGGACACGCCCGCGGCGACGGTCGTGACCAGGACCCACCCGGCCAGGACGAGGACGTACGCCAGCGTCTGGTAGCCGCCCTCCGGCGCGAACGCGGGCTCCTGGCCGAAGGAGATCACCGGCAGCAGCAGGTCCAGCGTGTAGAAGACCGGGTCGAAGTCCGGCGCCTCGGACGGCTTCAGCGCGCGCGGGTGGTGCGCCGCGAAGACGACGGAACCGACCGCGAGCAGCGACAGCAGCCAGCCCGCCGCGCGCAGCGGACGGAAGCCGTAGCCGACGGTGGCGTCCTGCACGTGCCCCCACAGGCGGCCGTACCAGGCCAGGGTGGCGCGGTGGCGGCGCTGCTTGGCGAGCTGCACCAGACGGGCGGCCTGGTCGTCGCCGATGCGGCGGTACGCCGCCGACAACTGCTCGTAGGCGTGCGGGACGTAGCCGTCGCCGTCGCGCTCCAGCAGGGGCAGGCGGCGCGCGGCGGGCTCGCGCGGGGTGAGGGAGGTGTAGACGAGACCGTCCAGCAGTACCCGGTCCGGCACCGCCTCCGGTTCGAGGAAGAGGTGCTCGACCTGCGCGCGGCGCAGGTTCAGCGTGCCGTCCGGGGGCGCGCTCCTGCGCAGCCACAGCTGCCCGAGGACCGCGCCGGGGGCCCGCAGCACCGCGTCCCCGGGGTTCGACAGGCGCGCGTACGACAGGTCCAGGCGGCCGGCGACCCGCGCGCCGCGCAGGCCGACCCAGCCGTCGACCTGGGCGTTGCGCAGCAGGACGTCGCCCGTCACGTCGAGCGTCTGGGCGTCCAGGGCCACCTGGCCGGGGCGGGTCAGGCGGGCCCCGGTGAGGTTCACCGAGCCGCTGACGACGACCCCGTTGAGGCGCACCTCGCCGCGGGCCCGCAGCTGCGGCGCCGACAGGTCGTCCTCGACGACGGCCCGTTGCAGCTTGAGGACGGGCTCGGAGTCGTCCTGGGCGGTGAGTTCGGCGCGTTCCAGGAACAGCCCGCCGGATATGTGGGCGCCGCTGAGCTGGACCCGGCCGCGCACCCGGCACTCGCGCAGCACCACCGAGCCGTCGACCCGGGCCCCGCCCAGATCCACGGCGGGCAGCACCGAGCCGCGCAGGCTGAGCCTGCGCAGCTGGGTGCCGTAGAGGCCGGGCGGGTCGGTGAAGAAGCAGTGGCTCAGGCGGACCGGCGGGTCGACGACCGCGTGGGCAAGGTCGAGCGGGCCGGTGATCCGCGCCCCGGCGACCCGCAGCGCGGCCACCTCGCCGTCCTGCCGGGGCGCGCTGACCAGTAACGCCTTCAGCACCGAGGCGCGCAGTACCCGCTCCGGCCCCCAGTCCGCCCCGGCCGCCGCGTCCTCGTCCCCGGTGCGGAAGTCCACGGCCTCCCCGCGCGGGAAGGCCCGCCAGACCCGCTGCTCGGCCGGTGTCAGATCGTCGATCTCCATCGGCAGGGGACTCTGACGCAGCGGGCCCGGGGTGTCAACTCGCTTTCAGGGCCTGGTGTTCCACTCCGCGAGCACGTGCCGTCCGTGCTCCGTCGACAGCCGGCCCAGCGTGCCGGTCGCCAGCTGGAACAGGCGCCCGTCGGCCGGCGGCAGGCCCAGCCGGCGGGCGGTCAGCACCCGCAGGAAGTGCCCGTGCGCCACCAGCAGCACGTCCCCGGGGTAGCACTGCAGGGCCGCGTCCACCCGGGACAGCACCCGGTCGGCCCGGTCGCCGACCTGCTCGGGCGACTCTCCCTGACGGTCGTCCGGGCCGGGCGCCACGCCGTCCGTCCACAGGTCCCAGCCGGGCCGGGTGCGGTGGATCTCCCGGGTGGTGACGCCCTCGTAGCCGCCGTAGTCCCACTCGTGCAGGTCCGGGTCCCGCACCGCCCCGGTCAGGCCCGCCAGTTCCGCGGTCCGCACCGCGCGGCGCAGCGGGCTGGTGGCGACGAGCGCGTAGGTACGGCCCGCCAGCAGCGGTGCGAGCGACTTGGCCTGCGCCTCGCCGGCCGGGGTGAGGGGCAGGTCGGTGAAGCCGGTGTGCTGTCCCGACCTGCTCCACTCGGTCTCGCCATGGCGGACCAGCAGCAGATCCCCCACGGTCCCTACGCCTTCTTCGCCGACTCGACGGCGTGCCCGCCGAACTGGTTGCGCAGCGCCGCGATCATCTTCATCTGCGGCGAGTCGTCCTGGCGGGAGGCGAACCGCGCGAAGAGCGACGCGGTGATCGCGGGCAGCGGCACCGCGTTGTCGATGGCCGCCTCCACCGTCCACCGGCCCTCGCCGGAGTCCTCGGCGTAGCCGCGCAGCTTGTCCAGGTGCTCGTCCTCGTCGAGGGCGTTGACCGCGAGGTCCAGCAGCCAGGAGCGGATGACGGTGCCCTCCTGCCAGGAGCGGAACACCTCGCGGACGTTCTCCACCGACTCCACGGCCTCCAGCAGTTCCCAGCCCTCGGCGTAGGCCTGCATCATGGCGTACTCGATGCCGTTGTGGACCATCTTCGCGAAGTGCCCGGCGCCCACGCTGCCCGCGTGGACGTAGCCGTACGGTCCCTCCGGCTTCAGCGCGTCGAAGATCGGCCGGAGCCGGTCGACGTGCTCCTTGTCGCCGCCGACCATCAGGGCGTAGCCGTTCTTCAGGCCCCACACGCCGCCGGAGACGCCGGCGTCGACGAAGCCGATGCCCTTGGCGCCGAGCTCGGCGGCGTGCTTCTCGTCGTCGCTCCAGCGGGAGTTGCCGCCGTCGACGACGGTGTCGCCGGGCTCCAGCAGCTCGCCGAGCTCGTCGATGACGGACTGGGTGGCGGCGCCGGCCGGGACCATCACCCAGACCGTGCGGGGGGCGTCGAGCCGGCCGACGAGTTCGGCCAGGCCGCCGACGTCCGAGAGGTCGGGGTTGCGGTCGTAGCCGATGACGGTGTGGCCGGCGCGGCGGATCCGCTCGCGCATGTTGCCGCCCATCTTCCCCAGACCGATCAGGCCGAGCTGCATCGCTGTCATGTCAGTTCACTTCTCCCTGCGCGTTGTCGGCGTTCTTGAGCGAGCGGTACGCGGCCACGAGGGCGGCGGTGGAGGGGTCGAGGTCCGGCACCTCGGCGCCCTCGGTGAGGGCGGGCTCGACGCGCTTGGCGAGCACCTTGCCGAGTTCGACGCCCCACTGGTCGAAGGAGTCGATGTTCCAGACCGCGCCCTGCACGAACACCTTGTGCTCGTAGAGGGCGACGAGCTGGCCCAGCACCGACGGGGTCAGCTCGGTGGCCAGGACGGTCGTGGTCGGGTGGTTGCCCCGGAAGGTGCGGTGCGGCACCTGCTCCTCCGGCACGCCCTCGGCCCGCACCTCCTCCGGCGTCTTGCCGAAGGCCAGCGCCTGGGTCTGCGCGAAGAAGTTGGCCATCAGCAGGTCGTGCTGGGCCCTGAGCTCGTCGCCCAGCTCGTCGACCGGCCGGGCGAAGCCGATGAAGTCCGCCGGGATCAGCTTGGTGCCCTGGTGGATCAACTGGTAGTACGCGTGCTGCCCGTTGGTGCCCGGCGTGCCCCACACCACCGGCCCGGTCTGCCAGTCCACCGGCCGCCCGTCGCGCTGCACCGACTTGCCGTTGGACTCCATGTCGAGCTGCTGGAGGTAGGCGGTGAACTTCGACAGGTAGTGCGAGTACGGCAGCACCGCGTGCGACTGGGCGCCCAGGAAGTTGCCGTACCAGACGCCGAGCAGGCCCAGGATCAGCGGGGCGTTGGCCTCCGCGGGGGCGTTGACGAAGTGCTCGTCGACGATCCGGAACCCGTCGAGCATCTCCAGGAAGCGCTCCGGGCCGATGGCGATCATCAGGGACAGGCCGATCGCCGAGTCGTAGGAGTAGCGGCCGCCGACCCAGTCCCAGAACGCGAACATGTTGTCCGGGTCGATGCCGAAGTCGGTGACCTTCTCCGCGTTGGTCGACAGCGCGACGAAGTGCCGGGCGACCGCCTTCTCGTCGCCCCCGAGGCCCGCCAGCAGCCAGGAGCGCGCCGAGGTCGCGTTGGTGATGGTCTCGATGGTGGTGAAGGTCTTGGACGCGACGATGAACAGCGTCTCGGCCGGGTCCAGGTCCCGGACCGCCTCGTGCAGGTCCGCGCCGTCCACGTTCGACACGAACCGGAAGGTCAACTCCCGTGCCGTGTACGCCCGCAGCGCCTCGTACGCCATCGCCGGGCCCAGGTCGGAGCCGCCGATGCCGATGTTGACGACGTTGCGGATGCGGCGGCCCGTGTGCCCGGTCCACTCGCCGGAGCGGACCTTGCGGGCGAAGCCGGTCATCTGGTCGAGGACCGCGTGCACCTGGGGCACGACGTTCTCGCCGTCGACCTCGATCACCGCGTCGCGCGGCGCGCGCAGGGCGGTGTGCAGCACGGCCCGCCGCTCGGTGACGTTGATCCTCTCCCCGCGGAACATCGCGTCGCGCAGCCCGAACACGTCGGTGGCGTCGGCCAGTTCGCGCAGCAGTTGCAGCGTCTCGTCGGTGACCAGGTGCTTGGAGTAGTCCACGCGCAGGTCGCCGACGTGCACGACGTACCGCTGCGCGCGGCCCGGGTCGGCGGCGAACAGGTCGCGCAGGTGCGCCTGCCACGCGGCCCGGTGGTCCTCCAGGGCCGTCCACTGGGGACGCCGGGTGAGCTCGGGGGCGTCAGACATGTGCGGGTGTCTCCTCGCTGCTCTCGCCGCGCAGGGCGACGGCGTACATCTCGTCGGCGTCGAGGCGCCGCAGCTCCTCGGCGATGAGTTCGGACGTGGTGCGGACCTTCAGCGCCAGGGTGCGCGAGGGCTGCCCCGGCAGGTGCAGGGTGGCCAGCGGGCCCTCGGGCCGGTCGATGACGATCTCGCCCTTCCCGGTGCCGAGCCGCACGCCCGTGACGACGGGTCCCGCGGTCTCCACCCGGTCGACCTGCACCTTCAGCCGGGCCTCCAGCCAGCGGGCCAGCAGCTCGGCGCTGGGGTTGTCCGCCTCGCTCTCCACGGCCGCCGAGGTCACCGTCAGCCGGGCCTGGTCCAGGGCCGCCGCCAGCATCGAGCGCCACGGCGTGAGCCGGGTCCAGGCCAGGTCGGTGTCCCCGGGCGCGTAGGACCGCACCCGGGCCTCCAGGGCCCGCAACGGGCGCTCCACGGCGTACATGTCGGTGATCCGGCGCTGGGCGAGCGCGCCCAGCGGGTCCTTGGCCGGGTTCTCCGGCGCGTCCACCGGCCACCACACGACGACCGGCGCGTCCGGCAGCAGCAGCGGCAGCACCACCGAGTCGGCGTGGTCGGACACCTCGCCGTACAGGCGCAGCACGACCGTCTCGCCGGTGCCCGCCTCGGAACCCACCCGGACCTCGGCGTCGAGGTGGGAGCGGGTGCGGTCGCGCGGGGTGCGGGCGTGCCGCTTGATGACGACCAGGGTGCGCGAGGGGTGCTCGTGCGAGGCCTCCTCGGCCGCCTTGATCGAGTCGTAGGCGTTCTCCTCGTCCGTGACGATCACCATCGTCAGGACCATGCCCACAGCGGGGGTGCCGATGGCGCGGCGACCCTGCACGAGGGCCTTGTTGATCTTGCTTGCCGTGGTGTCGGTCAGGTCGATCTTCATGGCCTGCGCCAGCTCCGTCCGTCTCGTGCGAGCATCTCGTCGGCTTCCGCGGGGCCCCAGCTGCCCGCCGTGTACTGGGCCGGCCTGCCGTGGTGCGCCCAGTGCTCCTCGATCGGGTCGAGGATCCTCCAGGACTCTTCCACTTCCTGGTGACGGGGGAACAGGTTGGCGTCCCCGAGGAGCACGTCCAGGATGAGCCGCTCGTACGCCTCCGGGCTGGACTCCGTGAAGGACTCGCCGTAGGCGAAGTCCATCGTCACGTCCCGGATCTCCATGGAGGTGCCCGGCACCTTGGAGCCGAACCGGACCGTGATGCCCTCGTCGGGCTGGACGCGGATGACGATCGCGTTGGAGCCCAGCTCCTCGGTCGCCGTCGAGTCGAAGGGGGAGTGCGGCGCGCGCTGGAAGACCACCGCGATCTCCGTCACCCGGCGGCCGAGCCGCTTGCCGGTGCGCAGGTAGAACGGGACGCCCGCCCAGCGGCGGTTGTCGATGCCCAGCTTGATCGCCGCGTAGGTGTCGGTGGTGGAGGCCGGGTCGATGCCCTCCTCCTCCAGGTAGCCGCGCACCTTCTCGCCGCCCTGCCAGGCCCCCGCGTACTGGCCGCGCACGGTGTGCCGGGACAGGTCCTCGGGCAGCTGCACCGCGCGGAAGACCTTCAGCTTCTCGGTGAGCAGCGACGCCGCGTCGAAGGAGGCGGGCTCCTCCATCGCGGTGAGCGCCATCAGCTGCAGCAGGTGGTTCTGGATGACGTCCCGGGCGGCGCCGATGCCGTCGTAGTAGCCGGCCCGGCCGCCGATGCCGATGTCCTCGGCCATCGTGATCTGCACGTGGTCGACGTACGAGCGGTTCCAGATCGGCTCGAACATCGTGTTGGCGAAGCGCAGCGCCAGGATGTTCTGGACCGTCTCCTTGCCCAGGTAGTGGTCGATGCGGAAGACCTGGTCGGGTTCGAACACGTCGTGCACGATCGCGTTCAGCTCGCAGGCGCTGTCCAGGTCGTGCCCGAACGGCTTCTCGATGACCGCCCGCCGCCAGGACCCCTCCGGCGCGTTCGCCAGCCCGTGCTTCTTCAGCTGCCGGACGACCTTCGGGAAGAACTTCGGCGGCACCGAGAGGTAGAACGCGTAGTTGCCGCTGGTGCCCCGGGAGGCGTCCAACTCCTCGACCGCGGAGCGCAGTTGCTTGAACGCCATGTCGTCGTCGAAGTCGCCCGGGATGAACCGCATGCCCTCGGCGAGCTGCTGCCAGACCTCCTCGCGGAACGGGGTCCGGGCGTGCTCGCGGACGGCGTCGTGCACGACCTGCGCGAAGTCCTGGTTCTCCCAGTCCCGGCGGGCGAAGCCGACCAGGGAGAAGCCCGGCGGCAGCAGACCGCGGTTGGCCAGGTCGTAGACGGCCGGCATCAGCTTCTTGCGGGACAGGTCGCCGGTGACGCCGAAGATGACCAGCCCGGACGGGCCGGCGATCCGCGGCAACCGGCGGTCGCGCGCGTCGCGCAGCGGGTTCGCCCATGCGGCGGCGGGCACCTGGGCGTCGCCGCCGGTCCCGGCGCCCCGGCCGTGTCCGGAGCCCTGTCCGTCTCCGGATTCCCGGTCGGTCCCGGATTCCTCGTCGGCCCCGGATTCCCGGTCGTCTCCGGACGCCTCGCCGCCCGCGGGGGTCCCCGCCGCCTCGACCGCCGCCTCCTCCACGCCCGCGGCCTCCCGGGCCGCCCGCGCCTCCTTGGCCTCTTTCGTGCCCTTGGTCTCCTGTGTCGCCGACACGGGAAGCTCCTGGCTCATTCCCCGTCAACTCCCTTGCTGTTCGATGACTTCGTCACGGTGTCCAGCAGCTCCTGCCGGGCCGCCCCGAACGTGGCCACGCCCTCCTCCGCCGGCCGCCGCACCACCTCGTCGCCGGAGATGCCGAGCCGCTCGACGGCCGCGAGGCCGGCGCGGGCCCGCGCGTAGCCGCCGGTGGACCGTGTCGCCGGTGACGGCGCCGTGGCCGGCGGTGGCCCGCGGCGTGGCCTCCGGCACGGTGGTGACGTGCCGGGGGCGACCAGCGCCTCGACATACAGGGTGTCCCGGTATGCCGGGTCCTTCACCCCGGTGGAGGCCCGCAGGGGGCGCTGCCGGTTCGGCCGGATCCCGGCCGGGGCGGTCCGGCGGCCACCGGCGAGGACCTGCTCGCGGGCCTCGCGGGCCTCGTGTGCCTCGCGGGCGAGCCGCGCGTTCGCCGGCGCCGCCCGGTCCCTCGGGTCGAGCGCCCCGGGGTGCCCGGCAGCGTCAGCCGCTCGCCGGTCCCGGTGCCGACGCGGGAGACGGGGAAGCAGGCCCCGGAGCGCGGGGTGCCCGGGTCCTGGCCCGCGGCCCGGGCCCGCTCCGGGCCGGTCAGGCAGGCGTCCGGCCAGGCCGGCCGCCGGGCCTCGGCGACGCCGGCCGCGGTGTCGTGGGCGCACCGCGGGCCGGCCTCCGGAGGGACCCGCCCGTCCCGGCCGCCGCTCGCCTCGCGCACGGGCCGCGGCACGGCCGCGGCGGCGCGCACGTCCGCGGTCGTCATCACGCGCACGGCCTCGTCCGCCGTCACGCCGCGCACCGCCGGGCCGGCGGAGGGCTCCGGTGCGCGTGGCTGCTTCGGTCACAGTGATCATCTTCTTTCCGCGGCCGGCTCAACCACGCGCGGCGGCCAGCGATTCCCTGGCGGCGGCGACGACGTCCTCCGGGGTGAAGCCGTACGCGGCGAACAGGGTCCGCGCGTCGGCGGAGGCGCCGAAGTGCTCCAGGGAGACGATGCGGCCGGCGTCCCCGACGTACTTGTGCCAGGTGAGGCCGATGCCGGCCTCGACCGCGACACGGGCCCGCACCGACGGCGGCAGGACGCCCTCGCGGTACGCGCGCGGCTGCTCCTCGAACCACTCCACCGACGGCATCGACACCACCCGGGTGCCGACCCCCTCGGCCTCCAGCCGCTCCCGCGCCGCCACCGCGAGCTGCACCTCCGAGCCGGTGGCGATCAGGATCACCTCGGGGGTGCCCGTGGACGCCTCCCGCAGGACGTAGCCGCCGCGTGCCGCGTCGGGGTCCGGCTCGTACGTCGGGACGCCCTGGCGGGTGAGCGCGAGGCCGTGCGGGGCCGGGTCGGTGGCGTGGCGCCGGAGGATCTCCGCCCAGGCGATCGCGGTCTCGTTGGCGTCGGCCGGGCGCACCACGTTCAGGCCGGGGATGGCGCGCAGGCTGGCCAGGTGCTCGACCGGCTGGTGGGTCGGGCCGTCCTCGCCGAGGCCGATGGAGTCGTGCGTCCACACGTACGTCACCGGCAGCTGCATCAGGGCCGACATGCGCACGGCGTTGCGCATGTAGTCGGAGAACACCAGGAAGGTGCCGCCGTAGATCCGGGTGTTGCCGTGCAGCGCGATGCCGTTCATCTCCGCGGCCATGGAGTGCTCGCGGATGCCGAAGTGGATCGTGCGGCCGTACGGGTTCGCCTCGGGCAGCGGGTTGTCCGCCGGGAGGAACGACGACGTCTTGTCGATCGTGGTGTTGTTCGAGCCGGCCAGGTCGGCGGAGCCGCCCCACAGCTCGGGGATCACCGCGCCGAGCGCCTGGAGCACCTTGCCGGACGCGGCGCGCGTGGCGACCGCCTTGCCGGGCTCGAAGACCGGCAGGGCGTCCTCCCAGCCGTCGGGCAGCGCGCCCTTGCTGACGCGGTCGAACAGCCCGGCGCGCTCCGGCCGGGCGTCGCGCCACGCGGCGATCCGCTTGTCCCAGGCGGCGTGCGCCTCGGCGCCCCGGTCCAGGGCCCGGCGGGTGTGGGCCAGCACCTCCGGTGCCACGGCGAAGTGCTCCCGCGGGTCGAAGCCGAGCAGGCGCTTGGTGGCGGCGACCTCGTCCTCGCCGAGGGCGGAGCCGTGCGCGGCCTCGGTGTTCCGCGCGTTCGGCGCGGGCCAGGCGATGACCGTGCGCAGGGCGATGATCGAGGGCCGCCCGGTCTCGGCGCGCGCGGCCTCCAGCGCCGCGTACAGGGCGTGCACGTCGACGTCGCCGTCCCCGGCGGGTGCGACCCGCTGCACGTGCCAGCCGTAGGCCTCGTACCGCTTCAGCACGTCCTCGGAGAACGCGGTCGCGGTGTCGCCCTCGATGGAGATGTGGTTGTCGTCGTAGAGGAGGACCAGGTTGCCGAGCTTCTGGTGGCCGGCCAGCGAGGACGCCTCGGCCGAGACGCCCTCCTGGAGGTCGCCGTCGGAGACGATCGCCCAGACGGTGTGGTCGAAGGGGGAGTCGCCCTCGGGGGCGTCCGGGTCGAACAGGCCGCGCTCGTAGCGGGCGGCCATCGCCATGCCCACCGCGTTGGCGACGCCCTGGCCCAGCGGGCCGGTCGTCGTCTCCACGCCCGCGGTGTGCCCGTACTCGGGATGGCCGGGCGTCTTGGAACCGTGCGTGCGGAACGCCTTCAGGTCGTCGAGCTCCAGCTCGTAGCCCGCGAGGTACAGCTGCGTGTAGAGCGTCAGCGAGGTGTGGCCGGGGGACAGCACGAAGCGGTCCCGACCGGCCCACTCCGGGTCCGCCGGATCGTGACGCATCACCTTCTGAAAGATCGTGTACGCCGCCGGGGCCAGGCTCATCGCGGTGCCCGGGTGGCCGTTCCCGACCCGCTGCACGGCATCGGCCGCCAGCAGGCGGGCGGTGTCGACGGCACGCCGGTCCAGTTCGGTCCACTCCAGGCGGTCGGGTGTCTGCGTGCTCATCTTCAAGAAGTCCTCGATCCGAGCGCAATGGCTGGTCTGACGTGTTCAAAACTAAAAGTCTGACTTTTTGGTGGCCAGGTCACGGTGTGCCAGCCTGTGGTGAAAGTGGGACACCGGACACGCGAGCGGGGCGGCACGACACGGACATGGCGGACAGAACCACGCAGGACGACGGCGAGGACGACGGCGGCGGCGGGATCAGAACCTTCCCCTTCCCTGTCGATCTGAGCGTCCTGGGCGTCGGCATGCAGGTCGGCCCGATGGGCGACGGCCGCACCTGGCACGCCCGGGCGCCCCTGGAGCGCGTGCACCGCGTCGACTTCCACGTCGTCCTGCTCTTCGGCGACGGCCCCGTCCGCCACATGGTCGACTTCGTCGAGTACGAGGCCACCGCCGGCGACCTGCTGTGGATCCGCCCGGGGCAGGTCCACCGCTTCTCGCGGACCAGCGAGTACCGCGGAACCGTGCTGACCATGCAGCCCGGCTTCCTGCCCCCCGCCACGGTCGAGGCCACCGGCCTGTACCGCTACGACCTGCCGCCCCTGCTGCACCCGGACGCGGCACAGCTGGCCGGCCTGGAGGCGGCCCTCGCCCAGCTGCGCCGCGAGTACGAGGACACCGCCACGCTGCCGCTGGGCCCGCACACCGCGGTCCTGCGCCACTGCCTGACGGCGTTCCTGCTGCGCCTGTCCCACCTGGCGGCCGGCGCCGCGCAGGCGGCGCGCACACCGGCCGACACGGCGTTCACGCGCTTCCGGGACGCGGTGGAACGGGACTTCCCCGTCAACCACAGCGTCAGCGCCTACGCCGACGCGCTCGGCTACTCCCGCCGCACCCTCGTCCGCGCGGTCCGCGCGGCCACCGGCGAGACCCCGAAGGCCTTCATCGGCAAACGCGTCGTCCTGGAGGCCAAACGCCTCCTCGCCCACACCGACCTGCCGATCGGCCGTGTCGGCGCGGCGGTCGGCTTCCCCGACGCGGCGAACTTCTCCAAGTTCTTCCACCAGCACACGGACAGGACGCCGGCGGCGTTCCGGGAGGAGCTGCGGTAAGGGCTCCGGGTGCCGGCAAGGGCTCCGGCGGGGCCGGTCCGGGCGGTCCGGGGAGGTGGTGCGGGGTGGCGGTCGGGGGCCGCTCAGGCGGTCCCGGGGGCCGGGCGCAGCACCAGGCAGACGAACCCGAAGGAGTCCCGGTAGCCGCGCAGCCACTCGGTGCGGTGAGCCTCGGCCGTCGCCAGCGCTCGGGCGTGGTCCGGGTCGTCGGGGTGGTCCAGGGCCCAGGAGGCCAGCGACCCCGTCCAGGCCCACTCGTAGGCGTCGAGCTCCCGGCGGGTGCTGACGTGCCCGTGGACCGGCACCCAGCCGTCGCCGGTCACGCGGTCCACGGTGGCCGGCAGGTCGGCGAGCTCGCCGAGCAGGCCGACCGCCTCCGGTGAGGGCGCACCGGCCCAGAAGCCGTCCCCGACCAGCACGCGTCCGCCGGGGGCCAGGTGTCCCCGGGCCGCCGCCAGGGCGCCGGGCAGACCGCCGAAGGCGTGCGCCGCCCCGACGCAGAGCACCAGGTCGAACCGGTGGGGGGAGGCGAAGCCCGCGGCGTCCCCCTCGTGCAGGACGAGACGCTCGTGCACGCCCCGGGCGTGCGCGGCCCGCCGCGCGTCCGCCAGCGCCTCCGCGCTGCTGTCCACGCCCTCCGCCCGCACCCCCGGGTGCGAGGCCAGCGCGCGCAGCAGCCACTCCCCGCCCCCGCAGCCGAGATCGAGGACACGGGCGTCGGGGCGCGGGAGGCCGTGCTCCAGGAGACGGCGTACCGAGTCGTCGCCGAGCGGGGCCGCGATCGGGTGGTCCGCGTGGGCGAGCCGGGAGAGCTGTGCACGGTTCATCCGGCCGAGCCTGGCACGGCCGCCACCGGCCCCGCACCCCCATTTCCGTGCCCCCGCCGGCCCCTTCCCCGCGCCCCGCACGGCAGGGGGCTCCGCGCCCACGGGAACGCCCGCACGGCACAGGACCCCGCCCTGGCGCGAACGTCCCCCGGAGCAACGGCGAAGGGCCCCGCGCACCCGCGTGGGGCCCTCGCCGCGAACGCCGCTCAGCGGCCGAACGTGAACCAGTTGACGTTGACGAAGTCCGCCGGCTGCCCGCTCGTGAAGGTCAGGTACACGTCGTGCGTGCCCGTCACCCCGCTGATGTTCGCGGGCACCGTCCGCCACGACTGCCAGCCGCCCGTGTTGCCCACCGCGAAGCTGCCGATGGGCGCGCTGGTGCGGCTGTCCAGCCGGACCTCCACCAGCCCGCTCACGCCGGAGGCCGCGCCGCTCGCCACCCGGGCGCTGAACTGACGGGCCGCCGTGGAGCCGAAGTTGACGCCCTTGTAGAGCGCCCAGTCACCGTTGGCCAGCGCGCCGATGTTCTGGCCGCCGCCGGAGTCGGTCGTCGTCTCGGTGATCGTGCCGGACTGGCTGTCGTACGACTCCGCCTGGAGCGTGCCGTAGGCGTCCCGGTTGCCGGTCGGCGGAGGCGTGGTACCGCTCCCACCGGCCGACAGCACCTGGACGTAGTCGACGACCATCGAGTGGCCGGGCTGGGTGCCGGCGTCGGGGCCGCCGCCGAAGGCGTTGGGGAAGCCGCCGCCCATCGCCACGTTCAGGATGAGGTAGAAGCCGTGGTCGGTGGCGTTCTTCCAGGTGGTCGCGTCGACCTGGTTGGCGCGCACCGTGTGGTAGTTGACGCCGTCGACGTAGAAGCGGATCTCCTCGGGGCTCGTCGAGCGGTCCCACTCCATGCGGTAGGTGTGGAAGCCCGCCTGGCACGTCGTCCCGGGGCACGCGGTCGAACCGCCGATGCCGCTGGTCTCGTTGCAGGGGCCGCCCGGCGAGGTGCCGCAGTGCATGGTGGCCCAGACCGTGTTCAGGCCCTGGGTGTTCTCCATGATGTCCAGCTCGCCGACGGCGGGCCAGTTCCAGTAGTTGCCCCGGTAGGGGGCGCCCAGCATCCAGAACGCCGGCCAGTAGCCCTTGGCCGCGGCCCCGGTGACGTTGGGCACCTGGATGCGGGCCTCGACGCGCAGCTTGCCGCCGGCCGGGGGCTGGAAGTCGGTGCGGTTGGTCTCGATGCGGCCCGACGTCCAGTTCCCGGCGGCGTCCCGGCGCGGGGTGATGCGCAGGTTGCCGCTGCCGTCCAGCGCCACGTTGTTCGTGCTGGACGTCATCGTCTCGATCTCGCCGGTGCCCCAGCCCGCGGGGCCGCCGGGGTAGCCGGTGCCGGTGGCGTACTGCCAGTTGGCGGTGTTGACGCCGGAGCCCGCCGGCCCGTCGAAGTCGTCGGCGAAGACCTGGGTCCAGCCCGACGGGGGAGGCGGCGCGGAGGCGTTCGCGGACGGGGCCGCCAGCGTGGCCCCGCCCGCCGCGAGGCCGAGCGTGCTGACCACGGCGACGAGCGCCCGCCGCAGCGGGCGCCGTCTGCGGCGGCTGCCGGAGGTTTCACTCATGTGGGGGTGCCTTCCGGTACGGAACGGTGATGACGCGGGTGACTTCGGCGCGCTCCCCGGACCGTTCTGAGAGCGCTCTCAAAGTGCCGCCAATGTGCTCCACGCCCTTGCGGCCGTCAAGAGGTGAAGCGGAGAAAGTCCGTGCGGGGCAGGCCGGTTCACCCCATGAATGCGTGAATCGCCGCTGCTGTCCGCCGGGCCGGGGCCGCCCGGGCCGCGGCGGCGTCAGGGGACGGGCCCCGCGCCGCTCCCGGGCCGCCAGCCCAGCGCCCGCGAGACGCCGCGCGCCGCGAGCCGCACCGCCGGGGCGAGCACCGGCACCTGCGCGCCCGGATGCGGCACCACGACCGACACGGCGGCGGCCACCGCGCCGTCCGGCCCGCGCACCGGCGCGGCCACCGACAGCGCGTCCGCGGTGACCTGGCGGTCGCTGACCGCGACGCCCGTGCGCCGCACCTCGGCCAGCACCCGCCGCAGCCGCGCCGGGTCGGTGACCGTGTACGGGGTGAAGGACGCGAGCGGGGCCGCGCAGTACTCCTCCTGGAGTCCGGGTCCGCCGTGCGCCAGCAGCGCGAGACCGACGCCGGTGGCGTGCAGCGGCCAACGGGCGCCGACCCGGATGTGCACGCCGACCGCGGACCGGCCCGACAGCCACTCGACGTACACCACCTCGTGCCCGTCGCGCACCGCCAGCTGCACGTTCTCGTGGGTCGCCTCGTACAGGTCCTCCAGGTAAGGCAGGGCGAGTTGGCGCAGCGCCAGGCCGCGCGGGGCGAGCGCGGCGACCTCCCACAGCCGCAGCCCGACGTGGTAGACGCCGGACGCGTCCCGCTCCAGCGCGCCCCACCGGGTGAGCGCGCCGACCAGCCGGTGCGCGGTGGTCAGGGTCAGCCCGGCCCGCCGGCTGATGTCCGTCAGGGACAGCGCCGGGTGCTCGTGGTCGAAGGCCGCGAGCACGGACAGCAGCCGGTCGGGCGCGGTGGGGCCGGTCACGGCCGGGCGTCTCCCGGGTGGGCGAGGTCGTGGGGGCGGGGGTGGGGGGCGGGCCGGTAGGCGGCGTAACGCGCCTCGGCCGCCGGATCGTCCCGTTCCGCACGGGAGTTGAGGGACCCGGCGGAGGTGTCCCAGCGGCCGGTGTCCAGGCGGTGCTCCAGGGCGTGCAGGGCGGCGGTGGTCTCGCCCGTGGTGAAGGTGCAGTGGCCGGGGCCGTCGACGTAGGCCTGGCGCAGCAGCGCCGCCGAGCCCGCCGCGGTGACGGCCCGCCGGTGGGCGCTCTCGGCCTGGACGGGGATCAGCGCGTCGCCGGTCGTGTGGATCGACAGCTGCGGGTCGGTGAGCCGGCCGCTCAGGACGCTGGTGCCGCGCATCCACCGCACGGCGTCCGGGTCGGCCGCCACGCGGGGCGCCCGGCCGAGGGCGGCGAGGTCGGCGGAGAGCGGGGCGCCCGCCCGCCGGTAGAGCTCGGCGACGTCCTTGAACAGCGGGGACCGGTGCAGCAGCGCGGTGTAGTCGACGCCGGTGTTCCAGGACGGGTTGCCGCCCGCCCGGTGCTCGGCCTCCTGCCGCCACCGGAAGGCGGGCAGCTGGACCAGCCCCCGCACGGCCGCGTACTGGTTGGCCTGCCGGGCGTCCCCGTCCCCCGGACCCGGTTCGCTCTGCGCCGGGTCGTTGTGGCCGGGGACGTGGTACAGGGCGGCGGCCAGCGCGATCCGCGCGCGGCCCTCGGGGGTCCGCTGGGCGGCGTCGACCCGGGCGGTGAGCGCGTCGGCGGCGCCGGACGCCCGCGCCTGGTCCGCGAAGCCGGTGAGCGGGATGTCCGCGTCCGGGGCGAGCAGCGTGCGCAGCGCGAACGCGGCGTCGAGGGTGCTGTTCCAGTTCGCCACCCCGCCCTGCACCAGCCCGCACATCGCCAGGGAGCCGTCGAAGCGGTCGGCGTGCCGCTCGGCGAGCACGGTGGTGACGAACCCGCCGTAGGAGGTGCCCCAGGCGAGGGTGCGCCGCGCCGGCCCGAACCGGTCCGTGAACGCGTCCAGCGTGGCGAGCTGGTCGGGCACCGCCTCCGTGACGGCCCAGCCGGTCGTCGCGTACGAGGACCCGACCAGCGCGTACCCCTCGCCGAGCAGATGGTCCAGCACGGCCTGACCGGGGCTGTTGCGGGCCGGGTTGGGGGACCCGGCGGGGGTGTAGCCGTGGCTGTAGAGCAGGACGGTGCCGTTCCAGGCGGCCGGTACGTCCATCACGTACGCGGCGCCCGAGGGCAGGCGGCCCTCCAGGTGGGTGCCGGCGGGGGCGGCGTGCGCGGGCAGCGCGGTCGCCGCGCACAGGGCGAGGGCGGACAGGACGAGGCGGATCCTCAACGGGGGGTCCCTTCCGGGGTGGGGGCGGGGGCGGGGACGGCGGGGGCGCCGAGCGGGTCGGTGCGGGTCTCGCGCAGCCGCCACACCGTCACGGCGGTGACCGCGGCGCCCGCGCACAGCAGCAGCGCCACCGGGGTGCCGCCACCGCCGGTGGAGGCGAGGAGAGCGCCCGCGACCAGCGGGGAGAGGCCCGCGCCGACCAGGGTCGCGGCCTGGTAGCCGAGGGAGGCGCCGGTGTAGCGGACGCGGGTGCCGAACATCTCGGTGAGCAGCGCGCCGAGCGGCCCGTACATGGTGGACTGGGCGACGCCGTGGCCGAGGGCGAGGGCGAGGACCAGCAGGCCGGGGGAGCCGGAGTCGACCAGCGCGAGGACGGGGAAGGCCAGCGCGGCCGAGGCGACGGCGCCGGCGAGGACGACGGGGCGGCGGCCGGCCCGGTCGGACAGCGCGGACGCGGCGGGCAGCACGGCGAGCGCCACGCAGGAGGCGACGGTCACCGCGGTCAGCACCTGCGGCCGGGTGTAGCCCCGGTCGACGGCGTAGCTGATCATGAAGCTGGTCAGCAGCGACTGGGCGGTGAAGGCGCCGATGCCGACGCACGCGGCGAGCAGCACGGGCCGGGGCCGGCGCAGCAGCTCCACCACCGGCGGCCCGGCCGGCGGCTCCCCCTTCGCCTGGGTGAACAGCGGGCTCTCGGCGACCCTGAGGCGGACGAACAGGCCGACGCCGAGCAGCACGACGCTCAGCAGGAACGGCACGCGCCAGCCCCAGGAGCGGAACTCCTCGTCGGGCAGGGCGGAGACGAGGGTGACGACGCCCGCCGACAGGACGGAGCCGAGCGGCGCGCCGAGCTGCGTGAAACCGGACCACAGACCGCGCCGGGCGCCCTGGGTGTGCTCGGCGTGCTCGACGACCATCAGGGTCGCGCCGCCCCACTCGCCGCCGATGGCGACGCCCTGCACGACCCGCAGCGCGACCAGCAGGACGGGGGCCCACACGCCGATCACGTCGTAGGTCGGCAGCAGGCCGATGAGGAAGCTGCCGCAGCCCATCAGGAGCATGGTCAGCAGCATCATCGACTTGCGGCCGATCCGGTCGCCGAAGTGGCCGAAGACGATGCCGCCCAGCGGGCGGGCGAGGTAGCCCGCGGCGAAGGTGCCGAAGGCCGCGACGGTGCCGACCGCGGGATCGGCCCGCGGGAAGAACAGGTCGCCGAAGACCAGCGCGGCGACCGTGCCGTAGACGAGGAAGTCGTAGAACTCCACCGCCGTGCCGAGCAGGCCGGACAGGGCGACGCGGCGCAACTGCCGTGTGTCGGCGGGGAGTCGGGTGGGGGACGGAGGGCGGGACGGCTGCACGACGAGCTCCCTGGGGCCGGTGCCGTGGCGGGGCGCCGACGGGGACTGCCGGCGTCCGGTGAAGTTAGGCACCAACCCGTCGGCAGTCAATCATCTGCACAACATCAAAGGGCGGAGGTCCGTAATCAGTGCAAATTATTGACGAAAACAACCATTGCTTTTACTGTCGGTCCCGGCGTCGCGCGCTACGCCGGGTGCCGGACGGGCACCAGGTCGAGGAGGCGCTGCGAGGCGTCCGCGGCGAGCGGCGAGAGCCGGTCGTACACCGCGCGGAACGTCCTCTCGGCCTGCTCCGCCGGCCAGTCGTCCGGCAGGTGCTTCACCGGCAGCCGGGGGTCGCGGCGGACCAGCCCCAGCCACTCGGTCTGCAGCCGCAGCCGCAGCACGAGCGCGGCGAGCCGGGCGTCCTCCCCGTCGCCGGCCGGGGCGGCGCCGTCGTCCTCCCGGGGCTGCCACCGCCGTACGAACGCCTCGTAGCCCGCCGCCAGGTCGGCCAGCTCCCAGGTCTCCTCGATCATCGCGGCGATGTCGGTGCCGGCGTCGGCGTGCGCGCGGAAGACCTTCACGTGGGCGGACAGGCCGAGCTCCGCCACCAGCGAGGAGACGTCGACCTCGCCCGGCGCGATCCACAAACCGTTGAACAGCGGGCCGAAACCGCTCCAGGTCAGCCGCGCGCGCAGGTCGTGCCGCTGCCGCTGCCAGGACTCGGGCAGCGAGAAGCCGAGCATCGTCCAGGTGCCGTCCCAGGTCCGGTTCACGGCGCCGGTCCGCCAGATGCGCCGTTCGCCGTCCCGCAGCACGGCCTGCGACCGCTCCGTCAGACCGAAGTACATCCGGCGGCCCTCGCGCTGGCGGCGCAGCAGACCCCGGTGGACCATGCGGGTCAGGGTCGAGCGGGTCGCCTGCTCACCGATCCCGGCCCGGGCGAACACGTCGATGACACTGCCCGAGTACACGCACACGTCCCGCCCCAGCACCTGGTCGCCCAGGAACGTCAGCATGAGGGACTGGGGCCGCAGCGGCTGTTCACCGGTCACGCGGCCCACCGTACCCCGCACGCACCGGCCGGTGACCTGCCGGTACGCGGCCCCGGCACGGGGTCCGGGGCGGCGCGGGTCCCGCCCCGCGGGCTCGCCGCGGAGCACCCGGACGCCGGCCGCGTGACACGATCCCTCCGGGCCGGCGGGCGTCGCGGCCGCCGAGGCGGGAAGGGTGCAGACGTGAAGCTGACGATTCTGGGCGGCGGCGGGTTCCGGGTGCCGCTCGTGTACGGGGCGCTCCTCGGGGACCGCGCCGAGGGCAGGGTCACCCGGGTGGTGCTGCACGACCTGGACGACGGCCGGCTGCGGGCGATCGCCCGGGTGCTGGCGGACCAGGCCGCCGGAGTGCCGGACGCGCCCGCCGTGACCACCACCACCGATCTCGACGAGGCCCTGCGCGGCGCCGACTTCGTCTTCTCCGCGATCCGGGTCGGCGGCCTGCGGGGCCGGGCGGACGACGAACGCGTGGCCCTCGCCGAAGGCGTCCTCGGCCAGGAGACGGTCGGCGCGGGCGGCATCGCCTACGGCCTGCGGACCGTCCCCGTCGCCGTGGACATCGCCCGGCGCGTGGCCCGCCTCGCCCCGGACGCCTGGGTCATCAACTTCACCAACCCCGCCGGCCTGGTCACCGAGGCCATGTCCCGGCACCTCGGCGACCGCGTCATCGGCATCTGCGACTCGCCCGTGGGCCTCGGCCGCCGGATCGCCCGCGCGCTCGGCGCGGACCCCCGCGAGGCGTTCGTCGACTACGCCGGCCTCAACCACCTCGGCTGGGTGCGCGGTCTGCGCGTCGACGGCCGCGACGTCCTCCCGCGGCTGCTCGCCGACCCCGGCCTGCTCGGCTCCGTCGAGGAGGGCAGGCTCTTCGGCGCCGACTGGCTGCGCTCGCTCGGCGCGATCCCCAACGAGTACCTGCACTACTACTACTTCAACCGGGAGACCGTCCGCGCCTACCAGCGGGCCGAACGGACCCGCGGTGCCTTCCTGCACGACCAGCAGACCCGGTTCTACGAGCGGGCCGGGGACCCCGGCGCACCCGCCCTGGAGCTCTGGAACCGCACCCGCGCCGAACGCGAGGCCACCTACATGGCCGAGAACCGCGAGACCGCCGGCGCCGGCGAACGCGACGAGGAGGACCTGTCCGGCGGCTACGAGAAGGTGGCCCTGGCCCTGATGCGGGCCGTCGCCCGCGACGAGCGCACCACCCTGATCCTCAACGTCCGCAACCGCGGCACCCTCACGGCCCTGGACCCCGAGGCCGTCGTCGAGGTGCCCTGCCTCGTCGACGCGAACGGCGCGCACCCCCTCGCCGCCGACCCCCTGCCCGGCCACGCCACCGGGCTCGTCCTCGCGGTCAAGGCGGTCGAGCGGGAGGTGCTCGCCGCCGCGGAGTCGGGCTCCCGCGCCACGGCCGTGAAGGCCTTCGCCCTGCACCCGCTCGTCGACTCCGTCCACGTGGCCCGGCGCCTCGTCGAGGGCTACACCGCCGTCCACCCCGGTCTCGCCTACCTCACGTAGCCCCGTCAGGAGGGGTCCGCATGCACGACGAACGCCGCCTGATCGAGGAACGCGTCGCCCGCCTGCACACCCAGCGCGTCCGGCCCGCGACCTACGCGGCCACCGCCCCCTGCGCGGTCGGGGCGTGGCAGGCGCCGGGCGAACCGGTCCCGTTCGCGGAGGCCGCGGCCGCCCCCTACGCGCCCTTCGCCCCGGGCACCCCGTGGGGGCCGCCCTGGGGCACCACCTGGTTCCGGCTGCGCGGACGGGTGCCCGCCGACTGGGCCGGACGGCGCGTCGAGGCCGTCATCGACCTCGGCTTCACGGGCGGCGCGCCCGGCAACCAGGCCGAGGCGCTGGTCCACCGCCCCGACGGCACCCCGCTCAAGGCGGTCAACCCGCTCAACCAGTACGTGCCGGTGGCCCGGCCGGCCGCCGGCGGCGAGGAGGTCCACTACCTCGTCGAGGCCGCCTCCAACCCCGACATCCTGGCGAACGGCTTCGCCGCCCCCACCCCGCTGGGCGACGTCCTGACCGCGGGCGACGCGCCCCTGTACGTGTTCCGGCGCGCCGACCTCGCCGTCCTCGACGAAGAGGTCTGGCACCTCGACCTGGACCTCCAGGTGCTGCGCGAACTGATGGTCCACCTCGGCGAGCACGAGCCGCGCCGCCACGAGATCCTGCACGCCCTGGACCGGGCCATGGACGCCCTCGACCTCGACGACGTCTCCGGCAGCGCCCCGGCCGTCCGCGCGGTGCTCGCGCCGGTCCTCGCCAGGCCCGCCCACGCCAGCGCCACACCGTCTCCGGCGTCGGGCACGCCCACATCGACTCCGCCTGGCTGTGGCCGATCCGCGAGACCAAGCGCAAGACGGCCCGCACCTTCTCCAACGTCGCCGCGCTCGCCGACGAGTACGACGACCTCGTCTTCGCCTGCTCGCAGGCCCAGCAGTACGCGTGGGTCCGCGACCACCACCCGCACGTGTGGGAGCGGATCGGGGAGCTGGTCGAGCGGGGCCAGTGGGCGCCCGTCGGCGGCATGTGGGTCGAGGCCGACGGCAACCTCCCCGGCGGCGAGGCCCTCGCCCGCCAGTTCGTGCACGGCAAGCGGTTCTTCCTCGAACACTTCGGCGTCGAGACCAAGGGCGTCTGGCTGCCGGACTCCTTCGGCTACACCGCCGCCTACCCGCAGCTCGCCCGGCTGGCCGGCAACGAGTGGTTCCTCACCCAGAAGATCTCCTGGAACCAGACCAACCGCTTCCCCCACCACACCTTCTGGTGGGAGGGCATCGACGGCACCCGCATCTTCACGCACTTCCCGCCGGTCGACACCTACAACGCCCGCCTCAGCGGCGAGGAGATGGCCCGCGCGGTGCGCAACTACGCGGAGAAGGGCGGTGGAACGCGCTCCCTGGCCCCCTTCGGCTGGGGCGACGGCGGGGGCGGCCCCACCCGCGAGATCATGGAGCGGGCGCGCCGGCTCGCCGACCTGGAGGGTTCGCCGAAGGTCGTCGTCGAGCACCCCGACGCGTTCTTCGCGCAGGCCCGCGAGGAGTACCCGGACGCACCCGTCTGGAACGGCGAGCTCTACCTGGAGCTGCACCGCGCCACCTCCACCACCCAGGCCCGCACCAAGCAGGGCAACCGCCGCTCCGAACACCGGCTGCGCGAGACCGAGCTGTGGGCGACGACGGCGGCGCTGCACGCGCCGGACTACCGCTACCCGTACGAGCGGCTCGACCGCCTGTGGAAGACGGTCCTGCTCCACCAGTTCCACGACATCCTGCCGGGCTCCTCCATCGCCTGGGTGCACCGCGAGGCGGAGGCCGAGCACGCCCGGGTGGCGCGGGAACTGGAGGCGCTGACGACCGAGGCGATCACCGCCCTGGGCGCCGGCGGACCCCGGGTCTTCAACACCGGCCCGTACGACCGCGCCGAGGTGGTCCGCACCCCCGAGGGCACACCGGCGTACGTACGGGTGCCCGCGAACGGCAGCGCGCCCCTGGTGCCCGCCGGACCCCCGCACCCCGTGGCCGTCACCGGCCGCGTCCTCGACAACGGGCTGGTCCGGGTCGAGGTCGCCGAGGACGGCACGCTGTCCTCCGTGCGCGACCTGCGGGCGGACCGCGAGGTCCTGGCCGGCCCGGGCAACCTGCTGCGCCTCCACACCGACCTGCCCAACCACTGGGACGCCTGGGACATCGACCGGCACTACCGCAACCGCCGCACGGACCTGCGGGACGGCGCGTCGGTCACCGTGGCCGGCGCGGACCCGCTGGTGGGCGCGATCCGCGTCGAGCGCCCCTTCGGCACGGGCTCCCGCATCACCCAGACGATCACCTTGCGCGCCGGCAGCCCCCGCGTCGACATCGCGACCGACCTCGACTGGCACGAGAGCGAGAAGATCCTCAAGGCGGGCTTCCCGGTCGACGTCCGGGCCCCGTACTCCTGCGCCGAGATCCAGTTCGGCCACGTCCAGCGCCCCACCCACACCAACACCAGCTGGGAGGCGGCCCGTTTCGAGGTCTCCGGCCACCGCTGGGTGCACGTCGGCGAACCCGGCTACGGCGTCGCGGTCCTCAACGACTCGACGTACGGCCACGACGTCTCGCGCACGGTCCGCGCGGACGGGGGGACGACCACCACGGTGTGCCTCAGCCTGGTCCGCGCCCCGCGCGTCCCGGACCCGCGGGCCGACCAGGGCCGGCACCGCTTCACCTACGCCCTGCTGCCCGGCGCGGACATCGCGGACGCCGTCGCGGAGGGCTACGCCCTCAACCTCCCGCTGCGCGTGGCCCGGGCGGCGGGCGCGCCCCGGCCCGTCGTCTCCGTGACCGGCCGGGGCGTGACCGTCGAGGCGGTCAAGCTCGCCGACGACGCCTCCGGCGACGTCGTCGTACGGCTCTACGAGTCCCGCGGCGGCCGTGCCCGGGGCACCCTGCACACCGGTTTCCCGCTCGCCGGAGCCCAGGTCACCGACCTCCTGGAACGCCCGCTGGGCGACGCGGACACCGACGGCGCGGGAGGGGTCCCCGTCGCGCTGCGCCCCTTCCAGATCCTCACCCTGCGCCTGCGGCGCGCCGACGGCGGCTGAGGAGAACGCCGCAGGGGTACGGGGAACCCCCGTACCCCACCGGTCCCTACAGCGGCAGCGCCTGCGCCTGCTCCTGCTCCTGGGGCTCCGCCCCGGTCGCGGCGCCCACCTGGGCCGGCACGGCCGGCAGCAGGGGCTGCGCCGCCTCCGGCCGCAGCTGCGGCGCCGACACCGGCCGCAGCGGACGCGGCCCCGACACCACCGTGTAGTCCTGCCCGAGGAACGGCGGCACCACCTCGCCCGGGTCCTCCCCGAGCGCCAGCTGCACCGCCGCCCACGGGGCGTTGACCCCGCACAGGGACAGCTGGTGCAGCCCGCCGGCCGGGCGGGTGTTGACGTCCATCAGCACGGGCCGGTCGCCGTACATCCGGAACTGGATGTTGGACAGGTAGTGCAGGCCGAAGCCCTCCGCGATCCGCCGGGCGGGCTCCAGCCACCGCTCGTCCAGGGTGAAGCCCCGGCGGCGGCCGTTCTTGGTGCGGCCCACCGCCAGGCGGATCCGGTTGTCCGGGCCGGTCAGGCAGTCCACCGACACCTCCGGCTGCTCCAGACGCGGCATCACCAGCCAGTCGACCGGCTCGGCCGCCCGGTGCACCGCCTCCAGCACCAGGTCCAGCGGCACGTACGGGCTCGGGAACCCCTCCAGCTGCGCGAGCGAGAACGGGGAACGGGTGATCACGCGGAAGCCCACCCCGCCCGCACCCGACGCCGGCTTGAAGCACGCCTTGTGGCCGCCCGCCTCCAACGCCTCGACGGCGGTGAGGAGTTCGTCCGCCGAACGGACCCGCCACCACGGCGGCACGGGCACGCCGATGGCCTGGACGGCCTCGTAGGCGATCACCTTGTCGTGGAAGACGGCCACCGCCTCGGGCGGCGGCGCCAGCAGCGCGGTGCCGGCCGCCGCGAACTCGGCGCGGTGCGCCACGACCGCCGCCTGGTGCAGCCGGGGCACGAACACGTCGATGCCGCGCCGCGTGCACTGGTCCAGCGCGTACTCGACGTACGCCGCCGGGGACAGGCCCTCGGGCTCCAGTTCGGCGGTGTCGGCCGCGGCCAGCACGGGGGAGTCCGGGTCACCGTGCGTCGCGTGGATCTCCACGGCCCGGTCGCTGGGATTTCTCCGCAGCTGGTCCATGAAGAACACGTTCTCCGCGTACGTGCGGTTGAGCCAGACGCGTACGCGAGAGACCATGCAGGCCGCCTTTCACGGTTCGCGGGCAGGGCGGAGCAGCCCGTGCCCGGGCAGGAGGAAGGGAGGGACACCAAACCGCCCCTGAGTGAAGGGACGTTCGCAGCGGTGGTGTTGGGGCAGATCATACGGCTTCGGCGGGCCGCCTCGTGCAACGTACGTGTTACGGATTTTCCGATCATGACCGCCTTGATCATGCTCATCCGGACAGGGCCGGGCGCCGCCCGCCGCGGCGGGGCCGCCTTGTCCCGGCGGCGCGGATGTGATCTCGTGGGGACGTTCGCGCGCGGAGGGGGCGGAAGGTGACGTCGACGGCCGATGGCGGCGGCCAGGTGTGGGCCATCAGCGATCTGCACATCGGCTACGCGGAGAACCGCGCCCTGGTCGAGGCCATGCGCCCCGAGTCCGAGGACGACTGGCTGCTGGTGGCCGGTGACGTCGCCGAGACCGTGTCGGACGTCCGCTGGGCCCTCAAGACGCTCGCGGGCCGCTTCGCCAAGGTCGTGTGGGCGCCCGGCAACCACGAGCTGTGGACCCATCCGAGGGACTCCGTCACCCTGCGCGGCGTCGCCCGGTACGACCATCTGGTCGACATGTGCCGCGAGCTCGGCGTCGTCACCCCGGAGGACCCCTACCCCGTCTGGGAGGGCCCCGGCGGCCCGGTCGCCGTCGCACCCCTGTTCCTGCTGTACGACTACTCCTTCCTGCCGCCCGGCTGCGCCACCAAGGAGGAGGGCCTGGCGTACGCGCAGGGCACCGGCGTCGTGTGCAACGACGAGTACCTGCTCCACCCCGACCCGTACCCGACCCGGGAGGACTGGTGCCGGGCGCGGGTCGCCGAGACCGAGCGCCGGCTCGCCGCGCTCCCCGCCGGACTGCCGGTCGTCCCCGTCAACCACTATCCGCTGGACCGGCATCCGACGGACGTGCTCTGGTACCCCGAGTTCGCCATGTGGTGCGGGACCCGGCTGACCGCCGACTGGCACCGCCGGTTCCCCGTCCACACCATGGTCTACGGCCACCTCCACATCCCGCGCACCACCTGGCACGAGGGCGTCCGCTTCGAGGAGGTGTCGGTGGGCTACCCGCGCGAGTGGCGCAGCCGCCCCGGGCCGCCGGGGCGGCTGCGCCGCATCCTGCCGAGGAAGGACGAAGACCGGTGATCGAGGAACTGCTGCCCGACTCCGTGGTCGCCGTCGAGGCGTACGGCGACGACGGAGCGGACGCGCCGCTGTACCCCGAGGAGGCGGCCCTGGTGGAGCGGGCGGTCGCCAAGCGGCGCCGGGAGTTCACCGCCGTACGCTCCTGCGCGCGCCGCGCCATGGACAAGCTCGGCGTGCCGCCGCAGCCGGTCCTGCCCGGGGAACGCGGCGCGCCGCGCTGGCCGGACGGGCTGGCCGGCAGCATGACCCACTGCGACGGCTACTGCGCCGCCGCCTTGGTCCGGGCCGCCGACCTGGCCTCCGTCGGCATCGACGCGGAACCCCACGGGCCGCTGCCCGACGGGGTGCTGTCCTCCGTCGCGCTGCCCGCGGAGGCGGAGCGGCTGCGCCGCCTGGCCGCGGACCGGCCCGACGTCCACTGGGACCGGCTGCTGTTCAGCGCCAAGGAGTCCGTGTACAAGGCCTGGTTCCCCCTCACGGGGCTGTGGCTGGACTTCACGGAGGCCGACATCGAGATCCACGCGGACCCCGGCGAGCGGCCCGCCGGCGGCTTCCGCGCGGACCTCCTCGTGCCGGGGCCGACGGTGGGCGGCCGCCGCCTCGGGCACTTCCGGGGCCGGTGGACCGCCGGGCGCGGCCTGGTCGTGACGGCGGTCTCGGTCCCGCACGGCTGAGCCCGCCGGGCGGCCGGGGCGGCTCTCACCCCTCCGGGCACCAGGCGCGCAGCAGCCGGAAGAACTCCTCCTCGTTGCCGGCCAGCCCCGCCCGCCGCAGCGCCCGCTCGGCCTCGGCGAGGACGGACGGCGGGACGACCGGGGGCAGCGCGGCGCCGGGCGGGCCGGACGCGGCGTCGAAGGCGGCGCGCACCGTGTGCAGCAGCCGCAGATAGGCCTGGACTGCGGTGCGTTCGCGGTCGGTCAGTACGGCGGTGGGCATCCGTCGGCTCTCCCCGTGTCGGCGTGATCCGTCAACGCGCCCCGGACACGGCCGCCGCAGGAGACGGCCGTCCCAGGACCCGCACGCCCCCGTGCACGGCGGCGCCCCACCAGCTTGCCGCCCCCCACTGACAATCCCGCCCCGCCCGCCGCCGCCCGCCCCGATCGGGCGAGGACGCGGCGTGCGGGGTTCGCCCGCTCGGCGGAGGCGACCCCCGCGCGATCAGCGCGACGCGACCCCGCGGACGGCGGGGGCCGGTCAGCCGTGCGACGACCCCAGGTACCCCAGCGACGCCTCGATCCGCCCGGCCAGCCGGTCGCGCTGCACCGGGCCGCGCAGCTCCGAACCGGCCAGCCAGGTGCGGCACTTGCTGGCCAGCAGCAGGCCGAAGCTCTCCGCCTCCCGCTCGTCGGCGAGGTCGAACCGGGTGCGCGCCGCGACCCTGAGGACGGTCGCCCGCAGGGCGTCCTCGTCGGGGTCGTCGCCGAGCAGGCGGGCGGCGACCGCCGCGCCCCCGACGTGGTGCCCGCAGTGCCCGGCCGTCATGTGCCACAGCTCGTGGCCCAGGATCACCAACTGGTGGTCGGGGGCGGTGCGCTCCTCGACCACGACCAGGTCCCGGTCGGTCATGTCGAGCCACAGCCCGCTGGCCGTGCCGGGCGGGAAGGCGGCCGTACGGAACTGGACGGGGCGGCCCCGGCGCCGGCTCATGGCGTCGCACAGCGCGCCGTACAGGTCGGCGGGCCGGGCCGGGGCGGGCAGCGTGAGCTCCGTGACCAGCTCGGCGCACAGGCGGCGCATGTTCCTACCGATGCCCACGCTTCTCCCCACGTCAGGACTCGGGCCGCTTGACGCTCTCCAGGAGCATGTCCAGCCACTCGGCGACCTTGTCGCGGTGCTGGTCGGTGGGCAGCTGGGCGGCTCGCCAGGCGATGCCGCGCACCCCGTGGTCCTGCAGCAGGCGCTCCAGCGGGTCGTCCTCGGCGGCCCTGCGCTCGCGGTCGGCGAGGTTCTGCAGCAGCTCCTGCTCGGTGTGCTGCAGGGCGATCGCGAGGGCCTCGGGGTCCTCGGCCGTCAGGAAGCCGGCGTGCACGCGGAAGAAGCGCTGGATGGCGTCGCAGTGCTCCATGGTGGGCCGCCGGTCGCCGTTGATGAGGGCACCGGCCTGCTGGCGCGACATGCCCGCGCCGTCGGCGATCTCCTGCTGGGTGTAGCGGCGGCCGTTGGGCTTGAGCCGGGTGCGGCGCAGCAGGTCCAGGCGCTGCACGAAGCGGGCCTGCACGTCGGGCTCGCCCGCGGGACGGCCGCTCAGCAGGGCCTTCACCACGGGCTCCGGGACACCGGAGGCGACGGACAGGCGGCCGACGTCGAAGACCTCGTGATGCGGCACGCCGAGCCGGTCGGCGAGCGCGGCGACGCGGGAGACGACGGCCGGCAGCGCGGCCGTCGGCGTGGTGCCCGGACCCTCGAAGCCACCTGTCACCGACAGATCTCCTACGTCTCTCACAGGTCTCTCACAAGCAGGCTTCTCACATGCGGTTGCCGTGAACTTCCCGGAGAGTAGCGGGTGCCTCGAACTCACATCCAGGTCTCGCCACAACTGTGGCCTATTTCAGCCGTCAACAGGCATGAAATGCCACGATAGTTGACATGCCTCGCGTCCGGGCAGCAGGATCGGGGCGGCCGCGTCGAGGCCGCACAGGCAAGAGGGGTGACCTCCCGATGGCACATCAGGCAGGAGGGCCGCGGCCGGTACCGCGGTCCGTGCCCGAAACTCCCGAGGACCAGGCCTACCTGGAGGACTACACCGCCTTCCTGGAGGCCGTCCCGTTCCCGTCGTTCGTCGTCGACCGCCGCTGGGACGTGGTCCTGGCCAACAGCGCGTTCCGGACACTTTTCGCCGCCGTCGGACCGCACCCGACGGCCATGCCCGGCGAGAACTTCCTGCGGTTCGTCCTCTTCCACCCCGACGCGGCCACCGTCCTCGGCGACCACGAGTCCAGCTGGTGCCTGCCGATGCTGGCGCAGTTCGCCGCCGCCCTGGAGCGGCACGGCCACGACCACGCGCTGCAGTCCGTCCGCCGCGACATCGCCCAGGACCCGATCATGGAGGCCGCCTACCGGCACGGCCTGCCGCACTGGATCCGTGCGGTCGGCGCGGAGGCCGCCGAGCACGACGGCGCCGTGCGCCCGCTGCTGCACCCCGATCCGCGCTGGGGCGCCACCGACTGCCGGATCGTGGTGGAGGCGCCCCGGACGCTGCGGCGGACGGGCTGCGCGCGGTGGACCCTGGTGCTGCGCGAGGCGCGCCGCGCCCCGGCCCGGGTCCGCGGGACCCGCCGCGCGGCCTCGCACCTGAGAGTGGTCCCCGCCGCCGACTGAGGGCACGGCGCGCCGCCCCCCTCACCGCCGCCGCTTGCGCGCTTTACGCAAAAAACTTGCGTTACTTGCGCTAGCCTTGCGTCCATGACGCGACGACTTGCCGAGGTGGCGAAGAAGGTAGGGGTCAGCGAGGCCACGGTCAGCCGGGTGCTCAACGGCAAGCCCGGGGTCTCGCAGGCCACCCGGCAGGCCGTGCTGTCCGCCCTGGACGTCCTCGGCTACGAGCGGCCCACCCAGCTGCGCGGCGAGCGCGCCCGGCTGGTCGGCCTCGTCCTGCCCGAGCTGCAGAACCCGATCTTCCCCGCGTTCGCCGAGGTCATCGGCGGGGCGCTGGCCCAGCTCGGGCTCACGCCGGTGCTGTGCACGCAGACCCGGGGCGGGGTCTCGGAGGCGGAC
Source organism: Streptomyces sp. NPDC085946 (assembly GCF_044540485.1). Taxonomy (NCBI): domain Bacteria; kingdom Bacillati; phylum Actinomycetota; class Actinomycetes; order Kitasatosporales; family Streptomycetaceae; genus Streptomyces; species Streptomyces sp. NPDC085946. The sequence continues at coordinate 128,638 of NZ_JBITSF010000010.1, read as the reverse complement.
TACGTGACGCTGCTGCTCCAGCAGCAGGTCTCCGGCGTGGTCTTCGCGGGCGGCCTGTACGCCCAGGCCGACGCGCCGCACGACCACTACCGGCAGCTCGCCGAGCGCCACATCCCGGTCGTCCTCGTCAACGCGGCCATAGAGCACCTCGGCTTCCCGGGCGTCTCCTGCGACGACGCGGTGGCCGTGGAGCAGGCCTGGCGGCACCTCGCCTCGCTCGGGCACGAGCGGATCGGCCTGGTGCTGGGCCCCGGCGACCACGTGCCCTCCGCGCGCAAACTGGCCGCCGCGCGGGCCGTGGGGAACGTGCCGGACGCGTACGTGGCCCGGGCCATGTTCTCCATCGAGGGCGGTCACGCGGCGGCCGGCCGGCTGATCGACCAGGGGGTCACCGGCTTCATCTGCGCCAGCGACCCGCTCGCCCTCGGCGTCGTGAGGGCCGCCCGCCGCAAGGGACTCGACGTGCCGTCGCGGATCTCCGTCGTGGGATACGACGACTCCGCGCTGATGAACTGCACCGAACCCCCGCTCACCACCGTCCGGCAGCCCATCGAGGCCATGGGCAGGGCCGTGGTGGAGCTGCTGAACGCGCAGATCAGCGGCGGTTCGGTGGCGGCCGAGGAGCTCCTGTTCGAGCCGGAGCTGGTGGTGCGCGGATCCACGGCGCAAGCACCGCGCGCCTGAACTCCGCACTCCTGTCGAATAATTACAAACTCTGCGCGATATCTTGCGGCGAGATGTCGGCGGTGCTTGAGTGTGCGACGCCCACCGCTCCCGTCCCAGGGGGCGGTCCGCTCCTGCCCCAAGGAGTCCGCCGATGACCAGCACCGGGATCCGCCGTACCGTCGCCGCGTCCGGCGCCCTCGCCCTCTCCCTCGCCCTGACCGCCTGCGGTTCCGACGACGACTCCGCGAGCGGCAGGACCCGCATCACCGTCAACTGCATGCCGCCCAGGAGCGCCCGGGTCGACCGGGCCTTCTTCGAGGAGGACGTCGCAGCCTTCGAGAAGGCCCACCCGGACATCGACGTGGTCCCGCACGACGCGTTCCCCTGCCAGGACCCCAAGACCTTCGACGCCAAGCTCGCCGGCGGCCAGATGGAGGACGTCTTCTACACCTACTTCACCGACGCCCGGCACGTCGTCGACATCGGCCAGGCCGCCGATCTCACCCCGTACCTCAAGGAGCTGAAGAGCTACGGCACCCTCCAGCGGCGGCTGCGCGACATCTACACCGTCGACGGCAAGGTCTACGGCATCCCGCGCACCGGCTACTCGATAGGCCTGGTCTACCACCGGGAGCTCTTCGAGAAGGCCGGCCTCGACCCGGACCGCCCGCCGGCCACCTGGGAGGAGGTCCGCGCCGCCGCGAAGAGGATCGCCGCCCTCGGCGACGGCACCGTCGGGTACGCCGACTACAGCGCCCAGAACCAGGGCGGCTGGCACTTCACCGCCGAGCTCTACTCCCGGGGCGGCGACGTCGTCAGCGCCGACGGGAAGAAGGCGACCGTCGACACCCCCGAAGGCCGGGCCGTCCTGCGCACCCTGCACGACATGCGCTGGACGGACGGCTCGATGGGCAGCAAGCAGCTCCTCGTCATCAACGACGTCCAGCAGATGATGGGCGCCGGCAAGCTCGGCATGTACCTCGCCGCGCCCGACAACATCCCCGTTCTGGTCAAGGAGAAGGGCGCCGACTACGAGGACATCGCCCTGGCCCCCATGCCCGGCGGCAAGGCCACCCTCATCGGCGGCGACGGCTACATGGTCGACAAGAAGGCCACCCCCGCGCAGATCCGCGCCGCCCTGAAGTGGCTCGACCACATGTTCCTCACCCCCGGCGACGGCTTCCTCGGCGACTACGCCCGCGCGAAGAAGAAGGGCGCCCCGGTCGGCCTGCCCGAGCCCCGGCTGTTCACCGGCGCCGCCGACGCCGAGGACCAGCGGGTCAAGAGGGCCCACGCCAACGTCCCGGTGGAGAACTACCGGCCGTTCCTGGACGGCAGCCGGAGACTGGAGACGAAGATCGAGCCGCCGCACGCCCAGCAGATCTACTCCGTCCTCGACGGCGTGGTCTCCGCCGTCCTCACCCAGGAGGACGCCGACATCGACCGGCTCCTGAAGGACGCCTCCGGCAAGATCGACGGCATCCTGGCGCGGGGCTGACACCGATGAAGACGGCCGAACGGCGGCGCGCCCCGGCCCCCGCGGCGCGACCGGCCCAGGCCCCGCCGCCGGCGGACCGGCGGCGCCGCCTCGCCGACCAGGGCCGCGCCTACGCCTTCCTGCTCGGCGGACTCGTCTGCTTCGCGCTGTTCTCCTGGTACCCCGCGATCCGCGCGGTCGTGATCGCCTTCCAGGAGTACACGCCCGGCACCGGGGCCGAGTGGGTCGGCACCGCCAACTTCACCCGCGTCGTGCACGACCCCGAGTTCGCCGCCGCCTGGCGCAACACGCTCACCTTCACCCTGCTCGCCCTGCTCATCGGCTTCGCCGTCCCGTTCGTCCTGGCCCTGGTCCTGAACGAACTCCGGCACGCCAAGGCGTTCTTCCGGATCGTGGTCTACCTGCCGGTGATGATCCCTCCCGTGGTCAGCGCCCTGCTGTGGAAGTGGTTCTACGACCCCGGAGCCGGCCTCGCCAACGAGGCGCTGCGCTTCCTGCACCTGCCCACCTCGAACTGGTCCAACGGCGCCGACACCGCCCTGGTCTCGCTGGTCCTCGTCGCCACCTGGGCCAACATGGGCGGCACCGTGCTCATCTACCTCGCCGCCCTCCAGTCCGTCCCGGGCGAACTGTACGAGGCCGCCGAACTGGACGGCGCGAACCTGCTCCAGCGCGTGCGGCACGTCACGGTCCCGCAGACCCGGTTCGTCATCCTCATGCTGATGCTGCTGCAGATCATCGCGACGATGCAGGTCTTCACCGAGCCGTTCGTGATCACCGGCGGCGGCCCGGAGAACGCCACCGTCACCGTCCTGTACCTGATCTACAAGTACGCCTTCCTCTACAACGACTTCGGCGGGGCCTGCGCCCTGAGCGTCATGCTGCTGGCGCTGCTCGGCCTGTTCTCCGCCGCCTACCTCCGGCTCACCCGCTCCGGCGAGGAGGACGCATGAGCGGCACCCGCACCCTGGTCTCCCCGGCCGTCCTGGCCCGCCCCCGGGCCAGGGCCGTGTACTGGACCGTCTTCACCGGCGTCGTCCTGCTCTTCGCGCTCGCGTTCCTGTTCCCCGTCTACTGGATGGTCACGGGCGCGATGAAGTCCCCGGACGAGGCGGCCCGCACCCCGCCCACCCTCGTCCCCGAGGAGTGGCGGCTGCGCGGCTACACCGACGCCTGGGAGCTCATGCAGCTCCCCACCCACCTGGGCAACACCCTCGTCCAGGCGGCCGGCGCCTGGGTGTGCCAGCTGGTGTTCTGCACGGCCGCCGCGTACTCCCTCTCCCGGCTGCGGCCCGTCTTCGGCCGGCTGGTCCTCGGCGGCATCCTCGCCACGCTCATGGTCCCGGCACAGGCCCTGGTGGTGCCGAAGTACCTGACGGTGGCGGACCTGGGGCTGCTCAACGACCCCCTGGCCATCTGGCTGCCGGCCGTCGCCAACGCCTTCAACCTTTACCTGCTCAAGCGGTTCTTCGACCAGCTCCCGCGGGACGTGCTGGAGGCCGCCGAACTGGACGGCGCCGGGCGGCTGCGCGTCCTGTGGTCGATCGTGCTGCCGATGTCACGACCGGTGCTCGGCGTCGTGTCGATCTTCGCGCTGGTCGCCGTGTGGCAGGACTTCCTGTGGCCGCTGATGGTCTTCTCCGACACCGGCAAGCAGCCCATCAGCGTGGCGCTGGTGCAGCTGTCGCAGAACATCCCGCTGACCGTGCTCGTCGCCGCGATGGTGATCGCCAGCCTCCCGGTGGTCGCCCTGTTCCTGGTCTTCCAGCGGCACGTCATCGCCGGTATCGGCGCGGGCAGCACCAAGGGCTGACACCGCCCTCCACCCCAGAGAAAGGCACCCGCCGTGGGACAGCCCACCCCCGCCCGGACCGACTGGTGGCGCTCCGCCGTCATCTACCAGGTGTACGTCCGCAGCTTCGCCGACGGCGACGGCGACGGCACCGGCGACCTCGCGGGCGTCCGCGCCCGTCTGCCCTACCTCGCCGGACTCGGCGTGGACGCCCTGTGGTTCACCCCCTGGTACCGGTCCCCGATGAAGGACGGCGGCTACGACGTCGCCGACTACCGCGCGATCGACCCGGCGTTCGGCACCCTCGCCGAGGCCGAGAAGCTGATCGCCGAGGCCGGGGAACTGGGCATCCGCACGATCGTCGACATCGTGCCGAACCACGTCTCCGACCAGCACCCCTGGTTCCGCGCCGCGTTGGCCGGCGGACCGGAGCGCGAGCTGTTCCACTTCCGCCCGGGGCGCGGCGAGCAGGGCGAACTCCCGCCCAACGACTGGCGGTCGGAGTTCGGCGGCCCCGCCTGGACCCGCCTGCCCGACGGCGACTGGTACCTCCACCTGTTCGCCCCGGAGCAGCCCGACCTGAACTGGGCCCACCCAACGGTCCGCCGGGAGCACGAGGACGTCCTGCGCTTCTGGTTCGAGCGGGGCGTGGCCGGCGTGCGCATCGACTCGGCCGCGCTGCTGGCGAAGGACCCCCGCCTGCCGGACCTCGCCGGGGGCCGCGGCCCGCACCCGTACGTCGACCGCGACGAACTCCACGACGTGTACCGCGCCTGGCGGTCGATCGCCGACGCGTACGGGGCGGTGTTCGTGGGGGAGGTGTGGCTGCCCGACAGCGAGCGCTTCGCCCGCTACCTGCGCCCCGACGAGCTGCACACCGCCTTCAACTTCTCCTTCCTGACCTGCCCGTGGGACGCGGCCCGGCTGCGCGCCGCCATCGACGAGACGCTCGCCGAGCACGCCCCGGTGGGCGCGCCCGCCACCTGGGTGCTGTGCAACCACGACGTGACCCGGACGGTGACCCGCTACGGCCGGGCCGACACCGGCTTCGACTTCGCCACGAAGGCCTTCGGCACCCCCACCGAGCTCGCGCTCGGCACCCGCCGGGCCCGCGCCGCCGCCCTGCTGTCACTGGCCCTGCCCGGCTCGGTCTACGTCTACCAGGGCGAGGAGCTCGGCCTTCCCGAGGCCGAGGTGCCCGTCGAGCGCATCCAGGACCCCATGCACGCGCGCTCCGGCGGCACCGACCCGGGCCGGGACGGCTGCCGGGTGCCGCTGCCGTGGGCCGCCGGGGAGCCGTACGCGGGGTTCGGCTCCCGGCAGGAGCCCTGGCTGCCGCAGCCGGCCGGCTGGGCGTCGTACGCGGTCGACCGGCAGCAGGGCGACCCGGCCTCCGTGCTGGCCCTGTACCGCGCGGCGATCCGCCTCCGCCCGGTCTTCGGCGACGGGCCGCTCACCTGGCTGCCCGCCCCCGACGGCGTGCTCGCCTTCACCCGCGCCGAGGACGTGCTGTGCGTGGTGAACCTCGCCGGCACGCCCGCCGACCTGCCCCCGCACACCGGCCTCCTGCTCGGCAGCGGTCCCCTGGACGACGACGGGCGGCTGCCGACGGACACCGCGGTCTGGCTGCGCGCCTGAGACCGCGGGCATCCGCTGTCCCCGTACCCCCCACCACGAAGGGATCGGCACATGCACACGCACGTCTCCGGATCCATCAGGCGCATGTCGTCGGCGGCCACGGCCGCCGCCCTGGCCGCCGGCGCGCTCGTCGCGCTCTCCCCGGCCCCCGCGCACGCCGCCGCGGGCGCCACCCTGCCCTTCACCTCGGTCGAGGCCGAGTCCGCGACCACCACCGGCACCAGGATCGGCCCCGACCACACCCAGGGCACCCTCGCCTCCGAGGCGTCCGGACGCCGGGCCGTGCGGCTGGCCGCCGGGCAGCGCGTCGAGTTCACGGCGCCGCGCGCGGCCAACGCCGTGACCGTCGCCGTCAGCGTCCCCGACGGCCAGTCCGGCTCGCTCGCCGTGTACGTCAACGGCCTGCGCCTGGCGGAGAGCCTGCCGGTGACCTCCAGGTACTCGTACATCGACACGCCCTGGATCGCGGGCTCGAAGACCCACCACTTCTACGACAACGCCCGCCTGCTGCTCGGCCGGGACGTCCGGGCCGGCGACACGGTGGCCTTCGAGGCGACGGGCGTCCAGGCCACGGTGGACGTCGCCGACTTCGAGCAGGTCGCCGCGGCGGCCGGACAGCCCGCGGGATCGGTCTCGGTCACCTCGCGGGGCGCGGACCCGACCGGCCGGGGCGACTCCACCCAGGCGTTCCGCGACGCCATCGCCGCCGCGCAGGGCGGCACGGTGTGGATCCCGCCGGGCGAGTACCGGCTCACCTCCTCCCTCGGCGGCGTCCAGAACGTCACCCTGCGGGGCGCCGGCCCCTGGCACTCGGTGGTGCGCACCTCCCGCTTCATCGACCAGCCGAGCTCCGCCGGGAACGTCCACATCCGGGACTTCGCCGTCATCGGGGAGGTCACCGAGCGCGTCGACTCCAGCCCCGACAACTTCGTCAACGGCTCGCTCGGGCCGGACTCCACCGTCTCCGGGATGTGGCTCCAGCACCTCAAGGTCGGCCTGTGGCTGACCGGCACCAACGACGACCTCGTCGTCGAGAACAACCGCTTCCTCGACATGACCGCCGACGGCCTCAACCTCAACGGCACCGCCCGCGGGGTGAAGGTCCGCAACAACTTCCTGCGCAACCAGGGCGACGACGCCCTCGCGATGTGGTCGCTGTACGCGCCGGACACCGCCAGCAGCTTCGAGAACAACACCATCACCCAGCCCAACCTCGCCAACGGCATCGCGATCTACGGCGGCACCGACATCACGGTCCGCGACAACCTGATCTCCGACACCAACGCGCTCGGCAGCGGCATCGCGATCTCCAACCAGAAGTTCCTCGACCCGTTCCACCCGCTGGCCGGCACCATCACGGTCGACGGCAACACGCTGGTGCGCACCGGGGCGATGAACCCCAACTGGAACCACCCCATGGGCGCGCTGCGCGTCGACTCCTACGACAGCGCGATCGAGGCGCAGGTGCGCATCACCGGCACCACGATCACCGACAGCCCGTACAGCGCCTTCGAGTTCGTCTCGGGCAGCGGACGCGGGTACGCCGCGAAGAACATCACCGTCGACGGCGCGACCGTCCGCAACACCGGCACGGTCGTCGTGCAGGCCGAGACGCAGGGCGCGGCCACCTTCCGCGACGTCACCGCCACCGGGGTCGGCGCGGCCGGGGTCTACAACTGCCCCTACCCGTCCGGCTCCGGCGCCTTCACGCTCACCGACGGCGGCGGCAACTCCGGCTGGAGCAGCACCTGGTCCGACTGCTCGGCCTGGCCGCAGCCCGGCCAGGGCAACCCGGACCCCGAGCCCACCCGCAACCTCGCCCAGGGCCGCCCGGTCACCGCGACCGGCTCCCAGGACGTCCACACGCCCGGCCGCGCGGTCGACGGCGACGCCCACAGCTACTGGGAGTCCGCGAACCACGCCTTCCCGCAGTCCCTCACCGTCGACCTCGGCTCCGCGCGGGCCGTGCGGCGGCTCGTGCTGAAGCTGCCACCGCAGGCCGTCTGGCAGGCCCGCACCCAGACGCTGTCCGTGCAGGGCAGCACCGACGGCTCGGCGTACACCACGGTGGTCGCCCCGAAGGAGTACCGCTTCGACCCGGCGACCGGCAACACGGTCACCGTGCCCCTGCCCGCCGGCACCGGCCTGCGCCACCTGCGGCTGCACGTCACCGCCAACACCGGCTGGCCCGCCGCCCAGTTCAGCGAAGTGGAGGCGTATCTTTCCTGACCGCGTCGGCCGGGCCCGGCCCGGCCGCCCCGCGCTTCGCCGCCTGGATCTGCTCGTACACACGGGTCCGCAGCTCGGCGAAGCGCGGGGCCGCCCGCGTGCGCGCCTGGTCCCGCTCGGCGGGCAGGTCGACCGCCAGCTGCTCGCGCACGACCGTGGGGGAGGCGGACAGCACGATCACCCGCTCGCCGAGGTACACGGCCTCGTCGATGTCGTGGGTGACGAACAGGACCGTCATCCCGCGCTCCCGCCACAGCCGCCGTACGAGGTCCTCCAGGTCGGCCCGGGTCTGCGCGTCCACCGCCGCGAACGGCTCGTCCATCAGCAGCACCGCGGGTTCGTACGCCAGCGCCCGGGCGATGGCGACCCGCTGCTGCATCCCGCCGGACAGCTGCCACGGATACGCCCCGGCGGCGTCCGCCAGCCCCACCGACTCCAGGGCGTCGCGGACCAGTGCGCGGCGGCGCGCCCGGCTCAGGTCCTTCTGCTTCAGCGGCAGTTCCACGTTCTGGCCGACCCGCAGCCACGGGAAGAGGCTGCGCCCGTACTCCTGGAAGACGAACGCCATCCCGGGCGGCGGCCCCGCCACCGGCCGGCCCGCGAGCAGGACCTCGCCCGCGGTGGGGGCGAGCAGCCCGCCGACGCACTTCAGCAGGGTCGTCTTGCCGCAGCCCGACGGGCCCACCAGGCAGACCAGTTCCCCCGCCGCCACGCCGAACGTCAGGTCGCGCACCGCCTCGACGCGGCGCCCGGACTGCTCGTAGACCTTCCTCAGGCCGCGTACGTCGAGCATCGGCCGCCCTTTCGCGAGCGTCACCGCGACCGCCGGTCGGCGGCGCGCAGACCGTGGTACCAGCCGAGCACCCGCCGCTCGGCCAGCCGGAACACCACCGACAGGACGAAGCCGAGCAGGCCGAGGACGAGGATCCCGGTCCACATGCCGGGCAGGGCGAAGGAACGCTGGAACTGCACCACGGTGAAGCCCAGGCCGTTGCTCGCCGCGAACATCTCGCTGATGACCATCAGGATCACGCCGACCGACAGCGCCTGCCGCAGCCCGGCGACGATCTGCGGGCTCGCCGCGCGCAGCACCACGTCCTTCAGGCGCACGGCGCCCGTGATGCCGTACGAGCGGGCCGTCTGCGCCATCACCGGGTCGAGCGCGCGCACGCCCTCCACCGTGTTGAGCAGCACCGGCCACACGCAGCCGGACGCGATGACCAGGATCTTCATGGTGTCGCCGATCCCCGCGAACAGCATGAGCACCGGGACCAGCACCGGCGGCGGCACCGCCCGCAGGAACTCCAGCACCGGCTCGCACACCGCGCGCACCCGCCGGTGGGAGCCGATCAGCGTGCCGAGCGCGATCCCGGCGACGGCCGCCAGGGCGTAACCCGCCGTGAGCCGCAGCACGCTCGGCAGCACGTCCGCGCGCAGCCGCTCGGCGGTCCACACGTCCGGGAAGGCCGCCAGGATCGTGCGCAGGGGCGGCCAGTACACGTTCGTGCTGCCCTCGGACGCCACCCACCACAGCGCCACCAGCACCGCCGGCAGCGCGGACGCGAGGCACAGCCGCAGCAGCACGACCCTCACACCGGCACCTCCGCGCGCACCGACGGGTGCCAGGCCAGCACCCGCCGCTCCACCGCCCGGGCACCCGTGTTGATCAGCAGCCCGAGCAGACCGGTCACCACGATCAGCGCGTACATCTCCGGCACCGCCTGCGAGGTCTGCGCGACCGCGATCCGCGCCCCGAGCCCGGGCGCGCCGATGACGAGTTCGGCGGTCACGGCGAGGATCAGCGCGACGGCCGCCGCCAGCCGCACCCCGGTCATCACGTACGGCAGCGCGGTCGGCCACAGCACGTGCCGGACGCGTGCCCAGGCGCCGAGGCCGTAGGAGCGGGCGGTCTCCTCCGCGACCGGGTCGACGTCCCGCACACCGTGCAGGACCTGGACCAGCACCTGCCAGAACGCGGCGTACCCGACGAGCAGCAGCACCGAGCCCAGCCGCGTGCCGTACAGCAGCACGGCGAGCGGGATCAGCGCGACGGACGGGATGGGCCGCAGGAACTCGATCGTCGAGGCGGTCGCCTGCCGCAGGTACGGCACGACGGAGAGCACCACGCCCGCGACGACGCCCGCGCCCACCGCGATCGCCAGGCCCAGCGCCCAGCCGGTGAGGGTGTCGCCGAGCGCCGTCCAGAAGGCGGCGTCGGACGCCTCGCCGGCGAGCGCGCCCGCGACGCGGCCGGTGGGCGGGAAGTGGTCGTCCTCGACCAGGCCGAGCCGCGGCACCGCCTCGCCCAGGGCGAGGAAGGCCGCGAGTCCCGCCGCGCCGAGGGCGGCGTTCCCGCCCCTCACGGCAGCAGTTCGTCCAGGTCCGGCGCCTCGTCGAACAGGCCGTCCGCGCGGCCGAGTTCCGCGAGCCGTTCCAGGGAGGCGCGGTCCGGCTCGGCGGGCCACCGGGGCAGCGTCATGTCCTTCAGCAGCCCGGCGGGGATCCTGGTGTAGGTGGAGAGGATCTGCCGGGCCTCCTCCGGGTGGCTCTGGGCGTATGCGAGCGACTCGACGGTCGCCTCCCGGAACCTGCGCACCACGTCGGGGTTCTTCTGGGTGTACTGCCGGGAGGTGAAGTACATCGCGACGGTCAGGTCCGGTGAGACGTCGTAGAAGTTCGACGCGATCTCGGTGCCGCCGGCGGCCTTGACAGTGGTGAGCGCCGGCTCCACGGCGCAGGCCGCGTCGACCCGTCCGCCGTCCAGGGCGGCCGGCATCTGGTCGAAGGGCATCTCGACGAACTCGACCTCCGAGGGGTCGCCGCCGTCCTTGCGGACCGACTCCTTGACGGAGGTGTCGCAGATGTTGTTGAGGGTGTTGACCGCGACCTTGCGGCCCTCCAGCCGCTTCGGGGACTTCAGGGGCGAGTCCTTCCCCACCACGACGGCGGCGAAGTCGGCGCCGTCCTCGCCGGTGGAGGCGACCCCGTTGGCGACGGCCTTGACCGGCACGTCCTTGGACTGGGCGATCAGCAGGGAGGTGGTGTTGCTGAACCCGAAGTGGAACTGCCCCGAGACCACCCCGGGCACGATCGCCGCCCCGCCCTGGGCGGGCGACAGCTCCAGCTCGATGCCGCGCTCGCCGTAGAAGCCCTTCTCCCGGCCGAGGTAGAGCGGGGCGACGTCCACGATCGGGATGATCCCGACCTTGACCGTGGTGGTGCCGCCGGACGGGGAACCGCCGTCCGAGGAGTCCTCTCCGCCGGACGACGAGCCGCAGGCCGCCGTGGCGGCCAGGACGGACAGGGCCGTGAGGCCGGTGAGCAGACGACGACGCATGACTCGACTCCCCCTGGGGGACCGTTGCGGAGTGCTCCGACAGGCTGTGCGCAGACAGGACGAACGTGCTCAGCGTGAACGTAGGCCCCCGTCCGATCCGGGGTCAATCCCCGTACGGGGAGCGGTAGTTGAATCGCGATCCCACGGGTGGAGGATCACAGGTCCAGCACGAGCCGCCGTCCCCGGCACCGGGACACGCAGATCATCATCGTCTCCCCCGAGTCCCGTTCCTCCCGGGTGAGCACCGAGTCGCGGTGGTCCGGCTCGCCCGCGACGACGTCCGTCTCGCAGGTGCCGCAGGTGCCTTCCGCGCAGGAGTACAGCACCTCGACGCCGGCGGCGCGCACCGTGTCGAGGACGGACCGGTCCGGCGGGACGGTGAGGACCGTGCCGCTGCGCGCGAGCTCCACCTCGAACGCGCCGTCCCCGCCCGCCCGCCGCTCCTTCGGCCGGAACCGCTCCGTGCGCAGCAGCCCCGGCGGGCACCGCTCCTCGACGGCGTCGAGCAGCGGCCCGGGACCGCAGCAGTACACGAGCGTGCCGTCCGCGACGCCGTCCAGCACGGGGGCCAGGTCCAGCGGCCCGGTCTCGTCCCGGGGCGCGAGCACCACCCGGTCCCCGTAGCGCGCCAGTTCCGCGGTGAACGCCATGGACCGGCGGGTCCGTCCGCCGTACAGCAGCGTCCACGCGGCGCCCGCCGCCTCGGCCGCCGCCAGCATCGGCAGGAGCGGGGTGATGCCGATGCCGCCCGCGACGAACCGGTAGCGGGGCGCGGGCTCCAGCCGGAAGTGGTTGCGCGGCCCGCGCACCCGGACCGTGTCGCCCGCGCCGAGCCGGTCGTGCACGTGGGCGGAGCCGCCGCGTCCGTCCGGCTCGCGCAGCACCGCGATCCGCCACCGGGAGCGGTCCGCGGGGTCGCCGCACAGCGAGTACTGCCGTTCCAGGCCGGGGCCGAGGACGAGGTCGACGTGGGCGCCGGGCTCCCAGGCCGGCAGCTCCTCGCCCGCCGGGCGGCGCAGGTGCAGGGCGACCACGCCGTCGGCCACCGGCTCCCGCCCGGCGACGACGGCGTCGAACTCCCGGGCGCTCACGAACCGTTCCCCCGCGGCTCGTGCCCCCGCGGGTGGGCGAGCATCCACTCCCACAGGGCGACCGGGTCCTGCGCGGTGTGCTCGCGGCCGCAGTGGCAGGTGCCGTGCAGGACGTCGGTGCCGGGCAGCCAGTCGATCCGGTAGACCTCGCGCGGGCCGTCGGGGCGACGGGACGTCACCGGACCCCCTCCACGGGCTCGGCGCCCTCCTCGGCCAGCCGGGCGAGGATGCGGCGGGCGGCCAGGCCGCCGGTGTCGATGTTGATGCTCAGCTCCTGGTAGCCGTGGCGCTCGGTGCCGAGCGTGCGCTGGAGCAGGTTCAGCGCGGTCACGTCCTGCAGGACGACGGTGTGGTTGTTGCCGCGCAGGAACTCGGTGACCTCGGCGTCGTCCGTGGCCCAGTCCCGCGAGACCGCCCAGAAGTCGTACACCCTGCCGTCGGCGGACGGGGTGATGCAGTAGGTGATCTCGGTGTGGAAGCCGTGCGGGTCGCTGCCGTCCGGCCCGGGCAGCACGCCGACCGGGGCGATGCGGCTGTGCAGCAGGTACAGGCAGGGCGCGTGGTACTCGATGTCCTGCCAGCGGGTGATCCGGCCCCGCAGGCCGGTGGACCGGGCGTAGAACGGCGGGCACTCGGCGTCGTCCATGTGCCGGCTCACCCGGACGATGCCGGCGCCCTCGTCGACCTCGGTGCTGATCGGCGTCTCGGCGACCTCGGGGGTGCCGATGGAGCCGCCGTGCAGATAGGTCTCGTGGGACAGGTCGAGCAGGTTGTCGACCAGGAGGCCGTAGTCGCAGTCGACGGGCTCCATGCCGCGGACGGTGACCCAGCCGGGGGAGTCGAGGTGCCGGGCCCGGGGGACGGCGCCGGGGTCGGCGAGCGCCGGGTCGCCGATCCACACCCACACCAGCGAGTCCTGCTCGACGACCGGGTAGGAGGCGACGCGCGCGGTGCGCGGGACGCGTTTCTGCCCCGGCACGGACACGCAGGCGCCGGTGGTGTCGTAGGTGAAGCCGTGGTAGCCGCAGACGATCCGGTCCCCGTCGAGACGGCTCGGTGCCTCGGACAGCGGGTAGCGCCGGTGCACGCACCGGTCGTGCAGCGCGACCGGCGTCCCGTCCCCCTCGGTCCGGTACAGCACGAGCGGCTCCCCGAGCACCGTCCGGCCGAGCGGTTCGCGCCCGACCTCGTGGCCGTGGGCGGCGACGTACCACTGGTTCCTGGCGAAGGCGGTGGCGTGCGGCATGGGGGCGGCTCCCGTCTGTCGACTGTGGCGTCATCGTCCGCGAGCCCGTCACCGGGCCGCAACGGGGCTTCCGCGTCACGGAAGACGTCCTGCGGCGGGGCCGGTCCGGCGGCGCGGCTCCCGCTGCCGGACCGCCCGCCGCACCCGCCGCCGGGCTCGCGCATCGTGCGTACCGCCTACCTTCACGCCCCCGCCATCCCGCCCTTCCCGGACGTTCGGTGGCCCTGGAACACTCGCTGCGCGCACGGGCCGTCACCCGCCGGCCGGTTCCCGACCAGGACGAGAGGTCCCTCACCCATGCCCGAAGTCAACCGGCGCCGGTTCCTCCAAGCAGCGGGCGTCACCACGGCGTTCGGCGCCCTGTCGGCCAGCATCGAGCGGGCCGCCGCGCTCCCGGCCAACCACCGCACGGGATCGATCGAGGACGTCGAGCACATCGTCGTCCTGATGCAGGAGAACCGTTCCTTCGACCACTACTTCGGCACCCTGTCCGGAGTGCGAGGTTTCGGCGACCCGCGGCCGGTGACGCTCGGCACCGGCAAGCCGGTGTGGCACCAGGAGCAGGACGGCCGGGAGGTCCTGCCCTTCCGCCCGGACGCCGACGACCTCGGCATGCAGTTCCTGGAGGGCCTGCCGCACGGCTGGACCGACGGGCAGGACGCCTACCACGGCGGCCGTTACGACCGGTGGCTGCCCGCCAAGGGCACCACCACCATGGCGTACCTCACCCGCGAGGACATCCCCTTCCACTACGCCCTCGCCGACGCCTTCACCGTCTGCGACGCCTACCACTGCTCGTTCATCGGCTCCACCGACCCCAACCGCTACTACATGTGGTCCGGGTACACCGGCAACGACGGCACGGGCGGCGGCCCGGTCCTCGGCAACGACGAACTCGGCTACGGCTGGACGACCTACCCCGAGCGCCTGGAGCGGGCCGGGATCTCCTGGAAGATCTACCAGGACATCGGCGACGGCCTCGACGCGGCCGGCTCCTGGGGCTGGATCGAGGACGCCTACCGGGGCAACTACGGCGACAACTCGCTGCTCTACTTCGATCGGTACCGCACCGCCCGGCCCGGCGACCCCTGGTACGACAAGGCCCGCACCGGCACCGACGTGAAGAACGGCGACGGGTACTTCGACCGGCTGCGCGCCGACGTCAAGGCCGGCACCCTGCCGCAGATCTCCTGGATCGCCGCCCCCGAGGCGTTCTCCGAGCACTCCAACTGGCCGTCCAACTACGGCGCCTGGTACATCGCGCAGGTCCTGGACGCGCTCACCTCGAACCCGGCCGTGTGGGCGAAGACGGCCCTGTTCATCACCTACGACGAGAACGACGGCTTCTTCGACCACGTGGTGCCGCCGCTGCCGCCGGCGTCCCCCGAGCGGGGCAGGTCCACCGTCGACGTCTCCTCCGACCTCTACCCGGGCGACGCCAAGCGCCCGGCCGGTCCCTACGGCCTCGGCCCGCGCGTGCCGATGCTGGTCGTCTCGCCGTGGAGCAAGGGCGGTTACGTCTGCTCCGAGACCTTCGACCACACCTCGATCCTGCGGTTCATGGAGCGCCGCTTCGGCGTGCGCGAGACGAACATCTCGCCGTGGCGCCGGACGGTCTGCGGGGACCTGACCTCCGCGTTCGACTTCTCCCGCAAGGACGCCCGCCCCGCCGGCCTGCCGGACACCGGCGGGTACGCGCCGCAGGACCGCGAGCGCCACCCCGACTACCGCCCGACGCCGCCGGCGGACCCGCGCATGCCCCGGCAGGAGCGCGGCCGGCGCCGCACCCGGCCGCTGCGGTACGCGCCGCACGTGGACGCCGCCGTGGACGCGGCGGCCGGGACCCTCACCCTGACCTTCGCCTCCGGGCCCCGCGCCGGCGGCGCCTTCCACGTCACCTCCGGCAACCGCGCCGACGGTCCCTGGACGTACACCACCGAGGCCGGCAAGACCGTCGCCGACACCTGGGACGCGGCCCGCCCGGAGGGCTCCTACGACCTGACCGTGCACGGCCCGAACGGCTTCGTGCGCGTCTTCCGGGGCACGAACGGCACCGCCGGCCCGGAGGTCACGGCCCGGCACAGCGGCGACGACCTCGTGCTGACCTTCACCCACCGGGGCCCCGGCACGGTCCGGCTGAGGCTGGCCGACGGCTACGGCCGTCCGGCCTCGACCGTCACCGTGCGGCCCGGCACCACCGTGCGGCGCACGGTCGGCCTCGCGGCGAGCCACCGCTGGTACGACCTGACCGTCACCTGTCCGTCCGACCCGTCCTTCCTGCGGCGGTTCGCGGGGCACGTCGAGAACGGGCGGCCCGGGGTGAGCGACCCGGCGATCGTCACCGGCCGGCGGCCGTGAGGCGCTCCGGCCCGGACGGCCGGGGCCGCGGGGCCGGTCCGGTCACCGGTCCCGCGCCCGGGGACGGCACGGCGGCCGCCGGACGGCCGCTGGGCGGGGCCGCCCGGCTCAGCCGCACCACGCCCCGGGACGCGAGCGCCGCCCCGGCCAGGGCGAGCACGATCCCCGCGGGGCCGCCCCGCAGGTGCTCGCCGAGCAGCGAGAGGCCGATGACCGCGGCGGCCACCGGGTTGGCCAGGGTGACCACGGCCAGCGGGGCGCCGAGGCCGCCCCGGTAGGCGGTCTGCGACAGCAGCAGTCCGCCGGCGGCGAAGGCCGCGACGAGCAGCGCCACTGCGGCCACCTGCACGCCGGGCAGCGGGCCGGACCGGTCCGTCACGGCCACCGTCACGGTCTGGGTGAGCGCCGAGGCCACCCCCGACGCCGTCCCGGAGGCGGTGGCGTGGCGCAGCCCGGGCCGGGCGCCGGGCCGCGCCAGCACGCCGATGAGCGCCGCCGCGGCGCCCGAGACCGCCAGCGCCTCCGGCAGGCTCAGCACGCCGTCCGGCGCGGGCCCGGTCGCCGCGACCAGCAGCGCGGCCAGCCCCAGCAGGGTCAGGGCGGTGCCCCGCCACTCCACCCGGCTCACCCGCCGCCCCGCGATCCGCGCCCCCAGCGGCACCGCGGCGACCAGGGTGAGCGCGCCGAGCGGCTGCACCACGGTCAGCGGCCCGTACCTCAGGGCCACCACGTGCAGCAGCGCCGCCGCGGCGTTCAGCGCCACCGACCCCCACCACGCGCCGCTGGCCAGCAGCCGCGGCGCGCCCGCGGTGGAGCCGCGGGCGGCCAGCCGCTCCTGGGCGACGGCCGCGGCCGCGTAGGCGACGGCCGAGACGAGGGAGAGGGCGACGGCGACCGGCACGGGGCTCATCGGCCCGCTCCCGCCGGCGCCGGCTCCTCGGCCGCCGGGAGAGGGCCCCGCGCCCGACGGGCCGGGACCGCCGTCCGGCGCGGCGGGCGGACCACCGCGAGGGCGAGGCCCAGCAGGGCCGTCGCCACGAGCGCGTCGAGCCAGTAGTGGTTGGCCGTGCCCACGATCACCAGCAGGGTCAGCAGCGGGTGCAGCAGCCACAGCGGACGCCACCGGGAGCGGGTGGCGACGAGGAGACCGACCGCCACCGCCAGAGCCCAGCCGAAGTGCAGCGACGGCATCGCCGCGAACTGGTTCGCCAGCCGGTCCGCCTGCGGCGGGCCGTACACCGACGGCCCGTACAGCCGCGCGGTGTCCACCAGTCCGGTCGCCGCCAGCATGCGCGGCGGGGCGAGCGGGAACGCCAGGTGCAGCGCCAGCGCGGCGGCGGTCAGCGCGGCGAGCACCCGCCGGGCCCACCGGTAGTGCGCCGGGCGCCGGAGGTACAGCCAGACCAGGAAGGCGGCGGTGGCCGGGAAGTGGACGGTGGCGTAGTAGGTGTTCGCCAGGTGGATCAGCGTGCCGTCGCGCAGCAGCAGGGACTGCGCCGCGCCCTCGCCGGGCAGCCCGGCCGCCCGCTCCAGGTCCCACACGCGGTGCGCGTTGCGGAAGGCCTCGCCGGTGTGGCCGGCCGCCAGCCGCCGGCCGGCCTTGTAGAGGAGGAAGAGCGTCGCGACGAGCAGGAGCTCGCGCAGGAGCGGCGGCCGCGCTGTCGCGCCGGGCGCCGCCGGTCCAGGCTCGGTGCGGGCGTTCATCCCCCGGCCCCTTCACTGACGGTGCTGCTCGCCGTGCCCCGGCAGGTGCCGGCGATCTTGATCGGTACGGTCGCGTATCGAAACGCTGCTGTACCGATACGTCAGTGTACCGATACGCCGAAGTATCGGTACACTGGCGTATCGATGGACGGGGCCACACTGGAGGCGGGCCCCGGGGACACCCCGCAGGACACGAGCGAGGAGCACAGCCGATGACGTCGCAGGCCGCGGACGGACCGGAGACGGTCGCCGCCTCGCGCCGCTCCAAGCTCACGCGCGAGCGCGAGCAGGAGTTCTTCGACGCCGTCCTGGACCAGATCCGCGAGTGCGGCTACGACGCCGTCACCATGGAGGGCATCGCCGCCAGCACGCGGTGCAGCAAGTCCACGCTGTACCGGCAGTGGAAGACCAAGCCGCAGTTCGTCGCGGCGGCCCTGCGCAGCCACCGCCGGGTGCACTTCGCGGGGGTCGACACCGGGTCGCTCGCCGAGGACCTGCGGCAGGCCGCCCGGGTCGCGGGGGAGTGGTCGGCGAAGGACGCCGGGCTGCTCCAGGCGCTCGGCCACGCCGTCATGCAGGACCGGGAGCTCGCGCAGGCGCTGCGCGAGGCGCTGATCGACCCGGAGATCGCCGCGCTCAGGGAGATCCTGGACCGCGGGGTCGCCCGCGGCGAGGTGCCCGCCGGCCATCCGGCGCTGGAGTTCGTCCCCGTGCAGGTCTTCGGCGTCCTGCGGGTCCGCCCCGTCCTGGAGGGCGAGTGCGCCGACCCGGACTACCTGGTCCGCTTCGTGGAGGCCGCCGTGCTGCCGGCGCTCGGCCTCACCTGAGACCCAGGCCGCCGTCCGCGGGATGACCGGGCGGCGACCTGTCCGCGCCGCACCGTGGGGACGGGGGCGGCGCGCACCCCCCGGCCGGGTGGGGTTCCCCTCGAGCGGAGGGGCGCCCCACCCGGCCGTCGCGTGCCCGGGGGCGGTCAGACGTCCTGGCCGGTGCCGCCGCCCTCCGACGCCTCGATGCCCTCGGTGATCTCGTCGAGGACGGCCTGCCGCTGGTCGGTGTCGACGCCCACCCGGACGACGACCATCCGCCGCGGGTCGGCGGGGGAGGGGAAGGCGAGCGACTGGACGTAGCCGTCGGCGCCCTTGCCGGTGACCGCCTTCCAGCGGACCAGGTAGCCCTTCTGCCCGGCCACCGTCACCGCCTTGGAGGCCAGCACGTCGTGCGAGGTGATCGAGCCGTAGCTCTTGCCGCCGTAGGACTCCTCCGCGTTGGCGGAGATGTCCGCCTTCGCGACCTCCTCGGCGGTGTCGCCCTTGGTGCCGAGCGCCAGCGCGGGCGCCGAGTACGCCCCGCCCTTGGTGCAGGTGGCGGAGGTGTCGCCGGGGCACGGGTAGGAGCTCTCGGACGACACCTGCGCGCCGACGGACAGCTCCTGGCCGTACCAGCCGTCCGGGATGGGCAGGCTGATCCCGCTGACCCCGTCGGTCACCGAGCCGCTCTCGATCCGCGGCGCCCCGGAGCCCTCCGGCGACGGACTCGGCCCCTCGGAGCCGCCCGGGCCCCCGGAGCCCCCGGACCCGCCCGGCCCGCCGAACGGTCCGCCCTGCCCGCCGTCCTGCCCCTGCGAGGCGGCGGAACCCCCGCCGCCCCCGTCGCCGTCGGTGAGCGCGTACACGCCGACACCGATGCTCGCGAGGACCACGGCGGCCACCGCCACGGCTATGCCCGTGCGCACCCCGCGCCGCGGCCCGGGCGGCGCGGCGCCGGGGTACGCCGGGTAGGCCGGATGGCCCTGATAGGCCGGATAGGCCGGATGGCCGGGGTGCTGCGGCGGGCCGGCCGGGCCCGGGTGCACCGGCCCGGGGCCGTGCTGCGCCGCCCCGTCCTCGGCGGCCGGCTGCTGCGCCGGGGGACCCCACGCGGCGGCCGACCCCGCGGGACGGGTCCGGTCCGTCCACGCCCTGCCGTCCCACCAGCGCTCGGTGGCGGGACCGTCACTTGTCTGCCCGGGGTCGGGGTACCACCCGGGAGGAGTCTCCTGCGTCATGCCCCCACCGTATGAGGCCTCGGTGAAAGAGGGATGAGAGGCACCCCCTCGTCCCCGGCCGCGATCCCGGCATCGCGTTCGGAACCGGACAACAGACGCCATCCGGACGGATGTTGGCCACGGTTGACGGACAAGACGGCTGGTGGCGGGCCCGGCGCGTCGTCCCCCGGCACCCGGTGTCACCCGTCACGGCAACAGCTGCCCCGAGCTGCCTCCGCCACGGCTTCCGGAGGACTACGCTCGAGGTCTGTACGTCGTTCGGGCGACTTGGGGAGGTAGCGGGATGACGGAGGTACGGCCCACGGCCGGCGCCTCGGCTTCCCTGTGGGAGCGCGACGAGGAAGTCGCCGCCGTCCGGCAGGCGGTCGACACCCTGTGCGCGGACCGCCAGTCGTCCGGCAGCTTACTGGTGTTCAGCGGCGACGCCGGACTCGGCAAGACGGCCCTGCTGGCGGAGACGCGCCGCATCGCCGAGGCCCGCGGCTGCACCGTGTGGTCGGCGCGCGGCGGCGAGACCCTGCGCTCGGTCCCCTTCAACGTCGTCCGGCAGCTGCTCCAGCCCGCGCTGGTCGCCACGCTCCCCGAGGAGATGCGCGAGTACCTCGGCGACTGGTACGACATCGCCGGTCCCGCCCTCGGCATAGCGGACCCCGGCGACCGGCCCGCCGACCCGACGTACGTCTGCGACGGACTCGTCGCCGCCGTCCGCCGCTTCGCCCGGCGCGAGTGGCCGCTGGTGCTGCTCCTCGACGACGCCCACTGGGCCGACCAGGAGAGCCTGCGCTGGCTCGCCGCCTTCGCCGAGCGCCTCGACGACCTGTCCGTCCTGGTCGTGGTGGCCCGCCGGCCCGGCGACGTCGGCGGCGCCGAGCACCTGGACGCGGTCGCCGCCGCGTCCGGCCGCCCCGTGGCCACCCTGAGCGCGCTCACCCCGGACGCGACCGCCGGCCTGACCCGCGCCACCCTCGGCGAGCACGCCGACGCCGCGTTCTGCCGCGAGGTGTGGGCCGTCACCGCCGGCAACCCGTACGAGACCGTCGAACTCCTCGCCAAGGTGCAGGACAGCGAACTGGAACCGGTCGAGGCGCGGGCGGGCGAACTGCGCGAGCTCAACCGCTCCGCCCGCGGCGGCGGCCTCGTCGCCCGCCTGGAGCAGCTCGGCATCGACGCCACCCGGTTCGCCTGGGCCGCCGCCATCCTCGGCACGGGCATCTCCGTCGACCTGGTCGCCGAACTCGCCACGCTCCCGCGCGCCGACGCCGCGCGGTGCGCCGAACTCCTGCGCGACGCCCGCATCCTGACCGCCCCCGACCCCGCGGCCGGCCGGCCCGGCGACGACGAGCTGGAGTTCGTCCACCCGCTGATCGCCACCGCCGTCTACAACTCCATCCCCGACGCCCTGCGCACCGCCATGCACGGCATCGCCGCCCGGGTCGTCACCGACTCCGGCCGGGGCGCCGCGGCCGCCGCCCGGCACCTGCTGGAGGTCCACCCCGACGCCGACGAGGAACTCGTCGACCAGCTGCGCGAGGCGGCCCGCGAACACCTCGCCGTCGGCGCCCCGGACGCCGCCCGCCGCTGCCTGGAACGCGCCCTGGAGGAACCGCCCACCCCCGAGGTCCACGCCCACGTCCTGTACGAACTGGGCTGCGCCACCCTGCTGACCGCGCCCGCCCGCACCATCGGCCACCTGCGCACCGCGCTCGGCATGCCCGGCCTGGACGCCGGCCGGCGCGTCGACGCCGTCGTCCGCCTCTCCCAGGCGCTGCTGCACAACGACCAGATGGAGGAGGCCGTCCGCACCGTCGAGGCGGAGGCCGCCCGCCTGGAGCCGGGCCCCGCCCGGATGCGGCTGCAGGCCGTGCAGTTCATGTGGGAGGGCATCCACGCCGGCGAGACCACCTCGCCCGGCCGCTCCGAGCGGCTCGCCGGCCTCGCCCGCACCTGCACCGGCCGCGACAACGCCGAGCGCGCGCTGCTCATCCTGCGCGGCTTCGACGCCCTCATGCACGGCGAGAACGCCGAGGAGATCGTCGAGCTGTGCGACCGGGCCCTGGTCAACGGCCGCCTGGCGCCCGGCCTCGGCTGGACCGACACCGAGTGGGGCATCGAACTGCTGCTGATGCTCGCCAACACGTACGGCTTCACCGACCGGCTCGACCGGGCCGAGTCCCTCTACAACGAGGCGCTGCGCGCCTACGAGACGGCCGGCTGGAGCGGCGGCCACCTCGCCCTGGCGCACGCCTACGTCGGACTCGGCCACCGCAGGCGGGGCCGTCTGAAGGAGGCGGAGGCCTCCCTGCGCGAGTCCCTGCGGCTCGCCGAGCGGGTCGGCCGCGGCCTGCCGCTGTACTGGACCGCGACCTGCAACCTCGTCGACACCCTGCTCGCCCGCGGCCACGTCGACGAGGCCTGGGACGTCGCCGGACGCCACGGCTTCGCGCCGCCCTACCCCTCCACCATCGTGCTGCCGGACCCGCGTTCGGTGCGCGGCCGGCTGCTGCTGGCGGTGGGCCGCACCAAGGACGGGATCAACGAGCTGGAGGCCGCCGAGAAGGCCGCCGCCGCACGCGGCCACCACAACCCCGTGCTGGTGCCCTGGGCGGCCGACCTGGCCCGCGCCCTCGCCACCGAGGACCCGGCCCGGGCCGCCCGGCTCGCCCTCGACGTCCGCCGGCAGGCGGAGCGCTTCGGCACCGACACCGCCATCGGCGAGGCCCTGCGCTGCGCCGCCGCGCTGGAGACCGGCCAGCGCGCGGTCCGGCTCGCCGAGCAGGCGGTCACCTACCTGGAGTCCTCGCCCTGCCAGTACGAACACGCCGCCGCCCGCGTCGAGTACGGCATCGCCGCGCGCTCGGTGGCCGAGCTCGACCGGGGCCTGGCGCTGGCGCGGTCCTGCGGGGCGGACGGGCTGGTGGCCTTGGCGAGCGCGGAGCTGGCGGCGGCCGTCGGACCGCGGTAGGCCGTGTGCGTGGGCGCGCTGTCACGGGTCCGCACCGTCTACATGCCGAGCAGCCGACCGGCCACCGCCGGCCGTCCGCGCACCTCGGGGCCCCGGGCCGCCGCGTGCGCCCGCGCCGGACGGGTGCCGTCGAAGCGGCCGCCGGTGCCGGCGTCCCCCGTCGCCGGGGCCAGGACGCCGCGCGCGCCGTCGGCGACCGTGCGCCTCGGACCCACACCCGCCTCCCGCACCACCGCCGTGTCCCTGGAGGCCGCCGGGTGCGGCACGTCCACCGCGACGCCGGTGCCCGCCGGCTCCCCGGCGAGCGCGGCCGGCGCGCACGTGCCGCGGCAGTACGCCGGCACACCGCCGTGGCCGCGGGCGAGTTCGGGGCCGGCGAAGTCCACGGGCTCCTGGCCGGCCGGGCCGGCGTCGACGATCCGCGCGGACGCGTTCGCGCGCGGCACCAGCGGCACCGGCGGCAGCGCGCGGGCCAGCACCGCCGTCGCCAGGTGGCTGACCACCGGCCGCGGTTCGTGCCCGTCGGCGCCGGGCTCCCGGCCGGCGCCGGGCGCGCCGAAGCCGACGCCCGCGTTGCCGATCAGCACGTCGAGGCCGGGGCACGCCTCGGTGACCTGCGCCGCCGGTTCGCGGACCTGCGCTGCCGGCTCGCGGACCCGCGCCGGGCAGGCCGGGCCGGCGACGAACCCCTCGGTGTCGCCCCCTTCGCGCAGTTCCTCGACGAGGCGTCCGGTGCGGCCGGCGCCGCGGCCGTGGGCGAGGGCCGGGTGCCCGCCGCGGACCGGCTCGAAGGCGACGTACCGGCCGGGGCCCGGGGCGGCGCCGGTGACCAGGAGGGTCGGCATGCCTCCACGGTAGGCCGCCGGCCGGGCCCCGGCGAGCCCCGCCGGGGCCCGGCCGGTGGGGTCACCCCGCGGCGCTGCCGTCGGCGGACTCCTCCGCCAGCACCCGCTGGGCCGCCGCGAACGCCGAGTTCGCCGCCGGGACGCCGCAGTACACGGCCGTCTGCAGCAGCACCGCGCCGATCTCGTCGGGGGTGAGCCCGTTGCGCCGGGCGGCCCGCACGTGCATGGCCAGCTCCTCGTAGTGGCCGTGCGCGACCAGCGCCGTCAGCGTGATCATGCTGCGTTCCCGGCGGGTCAGCGTCGGGTCGGTCCAGATCTCGCCCCAGGCGTAGCGCGAGATGAAGTCCTGGAAGCGGGCCGTGAACGGGGTCTGCCGGGCCTGCGCCCGGTCCACGTGGGCGTCGCCCAGCACCTCGCGCCGCACCTCCATGCCCCGCCGGGCGGTGCCGCCGAGGTGCGCGCGCAGCGCGGCGAGCACCGCCTCCGGGCGTTCGGCGGGCGCCAGGTGCGAGGCGCCCGGGATCTCGGTCAGCGCGGCGCCGGGCACCGCGTCGGCGATCTCCCGCAGGTGCGCGGGCGGCGTCGCCGGGTCCTCGCGGCCCGCCACCAGCAGCGTCGGCACACGGATGCCGGCGAGCCGGTCCCGCAGGTCGAACGCGGCCAGCGCGTCGCAGCAGGCGGCGTACGCGTCCGGGTCGGCGGCGCGGTGGTCGGCGACCAGCCCGGGCACGGTGAAGCCGGGCGTGAACCACCGGGCGGGCGCGTTCTCCGCGAGCCCGTCCAGCCCCTCGCGGCGCACCAGCGCGGCCCGTTCCTCCCACGGCCGGGCCCCGTTGAAGTGCGCCGAGGAGCAGATCACGGCCAGTGAGGAGAGCCGCTGCGGATGGTGCACGGCCAGGTGCAGGCCGACCGCGCCGCCCAGCGACACGCCCGCGTACGCGAACCGCTCGATGCCGAGGGAGTCGGCGAGCGCCAGCACCAGGCCGGCGAGGTCGCCGACGGTCGCCCCGGGGCCGATCAGGCCGGCCGCGGAGCCGCCGTGCCCCGGCAGGTCCCAGCGGACCACCCGGTGGGTGATCGACAGCTCGGGCGCCACCTTGTCCCACAGGGCGTACGACGTGCCCAGGGACGGGCCCAGCAGCAGCGGGGGAGCCGAAGCGGGCCCCTCGGCGCGGTGGTTGAGGAGTTTCTCGGTCAACGTCGCTCCAGAGCACGGTCGGTGAGGGCTCCGGCGGAGCCGGTGTAGCGGGCGGGGTCGGTGTCGACCGCCGCGTCCTTCGACTCGGGCCGTTCCGCCAGGAGTTCGCCGAGGTCGCGGTCCTCCTCGTAGGTCCGCCGGGCGAGTTCGGTGAGCAGCGCCTTGGCCCGGGCCCGGCCGAGCACCGGCGCGAGCTCGGCCGACAGCCGCTCGGACACGATCAGCCCGTGGGTCAGCCCGAGGTGGTCCCGCATGACCTCCGGACGCACCCGCAGCCCTTCGGCGAGTGCGGCGGCGTCCCGGGCGGCCCCGCCGGTCAGCCGCAGCAGGTCCCGCAGCGGCTCCCACTCGGCGTGCCAGGCCCCGGCCGGCCGCTCGTCCTCGGCCGCCAGCGAGCCGTACAGCGTGGCGGCGAGCTGCGGCGCGCGCCGGGCGGCCGCCGCGATCAGCGTCGCCCGCACCGGATTCGCCTTGTGCGGCATGGCCGACGAACCGCCGCCGCCGCCCTCGGCCACCTCGGCGATCTCGGTGCGGGACAGCACCAGCACGTCCGCCGCGAGCTTGCCCAGCGCCCCCGCCGCGAAGGCCAGGGCCCCGGCGAGGTCGGCGATGGGGGTGCGCAGCGTGTGCCAGGGCAGCAACGGGGCGCGCAGCCCCAGTTCCCGGGCGTAGGCCGCCGGCAGCGCGGTCGCGTCGCCGGCGCCGTACGCCGTGAAGGCGGCCAGGGTGCCCGCGGCGCCGCCGAGCTGGACGGGCAGCGCGTCCCGCACCGCGGTCAGCCGGTCGCGCGCGTCGAGCACCAGGGAGCGCCAGCCGGCCGCCTTCAGCCCGAACGTCGTCGGCACCGCGTGCTGGGTGAGCGTGCGGCCCGGCATCGCGGTGTCGCGGTGCTCGGCGGCCAGCCGGGCCAGCGCCCGCTCCGTGCGCGCGAGGTCGGCGAGGACGGGCTCCAGCGTCCGCGCGGCGACCAGCATCGTCGCCGTGTCCATGATGTCCTGGCTGGTCGCCCCCCGGTGGACGTACGGGCCGTACCGCTCGCCGGCCGCCTGCGTCAGGTCGGCGACCAGCGGGATCACCGGGTTCCCGCCGCCGCGGGCCCGTTCGGCGAGCGAGGCGGCGTCGAAGCGCGCCGGGTCGGCCGCCTCGGTCACCGCCGTCGCCGCCTCGGCCGGGACCAGGCCCAGCGCCGCCTGGGCGCGGGTCAGCGCGGCCTCCGCGTCGAGCAGCGCCCGCAGGTACGCGGTGTCGCCGGTCGCCGCGGCGGCGGGGGAGCCCGCCCAGCCGGGGGCGAGCAGGCCGGTGTCGGCAGCGTCGGGTGTCACTGGAACTCCAGGAAGACCGTCTCGCCTTCGCCCTGAAGGCGGATGTCGAAACGGTAGGTGCCCTTGCCGTCGTCCTTCGCGACCAGCGTGTCGCGGCGCGCCTCGTCCAGCCGCGCCAGCAGCGGGTCGGCGGCCAGCGCCGCCGGGTCGCCCGGCAGGTAGATCCGGGTGAACAGGTGCACCAGCAGGCCGCGCGCGAAGACGCAGACGCTGAGGTACGGGGCGTTGCGCCCGCGGGCGCCCGGGCGCAGCGTCCGCGCGGACCAGTGGCCGTTGGCGTCGGTCTGGACGCGGCCCCAGCCGGTGAACTCCACGCCGTTGCGGCCCAGGAAGCCGCCGCTGGCCGGGTCGCGGCGCATCGAGCCGTCGACGCGCGGCAGTTCGCCGTCCGGGTCCGGCCCCCACAGCTCCACGAAGGCGTCCGGCAGCGGGTCGCCGTTGCCGTCGTACACGTAGCCCTGCAGGGCGATGGCGTCCGGGTGGCCGACGGGCGCGATGTCGCCGCCGCCGGGGAAGGGCAGGGCGTGGCCGTAGAAGGGGCCGACCGTGTGCGACGGGGTGGGCAGCACGGTCTCCGGACGGCTGGTGTCGATCTTCGTCATGGTGGGTCAGCGCCCCTCTTCCATCCAGGTGGCCTGCGGTCCGTCGAGCACGATGTCCCAGTGGTAGCCCATCGAGAACTCCGGCACCGACAGGTTGTGGTCGTACGTCGCGATCAGCCGCTGCCGGGCGGCGTCGTCCGTCACCGACTGGATGATCGGGTCGTACGGGAAGAGCGGATCGCTGGGGAAGTACATCTGCGTCACCAGCCGCTGGGTGAAGGCCGTGCCGAAGATCGAGAAGTGGATGTGGGCGGGCCGCCAGGCGTTGAGGTGCTGGCGCCACGGGTACGGGCCCGGCTGGATGGTGGTGAAGTGGTAGCGGCCCTCGTCGTCGCTGAGGGTGCGGCCCACACCGGTGAAGTTCGGGTCGAGCGGGGCGTCGTGCTGCTCGCGCTGGTGGGCGTAGCGGCCCGCCGAGTTGGCCTGCCAGATCTCGATGAGCTGGCCGCGGATCGGGCGCCCGTCGCGGTCGAGCAGCCGGCCGGACACGGTGATGCGCTCGCCGATCGGCTCCCCGGTGTGCTGCCGGGTCAGGTCGTTGTCGATCTCCGTGATGTCCCGCTCGCCGAAGGCGGGGGAGGACAGCTCCACCAGCTCCGGGTCCTTGGTGACGTCGATGGTGACCGGCGGCTGCTTGGGGTGGCGCAGCACCGAGGAGCGGTACGGGGCGTAGTCGCGGCGCGGGTGGTGCTCGACCGGGGCGCCGTCGGCGACCCGCTTCTCGTACGCGGCGTGCTCGGCCGCGATCTCCTGGTCGATGTCGTGCTGGGTGAGAGTCATGGCGTTCCTGACGGTCTCGTTGAGGGGGAGGGGCGTGGCTCCGCGGCCCTCGGGGGCGGACGTGGGCGGCCGGCCACCGCGGACCCGCGGTCGGGCGGCGCGGCGCGCTCAGCGCTCCAGGACCAGGGCGAGACCCTGGCCGACGCCGATGCAGAGGGTGGCGACGCCGACGCCGGAGCCCTTGCGGGCGAGCTGGTGGGCGACGGTGCCGGCGAGCCGGGCGCCGGAGGCGCCGAGCGGGTGGCCGAGGGCGATGGCGCCGCCCTGCGGGTTGAGGATCGCGGGGTCGAACTCGGGCCACTCGGCGACGCAGCCGAGGACCTGGGCGGCGAACGCCTCGTTCAGCTCCAGCACGTCCAGGTCGGCGAAGCCCTTGCCGGCCTTGGCCAGTGCCCGGTTGACCGCCTCGACGGGGGCGAGACCGAAGTAGTGCGGGTCGAGCGCGGAGACCCCGGTCGCCGCGATCCGGGCCAGCGGCTCGCGGCCGGTGGCCTTCAGGCCCTCCTCGTCGGTGAGCAGCAGCGCGGCGGCGCCGTCGTTGAGGGGGGAGGCGTTGCCCGCGGTCACCGTGCCGTGCTCGGGCCGGAACGACGGCTTCAGCCTGGCCATGGCCGCCAGGGAGGCGTCCGGGCGGACGCTCTCGTCGGCGGCGACGACGACCGGGTCGCCCTTGCGCTGCGGCACCGGGACGGGCACGAGCTCGGGCCCGAACAGTCCCTCGGCCTGGGCGCGGGCGGCCTTGCGGTGGCTGTGCAGGGCGAACTCGTCCTGCTGCTCCCGGCCGATCTTGTGCTTCTCGGCGATCAGCTCCGCGCTCTCGCCGAGCGGGACGGTCCACTGCGGGTCCATCCTCGGGTTGACCATGCGCCAGCCGAGGGTGGTCGAGTACAGCTCGGCGTGCCCGGCGGGGAACGGCCTGTCGTTCTTGGGCAGGACGTACGGCGCGCGGGTCATCGACTCCACGCCGCCCGCGACGGCGACGGAGGCGTCCCCGGCCGCGACGGCGCGGGCGGCCTGGATCACCGCCTCCAGGCCGGAGGCGCACAGCCGGTTGACGGTGACGCCCGGCACGGAGGTCGGCAGGCCCGCGAGCAGGGCGGCCATCCGGCCGACGTTGCGGTTCTCCTCGCCGGCGCCGTTGGCGTTGCCGAAGTAGACGTCCTCGACGCGGGCCGGGTCCAGCGCGGGGGTGCGCGCGAGGAGTTCGCGGACGGCGTGCGCCGCCAGGTCGTCCGGGCGCACGCTCGCCAGGGCGCCGTTGTAGCGGCCGATCGGGGTGCGTACGGCGTCGACGACGTAGACGTCCTTCATCGGGCGGCCTCCGGGAGGATCAGGCGGGCGTCGGTCTTGGCGGCGATCTCGTCGGCGGTCACGCCCGGGGCGCACTCCACGAGCACCAGCCCGTCGTCGGTGACGTCCAGGACGCCGAGGTCGGTGATGATCCGGTTGACGCACGCCCTGCCGGTCAGGGGCAGCGCGCACTCCCGCAGGATCTTCGGGGAGCCGTCCTTGGCGGTGTGGGTCATCACCACGATCACCGTGCGGGCGCCGTGCACGAGGTCCATCGCGCCGCCGATGCCGGTGACGAGCTTGCCCGGGACCGCCCAGTTGGCCAGGTCGCCCTTCTCGGACACCTGCATGGCGCCGAGGACCGCGACGTCGATGTGCCCGCCGCGGATCATCCCGAAGGACAGCGCCGAGTCGAAGAAGGAGGCGCCGGGCAGGACCGTGACGGTCTCCTTGCCCGCGTTGATCAGGTCCGGGTCGACCTGGTCCTCGGTGGGGTAGGGGCCGGTGCCCAGGATGCCGTTCTCCGACTCCAGGACCACCTCGACGCCCTCGGGCAGGTGGTTGGGGATCAGCGTGGGCAGGCCGATGCCCAGGTTGACGTACTGCCCGTCCCGCAGTTCCCGGGCCGCCCGCGCGGCCATCTCCTGACGCGTCCAGGCCATCAGCTGCTCACCGTCCGCTGCTCGATCTTCTTGTCCGCCGCCTGCTCCGGGCTGAGCGCGACCACGCGCTGCACGAAGACGCCCGGCAGGTGCACCGCGTCCGGCTCGATCTCGCCGGGCTCCACCAGCTCCTCCACCTCGGCGACGGTGACCTTGCCGGCCATGGCCGCGAGCGGGTTGAAGTTGCGGGCGGACTTGTTGAACACCAGGTTGCCGTGCCGGTCGCCCCGGGCCGCCCGCACCAGCGCGAAGTCGGTGCGGATGCCGCGCTCCAGGACGTACTCGGTGCCGTCGAACTCCCGGACCTCCTTGGGCGGGGAGGCCAGCGCGACCCCGCCCTGCCCGTCGTAGCGCCAGGGCAGTCCGCCCTCGGCGACCTGGGTGCCGACCCCGGCCGGGGTGTAGAACGCCGGGATGCCGGCCCCGCCCGCCCGCAGCCGCTCGGCCAGCGTGCCCTGCGGGATCAGCTCCACCTCCAGCTCCCCGGCCAGGTACTGGCGGGCGAACTCCTTGTTGGCGCCGATGTAGGAACCGGTCACCCGGGCGATCCGCCCGGCCGCCAGCAGCACCGCGAGCCCGGACTCCATCGCCCCGCAGTTGTTGGAGACCACCGACAGCCCGCCGACGCCCCGCTCGTACAGCGCCTGGATCAGCACGTTCGGCACGCCGCTCAGCCCGAAGCCGCCGACCGCCAGCGACGCGCCGTCCGGCACGTCCGCCACCGCCTCCAGGGCGGAGGCGACCACCTTGTCCATCCGAGAAGCCCCATCTCTTCCTAGCGGCCCGACACCGAATTAATCAGGGCACTGAGTATTTCTGCGAGGTTGCCCTCACGTTGCCACCGGAGGGACGGAGCGTCAAGACCCTGCTCAGCGGTGCACCGGGCGTCCGCGGGAGGGCAGACAGGGGGAGATCGGCCGGGTATCGTTCAGTGCACCAACGAAAACGACCGTGGGAGCGCACATGGCCGCGGTGGACCTGACCACCCATCCCGGGCACCTGGCCCGGCGGCTCCAGCAGGCGCACTACCTGCTCTGGAACGCGATGGTCTCCGAGGAGATCACCTCGCCGCAGTTCGCGGTCCTCAACACCCTCGTCGACGAACCGGACCGCCTGGACCAGCGGACCGTCGGGGAGCGGGTGGGACTGGACCGGTCGACCATCGCCGAGGTGATCAGCCGGCTCGGCCGCCGCGGCCTGCTCGACAAGGTGCGCGACCCGCAGGACGGCCGCCGGTTCCTGCTGCGCCTCACCGACGAGGGCGTCCGCACCCACCGCAGGCTGACCGTGCGCACCGCCCGGATGAACCAGGTCTTCCTCGCCCCGCTGACCGACGCGGAGCAGGCCCTCTTCTTCGAGCTCATCCGGCGGGTCGCCGACGCGGCGGAAGGGCTGCGCAACCCGGCCGAGCCCGTGGCCGCGCCGCGCTGAGCGGGCCGCCGGCGCCGCGAGGGGACCGCACCCCGCCCACCCCGCCCCTCGGGGCGCCCGTCCCTCAGGGCGCCTGCACGTACACCACCCACACCGGGCCCCGCGCGAAGTTCACCGGCGTGCCGTCGCCCGTGGTGAACGCCGTGCCCTCCGCCGCCCGCGTGCGCTCCCAGCGCACCTCGTGGGCCCGCCCGTCGCGCAGCACCGTCGCCCTCCCGGAGCCCACCGTCTCGGTGTACGGCGAGTTGCTGCCGCGGAAGTCCCGGTAGGCGGACGCGCGGACGGTCACGTACTGCACCACCACGGTCGCCGCCGCCACCCGCGCCCCGCCGGTCGTCACGGCGGGCGTGCCGTCCAGGGCGACCAGCCAGCGGTCGCGGGCCCCGGACCAGGTGAACGTGAAGCGGGCCGCCGGGTAGCGGACCGTGCGGGAGGCCACGGCCGTGCCGCCGTCCGGGGCGGCGCCGTAGCGGAAGCCGGTGGTCAGGGCGCCGGCGCCGGGCGGGGCGGGCAGGAGCGCGCCGGGGCGTACGTAGAGGTTGTGCGGGGCGGGCCTGCCGGTGCCGCGGAAGTAGGCGCCCGACGCCTCGCGGGGTGTCCGGGCGTCGACCGGGGCCGCGTCGATGACCGGCAGGAGCCTGCTCTGCGCCCCGGAGAAGGCGAGCACCGGCCGGCCGAACTGGCGCAGCAGCTCCAGGTCGGACTCGCGGGCGCTGCGCACCGGCCCGACGGCCTCCGGCAGCCGGGTCGCGTACACCGCCATCAGGCGGCTCAGCCCGCCCTCGACCTGCTCCGCGTACACCACGTCCGCCGCGTCCACGCCCGTCTGGGGCCGGGCGGCCGGCGCGTTGTCGATCTTCACGGCGAGCAGCGGCGGCCCGCCGCCCGGCTGCCGCGGTGACGGCTGCCGCGGTGACGGCTGTACCGGCGAGGCGCTGGGCCGCCCCCCGTCGTCGCCGTCGTCCGTGCAGCCCGCCACGAGGGAGGCCGTCACCGCGGCGGCCAGCAGCGCCGCGGCCGCCGCGGCGCGCCGGGTGCGCGCTCCTCGTGCCATGCCCACCGTCCACGCGCCTCGGACCAGGGGCGCCTCGGACCGGGACGCCTCGGATGACGCAGGTCACTCGATTGTGCGCCTGCCGGTCCCCGACGGCCAGATCCCGCCGGACCGGCACCGGGCGGCCGGGGCGCGGCCCGCGGGGGCGGTTCGGGGCGGGGCGCCCGGGTACCCGGCCCTGGCCGTACGACCGACGCGCAAGCGTGACGGAGGGAGCACGAGGCGATGAGGGCAGTCACCTGGCAGGGCAAGCGGGACGTGCGCGTGGAGAGCGTGCCCGATCCGAAGATCCAGGAGCCGACGGACGCGATCATCCGCGTCACCTCCACGGGACTGTGCGGATCCGATCTGCACCTGTACGAGGTGCTCACCCCGTTCATGACGCCGGGCGACATCCTCGGCCACGAACCGATGGGCATCGTCGAGGAGGTCGGCGCCGGCGTGCCCGACCTGCAGGTGGGGGACCGGGTCGTGGTGCCGTTCCAGATCGCCTGCGGCAACTGCTGGATGTGCCTGACCGGGCTCCCGACCCAGTGCGAGACCACCCAGGTCACCGGCGAGGGCATGGGCGCGGCCCTGTTCGGCTACACCCGCCTGTACGGCGCGGTGCCCGGCGCCCAGGCCGAGTACC
Organism: Streptomyces sp. NPDC085946; assembly: GCF_044540485.1. Classification (NCBI taxonomy): domain Bacteria; kingdom Bacillati; phylum Actinomycetota; class Actinomycetes; order Kitasatosporales; family Streptomycetaceae; genus Streptomyces; species Streptomyces sp. NPDC085946. The sequence goes on along the minus strand of NZ_JBITSF010000010.1, from coordinate 96,255 downwards.
TGCGCGTCCCGCAGGCGCAGTACGGGCCGATCAAGGTGCCCGAGGGCCCGCCCGACGACCGCTTCGTCTACCTCTCCGACGTCCTGCCCACCGCCTGGCAGGCGGTCGCCTACGCCGACGTCCCGCAGGGCGGCAGCATCGCCGTGCTCGGTCTCGGCCCCATCGGCGACATGGCCTGCCGGGTCGCCCAGGTGCGCGGCGCCGGACGGGTGTTCGGCGTCGACCTGGTCCCGGAGCGGCTGGCCCGGGCCCGCGCGCGGGGCGTGGAGACGTTCGACCTGCGGTCCTTCGACGACGAGAAGGAACTGGTCGCCGCGATCCGCGACGAGACCGACGGACGCGGCCCGGACGCCGTGATCGACGCCGTCGGCACCGAGGCCCACGGCAGCGCGGTGGCCCGCCTGGTGCAGAACACCGCCTCCCTGCTGCCGCGCAAGCTCAGCGGCCCGATGTCCGAACGCTTCAGCGTCGACCGGCTCGCCGCCCTGTACACCGCCATCGACCTGGTGCGGCGCGGCGGGACCATCTCGCTGTCCGGGGTCTACGGCGGCATGGCCGACCCGCTGCCGATGCTCACCCTGTTCGACAAGCAGGTCCAGATCCGCATGGGCCAGGCCAACGTGCGCCGCTGGAGCGACGACATCCTGCCGTACCTCACCGACGAGGACCCCCTCGGCGTCGACGACTTCGCCACCCACCGGGTGCCGCTGTCGGACGCCCCGCGCGCCTACGAGATGTTCCAGCGCAAGCAGGACGGCGCGGTCAAGGTCCTGATGCAGCCGTAACGGCCGGCCGGGCGCCCGGGACCGCCGGGCCGTACCGGACCGCCTCCTCCGGCTGCGCGGACGTGCGGCTCTCCGGGGTCCGGTCCGGGCGCCGGCGGCACGTCCGGCAGCGGCTCGTCCGCCGGGGCCGGCAGGCCGAAGGCGACGAACGGCGCCGGGGTCCGCACGGCCACCGCTTCCCCCCGGAGGCCCCGCTCGAACCGGCCCGCCGCGACGAGCACGACCGCGGGCCGGGCGACCTGCCGTACCCGCCCGACCACCCGGAGACGCCGGGGGAGCCGAAGCGGGTACAGCCGGGCCGGGCGAGGAGGACAGTGCCCCCGGCGGGCCTACAGCTCCCTGATCCGGATGTCCCGGTAGGAGACCACGTCCGTCGTGCCGTGCACCTGGAGCCCGAGGTAGCCGGAGGCGAACCTGCGCCCGTCCGTGCCCGGGTCGTCCGAGCGGGGCGGGGCGAACTCCTGGCCGCCGGTGTTGTCGAACTCGTTGATCAGCACGCCGTTGCGGTAGACCGCGTAGTGCTGGTCGACCACCCGGATCTCGTAGTCGTTCCAGGTGCCCTTCTGGGTGACCCCGGCACCGGCGAGCCCGACCCGGTCGAAGCCGTAGACCGAACCCGTCTTGTACATGTCGCCGTCGGGCCGGTCGAACACCTGCACCTCGTGGCCGTACTTGATGGCGACCCACTCCGGCCGGGACTCCTCCGGGTGGTCGTGCACCCACGGGAAGCGGACGAGGACGCCGGAGTTGGCGTTGCCGGTGCCCGGGGCGTCGTCGCGCCACTGCAGGCGCAGCGAGAAGTCGCCGTACCTGCGCTCGGGGAACCACAGCATGCCCAGGCCCGCCCTGGTGGTGCCCGAGGTGATCGACCCGTCGGCGTTCAGGCCGAACGAACCGCCGCCCACGTGCTGCCACCGGGCGAAGGACTCCGGGCTGCCGTCGAGGATCGTGCGGTAGCCCTCGGTCTGCCCGGGCCTGCCGATGCCGGACTGCCGGGCGGCCTCCCGGACGGCGGTGTGCTCGCGCCGGTCGAGCACCCCTTCCTTCAGGAGCCGGTCCAGCACCGCCGTGACGTGCTTGAGGAACAGCGCCTGCGACGTCCACTCCCTCTCGTCCTCGATCAGCTCGCCGATCCGGCACCGGTTGCCGGTGACCCGGTTGGGCACGCCCGAGTCGGCCGTGCCGACGATCACCGTCAGCCGCTCGTCGTACTCCGGGCAGGCCGGGGCCGGGACCTGGCCGGCGACCACCGTGAGGCTCACGGTGCGCGCCGGGGCGGTGTTGCCGGCCCGGTCGGTCGCCCGGTAGGCCAGGGTGTGCGCGCCCGCGCGGTCCACGACCACGGCGGCGGTGTAGGCCAGGTACGGGCCGCCGTCGAGCGAGTACTCGATCCGCTCGACGCCCGAACCGCCCTCGTCGGTCGCCGTGACCGTCACCCTCGCGCTGTTGAGGTACGCCCCGGCGGAGTTGCGCGTGCCCTCGACGGTCACGCCCGTCACCGGGGCGACGGTGTCCCGCGGGGGCGCGGCGACGACCGTGAAGTGCACGCTCTTCTCGGCGGCGACGTTGCCCGCCTTGTCGGTGGCGCGGTAGCGCACGGTGTGGGCACCGGCCCCGTGCACCATCACGGGAGCGGTGTACGGCTGCCAGGCGCCGGTGCCGAGCGCGTACTCGACGGTGTTGACGCCGGACCCGGTGTCGGAGGCGGAGACGGTGACGGTCGCCGTGCCGATGTAGGCGCCGTCGGCGTTCCGCTCGCCGCCGACCGTCGCCGAGGTCTCCGGCGGCGCGGTGTCCCCGGTCGGCGGCGCGACGACCGCGAACGCGACGCTCTCCTCCGCCGAGACGTTCCCCGCCTTGTCCAGGGCGCGGTAGCGCACGACGTGACTGCCGACCTGGTCGACGACGACCGGCGCGGTGTACGGCTGCCAGGCACCCGACTCGCCGACCGCGTACTCGATCCGGTCGACGCCGGAGCCGCCCTCGTCGGTGGCGTGCAGCGCCACGCTCGCCGAACCGACGTACTGGCCCTGCGGGTTCCGCGTCCCGCTCACGTGCGCCGAGACGTCGGGCGGGGTCGTGTCGCCGCCCTGGCCCTCGGTGACCACCAGCACACCCCGCATCTGCCCGTGGCCGGGGATCGTGCAGTGGTAGAGGTAGCGGCCGGGGGTGAGCGTCACCTCGGCGGTGTGCCGGCCGCCCGCGTCGTCGCCGGGGTTGGCCAGGATGTTCAGCTGGACGTCGCCGTTGTACTCCGGGTCGCTCGTCACGAACGTCAGCGTGTGCGGCATGCCCGTGGTGTTCCCGGTCGCCGCGCTGTTCTCGAAGACGATCGTCGCCGGACCGGCGACCGCGGTCCGCGGGGCCGAGGTGTACCGGTCGATGTCGTTGCCGGCCGTCCAGGTGAGGACCTGGTCGGCGGCCGCCGCGGCGGGCCCGTCCGGCTGCCCGGACGCGGCCGTGGTCTGCAGACCGAGCATCATCAGCAGGGCGGCCAGCAGGGCCGTCCAGGTGCGTCGTCGACGTGTCACCGCTGTGACCCCCTCGCCAGTCGGTCCGCGGCCGGGGTCGGCCCGCCACCCGTGTACGTCACCCGCCACAGCGCCGACCGCGTGTCGGAGGTGAAGAAGCCGCGGCCGTAGTCGAGGACGTACAGCGCGCCGTCCGGGCCGAACCGCCAGTCCATGAGGTTGCGGATGCCGCCCTCGCCGACCGGCACGATCTTCTTCAGCGACTCCGAGTGCACCGGCGGACCGCCGTCCCCCTGGGTCCTCGGGTCCATGAGCACCGCGTTGCGCGGCTGGTCGCCGTCGTAGAAGTCGCCGACGAACCACTTGCCGTCCCAGTACGGCGGCCATGCCACGGCACTGTCCGCCGGGACCTGCCCGGACCGGTACACCGGCCCGTTCATCGCGGCCTGCCCGCCGCCCTTGAGCCACGGCAGCCGGTAGGTGACCTCCTCCGCCCGGTAGGACGGGACGCCGTTCGCGTCGCGCGGGTAGTCCGGGGCGCCGCCCTGCGGGGAGTACCAGATGTTGTTGCCGGTGACCGGCGGCAGGTCGACCAGGCCGTCGTTGTTCGGCGACTCGTTCCTCGGCCGGTCGCAGTCGTACCAGCCCAGCGGCTGCGACGGATCGGGCAGGTTGCGGTCCCGGTAGGGCTGCTGGTTGCCCATGCAGTACGGCCAGCCCCGGTTGCCCGCCTCGGTGATCACGGCGAACGTGTCGTACTTGGCCGGACCCCAGACCGGCGACGGGGCGCTCGCGTCCGGCCCCACCCAGCCCGCGTACAGGATGTCGGTGGTCTTGTCGACGAAGATGCGCGCCGGGTTGCGCACGCCCATCACGTAGATCTCGCCGCGCGTCTTGCCGCCGCCCTCGTCGGTCTCCTTCCCGGTGAACAGGTTGCCCTCGGGGAGGGTGTAGGTGCCGTCGGGCTCCGGGTGGATGCGCAGGATCTTGCCGTTGAGGTTGTTGGTGTTGCCGGCGGTGCGGCGCGCGTCGGCGAAGGAGACGCCCCGGTAGTTCGGCTGCGGGTTGTTGCCCGAGTAACCGTCGCTGAAGCCGCTGGAGTTGTTGTCGCCGGTGGCGATGTACAGGTTGTCCCGGGAGTCCCACGCCATCCCGCCGCCCGCGTGGCAGCAGCTGTGGATCTGCACCGGCCACGCCAGCAGCACCTTCTCGCTGCCGGGGTCGAGCCGGTCGGTGGCCCGGTCGAGCGTGAACCGGGAGACGCGCCGCTCGGCGATCCGCCTGTCGCGGTCGATCCGCGCGTGCGGCGTGTAGTGCAGGTACACCCAGCCGTTCTGCTCGAACCGCGGGTCCAGCTCGATGCCGAGCAGTCCCTCCTCGACCTTGGTCAGCTCGTCGCCGCCGCCCTTGTTGCCGAAGACCGTCAGCTCGCCGGCGAGGGTGACCTCCTTCGTCCGCGGGTCGTAGACGTGGATCTGGCCCGTGCCCTTGCCGACGTCGGGGTCGTTCCAGTCGGTCACCACCGGCCGCGAGGCGTCGCCGCCGCCGCGGCCGATGTAGAACACCCGGCCGTCGGGCGCGGTGACCAGGCCGTGCGGCTCGCCGATCTGGTCGCTCAGCCCGGGCTGGTTGGGCCGGGTCAGCCGTTCCGCCCGGTAGTTGCCGGTGATGGTGGCCTTGCAGTCCGCCCGCACCAGCCGGGTCGTCCACAGCAGGGCGCCGCGCAGGTGGGCGCGGAAGTCCGTCTCGTCGTACGCGGACGCCGTGCCGCCCATGGCCGTGTAGAAGGACCGCCCGCCGTCGTAGTCCCGGCACCAGCTGACCGGGTGGTCCCAGCCGTTGGCGCCCGTCCCCGGCCGGTACGTCGACTCCCGTACCCGGGCGACCGTGTGCACCGTGCCCGACGGGTTCTTCACCCAGTTCAGCCACTTGTCGAGGCGCTTCCACTGCACCGGCAGGTCCTTGGTCGCCGGGTGCCGCCGGTCGCCGACCTCGACGGTGGCGCGCTGCGCGGCCGCCGGGCCGGAGGCGGCGGGCCGGGCGCCGACGAGGCCGGTGAACCAGTCCGAGTACGGCTCCGCGCGGGCCGCGTCGTGCAGGCCGAGGAAACCGCCCCCGGCCTCCATGTACGCCTCCAGCCCGGCCTCCTGCTCGGGGTCGAGCACGTCGCCGCCGCCGGTCAGGAACACGATCGCGTTGAAGCGGCCCAGCCGGGCCCCGTCCGTGAAGACCGAGGCGTCGCCGGTGGCCGTGATGTCGAAGCGCTGGTCCGCCGGTCCGGTCAGGCCGATCCGCTCGATCGCCTCGATACCGGCGTTCACCACCGGCGACTCGTCCCCGCCCGCGGCGGAGCCGTGGAAGACCAGCACCCGTACGTCCGCGCCGCCCGGAGGCGAGGTGATCGACATCGTTGTCACCGGTGGGTCCGGAGCGGGGCGCGCGCTCGCGGCGGGAGCCGACAGCGATCCGGCGACCACCGCGGCGGCCGCCGCGGCCGCCCAGACCCGTCGTCCTGACGTGCTCGACCCTCGTAAGTGCATGGGCATCTCCTCGGTCACGGCAGCAGCGCCAAGGAAGCTAGACCCCTTCGCGTCACCCGCCAAGAGGTATGACCGCGTTGCACCGAACTTTGTCCTGGGCGTGGATAAACGGCCGCCCGGCCGGTACCGTCTCACAGGTTCATGACAGCCACGCCTCGCACATCCCTCAAGACCCTTACCAGGACGGGGAGTTCGCATGGACCGACGCAGCTTCAACCGGGGGGTCCTGCTGGGCGGCGCGGCCCTCACGACATCGTTGTCGACGGCGCCCGGGGCCGTCGGCGCCGACACCCCGGCGCGCACGGCGCCCGCCGGAGGCGAGGTGAGGCGCATGAAGCTGTACGCCGAGAAGCTGCCCGACGGACAGCTGGGCTACGGACTGGAGAAGGGCAGGGCGACCGTCCCCGGCCCGCTCATCGAGCTCAACGAGGGCGACACGCTGCACGTCGAGTTCGAGAACACGATGGACGTCCCGGTGAGCCTGCACGTGCACGGCCTGGACTACGAGATCTCCAGCGACGGCACCCGGCTCAACCACAGCGACGTCGAGCCCGGCGGCACCCGCACCTACACCTGGCGCACCCACACCCCCGGCCGCCGCAAGGACGGCACCTGGCGGGCGGGCAGCGCCGGCTACTGGCACTACCACGACCACGTGGTGGGCACGGAACACGGCACGGGCGGCATCCGCAAGGGTCTCTACGGGCCGGTGATCGTCCGCCGCGAGGGCGACGTCCTGCCGGACCGGACGCACACGGTCGTCTTCAACGACATGCTGATCAACAACCGGCCGGCGCACAGCGGCCCGGACTTCGAGGCGACCGTGGGGGACCGGGTCGAGTTCGTGGTGATCACGCACGGCGAGTTCTACCACACGTTCCACCTGCACGGTCACCGCTGGGCCGACAACCGTACCGGCATGCTCACCGGGCCCGACGACCCGAGCCAGGTCGTCGACAACAAGATCGTCGGCCCGGCGGACTCCTTCGGGTTCCAGGTGATCGCAGGGGAAGGCGTCGGAGCGGGCGCCTGGATGTACCACTGCCACGTGCAGAGCCACTCCGACATGGGGATGGTGGGGCTGTTCCTGGTGAAGAAGCCGGACGGCACGATCCCGGGGTACGACCCGCACGACCCCGGTCACGAGCACTGACGGACCCGTGGGCGGGCGTCCCTCGCCCTGACGCGCAGTGACCTCGAAGCGGTGCCGGAACCGGCGGCGTGCCCGGGCGCCCTGCGGGGCGGCTTCCTGCGGGCGGCTTCTCGCGGGGCGGCTTCTTGCGGGGTGGAGGCGCGCGGGACGACGCGGCCCGCACGGGCGAACCGCCCGTCGCGGGCCGGTGGGTGCGCACCGGCCCGCCGTTCCCCGGTACGGCCACGGCCCGCTGCCCGGACTGCTGCCCGGCGCCGACGCCCGCACCGCCGAGGCCGACGCCGAGTTCCCCGGCGCCCGCCCGGCGCCGCGCGGGGCGATCCGCCCGCCCGACGGGGCGGACGGCGCCCTGCCGGCCCGCTGGACTCCGCGACGGCCACCGCGCGGCGCCACTCCTCGTCGTCGGCGACTGCGACCCGGCGACCGCCACGGGGCACTGGCGACTGCCGGTGGCCGTCGACACCACCCTCGGCGACGTGCCGCGCGGTGCGCACCCCGGGCGGACCGGCGGGCGGGCCCGTTCCGTGGACGCGCCTGTCGGCCTGCCCCGGAAGGACCTGGCCCTGTCCCGGCTCGCGTACCGGCGAGCGGAGCGCGCGGGCGGCGGGCGGTGGGCGTCGGGTGGATCTGCCGGTCCGGGGGGTGGCCGGGGCCGGGCACCGTCGGCCGGAGGGCGCCGCGGGCTGCCGCGCCCTCATGGCGCCTCCTGGGCGGTGACCCCTGGGCCGTACGGGCGCCACCTCGACGGACGGGCGGCCCGCCCACGGGGCGGCCCGCCCGCGTGGGGCGTTCCTCCCGCCGCTCGCGCCCTCACCTGCCGCGCGGCCCGCGGCTATCCTGTCCGGAAGCACGCAGGAGGAGCCCCGAAGTGACCGAGACAGCGCCGCGTCCCACGCTGGAGGCCGTGGCCGCGCGGGCCGGGGTCTCGCGGGCCACCGTCTCCCGTGTCGTCAACGGCGCGCAGGGCGTGCGCGAGGCCCTCGTGGAGCGGGTCCGGCGGGCGGTGGAGGAGCTCGGTTACGTACCGAACCAGGCCGCCCGCAGCCTGGTGACCAAACGCCACGACGCCGTCGCCGTCGTCATCGCCGAACCGGAGACCCGCGTCTTCTCCGACCCCTTCTTCGCCCGGCAGCTCCGCGGCATCAGCAAGGAGCTGACCGCCCACGACAACCAGCTCGTGCTGCTGCTCACGGAGGGCCGCGACGACCACGCCCGGGTGGGCCGCTACCTCGCCGGCGGCCATGTCGACGGCGCGCTGGTGTTCTCGCTCCACCTCGACGACCCGCTGCCGGAGCTGATCCACAGCGCCGGGGTGCCGACCGTGTTCGGCGGCCGGCCGGGGTGGAGCGACGGCACGGGCGGCGCCGTGTACGTGGACAGCGACAACCGGGGCGGCGCCCGCGAGGCCGTACGGCATCTCGCCGGCCTGGGCCGCACCCGGATCGCGCACATCACCGGAGCCCTCGACCAGACGTCCGCCGTGGACCGGCTCGACGGCTTCCGGGACGTCACGGCGGACGCCGACCCCGGGCTGGTGGCCGAGGGCGACTTCACCCCGGCCGGCGGCGAGCGCGCCATGCGCGAACTCCTCGGCCGCCGCCCCGACCTGGACGCCGTGTTCGCGGGCAACGACATGATGGCCGTGGGCGCGCTGCGGGTACTGCGCGAACACGGCCGGCGCGTGCCGGAGGACGTCGCCGTGGTCGGCTTCGACGACATGCCGCCGGTGGCCGAGCAGGCCGACCCGCCGCTCACGACGGTCCGTCAGGACATCGAGACGATGGGCCGGCTGATGGTCCGCCTGCTGCTGCGCCACCTGGACGGCCACACCCCGGACGACCTCCTCGGCGAGACCGCGGACGTCCCCGGGGCCGCCCCGCCGCCCGGCGTGGTCCTGCCGACGACGCTGGTCCGGCGGGCGTCGGCCTGAGGCGGCCCGGGCGACGTCCCCGGGACCTCGCCCCCGCGCACCACCCGCCTGCCGCCGCACCGTTCGCCGACCGTCTCGTGGCCCGGACGGAGGGACCCGTGCGAGGACCGGACGGGGGGATGACGGCCGGAGGTCTCGCCGGCGGGGCCGCCCGTGGTGCTGGGGGCAGCGTCTCACGCCTCCCGCGGGGCGCTCCGGATCACCGCGAAGCGGGCGCCGCAGGGGTCGGCGAGGCGGGCGGTGCGGCCGATGCCCGGGGTGTCGGCGGCGGGCCCGCGGACGGTGCCGCCCAGCCGCCGCACCGCCGCCACGGCGGCGTCGACGTCGGGCACCTCGAAGGAGGGCAGCCAGGACGCCTCCGTCTCCAGCGGGTCGTCGGCCAGCGGCACGAGGTCGCCGAACACGGCGTCCTCCCCGGTGCCCGCCGGGTTGACGCACGTGTGCGTGCCGTCGGGGAAGGAGGCGGCGTACGTCTCCAGGCCGAGCACGGTGTGGTAGAACGCGGCGGCCAGGGCGATGTCCGCGGTGAACAGTTCGACCCGGCTCAGCGCGCCGGGCTCCCCGGCCGCGTCGACGCCCGCGGTGCGGCCCGGCTGCCAGACGCCGAACGGCACGCCCGCCTGGTCGGCGAGGACCGCCATGGTGCCCTGCCCCCGTACCTCCGCCGGAGGGACCAGCACCCTGCCGCGTGCCCGCCGGGCGGCCTCGGCCGCGGCCGCGGCGTCGGGGGTCTCGAAGTACACCGTCCACGACGGCGGGCCCTGGCCGGGCGGCGTCTCCATGGCCCCGGCCACGGTCCTGCCGTCCAGCTGAAAGAAGCCGTAGCCGCCGGCGCCGGGACCCGCCGGGCGGAACGTCCAGCCGAAGACACCGCCGTAGAAGGCGACCGCGCCGTCGAGGTCGGGCGTCCCGACGTCGGTCCAGGCCGGCGAGCCCGTGACGAAACGGGTGGTGAGCATCGTCGCCCTCCTCGGTGCCGTGGTCCGCACAGCCGAGTCTCGCACCGCCCACGGACGATCGCCCACGGACGATCGCCCCCGGACCGTCGTCCTCGGAGCGCCGCCGTGCGCGACGGCCGGCGGTACGGCACCATCGGGGCGGCCGGAGGCCCTCGCGCCGCGCGTTGATCGGGCGTTGAGCGAACGTTTTGCGCCGCCCGGCAGGCTGCTGGCCATGCACACCGACACCATCACCACGCCCGGCCCCGACTGGCAGACGGAGGCGCTGTGCGCGCAGACCGGGGCGGACTTCTTCTTCCCCGAGCCCGGCAGCTCCGTGCGGGAGGCCAAGCGGATCTGCGGCATGTGCGCCATCCGCTCGGCCTGCCTGGAGTACGCGCTGGACCACGACGAGCGGTTCGGCGTCTGGGGCGGCCTGTCCGAGAAGGAGCGGCTGGAGCTGCGGCGCGCCCCGCGCTGCTCCCTCGGTTCGTGACCTGAGCGCGGGCGGCACCCCCGGTCCGCGGCGGCACCGCCGGACTGCCGGGGACGGCGCAGCCGCCTGCGCCCGCGCCGGAGGATCCGGCGCCCGGTACGTGTGGCCCCCGGTACACGGTGCCCCCGGCACGCGGGGCCGGCGCCCGTGGAGGGCGCCCTCCGGTCCCCCGTGCGGTCAGCCGCCGGCGCGGGCCGCCATCCGGGCCTTGCGGGCGGCCAGCTTCTCGTCGAACTTGGCCGCCTCGGCGTCCAGACCGCCCATGAACAGGCCGAGCTCCTCCTGCGCCTGGCGGCCCTCCGGGCCCAGGCCGTCGATCTCCATGATCTTCAGGAAGCGCAGCACCGGCTGCAGGACGTCGTCGTGGTGGATGCGCAGGTTGTAGACCTCGCCGATCGCCATCTGCGCGGCGGCCCGCTCGAAGCCCGGGATGCCGTGGCCGGGCATCCGGAAGTTGACGACGACGTCCCGCACCGCCTGCATGGTCAGGTCGGGCGCCAGCTCGAACGCCGCCTTGAGCAGGTTCCGGTAGAAGACCATGTGGAGGTTCTCGTCGGTGGCGATGCGGGCCAGCATGCGGTCGCAGACCGGGTCGCCGGACTGGTGGCCGGTGTTGCGGTGCGAGATGCGGGTCGCGAGCTCCTGGAAGGCGACGTAGGCGACGGAGTGCAGCATCGAGTGCCGGTTGTCCGACTCGAAGCCCTCGCTCATGTGGGCCATCCGGAACTGCTCCAGCTTGTCCGGGTCGACCGCGCGGGAGGTGAGCAGGTAGTCCCGCATCACGATGCCGTGCCGGCCCTCCTCCGCCGTCCAGCGGTGCACCCAGGTGCCCCAGGCGCCGTCCCGGCCGAACAGGCTGGCGATCTCGTGGTGGTAGCTGGGCAGGTTGTCCTCGGTCAGCAGGTTCACCACCAGCGCGATCCGGCCGATCTCGGTGACCTTGGACTGCTCCTTGTCCCAGGCCTCGCCGTCCTCGAAGAAGCCGGGGAAGTTGCGGCCGTCGCTCCAGGGCACGTACTCGTGCGGCATCCAGTCCTTGGCGACCTGCAGATGCCGGTTGAGCTCCTTCTCGACCACTTCCTCCAGGGCGTACAACAGCCGGGCGTCGGTCCAGACGGAGGGGCTGCCGAGGTGCGGGGAAGCGATCGTCATGGGATCTCCAGGGGGACGGGAACGGGAACGGGAACGGGAAGGGGGCAACGGCCCGGCGAGCGGTGCCGGCAACCTACGGAATCGTAGGCTACGAAGCCGTAGGTTACGAAGCCGTAGGTTAAGGGCGCCGTAAAGACCGCTGATCAGCCTGTGTTGCCCGGAGTGCCGGGGCGTGCCGTGCGGCCCCGGACCAGGCGTCCCGGACAGGACGGGGAGGGGATCACCCGGTCAGGCGTACAGCTCCCGCAGCCGCACCGAGAGACAGGTCACACAGCCTTCCAGCTTCTCGAACTCGCTGATGTCCACGACGACCGGCTCGTACCCGAGGTCCGCGAACAGCTCGGCGGTCTTCGGCGCGCTCGCCGCCATCAGCAGCCTGCCGCCGCCGAGCAGCACGACGTGCGACCCGGACTCCTCCGGCACCGGCAGGAACCGGGCGAACAGCGACGGGGCGTCCATGGTCGGGATGTGCCCGACGACCGTGCCGTCCGGCAGCGCCGTGACCGCGGTCTTCAGGTGCAGCACCTTGCCGACCGGGACGGCCACGACCCGCGCGCCGAGCGGTTCGAAGGCGGCCCGCAGCTGCTGGACCCCCGCCGCGTCGGTGCGGCCGCCGCGCCCGACGTAGACCGTGTCGCCGATCTTCAGCACGTCGCCGCCGTCCAGCGTGCCGGGCTCCCAGATCCAGTTCACCGAGCAGCCGAGACCGGCCACGGCCTCCTCCACCGCGGCGGTCTCGGCGCGCCGGGACTCCGCGCCGGGCCGCGCGATCAGCGCCACGTTCTTGTACATGACCACCGTGTCCTCCACGAACACGGCGTCGGGGCAGTCGTCGGCCGGCTCCACCTCGATCGTCTCCCAGCCATGGTCGCGCAGCGCCGCCACGTACGCCTCCCACTGCCCGAGCGCGAGATCGGCGTCGACGTCCGCCCGCTCGATGTGCGTCACCAGGCCTTCGGCCAGGCGGGGGCCGGGACGGCGGACGAGGGCCTTCTTGCTGGGCACGGGCATGACTCCGGGGTGAGGGGACAGGGCGCGGGCCGGGACCGCGGCGGTGCCTCCGGGACCGGCCGGACGCCGACGGCCGCCGGCGCTCCATCATGCAGGGCCGTTCCCGGCGGGGCCACCTCCGCGCCCGCGGCCCGGGGACGGGTACGCGGGTACCCGTCCCCGGGCGCGCCTCACCGGACGCGCGCGGCCCCGGCGCCCGCCACGGCCCGCCGCAGGTGCTCGCCCGTGTGGGACCCCTCGGCGTCCAGCAGTTGCCGGGGCGTTCCCTCGAACACCACCCGGCCGCCGTCCCGGCCGCCGTCCGGGCCGAGGTCGATCACCCAGTCGGCGCGGGCGACGACGTCCAGGTGGTGTTCGACGACGACGACGGTGTTGCCCGCGTCGACCAGCCGGTCCAGCAGCGCGACGAGCCCGTCCACGTCCGCCAGGTGCAGTCCGGTGGTGGGCTCGTCCAGGACGTACACGGCGCCCGTCCGGTGCAGCCGGGTGGCGAGCTTGATGCGCTGCCGCTCGCCCCCGGAGAGCGTCGACAGGGGCTGGCCGAGCGTGAGGTAGGCGAGCCCCACGTCGCGCAGGGCGTGCAGCCGGCGCCGGACGCCCGGGTCGTCGAAGAAGCCGAGCGCCTGGCCCGCCGTCATCCCCAGCACGTCGGCGACCGAGCGGCCGCGCACGGTCAGCCGCAGCACCTCGTCCTTGAAGCGCCGGCCCTCGCAGCCGTGGCAGGTCGTGGTCACCGGGTCCATGAAGGCGAGGTCGGTGTGGATGACCCCGCGCCCCTCGCAGGTGCCGCACGCGCCGTCGGAGTTGAAGCTGAACAGGCCGGGCGCGGTGCCCGTCTCCCGCGCGAAGATCCGGCGCACCGTGTCCATGATCCCCAGGTAGGTCGCCGGGGTGGACCGCCCGGAGATCCCGATCGACGACTGGTCGACGACGACCGCGCCGGGGTGGGCGGCGGTGAACTCCGCGACCAGGGTGCTCTTGCCCGACCCGGCGACCCCGGTCACCGCGGTGAGCACGCCGGCCGGGAACCGCACGGTCACGTCGCGCAGGTTGTGCCGGCCGGCGCCCTTCACCCACAGCCCGCCCGCCGCCTCCCGCACCGGCTCCTTGACGGCGGGCCGCCGGCCCAGGCACCGGCCGGTCGCGGTGTCCGAGGCGGCCAGCTCCCCGGGGGTCCCCTCGAACACCACCCGGCCGCCGCCGGCCCCCGCGCCCGGTCCCATGTCCACGACGTGGTCGGCCAGCGCGATGACGTCCGGGTCGTGCTCGACGACCAGCACGGTGTTCCCCTTGTCCCGCAGCCGCAGCAGCAGGTCCCCGAGACGGCCCACGTCCCGCGGGTGCAGGCCGACGCTCGGCTCGTCGAAGATGTACGTCATCCCGGTCAGGCTGGAGCCGAGGTGCCGGACCGTCTTCAGCCGCTGCCCCTCGCCACCGGAGAGCGTGGACGTCTCCCGGTCGAGGCTGAGGTAGCCCAGGCCGATCGCCTCGATCCGTTCGAGCGCGGCGACGGCGGCACGGGCGACGGGCCCGGCGACCGGGTCGTCGATCTCCTTCAGCACGGCGATCAGGTCGGTGACCTGCATCCGCGCACAGTCGGCGATCGACAGGCCGTTGATCCGGGTCGCCAGCGCCGCCGCGTTGAGCCGGGCCCCCCGGCAGGCCGGGCAGGTGCCCTCGGCGAGGAACTCCCGCACGAGGTCACGGGTCTTCTGGCTCATGGCCGACAGGTCCCGTTTCAGGTACAGCCGTTCGAAGCGGTCGGCGAGGCCCTCGTACTCGGTCGTCCAGGTGCCCCCGCTGCCCTCGACCGTGACCTTGCTGCCGGGCCGCCCGCGCATCAGGAACTCCCGTTCGGCGGCGGTGAACCGCCCCACCGGCTTGTGCGGGTCGAGGTCGGCGCTGTTGGTGTACGCCTGCCCCTGCCAGGTCCCGGCGGCGAACGGCGGGAACCGGACCGCCCCGTCGGCCAGGGAGCGGTCCGGGTCCAGGATGCGGTCCCAGTCGGGCCGCACCGTCCGCCCGAGCCCGTCGCACCGCGGGCACATGCCCGACGGGTCGTTGAACGAGTACGCCGTCGCCGGTCCGGCGCTCGGGGTGCCGTACCGGGAGAACAGCACCCGGATCACCGAGTAGACGTCCGTCATCGTGCCGACCGTGGACCGCGCGTGCCCGCCCACCGGCCGCTGGTCGACGACGATCGCCGGGGTGAGGTCCTCGATGCCCTCGGCGTGCGGCCGCTCGTACGAGGGCAGCCGGTTGCGGACGAACCACGGGAACGTCTCGTTCAGCTGGCGCTGCGACTCCACCGCGATCGTGTCGAAGACGACGGACGACTTCCCCGACCCCGACAGGCCGGTGAACACCGTCAGCCGGCCCTTCGGGATGCGGAGGGAGACGTCCTTGAGGTTGTTCTCCCGGGCTCCGGTCAGCGTGATGACATCGTGGGTGTACTCGGTCATGCCGCCGACGCTAGGCGGGAAACCCGACAGCCTCTGGCGTGATTTCCTTCAGTTCGCCGTCCTCCAGCAGCAGCCACCGCGTGATGCCGACCGAGTCCAGGAACGGCAAGTCGTGACTGGCCACGAGCAGCGCCCCCTCGTACGACTCCAGCGCGGAGACCAGCTGACGGACGCTCGCCATGTCGAGGTTGTTCGTCGGCTCGTCCAGCATCAGCAGCTGCGGGGCGGGCTCCGCCAGCATCAGCGCGGCCAGGGCCGCCCGGAAGCGCTCGCCGCCGGACAGGGTGGCCGCCTTCTGGTCGGCGCGCGCGCCCCGGAACAGGAAGCGGGCCAGCCGCGCCCGGATCCGGTTGTGGGTGGCGCCCGGCGCGAAGCGGGCCACGTTCTGCGCGACGCTCAGCTCGCCGTCGAGGACGTCCAGCCGCTGCGGCAGGAACCGCAGCGGGACGTGCGCCGTCGCCTCGCCCGACACCGGCTCCAGCTCCCCGGCGACGGTGCGCAGCAGGGTCGTCTTGCCCGCGCCGTTGCGCCCGAGCAGCGCGATCCGCTCCGGGCCGTGCAGATCGAGACCGCCCGCCACGCGCGCGCCGTACGCCAGCCGCAGGTCCCGCAGCGTGAGCACGGCCCGGCCCGGCGGCACGGCCGTGTACGGCAGGTCGACGCGGATCTCGTCGTCGTCGCGGACCGCCTCCGCCGCCTCGTCGAGGCGCTCCTTGGCCTCGGCGAGCTTCTCCTCGTGCATGATCCGGTGCTTGCCCGCGGAGACCTGGGCCTCCCGCTTGCGCGCCCCCATGACGATCTTGGGTTCGCGCTTGCTGTCCCACATCTTCTGCCCGTACCGCTTGCGGCGGGCCAGTTTGACCTGGGCGTCGGCCAGTTCGCGCTTCTGCTTGCGCAGGTCGGCCTCGGCGACGCGCACCATGCGCTCGGCGGCCTCCTGCTCCACGGCGAGGGCCTCCTCGTAGTCGGTGTAGGTGCCGCCGTACCAGGTGATCTCCCCGGCGCGCAGGTCGGCGATCTGGTCGACGCGTTCGAGCAGTTCGCGGTCGTGGCTGACCACGACCAGCACGCCCGGCCAGGACTCGACGGCCGCGTACAGCCGCCTGCGGGCGTACAGGTCGAGGTTGTTGGTGGGCTCGTCGAGCAGCAGCACGTCCGGGCGGCCGAGCAGCAGCGCGGCCAGGCGCAGCAGGACGGACTCGCCGCCCGACACCTCGCCGACGGTGCGGTCCAGGCCGATGTGGCCGAGGCCGAGTTCGCCGAGCGTGGCCAGGGCGCGCTCCTCGACGTCCCAGTCGTCGCAGAGGGTCTCGAAGTGCTCCTCGGCCACGTCGCCCGCCTCGATGGCGTGCAGCGCGGCCCGCCGCCCGGCGATGCCGAGCGCCTCGTCGACCCGCAGGGCGGTGTCGAGGGTGACGTTCTGCGGGAGGTGGCCGACCTCGCCGCTGACGCGGACGGTGCCGTCGGAGGGCCTGAGCTCCCCGGCGAGGAGTTTCAGGAGGGTGGACTTCCCCGACCCGTTGACGCCGACGAGCCCGGTCCGGCCCGGGCCGAAGGAGACGTCGAGGCCCTCGAAGACGGGGGTGCCGTCGGGCCAGGTGAACGAGAGGGAGGTGACGGTGAGGGATGCGGACATACGGGCCTCGCGGTTGCTCGCGGCGGTCAGGGGCAAACGCGTATCGAGACACCGCACGACGGCGGGGCGACGGCCGGCAGGAGGGAACCCGGACATCCCCGGAGACACCGGGGGCAGGGGAGAAGCCCTGTTCCGCAAGGACGGCTCGAACGCCGAGGTCGCACGCTGCGCCGGCACCCCACGGGTGCGACGCGGTGTCTCAGGACCTCAGAGGAGCAACGTCCTTCTCCAATCGGCGGCAACAGGACCGCCACACACCGTAGGAGGGGCCCGAACGGCTGTCAACGCGATTACCGCGCCCGCGATCCCGCACCCGAGGAGGTCCCGTGCCCAACGGCCCGCTCTCCCTGCCCGCCCGGCTCTACCTGCTGGCCTGGGACGCCGCGCGCACGGAGGCCGCCGCCCGCCTGCCCCGGCTGGTGCGCACCGGCGCGCTGGTCGAGCTGGCCCGGCTCGGCCTGCTCACCGACGAGGACGGCGTCGTCACCCCCGCCGGCCCGGACGCCCGCACCGGCGACGCGGTGCTCGACGGACTGCTCGACCGGATCCGCGCGTCCCGGCCGCACCGCTGGCGCACCTGGGTGACCCTGCGGGCGCGGGTCACGCTGGACGCGGTCCGGGAGCACCTGGTGGCCGAGGGGTACGTGCGGGCCGTGCGGAAGCGGGTCCTCGGGGTGTTCCCGTCCGTGGAGTACGTCCTCGCGCGCGAGGACGTCGTGGCGGCGCTGCGCGAGGAGGCACGGCTCGTCCTGCGGGGACCCGTCCCGGTCGAGGACGTCCCCGAGCGGGAGGCGGCCCTCGTCGTCCTCGCCGCCGCGGCCCGGCTGCGCACCGTGCTGCCGCCCGGGGAACGCGCCCTGCACCGGGAGCGCCTGGAACGGCTGACCGAACGGGGCGGGGCGGCGGCGCCCGCGCTCCGGGCCGTCGTGCGGGAGCTGCGGACGGCCGTCGTGGAGGGCGTGGCGGCGGCGTCGCGGTGAGAGGCGGGGCGGGGCGCTGGCTCCGGGGTGGGGCGTCGGCTCCGGAGCGCTGACGTCGGACCGGTCCGCGGCCGAGCGCCCGGGAGCGGCTGATGCCCGGGCCCCGTGGGACGGCGGGGGCCGCCCGCTGTGCTCTGTCGCCGGGTGGCGGACCGGCCGCGTCGGGCACCGCTCAGCCGCGCACGCCGTGGTCCGCCGCGCCGCGCGGGAGCTGCTGGGCGCGGGGACGTACGGGGCGCCGCCCGGCGCCGGCGGGCGCCCCGGGCCCACCCGGCCTCCGTCCCGGGAGGATCAGCAGGCGTCCCGCATCAGCTCCGCGAGGTCGTGGTCCAGGTCGAGCTGCAGGTGCTCCAGACCCACCGGCACGAGCTCGCTCGCGGCCCGGAGGAACCGGCGCACCTCGCTGGAGTGCACGTGGACGACGGCGGTGCCCTCGGGGGCGTGGAACTCCAGCACGGTGCGGTCGTAGCCGTACGGCCGCACCCGCACGTCGCCGTGCCCCTGGGGCTCCAGCAGTCCCGCGGCGAGCAGCTCGCGGGCGAACGTCCAGCAGACCTCGACGCCCTCCAGGGTGGCCGGGGCGGGGAAGGTCATGCGGACGGCGAACGGGTCGCTCCGGTCGTAGTGCAGCGTGGCGGGAATGCTCGGCATCCGCGGCGCGGCGGCGACGAGGCGGGCCTCAACGGGCTGCTCGATGACGGTGGACAACACCTTGCTCCCTCGTGACGGCTGGACGGACTTCCGGGCGGGTGCGGCCGGGTACTGGAAGAGACGACGGAATCAGCCAATCCGTGCACACCGAGGGCGAGTGACCTCTGTCACCGCCTTCATGCACACCCGTGCCGCGGCTCTCCCGCGCGCCCGGACGGGCACCCGAGGCGCGCGCCGCACCACCCGTCACGGCTGCGAGGCCCCCGGGACGGCGTCCGCGCCTTGCGGACCGCCGACACCGGCCCGTACGACACCGTGGACCGCGCCGCGCACGGCTGCGGGGGAGCGGGGCCGGGGCGAGGGCACCGGCCGCGCCGCGGAGATCGCCGCGAGCGCCGTGACATCTCCGGCTGTCCTCCGGCACCGAAGTCGGATCGTTCGCCATCGAGGTTGGACCGCGGCCGGTACGGAGGATGGAACAGCTCGGGGCGGCCGCCTGGTCGATTCACACCCTTCCGGGCCGGAAACCAAAGGGTCGCTCTGCCGGTCGTGGCCGGCCTGGAGAAGACCCACCGCGCCGTCACCCGCCGCTGTCATCGCCAAAAACGCGGCTCAGGACACGATCCGCCGCTGGAGCACTGACGGTCAAGCCAGCAGGAACTCGACAAAGATCGTCCCGGCCAGCACGACATAAACGGTGCACGCAAGGTAGTTCAGCACGGCCGTCGCTTTGGTCGAGTCGACAAGACGTGCGTGAAAGAATCCCGCCAGGACTCCGATGCCTCCGTAAAGAATCACCTCCATCAGGATGTCGATCGCACCAAGGAGCGCCATCTGTACTCCCGGGTTGTCCGCGCTTCCGATGAACTGCGGGAGCACCGCGAGGAAAAAGAGGATGATCTTCGGATTCGTGATGCTGACGAGGATGCCTCGCAGATACCAGCGACCCGCCCTGACATCACTGTGCCCGCTGATCGCACGACGCGCATGACGCATCGTCACGTACGCCAACCACAGGAGGTACGCCGCACCTAAAATCCTGATCACGTCCAGCACTAATGGGTGCGATCGGGCGATTTCCCCTATGCCGGCGACGACGGCGGCGGCGTAGGCGCTCATGCCGGTTCCGATGCCGAGGATGGCTTTCACCGCGGACCGGCGACCGCCTTCGAGGCCCACCGCGAGCATGTAGGCCATGTCGGGCCCGGGAGGGCCGAGGAAGAGCAGGATCACTGCCACGTAGCCCGGCAGCACCGTCAGATCCACCATCGTCAGCGACCTCCGTCCCCGGCGTGACGTGCGGCGACTCCGCAGCGCCGGTGGCGATCGCTCCACGCCGGGTTACCGCCGGCGGCGGACGGGCACCCGGTGCCGGCCTTGGAGGGTGTCATGGGACCTCCCAGTCGGGGTAGAACCACCTAAGGAGGTTCCACCATACACGCGAAGCTCCTGATGGACATGGGCGATCGTGCACGCGCACCCGTCCACCAGGAGCTTCACCGTTCGCGGAAATCAGGAACGCGGGGTGAACGTGATCGGCAGTTTCCTCGCACCCGTGTTTCCGGAGTCGGGCAGCCACTCGGCGCCTTCCCCCACGCGCAGATCGGTCATCCGCGCAGCCAGCGCCGAGAGGGCCACATTGATGTCCGCCCTGGCGACGAAGTGCCCCAGGCAATGGTGCAGGCCGCCACCGAACGCGAAATGAGGCGAGCGATCGGCGTCGAGGTCGATGCGGTCCGGGTTGTCGAATTCGGCGGGATCGGTGGCCGACGAGAGGGTGAACAGGTGGACTGTTGTGCCCTTCTCGATCGTGCGCTCCTTGTGCGGGAACGTCTCCGCCGCTTCGCGCGTGATCCACCGGCCGATCGGATTGATGCGGAGCACTTCTTCGACCGCCTTGACGGAGTAGCGGTCCGGGTCCGCGGCCAGCTTCTCCCACTGATCCGGCTGCCTCGAGAACGATTCGACAGCCAAAGCCAGTTGGTTCCGCGTCGTGTCGATCCCCGCGAAGATGAGCAGGATGATGAGATTGATCAGTTCCTGATCCGAGAGCCTGCCGTCGTCCTCGTCCCTCGTTTCCACCAGGGTGCTGAGGATGTCGTTCCGAGGCGACTCCCTCCTGCTCCTGACCAAAGACTCCGCATACCGGGTGAGTTCGACGACGGCTTCGTCGATCTGTGCGATGTTCTCCTGGATGGAGATGCCGAGACCGAGCCCGATCGTGGACGCCAGCTCATTGATCTTCTTCCAGTCGCGCTCGTCGATGCCCAGCATCATGCACAGGATCCTGGTCGCGTACGGCGCCGCGAAGCGACTGGCGAACTCTGTCTGCCCGTCGTCGATCCATTCGTCGATCAGGCTGTCCGCCAGGGCTCGGAACCGGGCGTGCAACGGCTCTATCCGGCGCGGAGAGAACGCGGGGTTCACCAGGCGCCGGATCCTGTTGTGCTCGTCGCCCTCCAGCACCAGCAGGGTCTTCTTCCACCAGCCGTCGAAGTGCCCCTCGACCACTCCGTGCTGGGCCGGCCACTTGGCCGACCCCTGCGTCAGGCGGGGGTTCTTCAGCAGGAAACTGCTGTCCTCGTAGGAGAGGACGGCGATGCCCCAGTCGGTTTCTGCGTACCAATGTGCAGCTCGCGCCTTCCGCACCTCTTCCGAGTCCATGCGAAAGTACTTGTCGTTGATGTCGAGGTGCAGAGGTGTGGGTTGCTGCGCCATGGAAACGACTCCTGATCGTCGGGCACCGCGGAATCAACCGGCGGTCAACGGGCCGATGCGGTGGAGGACCTCGTCGTGGTGGCCGCCGGGGAACAGGCTGCCGGGGAACAGCACGCGGGTCTCGATGGGGGCCGAGTGCTTCTTGGCGAACTGCTTCAGCACCATGAGGATCGCCTTGTTCTCGGCGGAGACCGTGGCCTCGACGTACCGGGCGCCGTGGGCCACCTGCTGGTCGGCCGCGGCCTGGAAGAGCTTCACCCCGAGGAAGGGGATGCCGTGGCGCGGGTTGACGGCGGTCTGCCAGACGAAGTAGGTCTCGGGCTCGTCGGGGCGGCGGTAGCCGGTGAGGAAGCCGACGATCTCGTCGTCCACGGTCGCGACCAGCGAACCGTCGGTGAAGTCCCGGAACCACAGCGTGTAGTAGTAGATGCTGTTGGAGTCCAGGCCGGGGGTGTTCTCGACCAGTTTCCACACGGCCGGGCCGTCCTCGGGCACCGGTGCGCGGAAGACCGCCTGCTTGTTCGCGACGGTGCCCTGGTCCGCATCGGCCGCGCGGGCAGCGCTGATCGTCATGGTCGGACCGCCTCGGTCTCTGTCAGCAGCGGGTGGGCCATCATGGCGGGGTGGGTCCTTTCTCCGTCGGGGGTGCCGGGCGTGGTCATGCCGTCTCGTGGACGGCGCGCTGCACGATGCGCAGTCCTCGGTCGAGTTCGCCGCCGGTGATGGTCAGCGGGGGCAGCAGCTTGAGGACCTGGCCATGTGCTCCGGAGGTCTCCGTGAGCAGCCCGAGGTCGAAGGCTCGGCGTGCGGCGCGGCCCGCGTGCCGGGGGTCGGAGAGCTCCAGGCCCCATACCATCCCGCGGCCGCGGTAGGCGGATCCGCTGTGGTACGCGGCGGTGTCGCGCAGCGCCGCTTCGATGGTCTGGGCGTGTGCCAGGGTCTGCTGCTTCAGCCTGTCGTCGGCCCAGTAGGTGTTGAGGGCGGCGGTCGCGGTGACGAAGGCCGGATTGTTGCCGCGGAACGTGCCGTTGTGCTCGCCCGGCTCCCAGACGTCCAGCTCCGGCTTGAACAGGCACAGCGACATCGGCAGGCCGTAGCCGCTGATGGACTTGGAGACGGTGACGATGTCCGGGGTGATGCCGGCCTCCTCGAAGGAGAAGAACGCCCCGGTGCGGCCGCAGCCCATCTGGATGTCGTCGACGATCAGCAGCATGTCGTGCTGCAGGCAGAGCCGGGCGAGGCCACGCAGCCACTGCGGGCGAGCCACGTTGATGCCGCCCTCGCCCTGGATCGTCTCCACGATCACCGCGGCCGGCCTGTCCAGCCCCGACCCGTGGTCCCGGAGCACCTGCTCGAACCACAGGAAGTCGGGTGTCTTCCCGCCCATGTAGTGGTCGAAGGGCATGGCAGTGGTGTGCACGAGCGGTACGCCGGCGCCGGCCCGCTTGAAGGCGTTGCCGGTCACCGCCAGGGAGCCCAGCGACATGCCGTGGAAGGCGTTGGTGAAGGAGACGACCGTCTCGCGCCCCTTGACCTTGCGCGCCAGCTTGAGGGCGGCCTCGACGGCGTTGGTGCCGGTCGGGCCCGGGAACATCACCTTGTAGGGCAGGTCCCGCGGGCGCAGGATCACGTTCTGGAAGAACTCGAGGAACGCGCGCTTGGCCGTGGTCGACATGTCCAGGCCGTGGGTGACCCCGTCGCGCTCCAGGTAGTCGAGCAGGGCGCGCTTCAGCACCGGGTTGTTGTGGCCGTAGTTGAGGGATCCGGCGCCGGCGAAGAAGTCCAGGTACTCGTGCCCGTCCTCGTCGTACATCCGGCTGCCCTGCGCCCGGTCGAACACGGTGGGCCAGCCGCGGCAGTAGCTGCGTACCTCCGACTCCAGGGTCGTGAAGACGCTCAGGTCGGGCTGGATGAGCGTCATGCCGAGACCTGCTCGAGCCGGGTGCGCAGGACGAAGTCGGTGAAGGTGTCCACCGAGACGAAGTCGTCCGCGTCCAGGTCCTCCGGGTCGACGACCAGGCCGATGGAGTCCTCCAGGGCCATCAGCATCTCGAGCATGGTGGTCGAGTCGAGGTGCAGGTCGTCGAAGAGCTTCACGTCGCCGGTGAGACCGGTGACGGGGCGCTCGAGGACGTCGGTGAGGGCGTTCTCGAGGGCGGTGACAACGTTCTGGCGATCCATGGTCATGTCCTTGTGTGGAGTGAGGAGTTGCTGCGGTCGGATGGGAAGCGGATCAGTGGGCGAGGCCGGCCCGCGGGGCCTCGGCGGTGACCGGGGCGGCCGGCGGCCGTTCGATCAGGACGGCCAGCTTCTTGCGGTCGACCTTGCCGTTGCCGTTGGTGGGCAGGGCGTCGAGGCGGACGCAGTGCCGCGGGATCTTGAAGGGCTCGATGTGGTCGCGCATGCCCTCGCGCACCTCGTCCGCGGTGATGTCGGCGACCACCGCGAGGAGCGCGCCCCGCCTGCCCTCGGGCGGCAGTACGGCGGCCGAGGTCACCCCGTCGACGCGGGTCGCGGCGGCTTCCACCTCGGTGGCGCTGAGACGGAATCCCCGCTCCTTGTACAGGTCGTCCCGGCGGCCGGAGAAGTAGAGGTAGCCCTCCTCGTCCAGCCGGCCGTAGTCGCCGGTGCGCAGCTCGGGGAACAGCCCCTCCGCGCGGGGGAAGCGCTCGGCGGTCAGCTCGGGGCGTTTCCAGTAGCCCGCCATGACGTTCGGGCCGCGCACGACGAACTGGCCGATCTGTCCGGGAGGCAGCCGGTTCCCGTCGTCGTCGATGACGAAGACCTCGGTGCCCGGGAGCGGCAGTCCGCAGGATCCCGGACGGTCGAGGTCTCCGTCCGGCGGCATGATCGCCGTCCGCTTGCACTCCGTGAGGCCGTACATGACCTGGATCCTCAGCCGGGGCAGTGCGGCGCGCAGCGCGCACATGGTGGCTTCGGACAGGGCCGCTCCGGTGTTGGTCAGCAGCCGCAGCCGGCTCGGTCCTCCGCTGCTGCGGCGCAGCAGCCAGCCGAGCCGATCGGCGATGGAGGGCACGGCGGGCAGCACGGTCGCCCCGGCTTCCTCCAGGCTGCGCAGCAGCGGGGGACCGACCTCGGCGACCGTGCCCAGGTGCAGCCGGGCGCCGCTCAGTGCCGCGAGGTAGACCTGGTAGAGGCCGTAGTCGAAGGAGAGCGGCAGTGGGCAGTACACGACGTCGTCGCTGCGGTACCGCAGGCACTCCTGGATCGCGGAGACGGCGAAGAGCACCTGCTGGTGGGTGCTGACCACGGCCTTGGGCAGCGAGGTGGTACCCGAGGTGTAGATCAGGCTGACCGGGTCCACGGCCAGGGCGCTCCGGCCAACGGGGGTGAGCGACACGTCGGTGTCCGTGTCGAGCGCGGTCCGGACGAGCTCGTCGAGCCCGAGGAACCGCACGCCGTGCTCGGCGGCGGTCCGTCCCGCACCGGGATCGTCGGAGACCAGCAGCTTGGGTTCGCAGTCCCGCAGCACGTGTTCCAGAGGCCCGCCGCGCACCTGTTCGTGCAGCACGCTGGAGACGGCGCCCAGGCGGGAGGCCGCGTAGAGCAGCACGGCGATGCCGATCCCGTCGGCCGCGGTGACGACGATCCGGTCGCCGCGCCGCAGCCCTTCGCGGTGCAGGAGTGCGGCCGCCCTGGTGCTGGCGGCGGCGAGTTCTCCGTAGGCCAGGCTGCGGTTCTGCGAACTCAACGCGGCAGACCAGGGGCTGCGGTCGGCGGCCGCATCCAGCAGTTCGTGCAGCAGCTGCGCTGTACGGGCCATCAGGTCTCCTCGGCAACGGGGTCGGGGGCGGTCGCCGTGTCCGTCCTGCGGAAGGGGACGACCGTGGTGGCGGTGGCGGAGCAGACGAGCTGGGGGGCGTCGAGCACCGCGGCGGCGCTCTCTCCCGTTCCCGGGTGGGCGCTGAGGACCTTGTGCGCCTCGAGTTCGACCACCCGGCGCAGCCTGGTCCGCCGTACCAGTCGTCCGCGTGCCTCGATGTAGTCGCCCGGCTTCACGGGCGCGGCGAAGCGGACGTCGCTGTACTGGGCCAGCAGCCCCTCGTCGCCGTCGGTGCGGATGGTGATCTCGGTGACCAGGTCGCCGAACAGCCGCAGGATGCGGGCGCCGTCCACCAGGTCGCCCCCGTAGTGGGCTTCCTCCTGGCCGACTCGTACGCGGAGGAAGGCCGTGGCCTCCGGGGTCGGTTCACCGCGGGCACTCTGCCGGGCGGGGGCTGTCGTGTGGATGCTGGGCGGCGACACGGCGTCGGGCTCCTTCGGTTCTGTGGATGCTGTTCGTCCGTCTTCGGCCGCCGCACCGCCGGCGCCGGGGGTGCCGAGGGCGACCGCGGCCACGACGGTCTGTTTGTGGGTGATGGACACCGAGACGGAGGGCGGGGCCAATCGGGCGGCTCTCCCGCGGAAGCGGACGACGGGGGCGCCGTGCGGTGTGTGCTCCACGCATATCTCCCGCGGCGCCACGCCCTGGAGGAAGCCCCTGCCCAGGACCTTGAGGACGGCCTCCTTGGCGGCGAAGCGGCCCGCGAGGAACTCCAGGCGCCGATGGCCGCCGAGGGTCTCGGCGTGGGCCAGTTCCTCCGGGGCGAAGCTGAAGCGCAGGAACCAGGGCCGCTCGACCAGGCGGCGGAGTTCCGAGCAGTCGAGGACGTCCACTCCGACCCGGACGGCCCGGTGTGCCGCGGCGGTCATCCGGACGCTGTGCGGAAGCCGACGAGGTGCTGCTTGGCCAGCAGATCCTCCGGGGTGTCGCGTTCCCGGACCAGATGGGCCCGCCCGCCGTGCACCATCACCTCGGCCGGGAAGCCGTGACTGAGGAAGAGTCCGGGTGAGGCGGTGGGCCCGTAGGCCCCGGACCGCTCCACTGCCAGCAGATCCCCCGGCCGCACCTCCGGCAGCCGGACCTTCTTGGCGATGACGTCGTTGGGTGTGCACAGCGGCCCGGTCACGCTGTAGGGCCGCAGCGCTCCGGCAGCCCGGTTCCCCACGTGGCGGATCGGGAAGTTGCGCTTGACGAAGCTCCCGACACCGACGGCGGCCATGTGGTGGTTGGTGCCGCCGTCGGCGACCACGAAGCTCTCCCCCATGGAGTTCTTCACATAGCGGGCCCGGATGAGGTAGGTGCCGGCCACGGCCGTCAGGAACCGGCCCAGCTCCATGATCATCCGGCAGTGCGGGTTGCGCGTGGAGAAGGCGGAGAGAACGTCCGCCAGTCCGGTTCCCAGCGCGGCGAGGTCCAGGTCCTCCTCGTTCTCGAAGTAGGCGACGCCGAGTCCGCCGCCGAAGTCCACGGTCTCCAGGGGGAAGCCGAGGCGTCCGGCCAGATCCTCCGCGGTGGCGAGGATCTGCCGGGTGTTGTGGACGACGTCTTCGTGGTTCAGGAACCGTGTCCCCATGTAGGCGTGCACCCCCTTCACCCGGATGTGGCGCAGGGCGGCGAGCCGGTGCTTGGAGTCACGCAGTTCGGCTTCGTCGATGCCGAACTGCCGGGGCTTGCCCCCCATGGCCAGTCCTGACCCCTTGCTGCCGAAGGCAGGGTTTACTCGCAGGAGCACCGGGAACTCGTCGCGGCCGACGGCCGCCAGCAGCGAGTCCAGGAAGTCGAGTTCGTCCAGTGATTCGCAGACGATCGCGTGGATTCCGGCTTCGATGCACGCGGTGAGTTCTCGCTCGTCCTTGCCGGGGCCGAGGAAGATGACGTCCTGGGGCGCGACCCCGGCTCGCAGAGTGGTGACCAGTTCGGCGAAGGAGGAGACCTCGGCGCCGGCACCGAACGAGTTCAGCAGTGCGCAGACACTGACGTTCGGGTTGGCTTTGAGCGAGTAGAAGACATCGACATCGGCGGGGAGCACGCCGCGCAGCTCGCGGTACGTGTCTTCCAGGACGTCCGCGTCGTAGACGAACAGCGGGGTGCCGAACTCCTCGGCGAGTGCCGCCAGCGCATTGCCTTGAATGTGGTCGTTCGAGGTGGCCATGCAATCACTGCCATCCGCCGTCATCGAGCCGGCGGCCTAAGGTCGGCTCCTTCGTGGGTGAGCTGCCTGGGGTGGATGTCCGTTCTTTCATTGCTCGCCTCTCTCACTGGTTCGTTGTCCAGCAATCACGATTCTGCGAGCTCTCGCGCGGCGAAGGAAGAACTGACGGGTGGACTGAATGGGTCCTGACCTATTCAGGCCCTTGGGCGGACTTGGTTTCCGGTCCATGGGTCGCCGGCGACCGCGATATTCCCCGTGCACACTGAATCAAACTTATGAAAAAACCTGTTTTCCGCGGTGGTGAACGGGCGCGGCGGCGCCGGTCGAGCGTGCGTGACGGCATGCGGGCGAAGGCCGCCGAGGACATGCGCACGGAAGAGGCACGGCCGCACGGGGCCTTGTGTCTCGGCCGCCCGCGCAGCACGCACGGACGCGCCCCGGAGAAGACCGCCGAGCGGGGCGCGTGGTCATCCTGCTCGCCGGCAGGGACACCCTGGTACGGATCGGATCAGGGTGAGGAGATCTCAGTCCAACTCGTAGCGCATCAGCGGCGCTTCAGCGCGTCGCAGGCACCATTCGGCCAGTTGAGGGCAGGCAGCGACCGCGCGCGCCCAGATCTGCTCCGCGGTCGACTCGGCCTCGTTCAGGGACGAGACGCGGAGGAAGAGGCCGATGACGGGGTGAGGCCGTGACTGGAGGTGCACGCTGACGTGTTCCAGGACGTCCGGTGCGGTGGCTTCCAGCATCTGCCTGATCTCAGCAGGCAGGGGGGCGTCGCCTGGAGGGGAGACAGCGAGATGGACGAGGTACATGAGGCAACTGTCCTATTCGGATCGTCAATCCCTTCCAGTGGTTGTCGACCAGCGACCACATGGACCGTCATGGCCGGATGAGCCCCCTCGCGACCGCGTGGACGCCGGCCTGGAAGCGGCTTCGCGCGCCGAGGTGGTCCATGAGTTTCGTGGCGATGCGGCGTGCCGTGCGAGCCGACACACCCAACCGCGCCGCGACGGATTCGTCGGTGTGCCCTTGGGACAACAGCCGCAGGACTTCCGTCTGCTGCGGATTCAGCCTCCGCGCATCCGCGGGTAAGGCGGTCGTGCCCATCGGCCGGGCGGACTGCCAGACGCAATCGAACAGGGCGTACAGCGACGAGACCACTCCTGGCGTCTGCAGCACCACTGCCCCGGCAGCGGTGTCATCGCAGTCGGCGGCGACGACGGCGACCCTCCGGTCGCAGATGATCATGCGGTTCGGTAAGGAGGGGACGGTCCGTATTCGCCCGCCGAGCGCGGCCAGCCACTCCGCGTGCGCCACCGTGGCGGGGTCGTTGCGGGCGCTGTCCAGGTAGACGGTGCGCATCCGCACCCCGCGCTCGAACAGGCTCTCGGCGAGCGGCCGCGAACTGCGCACGTTGGCCGCGGTCTGGGCTCCGCCCGGAGCGAAGGTCAGCAGTTCGTCCTCGACCCTGTCGTACAGGGTCGCCAGGTAGTCGCGGACGCAGTCGACCCCGTTCAGGCGAAGCGACTCCTCCCTGTCCTGGGCGAACTCCGACTTGAGGCGCACGGCGGCGGCCTGAGCCTCTTGCACACGTTTCTGCTGCGCGGCGAGCTCGGCTCGTTGCCTTGCCAGCAGGATGTCTGCGGCCAGGTGCGGGTCGACTGCGTGGAAATTCCGGGGATCCTCGGAGGAACTCCGTATCAGGGCCAGTTCGCTGAGGGTGTCGAGTGCCGTCACCACCACCTGCTCGGTCAGCCGGAGGCGGCGCATCAGCTCGGCCACACCGTCCTGCGGGTGCGCCAGCATCTCGCGGTAGACCACCTCGGACGTGGCGTCCATTCCCAGAACATCGAACATGCGATTCCCCCTTTTGAGCAGCGTGCGGTGGCGAGACTACGGAGGGCGGGAGTCTTGGTGCTGCGAAGTCACGACGACCGGCGACCGGACAGCACGGTCAGTCGGCAAGGCTCGACTGCTTGCGCTTGTTGGCGAGGAAGCGTGCCTTTTTCTCACGATTCCCGCACGTGTTCATGTCGCACCATCTGCGGGTGTGGCCGCGACTGGTGTCGACGAACGCGGCCTGGCACGTCGGCGACGCGCACAACGAAATCTTTCCTTCTCGTTCTCCCGAGAGGAGGCTGATCGCATCGGCGGCGATCACACTGAGCGCGTCCTCCACGGAAGCGGAACCCAGCCGCCACTCCCGGCTGCCCCCGGGCGTCAGGATCGCCGAGGCCAGACCGTGAGTACTGCAGTCATTGATGACTCGGACGGCTGAAGAGGGGAGCGGTTCCTGGTTCGCGACGGCGGTGGCAGCCGCGTGAATGGATTCCCGCAGCTCCCGGGCGTGATCGAGCTGGGCTCGGCTGCAGGAGTCGACGACGAGTCCATGGATTGCCAGCCAGTCCGTGAGCCGGGACGGCACAGGAATGCGCTCCAGCGCCTCGCCGTAACGCTCCGACAGGGTCCCTGTGAAGCTGGTCGCCAGCACCTTGCCCAGGCGGAATTCGGGAAAATACACCACGGCCATGGAACCACCTTAGCCGGTTGCCCCCTGTGTCGCAAGCATGCGAGAACCCCGCAGATGGTTCTATGTGACTCGGGAATTTCCCCCACCCCCCAAGGCCGGCAACGGGTGCCCGGCCGCCGGTCGAGGAAACCCGGCGCGCGGCGCCGGCTGTGCCGAACCGGCCCCCGGACGGCCCGCCACGGGCCTGAACAGGCCAGGACCGCTTCAGGCCACCCGTCACTTCTTCCTTCGCCGTGCGGAGGCTCGTAGGGTCGTGATCGCCGGAGAATGGACCGGCGAAAGGGACGAGCGACGGAAGACCGGGGACCATGAAGATTTTTGTCGACAGGGTCAAGTGCCAGAATCATGGGCAGTGCGCGATCTCGGCCCCGACCAATTTCGAGCTCGACGCCGACGGGGAGCTTCAATACCAGGAGGCGTTCGACGAGGAGAACGTCAGCGATATCGAGGACGCTGTCGACTCCTGCCCTCTGCAAGCGATCTTCCTGAAATCGTGATGCCGCCGGTGGCCGGTGGGCGGCCGCTCATCGGCGTGGTCGGCTCCGGTATAGCCGGCCTGCGAGCGGCCGACGCGATGCTCAAATGCAAGGCCGACGCCAGGATCGTCGTCTTCGGGGACGAGACTCACCGCACCTACAACCGGCCGGGTCTGACGAAGAAGCGGTATCCCCTGTCGGACGCCCTCGACATGACGATCGCCGAGGACGTGAAGGTGCGTGGAGCCGAGAACGACGCTCTGACCTGGCGCCTCGGCACCAGGGTCGAGACCGCGGACCTGCGTGACAGGATTCTGCACCTGAGCACGGGCGAGACATTCGAGTACGACGGTCTGGTGATCGCTGCGGGGGTGCGCCCGCGCACCTCGGTCTGGGGCAACGGGCAGTGCGGACTTCATACGCACCGGACCCTGCGTGGCCTGGGCGATGCACGGTACATCCACCATCGGCTCCAGGCGAGCGAAAAGGTCACGATAACAGGCGCCGGATTCGTTGCTTGCGAGCTTGCTTCACTGGCCAGGGAGTACGGCTGTGAAGTCCTCATGCTGGAAACGGTGCGGCGCGGGCCGTTCGAAAGCATCCTGGGGGAGCGTGTTTCGGTGGCGCTCGGCCGCTGGCTCGTCCGGCATGGCATCACGTTCCTGACGGGCGACCCCGCGAGGGAACTGCTCTGTGATGTGAAACCGTCGGATCCGGAGCCCTCGTCCGGTCGATCCCTTTTCATCGAGGCGATCGGCAGCGTTCCCAATGTGGAATGGCTGCACGGAAACGGCCTGGACCTGTCCGACGGGGTGCGCGTCGACGAGTACATGCGTGTGTCACCGTGGGAGAACGTGTTCGCGGCCGGGGACATCGCTCGTTACCCCGACCCGTGGACGGCCGGGAACCTTACGCGCAGGGAGTTCTGGAAGAACGCGATCGACACCGGTGATCTCGCGGGCAGGTCCCTGGCGTCGTCCTTGGGGTACGGCTCGGTGACCTCCCGGATCGGCTACTTCCCCAGCATGTCCACGGAAGTACTCGGACTGCGTATCCAGATCGCCGGCAATCCGAGGACGTCGGATTCGATGGAGATCGTCCGCGGGGATCCGGACCGACCGGAGCAGGGAGTGCTCGTCGCCTACCTCCGGGAAGGCGCCACGGTCGGGGCTGCCTACCTGGACAAAGGCGCCCGGTTCAACAGTGCCTATATAAAGCTCTTGAGGTCGTTGAGAGAGCGCTGAACGGCCGGGCCGCGCGAGGCGACGGACGGCGTCCGGCGGGCCCCGCGGTGACCGCGGGCCGGCTCCCGGCCCCCGGCGCCCGCGCGGCGGCGCCGGGGACCGTAGGCTCGGGGCCACGATGACGACCGTACGCATTCCCGCGGGATGGCCCGCGACCGAGGAGCAGGCCCGCGCCGTCCAGGACGAACTGCGCCCGCGCGTGGTGCTCGACGAGCCGGGCCCGGCGCCCGGCACCGGCCACGTCACCGGGGTCGACGTGGCGTACGACGACGAGCGGGACCTCGTCGCGGCCGCCGCGGTGGTGCTGGACGCGGCGACCCTCGACGTGGTCGCCGAGGCGACCGCCGTCGGCCGGGTCTCCTTCCCCTACGTCCCCGGGCTGCTCGCCTTCCGCGAGATCCCCACCGTGCTCGCCGCCCTCGACGCGCTGCCCTGCCCGCCCGGCCTGGTGGTCTGCGACGGCTACGGCCTCGCCCACCCCCGCCGCTTCGGCCTCGCCAGCCACCTCGGCGTCCTCACCGGCCTGCCCGTGATCGGCGTCGCCAAGAACCCCTTCACCTTCACCCACGACGACCCGGCCGCACCGCGCGGCAGCACCTCCCCGCTGCTCGCCGGCACCGAGGAGGTCGGACGCGCCCTGCGCACCCGCGACGCGGTCAAGCCGGTCTTCGTCTCCGTCGGCCACCGGGTGAGCCTCGCCAACGCCTGCGCCCACACCCTCGCCCTCACCCCGGAGTACCGCCTGCCGGAGACGACCCGCAGGGCGGACGCCCTGTGCCGCCGGGCCCTGCGCGAGGCGGCCGGCACACAGAGCCCCCTCGACCCGGCGGAGGACCCGGCACGGCCGTAGGCGCGGCCCGCCGGACCTGCCCGCCGGACCGGCCCGCGGAGGCCCCGCCCGGTCCTCTCTCCCCGTACTCACCCGCCGGTCTGGGTACCGCTCCTGAGTACTCGTACGGATGTGCGGCCACGGGCCCGGTCGGCAGGCTGGGCGCATGCCCACACACCGTGCTCCCGAGCCCGTCGCCCACCCCGTCCAGCCCGTCGAGCGGGCGGTGACCGTCGGGCTGGTCCTCGCCGTCCTGGCCGGGCTGGCCTGGATCGTCGGAATGATCTACACGCTGCTGGAGTGGCCGGTCTGAGGGCCCGGCGCAAGCGGACCGTTCAGCGGCTCGCCGCCACCCGGAAGCGGATCCCCGCCGCGCTCAGCCGCTCGATCAGCGCGTCGCCCATCGCCACCGCCGTGGTGACCTGCCCGGCCGTCGGCGGCAGGTCGTCCAGGGCCAGGGACAGGGCCGACTCGGCGAACATCTTCGCCGTCTCGTCGTAGCCGGGGTCGCCGCCCGCCACCTCCGTGCACACCCGCCGCCCGCCGCCCTCGCCCACGAACCGCACCGAGAACCAGCTCCTGGCCCGCCTCGCCTCGTCCGGCCCCTGGCCGGGCCGGAGCCGGCCGGACAACCAGCGCCGGGCGGGCGGCAGTTGGGCCGCCGCGACCAGCGCGCCGACGGCCGCGGCCCCGCCCACCGCGACGGGCAGGTGCCGGACGGCCGCGTAGTGCCGGTAGCGGAAGTCCGGCCCGTACCGCTCCAGTGCCTTCGCCGACCGCCGCACGATCTGCGGGTCGATGGTCGGCAGCGGCAGCGCCCACGCGCCCACCTCCGGCGCGAAGCGCGGCGCGCCGGTGGGCGCCGACGCCCGGCGGCCCACCAGCCGCGGCTCGTGCCGCCCGCGGTCCCGGGCGGCGGCCCGCACCTGCCGGGGACGCGCGAACTGGCCCAGGGCCGAGGCGAAGGTGCCGCCGGAGAAGGCCGCGTCGACGGTGACGAAACCGTCCACGGTCAGCGGCACGCCCTCCGGCAGCCGCCGGACGGTGAAGTACACCCCCAGGTCGTGCGGGACCGAGTCGAAACCGCAGGCGTGCACCAGGCGCGCGCCGGTCTCCCGCGCGCGTGCGTCGTGGCGCACGTACATCAGGTCCACGAACTCCGGTTCGCCCGTGAGGTCGAGGTAGTCGGCGCCGGTGTCCGCGCAGGCGGCGACCAGCTCCTCGCCGTACGTCACGTAGGGGCCCACCGTGGTGGCCACCACGCGCGCGTGCTCGGCGAGTCCGCGCAGCGAGGCGGGGTCGGACACGTCGGCCCGCAGCACCCCGGGCCCGGCGCCGGGCAGCCGCTCCCGCAGCCGCTCCAGCTTCTCCCGGCTGCGGCCCGCGATCGCCCAGCGCAGTCCTTCGGGCGCGTGGGCGGCGAGGTACTCCGCGGTGAGCGTCCCCACGAAGCCGGTGGCTCCGAAGAGCACGATGTCGTACGGACGGTCCGTCCTGTTCAGCCTGCTCATGACACCCCTCGGTCGTGCAGCCCGCGCCGCTGTCGGTGGCTGAGGCTAGCGTGAGGGGAGCGGAACGCGACGAGGAGGCCGGAGGAAAGCGGTGGCGGTGGCCGGGAACGCCCTGAAGAAGGGGAAAAGGCGCGCGTTCGCCCTCGGGCCGCCCGGTCCCGTGGAGCAGTCCCCCCGGGGAGACCGGCGCGCCCGCCGGGCGACCGGCCGGGCGACCGGCCGGGAGAGCCGCCGCCTCGTCGCGTCCGAACGGCTGATGGCCGAACCGGACGGGCGCCGAGCCCGGCGGCACCCCACAATGGACTAAGCGCTTGCTCGCCCGGACCCTTGTGCCGGGTGGAACACGTTCTTAGCATCACTGGTGTTACATCGGTCGTGTCACAGCTGGGGGCTCGATGACAGAGGCGAAGGCGCCGTCCGGACAGGGCCCGCTCGCGGGCGTGCGCGTGGTCGAGCTGGCCGGCATCGGGCCCGGCCCGTTCGCGGCGATGCTCCTGGCCGACCTCGGCGCCGACGTGGTCCGCGTGGACCGCCCGGGCGGCCCGGGCCTGGGCATCGACCCGGCGTACGACGTGACCAACCGCAACAAGCGCTCGGTGCTCGTCGACCTGAAGGCACCGGACGGCCCCGGCCGCGTCCTCGACCTGGCCGCCCGCGCCGACGTCCTGGTCGAGGGCTACCGGCCCGGTGTCGCCGAACGCCTGGGCGTCGGCCCGGACGCCTGCCACGCCCGCAACCCCCGGCTTGTCTACGGCCGCATGACCGGCTGGGGCCAGGACGGCCCGCTGGCCCCCCGCGCCGGGCACGACATCACCTACCTCGCCGTCACCGGCGCCCTCGGCGTGATCGGCCGCCCGGACGAGCCCCCGCCGCCCCCGGCCAACCTGCTCGGCGACTACGCCGGCGGCGCCCTCTACCTCGTGGTCGGTGTCCTCGCCGCCCTGCACCACGCGCGCGCGACCGGCACCGGCCAGGTCGTCGACGCCGCCGTCGTCGACGGCGCCGCCCACCTCTCCGCGATGATCCACGGCATGCTCGCCGCCGGCGCCTGGCAGGACCGGCGCGGCGCCAACCTCCTCGACGGCGGCTGCCCCTACTACGGCACCTACGAGACGGCCGACGGCGGGTACATGGCGGTCGGCGCACTGGAGGAGCGGTTCTACGACGAGTTCCTCACCCTCCTCGGCGTCGACGGCCAGGCACCGGCGCGCACGGACCCCGCCCGGTGGGACGGCCTGCGCGAACAGGTCGCGGCCCGCTTCAAGGCCCGCACCCGCGACGAGTGGACCGCCGTGTTCGAGGACTCCGACGCGTGCGTGGCGCCCGTCCTGTCGCTGCGCGAGGCCCCGCACCACCCGCACCTCGCCGCCCGCGCCACCTTCACCGGCCACGGCGGCCTGACCCAGCCCGCCCCGGCGCCCCGTTTCTCCGCGACCCCCGCCACCGTCCGCACCGGCCCCGCGCGGCCGGGCGCCGACACGGCGGCGGTGGCCGGGGACTGGGACGTGCCCGGACTCCTCACCCCGCCCGCACCCCTTGAGCGAAAGGCCTCCTCGTGAGCACCGAAGCGTACGTGTACGACGCGATCCGCACCCCGCGCGGGCGTGGCAAGGCGACCGGCGCCCTGCACGGCACCAAGCCCATCGACCTGGTCGTCGGACTCATCCACGAGATCCGCGCCCGCTTCCCGGACCTCGACCCGGCCGCCGTCGACGACATCGTCCTCGGCGTCGTCGGCCCGGTCGGCGACCAGGGCTCGGACATCGCCCGGATCGCCGCCGTCGCCGCCGGACTGCCCGACACGGTCGCGGGCGTGCAGGAGAACCGCTTCTGTGCCTCGGGCCTGGAAGCCGTCAACATGGCCGCCGCCAAGGTGCGGTCGGGCTGGGAGGACCTCGTCCTCGCGGGCGGCGTCGAGTCGATGTCCCGGGTGCCGATGGCCTCGGACGGCGGCGCCTGGTTCAACGACCCGATGACCAACCTCTCCGTCAACTTCGTGCCGCAGGGCATCGGCGCCGACCTCATCGCCACCATCGAGGGCTTCTCCCGGCGGGACGTCGACGAGTACGCCGCGCTGTCGCAGGAGCGGGCGGCCACCGCGTGGAAGGAGGGCCGCTTCGAGAAGTCCGTCGTCCCCGTCAAGGACCGCAGCGGCCTCGTCGTCCTCGACCACGACGAGCACCTGCGCCCCGGCACCACCGCCGACTCCCTGGCCGGGCTCAAGCCGTCCTTCGCGGACATCGGCGAACTGGGCGGCTTCGACGCGGTGGCGCTCCAGCAGTACCACTGGGTCGAGAAGATCGACCACGTGCACCACGCGGGCAACTCCTCCGGCATCGTGGACGGCGCCGCGCTCGTCGCGATCGGCTCCAAGGAGGTCGGCGAGCGCTACGGGCTCACCCCCCGCGCGCGGATCGTCTCCGCCGCCGTCTCCGGCTCCGAGCCGACCATCATGCTCACCGGCCCCGCCCCCGCCACCCGCAAGGCGCTGGCCCGCGCCGGCCTGACCATCGACGACATCGACCTCGTCGAGATCAACGAGGCGTTCGCCGCGGTCGTGCTCCGCTTCGTCAAGGACATGGGCCTGTCCCTGGACAAGGTCAACGTCAACGGCGGCGCCATCGCGCTCGGCCACCCGCTCGGCGCGACCGGCGCGATGATCCTCGGCACGCTCGTCGACGAACTGGAGCGCCAGGACAAGCGCTACGGCCTCGCCACGCTGTGCGTGGGCGGCGGCATGGGCATCGCCACCATCGTCGAGCGCATCTGACCCCCCTCCCGACGGATCACCACGGAGCATCCCCTCATGAGCACTGAGCCCACCACCATCCGCTGGGAGCAGGACGACACCGGCGTCGTCACCCTCGTCCTGGACGACCCCGACCAGTCCGCGAACACCATGAACCAGGCGTTCCGCGAGTCGCTCGCCGCGGTCACCGACCGTCTGGAGGCCGAGAAGGACTCCGTCCGGGGCGTCATCCTCACCTCCGCCAAGAAGACCTTCTTCGCCGGCGGCGACCTGCGCGACCTGATCCGCGTCACCCCGGAGACCGCCCAGGAGCTCTTCGACGGCGGCATGGCGATCAAGCGGAACCTGCGCCGCATCGAGACCCTCGGCAAGCCGGTCGTCGCCGCGATCAACGGCGCGGCCCTGGGCGGCGGCTACGAGCTCGCCCTGGCCTGCCACCACCGGATCGCCCTCGACGCGCCCGGCTCGAAGATCGGCTGCCCCGAGGTCACCCTCGGTCTGCTCCCCGGCGGGGGCGGCGTCGTCCGCACCGTCCGCCTGCTCGGCATCGCCGACGCCCTGCTCAAGGTCCTGCTGCAGGGCACCCAGTACACCCCGCGCCGCGCCCTGGACAACGGCCTGGTCGACGAGGTGGCCGACACCCCGGAGGACCTGCTCGCCAAGGCCCGCGCCTTCATCGACGCCCACCCCGAGTCGCAGCAGCCCTGGGACCGGCCGGGCTACCGCATCCCCGGCGGCACGCCGTCGAACCCGAAGTTCGCCGCCAATCTGCCCGCCTTCCCGGCCACCCTGCGCAAGCAGACGGGCGGCGCCCCCTACCCGGCGCCGCGCAGCATCCTCGCCGCCGCCGTCGAGGGCGCCCAGGTCGACTTCGAGACCGCCCAGGTCGTCGAGGCCCGCTACTTCGTGGAACTGGCCGCCGGACAGACCTCGAAGAACATGATCCAGGCGTTCTTCTTCGACCTCCAGGCCGTCAACTCCGGCGCCAACCGCCCCCGCGGCGTCGAGCCGCGCCAGGTCCGCAAGGTGGCCGTGCTCGGCGCCGGGATGATGGGCGCGGGCATCGCCTACGCGTGCGCCCGCGCGGGCATCGACGTGCTCCTGAAGGACGTCTCCCTGGAGGCGGCCCTCAAGGGCAAGGGCTACTCCGAGACGCTGTGCGCCAAGGCCGTCGCCAAGGGCCGCACCAGCCAGGAGAAGGCCGACGCGCTGCTCGCCCGCATCACGCCCACCGCCGAGGTGCAGGACCTCGCGGGCTGCGACGCGGTCATCGAGGCCGTCTTCGAGGACACCTCCCTCAAGCACAAGGTGTTCCAGGAGGTGCAGAACGTCGTCGCGCCCGACGCCCTGCTCTGCTCCAACACCTCCACCCTCCCCATCACCACCCTCGCCGAGGGCGTGGAGCGGCAGGCCGACTTCATCGGGCTGCACTTCTTCTCGCCGGTCGACAAGATGCCGCTGGTCGAGATCATCAAGGGCGAGCACACCGGCGAGGAGGCCCTGGCCCGCGCCTTCGACCTGGTCCGGCAGATCAACAAGACCCCGATCGTCGTCAACGACTCGCGCGGCTTCTTCACCTCCCGCGTCATCGGCCACTTCATCAACGAGGGCGTCGCCATGGTCGGCGAGGGCATCGAGCCCGCGTCGGTCGAGCAGGCGGCGGCCCAGGCCGGCTACCCGGCCAAGGTGCTCTCCCTGATGGACGAGCTGACCCTGACCCTGCCCCGCAAGATCCGCAACGAGACCCGGCGGGCGGTCGAGGAGGCCGGCGGCACCTGGACCCCGCACCCCGCCGAGGCCGTCATCGACCGCATGGTCGACGAGTTCGGCCGCACCGGTCGCAGCGGCGGCGCCGGCTTCTACGAGTACGGGGAGGACGGCCGGCGGGCCGGGCTCTGGCCGGGCCTGCGCGAGCACTTCACGAAGCCCGGCCACCGGATCCCGTTCGAGGACATGCAGGAGCGCATGCTCTTCGCCGAGGCGCTGGACACCGTCCGGCTCCTGGAGGAGGGCGTGCTGACCTCCGTCGCCGACGCCAACATCGGCTCCCTCCTCGGCATCGGCTTCCCCGGCTGGACCGGCGGCGTCCTGCAGTACATCAACGGCTACGAGGGCGGCCTGCCCGGCTTCGTGGCCCGCGCGCGGGAGCTCGCCGAGCGCTACGGCGAGCGGTTCACGCCGCCCGCGCTGCTGGTGGAGAAGGCGGAGAAGGGGGAGGTCTTCCGGGACTCAGCCCGTTCCTGACTCCGTGAGCCACTCGCCCAGCTCCTCCTTCAGCGACCGCTGGAAGGCCGTCAGGAGCGCCTGCACCACCAGGGGCTGCATGTGCGCGGACAGGGACTTCACGTCCCGGGCGTCCCGCTCGGACACCTCGCCGCGCAGGAGCTGGGAGAGCTCGTGGGCCGCGGCGCGCGAGTGCTCGATGAGCACCTTGCGCGCCGCGAGGATCGCCTCGTGGGAGAGCGGCACGTCCAGCAGCCGCACGCCGAGCCGGAGCAGCCCGAGGTCGACGTCGTACGTGCCGTCGCCGGGGCGCACCACGTCCATCGCGACGAGCCGCGCGGTCTCGTCGTCGCCGAGCGGCCGCCCCGCCCGTCTCTCCAGCTCCGCGTGCGT
Source organism: Streptomyces sp. NPDC085946 (assembly GCF_044540485.1). Lineage (NCBI taxonomy): Bacteria > Bacillati > Actinomycetota > Actinomycetes > Kitasatosporales > Streptomycetaceae > Streptomyces > Streptomyces sp. NPDC085946. The sequence continues at coordinate 57,381 of NZ_JBITSF010000010.1, read as the reverse complement.
CACCGTCTCCACCGTGTCCGGCGCCCAGGACGCCACCACCGCCCGGTGGATGGCGAGGTCGCGCGGGCTCAGGTCCGGCGGCAGCTGCCGGAGGTACCGCTCGATGGCCGCCAGGGTCATGCCCTGGTGCTGCAACTCCTCGATCAGGGCCAGCCGGGCCAGGTGCTCCCGGCCGTAGTGCCCGACGCGCCGCGGACCGATCACCGGCGGCGGCAGCAGGCCCCGCGTGCCGTAGAAGCGGACCGTGCGCACCGTGACGCCGGCCCGGGCGGCCAGCTCGTCGATCGTGAGGGTCGGCTGCTCGGTGTCGGTCGTCATGTGCAGCAGTATCGCTGTACCACCAGTGCTGTGACACCTCTCCGGACCCTTGCGCGGCCACGGCGTGAACGGCCGGTGATCCCTGTGGGCACCGGGGGTGGATCATGTGAGAAGCGACGCTCTGTGACGTCGGCCACCGCGTGGGGGCGGACCGGTGTGGGAAGGTCCTGCCTTGGTCTGTGCCGCGTCACAAGGGTGGTGCGGGCCGAGACACCGTACGGACACCCGGGCCCACCACGCCCGGGGGCACCAGAGAGTGGAACCACCCGTGAGCAAGGACGCCGTGAACACGGCCGCGCCGCGCACCGATGCGGCCCGAGTGCCCGCGGACGCGGGCGACGCCGGTTACAGCAAGGACCTCAAGGCCCGCCACGTCAACATGATCGCCATCGGCGGCGCCATCGGCACCGGCCTCTTCCTCGGCGCCGGCGGCCGCCTCCACAACGCCGGCCCGGCGCTCGCGCTGGCCTACCTGGTCTGCGGCGTCTTCGCCTTCTTCGTGGTCCGTGCGCTCGGCGAGCTGGTCCTGTACCGGCCGTCGTCGGGCTCCTTCGTGTCGTACGCGCGCGAGTTCCTCGGCGAGAAGGGCGCCTACGTCGCCGGCTGGATGTACTTCCTGAACTGGTCGACCACCGGCATCGCCGACATCACCGCGATCGCGCTGTACACCCACTACTGGAGCCTGTTCACCGACATCCCGCAGTGGGTGCTCGCCCTGATCGCCCTCGCGGTGGTGCTGGCCGTGAACCTGATCTCGGTGAAGATCTTCGGCGAGCTGGAGTTCTGGTTCGCGATCATCAAGGTGGCCACGCTGGTCGGCTTCATGCTGATCGGCGTCTTCCTGCTGGCCACCCGGCACGAGGTGGGCGGCCAGACCCCGGGTCTGAGCGTGATCACCGACAACGGCGGTGTCTTCCCGCACGGCCTGATGCCCGTCGTGCTGGTCATGCAGGGCGTGATCTTCGCCTACGCGGCGCTGGAACTGGTCGGCGTCGCCGCGGGCGAGACCGCCGAGCCGGAGAAGGTCGTCCCGCGCGCGGTGAACTCGATCATGTGGCGGGTCGGCCTGTTCTACGTCGGCTCGGTCGTCCTGCTGGCCCTGCTGCTGCCCGGCTCGGTGTACTCCGCCGACCAGAGCCCCTTCGTCACGGTCCTCTCCAAGATCGGCGTCCCGGCGGCCGGCGACGTGATGAACCTGGTCGTCCTCACGGCCGCGATGTCCTCCCTGAACTCCGGCCTGTACTCCACCGGCCGCATCCTGCGCTCCATGGCCATGGCCGGCTCGGCGCCGAAGTTCACCGCCCGCATGAACCGCAGCCAGGTGCCCTACGGCGGCATCCTGCTGACCTGCGCGGTGTGCGTGCTCGGCGTCGGCCTGAACTTCCTCGTGCCGAGCCAGGCCTTCGAGATCGTGCTGAACGTCGCCTCGCTCGGCATCATCAGCACGTGGGTGATCATCATGGTCTGCCACCTGGTCTTCGTCCGCCGCGCCAAGGCCGGCCTGGTCACCCGGCCGCACTTCCGGCTGCCCGGCAGCCCGGTCACGGAGATCGCCACGATCGCCTTCCTGGTGGCCTGCCTCGGCATGATGGGGAACGACCCGGAGGTCGGCCGCAAGACGCTGCTGCTCGTCCCGCTGATCGCCGTGGCGCTGGTCGCGGGCTGGTTCGGCGTCCGGCGCCGCGTGGCACGCGACGCCGACCGGGAGCTGTCGCAGCTCACCGAATAGCGGGCCGGGGCCATTGTCAGTGGCTCCGTCTACGGTGGCGTCATGTCGGGGATCACGTACGTCCGGGGTGACGCCACCGCGCCGTCGGCGAAGGGCGTCAAGATCATCGCCCATGTCTGCAACGACGTCGGCGGGTGGGGGAAGGGCTTCGTCGTGGCGCTGTCACGGCGCCGGCCGGAGCCGGAGGCGGCCTTCCGGGCCTGGTACCGGGGCCGGTCCTCCAACGACTTCGGCCTGGGCGCAGTCCAGCTCGTCCAGGTCGAGCCACATGTGTGGGTGGCCAATATGGTCGGCCGGCGCGGCATCCGGACCGGCAGCAAGGGGGTGCCGGTCCGCTACGAGGCGATCGACACCGCCCTCGGCCGGCTCGCCGGCCGGGCCGCCGGGCTCGGCACCTCCGTGCACATGCCGCGCATCGGCTGCGGCCTGGCCGGCGGCCGGTGGTCACGCGTCGAACCGCTCGTGGCCGACCGCCTGGTCCGCCGGGGAATACCCGTGACGGTGTACGACCACGAGGGCTGACCGGGCCGGGCGGAGGGCCCGGGCCTGCCCTCCGGAACGGTGCGGTTCCGCCCGTCTCGGCGTGCATCCGTGCCGACCCGTACGGGCGAGCGGGTAAGGCTCCGGCATGGAGTTCATTCCCATGGAGATCGGCCCGCTGAACCCGCGCGTCCGGGAGACGGTGCTCGCGGGCGTCCTGTTCGCCGTCTGCCACCTCGTCCTGACCCGGCTGCTCCGCAGGATCGACCGCGTCCTGGACGCCCGCGAGCAGGCGACGAGCGGGGCCGGCCGGCGGGCCGAGGAGGTGCGGGCCCACGCCGCGGACGTACGCGAGCGGACGCACGCCCTGCTCGCCGAGGCCCGCCACGACGCGGCCCGCATCCGGCAGCGGGCCCGGCAGGAAGGCGCCACCCTGCTCGCCGCCGCCCGCGACGACGGACTGCGCGAGCGCGACAGGCTCCTGGCCGAGGCCGGCGCCCGTCTGGCGGCCGAGCGCGAGGCGGCCGAGGCCGAGCTGCGAACCCGCGTCCCGCACCTCGCGGCGGAGCTGGCCGGCCGCGTCGTGGGGGAGCCGGTCGGCCCCGCGGCGCGGATGCCCTCGGCCGACGGCCGGCAGATCCCCGGGCCCTGATCACCGCCGCTCACGGCGGGGCGGGCCCGAGCGCGGTGCCCCGCCCGCCGGACGCGGGAGCCGCGCGGAGGCGTACGGGCGTCGGGGAGCCGGTCGGCCCCGCGGCGCGGATGCCCTCGGCCGACGGCCGGCAGATCCCCGTGCCCTGATCACCGCCGCTCACGGCGGGGCGGGCCCGAGCGCGGTGCCCCGCCCGCCGGACGCGGGAGCCGCGCGGAGGCGTACGGGCGTCGCCGGGGGCGTGGGCCCGCGTCGGAGCCGGGCGTGCGGCGGTGGCAGCGAGACGCGGCCCGGGCCCGAGAGGGCCGTGGCCCGCAGGGGTCGCGGTCGGCCCTCCGCCGTGGTCGGCCCTCCGCCGCGGACGGCCGGTCGGGAGGCGCCGCGTCGCCCGCCGCAGCCGAGGACGTGCCCGGGTGCGAGTCCCACGGGGTCGGCCGGACCGGTCACACCTCCGGTGCGAACGCCCGCAGCAGACACGCCGTGAACCGTGCCGCGATCTCCCCGTCCGGGTCCAGCCGGGGATTGAAGATCGTCACGCCCAGGCCGGCGGCACCGGTGTCCGACAGGGCCGTCCGCAGGACCGTCTCCAGCTCGCTCCAGCCCAGCCCGCCGGGCAGCCGGTAGTCGACCGCGGGCATGACCGCGTCGTCCAGCACGTCGGCGTCCAGGTGCACCCAGTACCCGGCGCCCGCGCCGTCGCCGGCCAGCAGGCCGACCGCGCGGCGTGCCGCCTCCCCGGCGCCCAGCGCCCGCACGGTGTCCAGGTCCATCGCGTGCAGTCCGGGCGGCAGCGGCTGCATCCCGGCCTCCGCGGACTCCTCCCCGTCGCGGAACCCGAACGCGACGACGTCCTCGTCCCGCACCAGCGGACCGAGCCCTTCCGGATCGGTCAGGACCCGAGGGCCCCGGCCGGTCGCCAGCGCGAGCTCCATGGAGGCCACCTCACCGGCCGGCTCCGCCGAGGGCTGGTAGAAGTCGGTGTGGCCGTCCAGGAACAGCAGCCCGGGCCGGCCCCGGCGGCGCAGCGCGAGCAGGTTCCCCAGCAGGGTGCTGCAGTCGCCGCCCAGCACCAGCGGGAACCGCCCCGCGTCGATCACCCCGCCCACCGCGTCGGCCAGCGCCAGGGAGTGGGCGGCGATGCCGTCCGGGTTGAGGACCCCGGTGCCGGGGTCCCGCTCCGGGTCGTACGGCGGCGGCTCGACGCGGCCCGCCCGGACCGTCCCGAGCCCGGCGGCCAGGCCGGCCCCCAGCAGGGCCTCCGGCAGCTCCTCCACACCGGTCGGCCGCAGCCCCAGCACGGACGGAGCCTCGATGATCGCCACGTCCCGCACGTCCGGCTCCCTCGTCGGCCCGGCGACGCCGGCCGGCCCACGTGCCCGGCGCGCATGGGCCCACCGTAGAACGCCGGGTACGGCGGGGCACGCCGGAGCGCACCCGCCCCGCACGGTCCGGGCGGCGCCGGCGGACACGGGCCGCCGGCGCCCGGCGCGGGCCCGGGACCGCGCGCCTACTCGTGGTCGTGGCCGTGGCCGTGCCCCTGCCCCCGCTCGTGCACCCCGTTCGTCGCGGCGATCTTCTTCCACGACCTCGGCTGCACGGCCGCGCTCCGCCCCGTCGCGAGGGACGCCGCGCGGGCCGCCGGGGCGTCCGGCTTCGACGGCTGGAGCAGCCACGTGTCGAACAGCGCGGCCAGCGGCTGCCGGGACACCTCCTCGGCGTACCGCCGGAAGTCGGCGACCGAGGCGTTGCCGTGGGCGTACCGGCTCGGCCATCCCTTGAGGATCGTGAAGAACGCCTCGTCGCCGATCTCGTTGCGCAGCGCCTGCAGGGCCAGCGCGCCCCGGTCGTACACCGCGAGGTGGAACTGGTTCTCCGGCCCCGGGTCGCCGGGCCGCACCGTCCAGAACGGATCGTCGGCCGGGTGCGAGGCGTACACGTGGTCGGCGAGCTCCTGCGCGGTGCCCTCGCCCTCGTGCTCGGACCACAGCCACTGCGCGTACCGCGCGAAGCCCTCGTTGATCCAGATGTCCTTCCACCCGGCCACGGAGACCGAGTCGCCGTACCACTGGTGGGCCAGTTCGTGCACGACGACGGAGGTGTTGGACCCGTTGGCGAACTGGCGCGGGCTGTAGTACGGCCGGGTCTGCGTCTCCAGGGCGTACCCGGTGGTCGTGTTCGGCACGTACCCGCCGAGCGCGTCGTACGGATACGGCCCGAAGTACCCGGTCAGCCAGTCGGCGACCTCCCCGGTCCGCTCGACGCTGGCCCGCGCCGCGCCGGCGAGCGCGCCGAGGTCCTTGCTGTACGCGTTGAGGACCGGGACGCCGTGCTCGGTGCGGCCGGTGGTGATGTCGAACTTCCCGACGGCGAGCGTGGCGAGGTACGTGGCCTGCGGCTTGGCGGACCGCCAGTTCCAGCGGGTCCAGCCCAGGCGCGAACTCGTCGACTGGAGCGTGCCGTTGGAGATGGCCTGGCTGCCGTCCGGCACCAGCACCGACACGTCGTAGGTGGCCTTGTCCAGCGGGTGGTCGTTGCTGGGGAACCACCACCAGGCCGCCTCGGGCTCGTTGGCCGCGACGCCGCCGTCCGGGGTGCGGTGCCAGCTGGTGAAGCCGTACGCCTGCTGCGACGACGGCACCCCGCGGTAGCGGACCACGACGGTGACGGAGGAGCCCTTGGCGAGCGGGGTCCTCGGGGTGATCTCCAGCTCGTGCTCGCCCGAGGCCGTGAAGGACGCCTTCGCGCCGTTGACCCGCACCTCGGACACGTCCAGCAGGAAGTCCAGGTTGAAGCGGGACAGGTCCTGCGTGGTGCGGGCCAGGAGGGTGGCCGTGCCCTCCAGTTCGTCGGTCGCCGGCTGGTACTTCAGCCGGAGGTCGTAGTGCGAGACGTCGTAGCCGCCGTTGCCGTAGGCCGGGTAGTAGGGGTCACCGACGCCCGGCGCGCCAGGGGTGTGGCTCGCCGCCGATGCCGGGATCGCCAGCAGCAGGGCGGCCGAGGTCAAAGCGCCCGGAACGATGATTCTGCGGTGCACGGAGAACTCCAAGTCGTCGGGTCACGAACGATGTCGGGAGCCTATTCAGACCCGGTGCCTCTCGGCATGTCCATGGCCACCGCTGTCACACGATCGCCATTCGGCCGTCACGCCGGGCCCGGCACCAGGAGTGCTTTCCGGCCACGGCCGACCCGCCGCTCCGTCAGGTGCGCCCTTCTGCACGGGAGTTGACCGTTGTACCGTCCGCGCATGCCGAAACGCATGCGCTTCCCGACCTGGAGACCGCTCGCGACGGCGGCCACCGCCGCCCTGACGGCCACGCTGCTCACCCCGGCCGCGGCGGACGCCGCCCCGCGGGAGAGCCGGCCCGTGTACTCCTACGACGACGCCGTCCGCGAGGCCGTCTGGGTGGACACCGGACTCGACGAGGACGGCGACGGCCGCACCGACCGGGTCGCCGTCGACGTCGTCCGCCCCCGCGAACCCGCCCGGCAGGGCCGGAAGATCCCCGTCATCATGGACGCCAGCCCGTACTACTCCTGCTGCGGGCGCGGCAACGAGAGCCAGAAGAAGACGTACGACGCCGACGGCGACGTCGTCGGCATGCCCCTGTACTACGACAACTACTTCGTGCCCCGCGGCTACGCCTTCGTCGGCGTGGACCTGGCCGGGACCAACCGCTCCGACGGCTGCGTCGACGTCGGCGGCCGCTCCGACGTCCGCTCCGCGAAGGCCGTCGTCGACTGGCTCAACGGCCGGGCGCGGGCCTACACCACCCGCACCGGCGGCGTCCGCGCCGAGGCCGGCTGGTCCAACGGCCGGACCGGCATGATCGGCAAGAGCTACGACGGCACGGTGGCCAACGGCGTCGCCGCCACCGGCGTCGAGGGCCTGGAGACCATCGTCCCGATCGGCGCCATCTCCTCCTGGTACGACTACTACTTCTCCCAGGGCGCCCCGCTCTACGACTCCGGCCCCGACTGGCTCTCGCACTACGTGGAGAGCCCCGACGCCCGCGCGCGGTGCGCCGCCGTCCAGCGCGCCCTCGTCGAGGGCGCCCCACGCACCGGCGACCGGACGCCGCTGTGGACCGCGCGCGACTACGTCCGCAGCGCCGCGAAGGTGCGGGCCAGCGTCTTCGCCGTGCACGGCCTGCAGGACCTCAACGTCCGCGCCCAGCACCTCGGCCCGTGGTGGGACGCCCTCGCCCGGCACGGCGTCGACCGCAAGATCTGGCTCTCGCAGACCGGGCACGTCGACCCCTTCGACTTCCGGCGCGCCGAGTGGGTCAGGACCCTGCACCGCTGGTTCGACCACGAACTCCTCGGCTACGACAACGGCATCGACCGCGAGCCGATGGCCGACATCGAACGCCACCCCGACCGGTGGGTCACCTCCGCGGTGTGGCCGCCGCGCGGCACCCGGGCGGCCACCCTCCGCCCGGCCCCCGGCGACCGTCCCGGCGCCGGCACCCTCGGACCGGCCCGCGGCCGCGGCACCGCGGTCTTCACCGACGACCCGCGGCTGGGCGAGACCGACTGGGCCGCGCGGATCGACACCGCGACACCGGACAAGGCCGGTTTCACCACCCGCCCCCTCACCCGCGACCTGCGCCTCGCGGGCTCCTCGCGGGTCACCGTCACCGCGACCCCCAGCACCCCGACGGCCCACCTGTCGGCCGTCCTCGTCGACCTCGGCCCGGCCACGATCCGCGACTACGCCGACGCCGGCGAAGGCATCACCACGCTCGCCGACCGCACCTGCTGGGGCGCGAGCACCACCGGCGACAGCGCCTGCTTCAAGGAGACCCGGGCGAAGACCGCCGACGTCGGCCACACGATCGTCAGCCGCGGCTGGGCCGACCTCGGCCACCGCGCCTCCGACGGCAAGGGCGCCCCGCTCACCCCGGGCACGCCCGTCACCGTCACCCTCGACCTGGCGCCGACCGACCACGTGGTGCCCGCGGGCCACCGCCTGGCGCTGATCGTCGCGGGCACCGACCAGGGCCTCCTCGAACCGCCCGCGGACACCCCGACGCTCACCCTCAACCTGGCGCGCACCTTTGCGCGCGTCCCGTTCGTCGGCGGCACGGCCGCGTTCGCCCGCGCGACCTCCGGCGCACCGGCCGGCCTTCCCGCGGTCACCGTGCCGGACGGCGTGCGCGAGCCGCGCACCGCCTCCCGCGTCCCGGAGGGAGGCCGGTGAACCGCCTGCGCGCCCTGACCCTCGCCGCGGCGGCGGTTCTCGCCGCCGGTGCCGTCGCGGTCCCCGCCCACGCCGCCGACGCCCCGCCGCGCACCGGCTTCGAGCGGACCGGCGGCGCCCGCTGGACCAGCCAGCCCGAGGAACAGGAGTTCCTCGCGGCCGTCGACCGGGCGAGCGACCGGGTGACCCTGGCCCGCATCGGCACGACGCGGCAGGGCCGCCCCCTCCGGCTCGTCCGGATCGGCACGCGCCCGAGCCCGCACAAGGTGCTCCTGGTGTGCAGCCAGCACGGCGACGAGCCCGCCGGCCGCGAGGCCTGCCTCACCACGGTCCGCGACCTGGCGTACGCCCGTGACCCGGGCACCCGCCGCTTCCTGGAGCGCACCACCGTGCTCGTCGTACCGACCGCCAACCCCGACGGCCGGGCCGCCGGCACCCGCGGCAACGCCGACGGCGTCGACGTCAACCGCGACCACCTCGCCCTCGCGACCGCCGAGGGCCGGGCCCTGGCCGCCGTCGTCCGCGACCGGCGGCCCGACGTGGTGTACGACCTGCACGAGTACGGCGCCACACCGTCGTACTACGACGAGGACCTGTTCGACCTGTGGCCGCGCAACCCGAACACGGCCGCAGCCGTCCACCGGGAGGCGCGCACCCTCTCCCGGGACTACGTACGCCCCGCCGCGTGGGCCGCCGGGTACTCCGCCGGCACGTACGGCATCTGGACCGACCCCGTCACCGGCGAGCCGGTCCGGCAGGTGGCCGGGGACGGCCAGGAGCGGATCCTGCGGAACACCTCCGGTGTCAAGCACGCGGTCGGCCTGCTCGTCGAGAGCCGCGTCGACCCCCTCACCGACGCCGAACAGGCGGACGAGGCGCTGAACAACCGGCGCCGCGTGCACTCCCAGCTCGCCGCGCTGAAGGGCTTGTCCGGCTTCGCGGACGAGCGCCGCGGACGCGTCGAGGCGGCCACCGGCGCCGCCCGGCTCGCCGGCTTCGCCGACACCGGCCCGGTGTACCTCGGCGGCGCCGACAACGACCCGCCCGAGGAGTCCGAAACCCTCCGGAACCCGCCCTGCGGCTACCGGCTCACCGCCGGCCAGTACGCGCAGGTCGGCGACGAACTGGCCCTGCACGGCGTCCACGTCCACCGGGACCGCCACGGCGTGCTCGTGCCGCTGCGCCAGTCCCTGCGCGCGCTCGTGCCGCTGCTGCTCGACGCGCGTGCCGCGTACCACCTGACGGCGGGCGAGCCCGACACGGACTGCTGAGAAAGGGGGTCTATTTTCCGCCACACGTGGTAGGGGCGTACCGGAGGACTGTGTTCCACCTCCCTCGCCCCGACGAAAGGTGCCACGTGTGACGGACGACCAGCACAGAGACAAGGAACGCCATGCGGGAGGCGCGCTGCCGGGCTCGGAAGCGGGCCTGGCGGGTCGGCAGCGGCCCCGGACCGACCGGATCGTGTTCGGGGTCACCGCCGCGCTCACCCTGGCCTTCGTGATCTGGGGCGCCGCCGCCACCGACTCGCTGGAGGCCGTCTCCACCAGCGCGCTCGGCGGGCTGATGCACAACGGCGGCTGGGCGTTCATGCTGGCCGCTTCGGGCTTCGTCGTCTTCGCGCTGTGGCTCGCCGCCAGCCGCTACGGCCGCATCCGCCTCGGCGCCGAGGGCGAGGAGCCGGAGTTCCGGACGGTGTCGTGGGTCGCGATGATGTTCAGCGCCGGCATGGGCATCGGCCTGATGTTCTACGGCGTGAGCGAGCCGCTCGCGCACTACGCGACGGCCCCGCCCGGCACCGACCCGGCCGACTCCGGCGCCCGCATGGAGACGGCCATGGCCACCACCCTCTTCCACTGGACGCTCCACCCCTGGGGCATCTACGCCGTGGTCGGCCTCGGCATCGCCTACAGCACCTTCCGCAGGCGCCGCCGGCAGACCATCAGTGCCGTCTTCACCCCGCTCATCGGGGAGAAGCACGCCAACGGGGCGGCCGGGCGGGTCATCGACATCCTCGCCATCGTCGCGACCGTCTTCGGCTCCGCCGCCTCACTGGGGCTCGGCACGCTCCAGATCGGCTCCGGCGTGCGGGAACTGGGCTGGATGGACGAGGTGAGCACCGCGCTGCTGGTCACCATCATCGTGGTGCTGACCGCCGCGTTCGTCGCCTCCGCGGTCTCGGGCGTGGAGCGGGGCATCCAGTGGCTGTCCAACACCAACATGGTGCTGGCGCTGGTCCTCGCCCTGTTCGTGTTCGTGGCCGGTCCGACCATCATCGTCCTCGACCTGCTGCCCACCTCCGTCTTCGCCTACCTCGGCGACCTGCCGCAGCTCGCCGGCCGCACCGAGGCCAGCGGCGGCGACGGGGTCGCGGACTGGCTCGGCAACTGGACCGTCTTCTACTGGGCGTGGTGGATCTCCTGGACGCCCTTCGTCGGCATGTTCATCGCCCGCATCAGCCGGGGCCGGACGATCCGGCAGTTCGTCGGCGGGGTCATCCTCGTGCCCAGCACGGTCAGCCTGGTGTGGTTCGCGGTCTTCGGCGGCTCGGCGATGAAGATGCGCGAGCAGGGCCGCCTCGGCGACGAGTCGACCCCGGAGGGCCAGCTCTTCGCCGTGCTGCGGGAGTTCCCGCTCGCCACCGTCACCAGCCTGCTGGTCATGATCCTCGTCGGCATCTTCTTCGTCTCCGGCGCCGACGCGGCCTCCATCGTGATGGGCAGCCTCTCCCAGCGGGGCGCGCTGGAACCGAGCCGCCCGGTGGTGGTGTTCTGGGGCGTGCTCACCGGCGCCGTGGCCGCGATCATGCTCCTGGTCGGCAGCGGGCAGGGCGACGCGCTGACCGGCCTGCAGAACCTCACGATCCTCGCGGCGGCCCCGTTCGTCGTCGTCATGGCCGTCATGTGCGTCGCCCTGCTGCGCGACCTGCGCAGGGACCCGGTCATCGTCCGCGGCGAGATGGGCTCCGAGGCCGTCGAACTCGCCGTCATCGAAGGCCACCGGAAGTACGACGGCGAGTTCGCGCTCCGCGTCGGCCCGGGCCGCGGCCCGGACGTGGAGGGCGACCCGATCGGCAAACACTGAGGCACACCGCCGCCGGCCGGGCCGGTCCCCCCGGGGGACCGGCCTGGCCGCGTTGCGCGCGCCCTCGGCCGGTCGCGTCCCGCGCGCACCCCGGGCCGGTCTTCCCCGCCGGATGAGCGCGGCCGGGTTCTCCCCGCGCCGCGGGCCCGTCCCCACCCACCCCCGGCCCGCCCCCGGCCGGGCATCGACCAACCCGCGCCCCGCACACGCCCCGTCCACCCCCTCAGCCGCACGCCAGCGCAGCCGCCTCCCGCGCGCACCCCCAGGCCACCGTCACGCCCGCGCCGCCGTGGCCGTAGTTGTGCACCAGCGCCCGGCCGTCCGGCAGGTCCTCCCGCTCCAGCCGCACCGCGGGCCGCGCGGGCCGCAGTCCCACCCGGTGCGCCAGCACCCGCGCCCCGGCGATCTCCGGCCGCAGCGCCGCGCACCGCGCGACGATCGCCTCCGCCACCGCCGGGTCCGGCTCCGTCGACCAGACGTCCTCCTGCGCGGTGCCGCCCAGCACGAGCCGCCCCGGCTGCGGGAAGACGTACGCCATCTCCGCGTCACCGGTGCCGGCGACGAGCCAGGTGTCGACGCCGGGGTTCGTCACGACGACCAGCTGCCCGCGCACGGGCCGCACGGCCGGGTCCGGCACCAGCTCCCGCGCGCCCAGCCCCGTGCAGTTGACCACGACCGGCGCCTGCGCCTCCGGGAACCCGGGGGAGACGGCACGGGTCTCGACCGTCCCGCCCGCCGCGAGCAGCCGCTCCCGCAGCCAGCGCAGATGAACCGGCATGTCGATGAGCGGCAGCCGCGCCCGGATCCCCGTCCCGGCGTACTCCTCGGCCGTCGCCGCCCGCAGCCCCGGCACCCGGCCGGCCGCCCACGCGTCCGCCTCGTCGAGGCCGGTCCCGCCCATGACCCCCTCGACCAGGCGGACGCCGGTCTCCCCGGGCCGGGCCGCCAGCTCCGCGTACACGTCCAGCGACCGCAGCGCCCACTCCCGGGCCGGCGCGAGCGGCTCGATGCGGTACGGCCACCACAGGGCCCCGGCCACCGCCGAGGTGGTCGCCTCGGCCGGCTCCCGCGTCCACACCCGCACCCGCGCGCCGCGCTCGGCCAGCAGCACGGCCGTCGTCAGCCCGACGACCCCGCCGCCGACGACCACGATCCCGCCACCCGCTCCACCCGCCATGCCGGGACCGTAGCGGAATCCGGCATGACGCGCTCAGATCACGCCCGGTGTGGGGATACTCACCGTATGTGTGCCCCGTACGCGACCTTCGGCCTGGCACCGGCGACGCGGGCCGGCGCGGTCCGGGCGGGCGGTGACGTCCAGGTCCACCGGGACTTCGTGGACTTCGTCGTCGACGGACGCCCGCTGCTGTTCCGGCTCTCCGACCTGGACGCCGTCTCCCCGCTCGCCTCCGACGTCCCGCCCGCCATCTTCACCGCGCAGGTGCGCAGCCTGCTCCTGGAGGCGGACGCCCCGCTGCCCGGCGGCCGCCACGTCATCTACGGCTGTCCCGAGTGCGAGGACCTGGCCTGCGGCGCCGTCACCGCCGTCATCGAGCGCGACGGCGACGACTTCGTCTGGCGGGACTTCGCCTGGCAGACCGGCGACCACGCCGACCTGGAGCTCAACGGCTACCACGGCATAGGCCCGTTCCGGTTCCGCGGCACCGAGTACCGGGCGGCGCTCGGCCCCCTGCTGGACCGCCCGGCCGCGGGGGAGCGGCGCCGCGTGCTGCTCATCGGCGCCCGCGTCGCCGTGCTCGCCAAGCTCGCCGCCGCCCTGCGCACCATCGGCATCGGCGCGGACATCGCCCACGACGCGACCGGTGTGCCCGCCGACGAGCTGCGCGGCTACGGCGCCGTCGTCTTCGGCCGCGCCGTCGGCGAGGAGCAGCGCGCCGCCGTCCGCCGCGCCTTCGCCGAGGCCGGGGTCGACGTGGCGTACGTCGACGGGCTCGCCCCCGTCGTCCCCCTCCTCGTCGCCCAGATCGAACACGCCCTGGAGCGCGGCCCGCTCGACCGGCGCCGCCTCACCGCCCTGTCCGCCGCAGGCGGCGCCGCGGACGTCGAGGTCACCTCCCCGTGCCGGGTGCAGCTCACCGCCTACCGCCTCGACCGCCTGCGCCGCACCCACGTCCACGAACTCTTCGACGGCGTCCTGGAACCGGGCCGGCACCGCATCGCCCTGGACGCGAAGGCGGTCAAGGGGGAGTCCTTCGTGGTGGCGCGCACCTCGGGGAGCGTGCTGGTGGCGGCCGTGGCGGCCTGAGACCGGCCCCGCGGCGCGCGCCACCCCCCGGCCGTTAGGATCTGCCCCCTGATGACTGCCACCCTCGTCGCCAAGAACCTCGCCGCCGGCCACGGCGACCGCTCCCTCTTCTCCGGACTCGACCTCGTGGTCGCCCCGGGGGACGTGATCGGGCTGGTCGGCGCCAACGGCGCGGGCAAGTCCACCCTGCTGCGGATGCTCGCCGGGCTGACCGCCCCGGAACAGGGCGAGCTGCGGCTGTCCCCGCCGGCCGCGACCGTCGGGCACCTGCCGCAGGAGCCGGAGCGCCGCCCGGGCGAGACCGTACGGGCGTTCCTGTCCCGCCGCACCGGCGTGACCGAGGCGCAGCGGGTGATGGACGAGGCCACCCAGGCCCTGGTCGACGGCGCGCCCGGCGCCGACGACGCGTACGCCACCGGTCTGGAGCGGTGGCTGGCCCTCGGCGGCGCCGACCTGGACGAGCGCGCCGAGGAGGTCGCCGCGACCCTCGGCCTGGCCGTGGACCTGGACCAGCCGATGACGTCCCTGTCCGGCGGCCAGGCGGCCCGGGCCGGCCTGGCCTCCCTCCTGCTGTCCCGTTACGACGTCTTCCTGCTGGACGAGCCGACCAACGACCTCGACCTCGACGGCCTGGAGCGCCTGGAGCGCTTCGTCACCGGCCTGCGCGCGGGCACGGTGGTCGTCAGCCACGACCGCGAGTTCCTCACCCGGACCGTCACCAAGGTCCTCGAACTGGACCTCGCCCAGCAGCGGATCAACCTCTACGGCGGCGGCTACACGGCCTACCTGGAGGAACGCGAGGTGGCCCGCCGCCACGCCCGCGAGGAGTACGAGGAGTACGCCGACAAGCGGTCCGCCCTCCAGGACCGCGCGCAGATGCAGCGCGCCTGGATGGACAAGGGCGTGAAGAACGCCCGCCGCAAGGCGGGCGGCGACAACGACAAGATCGGCCGCAAGTTCCGCAGCGAGGCCAGCGAGAAGCAGGCCGCCAAGGCCCGGCAGACCCAGCGCATGATCGAGCGGCTGGACGTGGTCGAGGAGCCGCGCAAGGAGTGGGATCTGCGCATGGAGATCGCGGCCGGCCCGCGCTCCGGCGCGGTGGTGGCCACCCTGCGGGACGCCGAGGTGCGGCGCGGCGGCTTCGTGCTCGGCCCGGTCTCCCTGCAGATCGACTGGGCGGACCGGGTGGCGGTGACGGGCGCGAACGGCGCCGGCAAGTCCACCCTGCTCGGCGCCCTGCTCGGCCGCGTCCCGCTCGACGCCGGACACGCCTCCCTCGGCTCCGGCGTCCTGCTCGGCGAGGTCGACCAGGCCCGGGTGCTCTTCCACGGCCCGGAGGCCCTGCTCGACGCGTTCGGCGCGGCCGTCCCCGACACCGAACCGGCCGAGATCCGCACCCTGCTGGCCAAGTTCGGGCTGAAGGCGGACCACGTCCTGCGCCCGGCGGCGACCCTCTCCCCGGGCGAGCGCACCCGCGCCGCCCTCGCCCTGCTCCAGGGCCGGGGCGTCAACCTGCTGGTCCTCGACGAGCCGACCAACCACCTCGACCTGCCCGCCATCGAGCAGCTGGAACAGGCCCTCGACGCCTACGAGGGCACGCTGCTGCTGGTCACCCACGACCGGCGGATGCTGGACGCGGTCCGCGTCACCCGGCGTCTGGAGGTCGCGGACGGCAAGGTGACCGAGCGCTGACCGGCGCCGCCGGCTAGCGGACCGTCAGGCGGCGGGCCAGGCCGGGGTAGTCGACGACGCAGCCGTCCGCGTCGAACTCCAGGTCGCTGCGGAAGGTGCCCGAGGCGAACCGCACCCGGCCGCCGCCGTCGGTCCGCGCCAGGTGGGTGTAGGTCTGCCGCGACCGCCGCACCGTCAGCCCCGGCACCGACACCCACGCCATCAGGAACTCCTGTTCCCCGGGGGCCCGGTGCAGGCCGTGACGCAGCACCGGCATGGTGTTGGTCAGCGGGCACAGCCCCAGGTCGCAGTCGAGGGCGCCGTCCATGTCCGGCAGCCGTTCCCCGTCGGCGCTCCAGCCGCCCCGGCCGTCGTGCCGCAGGTCCAGCGTGCGCGTACGGGCCGCCGTCTCGGCCGTCACCAGCAGCCGCCGCGTCACGAACCCCTCGCCGGTGTCGAGCTCGTACGCGATCCAGTACGGCTCCGGTTCCGTGCCGACCGCCCGGCCGCGGGCCCGCAGGGTGCCGGCACCGACGTCCGCCCAGGCGGTCTCGTAGCCCCGGCTCGCCGTGATCTCCCAGGTGATGACACGCGAAGTGGCCATACCGCCACCCTACGAGCGGGGCCGGGTCCGGGCCCCCGCACGGCGGCGGGGGCCCGGACGCGGGCGGGTCAGCGCCTGCCGTTCTTCGGGTCGAGCAGGCCGGCGCGGCGCAGGGCGTCGGCCATCGCGCTGTTGGCGGGCGCCGGCGCCTGACGCGCGCCGCCGGCGGCGGCACCACGGCCCCCGCCCCCGCCGCTCCCGGCACCGCGGCCGCCCTGGCGCTGCTGCGGCGGACGCCCGCCGCGCTGCCGCCGCTCGCCCGGGGCCTGCTGCTGCGGGGCGGCCTCGTCGTCCAGCCGCAGCGTCAGCGCGATCCGCTTGCGCGGGATGTCGACGTCGAGCACCTTCACCTTGACGATGTCACCGGGCTTGACCACGTCCCGCGGGTCCTTCACGAACGTCTTCGACATCGCGGAGACGTGCACCAGACCGTCCTGGTGGACGCCGACGTCCACGAACGCGCCGAAGGCCGCCACGTTGGTCACGACCCCCTCCAGCACCATGCCCGCGGACAGGTCGGAGATCTTCTCCACGCCCTCCTTGAACACGGCCGTCCGGAAGGCGGGCCGGGGGTCGCGCCCGGGCTTCTCCAGCTCCTTGAGGATGTCGGTGACGGTCGGCAGGCCGAACGTCTCGTCCACGAAGTCCTGCGGCCGCAGCGACCGCAGCACCGCCGTGTTGCCGACCAGGGCGGCGACCTCCTGACCGGTGGTCTTCACCATGCGCCGCACCACCGGGTACGCCTCCGGGTGCACGCTGGAGGCGTCCAGCGGGTCGTCCCCGCCCCGGATCCGCAGGAAGCCCGCGCACTGCTCGTACGCCTTGGGGCCCAGCCGCGGCACCTTCTTCAGCTCGGAGCGGGACCGGAACGGGCCGTTGGCGTCCCGGTGCGCCACGATGTTCTCGGCGAGGCCGGAGGTGATGCCGGACACCCGGGCGAGCAGCGGCGCGGAGGCGGTGTTGACGTCCACGCCCACGCCGTTCACACAGTCCTCGACCACCGCGTCCAGGGAGCGCGACAGCTTCACCTCGGACAGGTCGTGCTGGTACTGGCCGACGCCGATCGACTTCGGGTCGATCTTCACCAGCTCGGCCAGCGGGTCCTGGAGGCGGCGGGCGATGGACACCGCGCCGCGCAGCGACACGTCCAGGCCGGGCAGCTCCTGCGAGGCGAACGCCGAGGCCGAGTACACGGACGCGCCCGCCTCGGAGACCATCACCTTGGTCAGCTTCAGCTCGGGGTGCCGGGCGACCAGTTCCCCGGCGAGCTTGTCGGTCTCGCGCGAGGCCGTGCCGTTGCCGATCGCGATCAGCTCGACCGCGTGCTCCTTCGCCAGCCGCGCCAGCTTGGCGATCGCCTCGTCCCACCTGTTGGCCGGCACGTGCGGGTGGACCACGTCGGTCGCCACCACCTTGCCGGTCGCGTCGACCACGGCGACCTTCACACCCGTGCGGAAGCCCGGGTCGAGGCCGAGGGTCGCGCGGGTGCCGGCCGGGGCGGCCAGCAGCAGGTCGCGCAGGTTGGCCGCGAACACCCGGACGGCCTCGTCCTCGGCGGCGGTGCGCAGCCGCAGCCGGACGTCGATGCCGAGGTGGACCAGGATGCGGGTGCGCCAGGCCCAGCGGACCGTGTCCGCCAGCCACTTGTCGGCGGGCCGGCCGCGGTCGGCGATGCCGAACCGGCGGGCGACGATGCCCTCGTACGACGACGGGCCGTCCGTGGGCTCCTCCGGCTCCAGGACGAGGTCGAGGACCTCCTCCTTCTCGCCGCGCAGCATCGCCAGGACGCGGTGCGAGGGCAGCTCGGTGAACGGCTCGGCGAAGTCGAAGTAGTCGGCGAACTTCGCGCCGGCCTCCTCCTTGCCCGCGCGGACCTTCGCGGCCAGCCGGCCGCGCACCCACATGCGCTCGCGCAGCTCGCCGATCAGGTCGGCGTCCTCCGCGAACCGCTCGGTGAGGATCGCCCGGGCGCCGTCCAGGGCGGCCTGCGGATCGGCCACGCCCTTGCCGGCGTCGACGAACGCGGCGGCCGCGGCCAGCGGGTCGACGGAGGGGTCGCCGAGCAGCCCCTCGGCCAGCGGCTCCAGCCCCGCCTCGCGCGCGATCTGCGCCTTGGTGCGCCGCTTGGGCTTGTACGGCAGGTAGACGTCCTCCAGGCGCGCCTTGGTCTCCGCGCCCCGGATCCGCGCCTCCAGCTCGGCGGTGAGCTTGCCCTGCTCGCGCACCGACTCCAGGATGGCCGCCCGCCGATCCTCCAGCTCCCGCAGATAGCGCAGCCGCTCCTCGATCGCGCGCAGCTGCGCGTCGTCGAGCATCTCGGTGGCTTCCTTGCGGTAACGGGCGATGAAGGGCACCGTCGAACCGCCGTCGAGCAGTTCCACGGCGGCCTTGACCTGCCGCTCCCGTACGCCGAGTTCCCCGGCGATCCTGCTTTCGATGGACCCTACTTCGAGGGACCCGGGTGTCGTCACGATCCCGTACCGCCTTCTCCACTTCGGGGGTGCGCGGCAATTGTGGCAGGTGGCGCCGACAACCGGGATCAGGACGGCGGCCCGGCGGGCCGCCGGGTCGGTCAGGCCCGGTGGCCGCGGGCGGAACCGGAGGCGCCGCCGAACAGCCGGGCCAGGGCCCGGAACGGCAGCGTGACGACGGTGGCGACGGCGCCGCCGACCTGGCGCAGTACATCAGCGATGGCGCGAAACACGAAGTGCCCCTTTCCCTTGTCCGGGCCGGTCACCTCGACCGGACCCCGTCCGGCCGCCACGGCCGGACGGGGTCCGGGTACCACGTCACCGCTTTGGCATGCTCAGGCCTTGCCGATCAGGTCCGCGGGGAAGGCGCCCGCGGCGGACGCGGTGCGCGCGAACGCCGTGCCGAGCTCGGTCAGACGCGCCACGCCGTCCGCGCCCAGGTGCGCGTAGGGGGCCGCGTCCAGCCGGTCGGTCTCCTGCTCGATCTCCTCGCGCAGGGCGACGCCCCGCGCGGTGAGGTCGCCGGAGGCGTCCAGCAGCCCCCGGTCCCGCAGCCGCGCCGACGCGGCGTCCCACTCCTCCCGGCTCCAGCCGCGGGTGCTGGACACCCACTTCGGCGTCATGCCCCGGCCGGTCGCCGTGTGGGTCACCAGTGCCTCCAGGCCGTCGAGCCCGGCGGACACCAGCGCCATCAGGTGGCCGTCGCCCCGGTGCTCGCGCAGCAGGGTCGCGGCGTGCCAGAAGGCCAGGTGCGGGGCGTCGGGGACGGGCAGGTCGGCGTGGGCCGCGTACAGCGGCCGGGCGCCGCGCGCACAGGCCTCGGCGGCGCGCAGCGCGAGGCGCGCGGCCTCGGCCATCTCCGGCGACGCCACGGCCTCCTCGCCCAGCAGGCGGCGCAGCGTGGCGTCGACGGCGCGCAGCCGGGCCGCGAGCACCTGTTCGGGCGCGGCGGTCCGCCACACCGCGGGCACGTGCCGGGCGACCAGCTCGTACTTGTAGTTGTAGAAGGCCGCGGCGACGGCGCCCGGCCCGACCGGCCCCAGTGCGGCCGCCCGGACCGCGAAGTTCACGGCCCGGGGGTGCGTGATCCCGATCGCCTCCGCCTCCCGCCCGAGGTCGGGCGAGAAGTAGTGCGTCGAGTGCAGCGAGTTCAGCGCGTTGTGGCACCGTCGGCCGGCGCGCGGCCCGGTGGCGGCAGTCGTCATGGGCCGGAGGTTACCAACCGCTTGGTATGTCTTCCAGGGGTGGACCGCGCAGGGCAGGAAAGGTGGGGAACCCGTCATTGCCGCCACGCGCCGGGCCCGCGAACAATCGTCGGCATGGCGCACCGCACCGTTCTCGTCGTCCTCTTCGACGGCGTGCAGAGTCTCGACGTCACCGGGCCCGTGGAGGTGTTCGCCGGAGCGGAGAAGCACACCCCGGGGACCTACCGGATCCGCACCGCCTCCCTGGACGGCGCCGCCGTGCGCACCAGCAGCGGCCTGACCCTCGTCCCCGACCTCCGCCTGGCGGCCGCGCCCCGGCCGCACACCCTCCTCGTCCCCGGCGGGCAGGGCACCCGCCGTCCCGACCCGCTCCTGGTCGACTGGCTGCGCGACCACGGCCCGCGCGCCGCACGGCTGGTCTCCGTGTGCACCGGCGCGGCCCTGCTCGCCGGGGCCGGCCTGCTGGACGGCCGCCGCGCCACCACCCACTGGGCGTACTGCGCCGAGCTGGCCCGCGACCATCCGGCCGTCGACGTCGACCCCGATCCCGTGTACGTCCGCGACGGGCACGTCGCCACCTCCGCCGGCGTCACCGCCGGCATCGACCTGTCCCTCGCCCTGGTGGAGGAGGACCTGGGCCGCGAGGCCGCCCTGACCATCGCCCGCCACCTGGTGGTCTTCCTGCGCCGGCCCGGCAACCAGGCCCAGTTCAGCGCCCAGCTCGCCGCCCAGACCGCACACCGCGAGCCGCTGCGGGAGGTGCAGCGCTGGATCACCGAGCACCCGGGCGGCGACCTGTCCGTGGAGGCCCTCGCCGCCCGCGCCCGCCTCTCGCCGCGCCACTTCGCCCGCGCCTTCCGCGCCGAGACCGGCACGACCCCGGGCCGGTACGTCGACCGGGTCCGGCTCGAACACGCCCGCCGCCTGCTGGAGGACACCGCCGACGGCGTCGAGGAGATCTCCCGCGCCAGCGGCTACGGCACACCGGAGGCCATGCGCCGCGCCTTCGTCAAAGCCCTCGGCACGCCCCCCGCGGAGTACCGCCGCCGGTTCCGCCCCGCCCCCAGCCCTTTCTGAGGAGCCCCGTGCAGATCGCGATCTTGCTCTTCGACCGCTTCACCGCCCTCGACGCCGTCGGCCCGTACGAGACGCTCGGCCGCCTCCCGGGCGCCGAGACCGTCTTCGTCGCCGAGCGGACCGGCCCCGTCCGCACCGACACCGGGAACCTCGCCCTCACCGCCGACCGCACCCTGGCCGAGGTGCCGCACCCCGACCTCGTGGTCGTGCCCGGCGGACCGGGCCAGTCCGCGCTGATGACGGACGCGACGCTCCTGGACTGGCTGCGCGCCGCCGACGCCACCAGCACCTGGACTACGTCGGTGTGCACCGGCTCGCTGCTGCTGGCCGCCGCGGGACTCCTCACCGGCCGCCGCGCGACCTCCCACTGGCTGGCCCTGGACCACCTGAGGTCCTACGGCGCCGAGCCCACCCGGGAGCGGGTGGTCGTCGACGGCAAGTACGCCACCGCCGCCGGCGTCTCCGCCGGCATCGACATGGGGCTCGCCCTGCTCGGCAGGATCGCCAGCGACGACCACGCCCGCACCGTCCAGCTCGCCACCGAGTACGACCCCCAGCCGCCCTACGACGCCGGATCGCCCGGGAAGGCGCCCGCACACCTCGTCGAACTGCTCCGGTCGCGCAGCCGCTTCATCCTGACGTAGGCGCCGGTGCCGGTGCGGGCGCCGGCACGCTCCACGTGAAGCGCGGCTCCCGGCGCTCCAGGAACGCGGCGACGCCCTCCGCGGTGTCGCCGCTGCCGCGCGCCTGCGCGGTCCAGTGCTCCTGCCGGTCCTCGCGCCCGTTCGCGAACTCCTTCGCCGCGGCCTGGGTCAGCTGCGAGCGGGACACCAGGATCCGCGTGAACGCCCCGACCCGCCCGGCCAGTTCGCCCGCCGGCAGCACCTCGTCGACCAGGCCGGTGCGCAGCGCTCGCGCCGCGTCGATCAACTCCCCGGAGAACAGCAGGTACTTGGCGGTGGCCGGTCCGACCAGCGACACCAGCCGCCGGGTCGCGGAGGCCGGGTACACCACCCCGAGCCGGGCGGGTGTCACCCCGAACAGCGCACCCTCCTCGGCGAACCGCAGGTCGCAGGCGGCCGCCAGTTGCGCCCCGCCGCCCACGCAGTGCCCGCGCACCGCGGCCAGCGTCGGCTTGGGGAACGCGGCGAGCGCCTCCTCGGCCCGCACGGCGAGCCGCTGCGCCTCCTCCGCGGAGCCCCGCAGCGTCGCGATGTCGGCGCCCGCGCAGAACGTCCCGCCCTCCCCGGTGAGCACCAGCGCCCGGACGGCCGGATCGGCCGCCAGCGCGTCCAGCAGCGGCGGCAGGGCACCCCACATCGCGGCCGTCATGGCGTTGCGCTTGGCGGGGTTGCGGATGACGACGGTGGCGACCGAGT
Source organism: Streptomyces sp. NPDC085946 (assembly GCF_044540485.1). Lineage (NCBI taxonomy): Bacteria > Bacillati > Actinomycetota > Actinomycetes > Kitasatosporales > Streptomycetaceae > Streptomyces > Streptomyces sp. NPDC085946. The sequence goes on along the minus strand of NZ_JBITSF010000010.1, from coordinate 35,245 downwards.
CGGCGACGCGGTGCAGCAGCTGCGGCTCCATGCGGCGGATGCTATCCGCCCCGCCCGCGCCGCCCGTGGGCAGGAGCCCCGCCGGGCGTTACGGCCCCCCCGGCGCAGGGGACCCGGAGGGCAACCGCGCGAGGAGGCGCCCATGGACAAGTCCACCCGGCCCGCCCGGCCCGGGGACGAGGCGGCGAGACTGAACCGGGACTTCGGCCGGCTCGCCGCACTCGGCGCGATCCTGGCCGTCGCGGGCCTGGTCGGCCTCGTCCACACCGCCGTCGCCACCCTGACCTCGATGCTCCTGTTCGGCTGGCTGCTGCTGACCGGCGGCCTGGTCGGGCTGGTGCACGCGGTCCAGGCCCGGGGCTCCGCCTTCTTCTGGCTGGGCGTCGTCGTCGCGGCCCTGAACATCGCCGCCGGCATCGTGGTCGTCAGGATGCCGGGGACGGCGGCCGAGGCACTGACCATGTTCGCCGCGCTGCTGTTCCTGACCGGCGGGGTGTTCCGGCTGGTGGGCAGTCTGGTGGTGCGCGGACCGCAGTTCGGCTGGACCCTCGTCCAGGGCGCCTTCGGGCTGCTCCTCGGCGTGCTCGTCCTGGCCGACCGGCCGGACAGCAGCCGGTACGTCATCGGCGCGTTCATCTCGCTCGCCCTGCTCTTCGACGGGCTGAGCCTGATCGCCACCGGCTTCGGCGGACGCAGGATCGTCGGCCTGGTCTCCGGCCGGCTGACCGGACCGGACGCGGCCGCCGCCCGGCCCGTGTCACCCGAGGAGTCCGCCGAGTCGACACAGCGGGGACAGGATCAGTCCCACAACTGACCGTGTCATACGCCAACGGTCAGAACCGCTCGATAGTCGCTGACTTGTGTTCAGAACTGCGGGAGGAAGCGGCCCACTGCCAACACTCGTCGCGTGGTGACAATCGAGCGCGAGGGTGGCGAGCGGACGATGGACGACGACGGGCGCGGGCCCGGCCCACGCCCTCAGGGCGGCGAAGCACCGTACGACGTCAGGCCCGCGGACCCGCTGCCGTACGAAGGCGTGTGGCGGTTCACCGCGCCCTCCGTCGACGCCTCCGTCCCGCAGGCCCGGCACGCCGTGCGCGACCTGCTGCTCCGGCAGGGCGTCCCGGTCTCCGCCGACCTGGCGCAGGGCCTGCTGCTGATCGTCTCGGAGCTGGTCACGAACGCGGTCCGGCACGCGGCGGTGCTCTCGCCGACGCTCGGGGTCGAGGTCGCCGTCGGCGCCGAGTGGATCCGGGTGTCCGTGGAGGACAACCACCCCTACCGCCCCACCGCCCTGGAGGCGGACCACGGGCGGACCGGCGGACGGGGACTGCTGCTGGTGCGCGAGATCACCCGGGAGGCGGGCGGCGCCTGCGACGTCGAGTACACCGCGAGCGGCGGCAAGGTGATCTGGGTCGCCCTGCCGCTCACCCCCGCGCAGGCCCTGGTCACCAGCCGGCCGACGGACCCGTCAGTTCCCTGACCGCCGGGCGGGCCGCGTCCAGCACGGTCATGAACCACGACGAGAACGTGTCCCGCGCGTGCCGCTCGGCGAGCTCGGCCGGGGTCACGAACGCGGTCGCCGCCACCTCGTCCCCGTCCGGCCGCGGCGAGGACTGCACCAGCCCGACGAACAGGTGGTTGTACTCCTGCTCGACCAGGCCCGACGCCGGGTCCGGGTGGTTGTAGCGGACCGTGCCCGCCGCGGCGAGCAGCGACGGGGACACGCCCAGTTCCTCGAAGGTCCGCCGGGCCGCCGCCGCGAAGGGCGCCTCGCCCGGGTAGGGGTGGCCGCAGCAGGTGTTGGACCACACACCGGGGGAGTGGTACTTGCCGAGCGCCCGCTGCTGGAGCAGCAGCCGGCCCCGCTCGTCGAACAGGAACACCGAGAACGCCCGGTGCAACCGCCCCGGGGGCTGGTGGGCCGCGAGCTTCTCCGCGGTGCCGATCGTCACACCGTCCTCGTCGACGAGTTCCAGCAGAATCGCGTCAGCGGTGCCGTTCGACGACGTGTGCGTCGCGGTGGCAGGTGTGATCGGCATACCCATCCTTCACTTCGGTCTTCGCGCCCCAAGTCTGCCGTACGAATCCGGCACACCCGGCATTCGCGGGCACCCGCATGTCCCGCACGGTGACGCGGACCACGGCGGCTCTCCGGACGACGCGGGAGAGGCCCGGGAGGTGATCGTGCCCGTCCCGCCGGACCGGAAATCGTCCCCGCCCGGGCCGGCGAGGGTCAGGGCGCGGACGCCCGGCGGGCGTCCGCGCCCCCGGCGCACGCCCACGCCGCCCGCCCTCCGCCGCGCCCCGGCGCGCTCAGTGGCACAGCCGCGCCTCGTGCTCCGCGTGACCGGTCGGCTCCAGCTGGAAGGTGCAGTGCTCGACGTCGAAGTGGTCGCCCAGGCAGCCCTGGAGCTCGTGGAGCATCTTCTCGTGGCCGATCCCGCTCAGCACCTCCGGGCTGACGACGACGTGCGCCGAGAGCACCGGCATGCCGGAGGTGATGGTCCACGCGTGCAGGTCGTGGACGTCCTCCACACCGTCCAGCGCGAGGATGTGCGCCCGCACCTGCGCCATGTCGACGTCCTTGGGGGCCGCCTCCAGCAGCACGTCCAGGGTCTCGCGCAGCAGCTTCCACGTCCGGGGCGCGATCATCAGCGCGATGACCAGCGAGGCCACCGGGTCGGCGGCCTGCCAGCCGGTGGTCAGGATCACCACCGCCGACACGATCACCGCGAGCGAGCCCAGCGCGTCCGCCGCCACCTCCAGGAACGCGCCGCGCACGTTCAGGCTCTCCTTGCGCCCGCGCATCAGCAGCGTCAGCGACACCGTGTTCGCGACCAGGCCGACCGCGCCGAACACGACGGTCAGACCGCCCTCGGTGCCGGCCGGCGTGACGAACCGCTGGACGGCCTCGTACAGGACGTAACCGCCCACCCCGAGCAGCAGCAGGCAGTTGGCCAGGGCGGCGAGGATCTCCGCGCGGGCGTACCCGAAGGTGCGGCGCTCGCTCGGCGGGCGGCCCGCGAAGTGGATCGCCAGCAGCGCCATGCCCAGCCCCAGCGCGTCGGTCGCCATGTGCGCCGCGTCCGCGACCAGCGCGAGCGAGTCGGCGAGCACCCCGCCGACGATCTCCACGACCATGACGGCGAGCGTGATCGACAGTGCCACGCGCAGCCTGCCGCGGTACGCGGCGGCCGCCGTGGCGCCAGCCGGCGCGCCGTGCGCGTGCCCGTGATCGTGCCCAGCCCCCATGGAAAGCCGCCTCCCGTGTCCGCCCGGATCTTGCCCGGCCCCCACAGTGAACTACGGGCGGGGGGTATGTGCAACGCGGTACTGAAGACCGTTGTCATCTGCTCTGACCTGCGGAAACGAGCCGCAGGTCAGAGGGCGGACGAGGACGGGGCCACCGCTGGGCGGCCCTGGTGCAGCAGCCACCCCCGCCACGCCGACTCCACCATCTCGCGCACCCCGCGCCGGGCGCTCCAGCCGAGCTCCTCGGCGGCCCGGGCGGCCGAGGCGACCGCGCGCGGGGCGTCGCCGGGCCGGCGGCCGTCCACGACCGGAGCCCGCCGGTCACCGGTCACCTCGCCGATGACCGTGATCAGTTCGCGGACCGAGACGCCCTCGCCCCGGCCGATGTTCACCGTCAGATCGCCCCGCACGCTCCCGTCGGCCAGCCGCCGGGCCGCCGCCAGGTGCGCCTCGGCCAGGTCGGCGACGTGGATGTAGTCGCGCACGCAGGTGCCGTCCGGGGTCGGGTGGTCGTCGCCGAAGATCCGCGGGGCCTCGCCGCGGGTGAGCCGGTCGAAGACCATCGGCACGATGTTGAACACGCCCGTGTCGGCCAGCTCCGGCGCCGCCGCGCCCGCCACGTTGAAGTAGCGCAGGCACACCGTGGCGATGCCGCGGGCCCCGCCCGCCGCCCGCACCAGCCATTCCCCGGCGAGCTTGGTCTCGCCGTAGGGGTTCACCGGCGCGCACGGCGCGTCCTCCGTGATGAGGTCCACCCCCGGGTCGCCGTACACGGCCGCCGACGAGGAGAACACGAACCGCCGGACGCCCGCCTCGGCGACCGCGTCCAGCAGCGTCGCGAGCCCGCCCACGTTCTCCCGGTAGTAGCGGGCCGGCTGCGCCACCGACTCGGCGACCTGCTTGCGCGCGGCCAGGTGCACCACCCCCGTCACGCCGTGCTCGGCGCACACCCGTCCGAGCAGGCCGGCGTCGTACGCGGACCCCTCGATCAGCGGGACGTCCGCGGGCAGCCGCGCGGGGACCCCGGCCGAGAGGTCGTCCAGCGCGACGACGCGCTCACCGGCGCCGGTCATGGCCCGCGCCACGTGTGCCCCGATGTAACCGGCTCCGCCTGTGATCAGCCATGTCATGGTCGCCCACCCTATGCCGGAGCAGCCGGGCGGTACGCATTGTCACCTCTTGTCCGGTGCCGTCCGGTCCGTGGGGCGCGGTGCGCGGGACGCGGTTTGTGGGGCGGGCCCCCGATCCCCGATGATGACCGCGGCACGGGCCCGGCGAACCCCGCAGATCGGGCCGTCGAACAGGCGGTGAACACAGCCTTCCCGGCATCCGATAGCCTCTGCCGACATGCCGCCCGGTCCCCATCGGCACGGGCACCCCCACCGTGTACACGACCGGCGCGGACGCGTCGGCACCCAGGGAGTGAGTTCGGTTGTCGACCGCCATCCTCACCGGTCAGCCGGTCCCCGGTTCGTCGATCGAGGACGACCTGCGCTCCCTCGGCTTCGACGTCCGGGCCGCGTCCGGCCCCGCCGAGGCCGAGACCGTGCTCGCCGCCGTGCCGGCCGGGGAGCGGGTCGCCCTGGTCGACGCGCGCTTCGTCGGCCACCTGCACGCCCTGCGCCTCGGTCTCACCGACCCCCGCTTCCCGCTCGCCGCGATCCCCGGCGCCGTCACCGCCCAGCCCGCCGGCCGCCAGGCCCTGACCCGGGCGGTGGCCCGGGAGAACTCCGCGGGCGGCGGCACCACCCTCGTCGACAGCCTCGCCGACCGGGTCGTCACCGCGCTCGACGCCGACGGCGCCGGCCCGTACCGTCCCGAGCTCGGCAGCCTGGTCGCCACCGTCCCCGCCGACCCCCAGGCCCGCAACGAGGCCCGGCAGGCCGTCGCCGCCGTCGACGACGAGGCGGTACGCCTGAAGTCGGCCGTCAAGGCCCGCGACGGCTTCTTCACCACGTTCTTCATCAGCCCGTACTCGCGCTACCTCGCCCGCTGGTGCGCGCGCCGCGGCCTGACCCCCAACCAGGTCACCACCGCCTCGCTGCTCACCGCCCTCATAGCGGCGGCCTGCGCGGCCACCGGCACCCGCGGCGGCTTCGTCGCCGCCGGTGCCCTGCTGATCCTCTCCTTCGTCCTGGACTGCACCGACGGGCAGCTCGCCCGCTACTCCCTGCAGTACTCGACCCTCGGCGCCTGGCTCGACGCCACCTTCGACCGCGCCAAGGAGTACGCCTACTACGCCGGCCTCGCGCTCGGCGCGGCCCGCGGCGGCGACGACGTCTGGGCCCTCGCCCTCGGCGCGATGGTCCTCCAGACCTGCCGGCACGTGGTGGACTTCTCCTTCAACGAGGCCAACCACGACGCCACCGCCAACACCAGCCCCACCGCCGCCCTCTCCGACAGGCTGGACAGCGTCGGCTGGACGGTCTGGGTCCGCCGCATGATCGTCCTGCCGATCGGCGAACGCTGGGCGATGATCGCCGTCCTCACCGCCGTCACCACCCCCCGGATCACCTTCTACGCGCTGCTGATCGGCTGCGCCTTCGCGGCCACGTACACCACGGCCGGCCGGGTGCTGCGCTCGCTGACCCGCAGGGCGAAGCGGACCGACCGGGCGGCGCGGGCGCTGGCCGACCTCACGGACAGCGGGCCGCTGGCCCAGGGCTTCGCCGCGGCGTTCGCGAACCCCGCGCGCCGGCTGCCCGGCTTCACCGCCCCGGCCGTGGCCCTGCTCGGCGGCCTCGCCGTCGTCGGCACGGCGGCGTCCGCCGGCTTCGGCGGTCCGTGGCCGGCCGTCGCGGCCCTCGCGTACGCCGTGACCTCGGGCCTGGCCGTGGCCCGCCCCCTCAAGGGCGCCCTCGACTGGCTCGTCCCGCCCCTCCTGCGCGCCGCCGAATACGGCACGGTCCTGGTGCTGGCGGCGAAAGCCGGGGTGAACGGGGCCCTTCCCGCGGCTTTCGGGCTGGTGGCGGCCGTCGCCTACCATCACTACGACACGGTGTACCGCATCCGCGGCAACGCGGGCGCGCCGCCGCGGTGGCTGGTGCGCGCGATCGGGGGGCACGAGGGCCGCACCCTGGCGGTCGCCGTACTCGCCGTGCTGCTCACCGCCTCGCAGTTCACGGTCGCGCTCACGGTCCTCGCCGTGGCCGTGGCCCTGGTGGTGCTCGTCGAGAGCATCCGCTTCTGGGTGTCCGCCCACCGGGTCGGGGCACCTGCCGTACACGATGAAGGAGAACCCGCATGATCGGCCTCGTGCTGGCGGCCGGCGCCGGACGGCGTCTGCGCCCCTACACCGACAGCCTTCCCAAGGCGCTGGTGCCGGTGGGCCCCGCGGGCATAGACGGCGAACCGACGGTCCTCGACCTCACCCTCGGCAACTTCGCCGAGATCGGCCTGACCGAGGCGGCGATCATCGTGGGCTACCGCAAGGAGGCCGTGTACGCGCGCAAGGAGGCCCTGGAGAAGAAGTACGGCCTCAAGCTCACCCTCATCGACAACGACAAGGCCGAGGAGTGGAACAACGCCTACTCCCTGTGGTGCGGCCGTGACGCCCTCAAGGACGGCGTGATCCTCGCCAACGGCGACACCGTGCACCCGGTCTCCGTCGAGAAGACGCTGCTCGCCGCCCGCGGCGAGGGCAAGCGGATCATCCTCGCCCTCGACACGGTCAAGCAGCTCGCCGACGAGGAGATGAAGGTCGTCGTCGACCCCGAGCGGGGCATGACGAAGATCACCAAGCTGATGGACCCGGCGGAGGCGACCGGCGAGTACATCGGCGTCACCCTCATCGAGGGCGACGCCGCCCCCGAGCTGGCCGACGCCCTGAAGACCGTGTGGGAGACCGACCCGCAGCAGTTCTACGAGCACGGCTACCAGGAGCTGGTCAACCGCGGCTTCCGCATCGACGTGGCGCCGATCGGCGACGTCAGGTGGGTGGAGATCGACAACCACGACGATCTCGCCCGTGGACGGGAGATCGCGTGCCAGTACTGACCCGGCTCATCCCCTCGCCGCTCGTCGTGGACATCCGCCCGGGTGCCCTCGACGACCTGGCGTGCGTGCTCGCCGACGAGCGCATCTCGCACTCCGGCCGCCTCGCGGTCGCCGTCAGCGGCGGCTCCGGCGCGAAGCTGCGCGAGCGCATCTCGCCGAGCATGCCCGGCGCCACCTGGTACGAGGTCGGCGGCGGCACCCTCGACGACGCGGTCCGGCTGGCCAGCGACATAAAGGCCGGCCACTACGACGCGGTCGTCGGACTCGGCGGCGGCAAGATCATCGACTGCGCCAAGTTCGCCGCGGCGCGCGTCGGCCTGCCACTGGTCGCCGTGCCGACGAACCTCGCGCACGACGGCCTGTGCTCGCCGGTCGCGACCCTCGACAACGACGCGGGCCGCGGCTCCTACGGCGTGCCCAACCCGATCGCGGTCGTCATCGACCTCGACGTGATCCGCGAGGCCCCGGTGCGCTACGTGCGCGCCGGCATCGGCGACGCCGTGTCCAACATCTCCGCGATCGCGGACTGGGAGCTCGCCAACCGCGTCAAGGGGGAGCGCATCGACGGCCTCGCCGCCGCGATGGCCCGCCAGGCCGGCGAGGCGGTGCTGCGGCACCCGGGCGGCATCGGGGAGAACGACTTCCTCCAGGTGCTGGCCGAGGCCCTCGTCCTCAGCGGCATCGCCATGTCGGTGTCGGGTGACTCGCGGCCGTCCTCCGGGGCGTGCCACGAGATCAACCACGCCTTCGACCTGCTCTACCCCAAGCGGGCGGCCGCCCACGGCGAGCAGTGCGGCCTGGGCGCCGCCTTCGCCATGTGGCTGCGGGGCGCCCACGAGGAGTCGGCCTACATGGCCGGGGTGCTGCGCCGGCACGGGCTGCCGGTGCTGCCGGACGAGATCGGCTTCACGACGGACGAGTTCGTCAAGGCCGTCGAGTTCGCCCCGGAGACCCGCCCCGGCCGCTACACCATCCTCGAACACCTCGACCTGAACACCGAACAGATCAAGGACACCTACACCGACTATGTCAAGGCCATCGGTAGCTGAACTACGCCCCGTCGTTCACCCCGCCGGGGTGAAGGACCGGCGCAGCGGTGAGCACTGGATGGGACGCCTCTACATGCGCGAGGTATCCCTGCGGGTCGACCGCTACCTGGTCAACACCAGGGTCACACCCAACCAGCTCACGTACCTGATGACCGTCTTCGGTGTGCTCGCGGCCCCGGCACTGCTCGTGCCGGGGATCCCGGGCGCCGTCCTCGGCGTGGTGTGCGTCCAGATGTACCTGCTGCTGGACTGCGTCGACGGCGAGATCGCGCGCTGGAAGAAGCAGTACTCGCTCAACGGCGTCTACCTGGACCGCGTCGGCGCCTACCTCACCGACGCCGCGGTGCTCACCGGCTTCGGCCTGCGCGCCGCCGACCTGTGGGGCAGCGGCCGCATCGACTGGCTGTGGGCCTTCCTCGGCACCCTGGCCGCCCTCGGCGCCATCCTCATCAAGGCCGAGACCGACCTCGTCGGCGTCGCCCGCCACCAGGCCGGCAAGCCGCCGGTGCAGGAGGCCGCCGCCGAGATGCGCTCCTCCGGCATGGCGCTGGCCCGCAAGGCCGCCGCCTTCCTGAAGTTCCACCGCCTCATCCTCGGCATCGAGGCCTCCCTGCTGATCCTGGTCCTGGCCATCGTCGACCAGGCCCGCGGCGACCTGTTCTTCTCCCGGCTCGGCGTGGCCGTGCTGGCCGGCATCGCCCTGGTGCAGACGCTGCTGCACCTGGTGTCCATCCTCGCTTCGAGCAGGCTGAAGTGAGCGGCATGAAGGTCGGCGCCGTCATCATCACCATGGGCAACCGCCCCGACGAGCTGCGCGCCCTGCTCGACTCGATCGCCAAGCAGGACGGCGACCCGGTCGAGGTCGTGGTCGTCGGCAACGGCTCGCCAGTCCCGGACGTCCCCGAGGGCGTCCGCACCGTGGAGCTCCCCGAGAACCTCGGCATCCCCGGCGGCCGCAACGTCGGCATAGAGGCGTTCGGCCCCGGCGGCCGCGACGTCGACGTCCTGCTCTTCCTCGACGACGACGGCCTCCTCGCCCACCACGACACCGCCGAGCTGTGCCGCCGGGCCTTCGAGGCCGACCCGGAGCTCGGCATCATCAGCTTCCGCATCGCCGACCCGGACACCGGGGTCACCCAGCGCCGCCACGTCCCCCGGCTGCGCGCCTCCGACCCGATGCGCTCCTCCCGCGTCACCACCTTCCTCGGCGGCGCCAACGCCGTGCGCACCCGGGTCTTCGCCGAGGTCGGCGGCCTCCCGGACGAGTTCTTCTACGCCCACGAGGAGACCGACCTGGCCTGGCGGGCCCTCGACGCGGGCTGGATGATCGACTACCGGTCCGACATGGTGCTGTACCACCCGACGACCGCGCCCTCGCGGCACGCGGTCTACCACCGCATGGTCGCCCGCAACCGGGTCTGGCTCGCCCGCCGCAACCTGCCCGCCCCGCTCGTGCCGGTCTACCTCGGCGTCTGGCTGCTGCTCACCCTGGCCCGGCGCCCCTCGCGCCCGGCGCTCAAGGCCTGGTTCGGCGGCTTCCGGGAGGGCTGGACCACCCCCTGCGGACCCCGCCGGCCCATGAAGTGGCGTACGGTGTGGCGGCTGACCCGACTGGGCCGGCCCCCCGTCATCTGACAAGCTCGTGTCCGGGAGGCCGGACGGTCTCCGGCCCCGGCAGGCTCATGCCAGGCCCGCACAGGCCGCGCATCTCGAAGACGAAAGTTTCCAACTGGTGAGTGAGACAACGCACGACGGCCCGGTCGCGGTGAGCGCGCCCGCGTCGCCCGACGAGGACCTCACGGCGGCGCAGCTGGCCGCCAAGTACGGGCTGTCCGTCAGCGGTGCCCGGCCCTCCCTGACGCAGTACGTCCGGCAGCTGTGGGGACGGCGCCACTTCATCCTCGCCTTCTCCCAGGCGAAACTGACCGCCCAGTACAGCCAGGCCAAGCTCGGCCAGCTCTGGCAGGTCGCGACACCGCTGCTCAACGCGTTGGTGTACTACCTGATCTTCGGGCTCATCCTGGACGCCGGCCGGGGCATGCCGAAGGACGTCTACATCCCGTTCCTGGTCACGGGCGTCTTCGTGTTCACCTTCACCCAGAGCTCGGTGATGGCGGGCGTCCGCTCGATCTCCGGGAACCTGGGCCTGGTGCGCGCGCTGCACTTCCCGCGCGCCTCGCTGCCGGTCTCCTTCGCGCTGCAGCAGCTCCAGCAGCTGATGTTCTCGATGATCGTCCTCTTCGTCGTGGCCGTCGCCTTCGGGAGCTACCCCGGCCCGTCGTGGCTGCTGATCGTGCCGGTCCTGGTCCTGCAGTTCCTCTTCAACACCGGCCTGGCGCTGATCATGGCCCGGCTCGGCTCGAAGACCCCGGACCTCGCCCAGCTGATGCCGTTCGTGACGCGGACCTGGATGTACGCCTCGGGCGTGATGTTCTCCATCCCCGTGATGCTCGCCGACCACCCCGGCTGGATCGCGGACGTCCTGCAGTGGAACCCGGCCGCGATCTACATGGACCTCATGCGGTTCGCCCTGATCGACGGCTACGGCTCGGAGAACCTCCCGCCGCACGTCTGGGCGGTCGCCGGCGGCTGGGCCGCGCTCGTGATGATCGGCGGCTTCGTGTACTTCTGGAAGGCGGAAGAGAGGTACGGCCGTGGCTGAGGCACGCGTCCCCACCGTCATCGCGGACGACCTGCACATCGTCTACCGGGTCAACGGCGCCAAGACCGGCAAGGGCAGCGCGACGGCCGCCCTCAGCCGCATCCTCAAGCGCGGCGAGGAGCGCGGGGTCCGCACGGTGCACGCCGTGCGCGGCGTCTCCTTCGTCGCCTACCGCGGCGAGGCCATCGGGCTGATCGGCTCCAACGGCTCCGGCAAGTCCACCCTGCTGCGCGCCATCGCCGGGCTGCTGCCCGCCGAGAAGGGCAAGGTCTACACCGACGGCCAGCCCTCGCTGCTCGGCGTCAACGCGGCCCTGATGAACGACCTGACCGGCGAGCGCAACGTCATATTGGGCGGGCTCGCCATGGGCATGTCCCGCGAGCAGATCAAAGCCCGCTACCAGGACATCGTCGACTTCTCCGGCATCAACGAGAAGGGCGACTTCATCACCCTGCCGATGCGCACGTACTCCTCCGGCATGGCGGCCCGGCTGCGTTTCTCCATCGCCGCCGCCAAGGACCACGACGTCCTCATGATCGACGAGGCCCTGGCCACCGGCGACCGCAAGTTCCAGAAGCGCTCCGAGGAGCGCATCCGGGAGCTGCGCAAGGAGGCCGGCACCGTCTTCCTCGTCAGTCACAACAACAAGTCGATCCGCGACACCTGCAACCGCGTCCTGTGGCTGGAACGCGGCGAACTGCGCATGGACGGCCCCACCGACGAGGTCCTCAAGGAATACGAGAAGTTCACCGGCAAGTGACCCGGTGCCGAAGGGCCCCGCCGGAACTGTTCCGGTGGGGCCCCGCGTCTGCGAAGGAGACGTCAACTCCGGCCCGTGCCGGGAACCTTGGGCCCGGGCGGTGTGCTGTGGCGGTGCGCGGGAGACCCGCGTGCGCCCGACCGCGTTGTACGACGTAAGCTGTACCGGTCCTGAAACGCGGCAAGTAGGGCCATAACGCGCGACACCGTACACCGGGGCAGCCGTGCGGACATCCGGGCGGCGTGTCCGAAATAGTATGTATTGGGTCCGCAGTGTAGAACGGGAGATGTGACGGCAATGGCTACGGAAACTCCCCGGCTCCCCGCAGCGTGCGCCGTCCCCGCCCCGGGCAGCCGGCGGTGACGGGTACCGGCACGGCGCGCGCCGCCGATCCGGCGCGCGGCACCCTGGACAAGGCCGCGGGCGAGAACTTCCCCGTGGCCCCGTTCTTCCTGCCCCGGGCGTGGCGCGAGGACCTGATGGCCATCTACGGCTTCGCCCGCCTGGTCGACGACATCGGAGACGGCGACCTGGCCCCCGGCGGCGCCGACGCCCGGCTGCTCGGCGTCTCCCCGCGGGAGGCCGAGGACCGGCTGGTGCTGCTCGACGCCTTCGAGGCCGACCTGCGCGCGGTCTTCGACCCGGCGGGCCCGGGGCCCCGCCACCCCCTGCTGCGCCGCCTGCGGCCCACCGTCCGGCGTCACTCGCTCGGCCCAGCGCCCTTCCTCGGCCTGATCGAGGCCAACCGGCAGGACCAGCTCGTCACGCGGTACGAGACCTGGGACGACCTGCTCGCCTACTGCGAGCTGTCCGCCAACCCGGTCGGCCGCCTGGTCCTCGCCGTGACCGGCACCTCGACGCCCGAGCGGATCCGCCTGTCCGATTCCGTCTGCACGGCCCTGCAGATCGTCGAGCACCTCCAGGACGTCGCCGAGGACCTGGCCCGCGACCGCGTCTACCTGCCCGCCGCCGACATGAAGCGCTTCCACGTCCAGGAGGCGGACCTCGCCGCGCCGTCCGCCGGCGCGCCGGTGCGCGCCCTGGTCGCGTACGAGGCGCAACGCGCCCGCGAACTCCTGGATGAAGGAGCCCCCCTGGTGGGTAGCGTCCACGGCAGGCTCAGGCTGCTGCTCGCGGGATTCGTGGCAGGGGGAAGGGCGGCCGTCCGCGCGATCGCCGCCGCCGACCACGACGTACTTCCCGGCCCGCCCAAACCCGGCAGGATCCAGTTGCTGCGTGAGGTGGGCGTGACTCTGCGAGGAGAGAGGTGATCCGGACCGTGGAGTCCCCGGCACCACCCGCGTCCGCACCGGTACTCGCCGCCTACAGCTACTGCGAGGCCGTCACCGGGCAGCAGGCCCGCAACTTCGCGTACGGCATCCGGCTGCTGCCGACGCCCAAGCGCCGCGCGATGTCCGCGCTGTACGCGTTCTCGCGGCGGGTCGACGACATCGGCGACGGCGCGCTGACCGACGACGTCAAGGCCGCCCGGCTGGCGGACACCCGGGAGCTGCTCACCCGGATCCGCGAGGGCCGGGTCGACGAGGACGACACCGACCCGGTCGCGGTCGCCCTCGCCCACACCGCCGAGCACTTTCCGATCCCGCTCGGCGGCCTCGACGAGCTCATCGACGGCGTCCTGATGGACGTCCGCGGCGAGACCTACGAGACCTGGGACGATCTGAAGGCGTACTGCCGCTGCGTCGCGGGCGCCATCGGGCGGCTCTCGCTCGGCGTGTTCGGCACCGAACCGGGGGCGCGCGGCGCCGAGCGCGCGCCGGAGTACGCCGACACCCTCGGACTCGCGCTCCAGCTCACCAACATCCTCCGGGACGTCCGCGAGGACGCCGAGGGCGGCCGTACCTACCTGCCCGCCGACGACCTCGCCAAGTTCGGCTGCTCGGCCGGGTTCAGCGGGCCGAACCCGCCGGAGGGTTCCGACTTCGCGGGCCTCGTGCACTTCGAGGTGCGCCGGGCGCGCGCCCTGTTCGCCGAGGGCTACCGGCTGCTGCCCATGCTCGACCGGCGCAGCGGCGCCTGCGTCGCCGCCATGGCCGGGATCTACCGCCGCCTCCTGGACCGCATCGAGCGCGACCCGCTGGCCGTGCTGCGCGGCCGGGTGTCGCTGCCCGGACACGAGAAGGCGTACGTCGCCGTGCGGGGGCTGTCCGGCCTCGACGCGCGGCACGTGTCGCGACGGGCCGTCAGGAGGCGCGCCTGATGGGCCGGTCGGGCGGGGCCGCTCCCGGCGCCGCGCACAAGCGGCGGGCAACCCTCCGCGGCGGGACGGCGTCCCTGTCGGAGGCGGCCGGGCGTGCACCGTTCGGGCGGCACGGCGGCCGCGCGGGGGAGGGGGCGTGATGACCCACGGCACCCATGGCACGCGGTCCGGCGGACCGGCGGCGGACGGCACCGGACCGGGCGGCCGGCACGCCGTCGTGGTGGGCGGCGGGCTCGCCGGCGTCACCGCTGCGCTCGCGCTCGCCGACGCGGGCGTGCGCGTCACCCTGCTCGAAGGCCGGCCGCGCCTGGGCGGGCTCGCCTTCTCCTTCCGGCGCGGCGACCTGACCGTCGACAACGGCCAGCACGTGTACCTGCGCTGCTGCACCGCCTACCGCTGGTTCCTCGACCGCATCGACGGGGCGGCGCTGGCGCCGCTGCAGGACCGGCTCGACGTGCCCGTCGTGGACGTCGCGCGGCCCGCGGGGCGGCGGCTCGGCAGGCTGCGGCGCGACGCGCTGCCCGTGCCCCTGCACCTCGGGCGCAGCCTCGCCACCTACCCCCACCTGACCCTGGCCGACCGCGCCAGGGTCGGCCGCGCCGCCCTCGCGCTCCAGGGGCTCGACCCCGCCGACCCCGCCCTGGACGCCCAGGACTTCGGCAGCTGGCTGGCCGCGCACGGCCAGTCGCGCCGCGCGGTGGAGGCCCTGTGGAACCTGGTCGGGGTCGCCACCCTCAACGCGGTCGCGGGCGACGCCTCGCTGGGGCTGGCCGCGATGGTGTTCAAGACCGGTCTGCTGTCCGACCCGGGCGCGGCCGACATCGGCTGGGCGCACGTCCCGCTGGGCGACCTGCACGACCGGCTGGCCCGCGAGGCGCTCGACGCGGCGGGCGTGCGCGTCGCGCTCCGCACCCGGGCCACCGCCGTCTCCCGCCGTGGGGACGGGCGTTGGGACGTCGGGGTCCCCGGCGAGCGGCTCGCGGCCGACGCGGTCGTCCTCGCCGTACCGCAGCGCGAGGCCCACGGCCTGCTGCCCGCCGGGGCGCTGGACGCGCCCGAGCGGCTGCTGGAGATCGGCACCGCGCCGATCCTCAACGTCCACGTCGTCTACGACCGCAAGGTGCTCGCCCACCCGTTCCTCGCGGCACTCGGCACCCCCGTGCAGTGGGTGTTCGACCGCACCGACGCCTCCGGGCTGCGCGACGGCCAGTACCTGGCGCTGTCGCAGTCCGCCGCGCAGGACGAGATCGACGCGCCCGTGGCCGTGCTGCGCGAGCGGTACCTGCCCGAACTGGAGCGGCTGCTGCCCCTCACGCGCGGCGCCGCGGTGAAGGACTTCTTCGTCACCCGGGAGCGCACCGCCACGTTCGCTCCCGCCCCCGGCGTCGGGCGGCTGCGGCCCGGCGCCCGCACCAAGGCATCCGGCCTGTACCTGGCCGGAGCGTGGACCGCCACCGGGTGGCCCGCGACCATGGAGAGTGCGGTCCGCAGTGGAGTCGGCGCGGCGGACGCCGCGCTGAGCGCCCTGGGCCGGCCCCGCCCCCGCCACCTCTTCGCGTTCGAGGAGACGGCCCACCGCCCCGCCCCGGGGGACGGCCCCCGCACCCCCGGCCGCCGGCCGGAGGGGGCCGGCGTGTCCCTGCGAGGTGGGCTCCGGTGAGGACCGAACAGCGCGCGGCAGGCTCCCGCGCCCCCGGTACCGCAACAAGAGGAGAGACTGTGCCCACTGTGCCCCCGGCCTCGACGGCCGCTCGAGCGACCGCGGCGGACGTGACCGCGCTCCTGGAGCGCGCCCGGACCCTGGCCACCCCGGTACTGAGGGCGGCCGTCGACCGCCTGGCACCTCCCATGGACACGGTCGCCGCCTACCACTTCGGCTGGATCGACGCCCAGGGCAACCCCGCGGCGGGCGACGGCGGCAAGGCCGTGCGCCCCGCCCTCGCGGTGCTGTCCGCCGAGGCCGCCGGCGCCGCGCCCGAGACCGGCGTCCCCGGCGCGGTCGCCGTCGAACTGGTCCACAACTTCTCGCTGCTGCACGACGACCTGATGGACGGCGACGAACAGCGCCGGCACCGCGACACCGTCTGGAAGGTGCACGGCCCCGCCCAGGCCATCCTGGTCGGCGACGCCCTGTTCGCGCTGGCCAACGAGGTGCTGCTGGAACTCGGCACCGTCGAGGCGGGCCGCGCCACTCGCCGGCTGACCACCGCGAGCCGCGCGCTCATCGACGGCCAGGCGCAGGACATCTCCTACGAGCACCGCGACCGCGTCAGCGTCGAGGAGTGCCTGGAGATGGAGGGCAACAAGACCGGCGCCCTGCTGGCCTGCGCCAGCTCCATCGGCGCCGTGCTCGGCGGCGCCGACGAGCGCACCGCCGACACGCTGGAGAAGTACGGCTACCACCTGGGCCTGGCCTTCCAGGCCGTCGACGACCTCCTCGGGATCTGGGGCGACCCGGAGGCCACCGGCAAGCAGACCTGGAGCGACCTGCGCCAGCGCAAGAAGTCGCTGCCGGTGGTGGCCGCGCTCGCGGCGGGCGGCTCCGCCTCCGAGCGGCTCGGCGAGATCCTCGCCGCCGACGCCAAGAGCAGCGACGCCGACTTCTCCGAGGAGGAGTTCGCGGCCCGCGCCGCCCTCATCGAGGAGGCGGGCGGCCGCGAGTGGACCGCCGAAGAGGCGCGCCGTCAGCACACCATCGCCATCGAAGCCCTCGACGCCGTCGACATGCCCGACCGGGTGCGGGCGCGGTTCACGGCGCTCGCCGACTTCGTCGTCGTACGAAAGAGATGATCACTATCGGTCGAATAGCTCTCGCGTAGTCGCCGGCCGGTGCCGCGCGCACCGACCACAGCACCGGCCGACGGCGGACCCACAGCAGACACCACTCGCAGGACTGCACGAAGGGGAAGCCATGACAGCGACGACCGACGGAAGCACCGGGGCCCTGCCGCCCCGCGCTGCCGCGGCCAGCGAAACCGACACCGACATCCCCGGGGCGGCCGGGGTCCACGAAGCCGCCGCGCGCGCGGTCCGGCGCGCCACCGACGCGCTGCTCGCCCGGCAGGATCCCGAGGGCTGGTGGAAGGGCGACCTCGAGACGAACGTCACGATGGACGCCGAGGACCTGCTGCTCCGCCAGTTCCTCGGCATCCGCGACGAACGGACCACCGAGGCGGCCGCGCTCTTCGTCCGCGGCGAGCAGCGCGAGGACGGCGCCTGGGCCACCTTCTACGGCGGACCGGGCGACCTCTCCGCCACCATCGAGGCGTACGTCGCCCTGCGCCTGGCCGGTGACGCGCCCGACGCCCCGCACATGGCCCGGGCCTCCGCCTGGGTCCGCGAGCGGGGCGGCATCGCCGCCTCCCGCGTCTTCACCCGGATCTGGCTCGCCCTGTTCGGCTGGTGGAAGTGGGAGGACCTGCCCGAACTCCCGCCCGAGCTGATCTACCTGCCGAACTGGGCGCCGCTCAACATCTACGACTTCGGCTGCTGGGCCCGGCAGACCATCGTCCCGCTGACGATCGTCTCCGCCAAGCGGCCGGTGCGGCCCGCGCCCTTCCCGCTCGACGAGCTGCACACCGACCCGGACCGTCCCAGCCCGCCCAGGGCCCTGGCCCCGGCGGCCAGCTGGGACGGCGCCTTCCAGCGGCTCGACCGGGCGCTGCACCGTTGGCGCAGGGTGGCGCCGCGCCGCCTGCGCCGGGCCGCGATGAACACCGCCGCCCGCTGGATCATCGAGCGCCAGGAGAACGACGGCTGCTGGGGCGGCATCCAGCCCCCGGCCGTGTACTCGATCATCGCGCTGCACCTGCTGGGCTACGACCTGAGGCACCCGGTGATGCGCGCCGGGCTGGACTCCCTGGACCGGTTCGCCGTGTGGCGCGAGGACGGGGCCCGGATGATCGAGGCCTGCCAGTCGCCGGTGTGGGACACCTGCCTGGCCACGATCGCGCTCGCCGACGCCGGGCTGCCCGCCGACCACCCGGCGCTGGTGAAGGCCGCGGACTGGATGCTGGGCGAGCAGGTCGTGCGGCCCGGCGACTGGTCGGTGCGGCGGCCGGGACTGGTGCCGGGCGGCTGGGCGTTCGAGTTCCACAACGACAACTACCCCGACATCGACGACACCGCCGAGGTGGTCCTCGCGCTGCGCCGGGTGAGGCACCACGACCCGGAGCGCGTGCAGCACGCCATCTCCCGCGGCGTGCGCTGGAGCCTCGGCATGCAGTCGAGGAACGGCGCCTGGGGGGCCTTCGACGTCGACAACACCAGCCCGTTCCCCAACCGGCTGCCGTTCTGCGACTTCGGCGAGGTCATCGACCCGCCGTCCGCCGACGTCACCGCGCACGTCGTGGAGATGCTCGCGGTGGAGGGCCTCGCCCACGACCCGCGCACCCGGCGCGGCATCCGCTGGCTGCTGGCCGAACAGGAGCCGGACGGCTCCTGGTTCGGACGCTGGGGCGTCAACTACGTCTACGGCACCGGGTCCGTGGTGCCCGCCCTGGCGGCGGCCGGCCTGCCCGGCTCGCACCCGGCGATCCGGCGGGCCGTGGCCTGGCTGGAGTCGGTGCAGAACGACGACGGCGGCTGGGGCGAGGACCTGCGCTCCTACCGGGACGCGGACCGGTGGAGCGGGCGGGGCGCCTCGACCGCCTCGCAGACGGCCTGGGCGCTGATGGCCCTGCTGGCGGCGGGGGAGCGGGACTCGCGGGCCGTCGAGCGCGGCGTCCGGTGGCTGGTGGCCGCCCAGCGGGAGGACGGCACCTGGGACGAGCCGTACTTCACCGGCACCGGCTTCCCCTGGGACTTCTCCATCAACTACCACCTGTACCGGCAGGTCTTCCCGCTGACCGCGCTCGGCCGGTACGTCCACGGGGAGCCCTTCGCCGACCGGCCGCCGGTCCTCCGGCCGGCGACGGCCGGACGGCCGCTGGCCGAGGCCAAGGGGAGCTGATGAGCGCCCAGCCCGCCCCGGCCCCGCTGCTGGTCGCCTGCGCGCTCGGCATCGAGCGGCTCGCCCTGCGCGCCGGCGGCCGCGCCGGCGGCCGCGGCGGCGCCGGCGGGCCGGTCACCGTGCTGCGCACCGGCATGGGGCCCACGGCCGCCGAGCGCTCCGTCACCCGGGTGCTGGCCGACCCGGCCCTGCGGGACGCCGCCGTGCTCGCCACGGGCTTCTGCGCGGGCCTCGCCCCCGGCATGCACCCCGGTGACCTCGTCGTCGCCGAACAGACCCGGGACCCGCGCGGCACCGTCCCCTGCGTCGGCACCGAGCTGCTCGTCGAGGAGCTCGGGCGGGCCGTGCCGGGGCGCACCGTGCACACCGGGCCGCTCACCGGCTCCGACCACGTGGTGCGCGGCCAGGAGCGGGCCGGCCTGCGGGCGACCGGCGCGATCGCGGTCGACATGGAGTCGGCGGCCACGCTCCTGAGCGCCGTGCGCACCGGCGGGCGCGCGGTTGCGGCCGTCCGGGTGGTCGTGGACGCTCCAGAACACGAACTCGTCCGGATCGGCACGGTGCGCGGTGGAATATCGGCTTTCCGTGTTCTCCGGTCCGTCCTGCCCGCATTCTTCGAATGGCACCGTTCTCTGCTGCTCCCCCGGAGGTGAGCCCGATGGCCATGCCGCTGCGCCAGTCCCTCAAGGTCGCTACCTATCTGGCCGAACAGAAGGTGCGCGGGCGGGAGAAGTTTCCGCTCATCGTCGAACTGGAACCGCTGTACGCCTGCAACCTCAAGTGCGAGGGCTGCGGGAAGATCCAGCACCCGGCGGGTGTGCTCAAGCAGCGCATGCCGGTCGCGCAGGCCGTGGGCGCGGTGCTGGAGTGCGGTGCGCCGATGGTCTCCATCGCCGGCGGCGAACCGCTGATGCACCCCCAGATCGACGAGATCGTCCGGCAGTTGGTGGCCAGGCGGAAGTACGTCTTCCTGTGCACCAACGCCGTGCTGCTGCGCAAGAAGATGGACAGGTTCACGCCGTCGCCCTACTTCGCCTTCGCCGTGCACATCGACGGGCTGCGCGAACGGCACGACGAGTCTGTGGCCAAGGAAGGCGTGTTCGACGAGGCCGTGGCGGCCATCGAGGAGGCCAAGCGGCGCGGCTTCCGGGTCACCACCAACTCGACCTTCTTCAACACCGACACCCCGCAGACGGTCATCGAGGTGCTGAACTACCTCAACGACGACCTGAAGGTCGACGAGATGATGATCTCGCCCGCCTACGCCTACGAGAAGGCCCCCGACCAGGAGCACTTCCTGGGCGTGGAGCAGACCCGCGAACTGTTCAGGAAGGCCTTCGCGGGCGGCAACCGGCGCCGCTGGCGGCTCAACCACTCCCCGCTGTTCCTCGACTTCCTGGAGGGCCGGGCCGACTTCCCGTGCACCGCCTGGGCCATCCCGAACTACTCCCTCTTCGGCTGGCAGCGCCCCTGCTACCTGATGAGCGACGGGTACGTGCCGACGTACCGGGAGCTGGTCGAGGAGACCGACTGGGAGAAGTACGGCCGGGGCAAGGACCCGCGCTGCGCCAACTGCATGGCGCACTGCGGCTACGAGCCCACCGCCGTCCTGGCCACCATGGGCTCCCTGAAGGAGTCCCTGCGGGCCATGCGCGAGACCGTCGCGGGAAGCAAGGGGTAGCGCGGTGACCCCCGTGCCCCTGGGCGTCTGCGAGGTGCCGGCCCGGCCGGTCGCCCCGCGGCGCCCCTCGCGGCAGATGCGGGTCGGGTCCGTGGCGGTCGGCGGGGACGCCCCCGTCTCGGTGCGGTCGATGACCACCACCCGTACGTCCGGCATCGGTGCCACGCTCCAGCAGATCGCGGAACCGACCGCGTCGGGCTGCCAGATCGTGCAGGTGGCCTGCCCCGCGCAGGACGACGCCGACGCGCTCGCGGTCATCGCGAGGAAGGCGCGGATCCCGGTGATCGCCGACATCCGCTTCCAGCCGAAGTACGTCTTCGCCGCGATCGAGGCGGGCTGCGCGGCCGTCCGTGTCGACCCCGGCGACATCAAGCAGTTCGACGACGAGGTCGGCATCCAGATCCTGGAGTCGCTGAACCCGCGCCGGCGCGGCCTGGAGATCGTCTCCTGCCCGTCCTGCGGCCGCGCCCAGGCCGACGTCCACGAGCTCGCCGAAGAGGTCACCGCCGGCCTGACCGGCATGGAGGTGCCGCTGCGCGTCGCCGTGATGGGCTGCGTCGTCAACGGCCCCGGCGAGGCCCGCGAGGCCGACCTCGGCGTCGCCTCCGGCAACGGCAAGGGCCAGATCTTCGTCAAGGGCCAGGTCATCAAGACCGTCCCCGAGTCCAGGATCGTGGAGACGCTCATCGAGGAGGCCGTGAAACTGGCCGAGCAGATGGAGAAGGACGGCGTGGCCCCCGGCGCCCCGGCCGGCGCGGGGACACCCGTGGTGACGGTGGGTCCGAGCGAGGCACGGACCGAGAGGGGGCCCGGGCGTGACGATCCCGGAGAGCGTCCGGCGACCGCGTGACCCGAAGGCGCTGCCCGAGGCGGAACTCGGCGAACCGCCCGCCGGGACGAGGGAGTTCCTGGTGCACGCGGCCGCCGGGACCGGCGGCCGCCTCGGACCCGGCCCGGGCGCGGTGGAACTCGCCGTCGCCCCGCACCGGGTCTTCGAGTCGCCGGCCGACCGCATCCTGTGCGACACCGGCCACCAGAGTTACGTGCACAAGTTGCTGGCGAACCGTCAGGGATTCTCCGGGCTGCGCGGGACGGTCGCCGTGGGCGACGCGCCGGCCCTCGTCCGCTTCCCGAAGCGGTCCGCCGGCCCGCCGGTGCCGGCGGTGGCGCTCGCGCTCGGCGACGCCGACGCCGACATGCCGGTCCGGCGGTTCGGCATCCCCGGGCGGTCCCTCGCGCACGCCGGGCGCGCCGAAGCGCTCGCCGGCACCGGCCTCACCCCTGTCGAGACCGCCGGACGGATCGGCGCGCGCCCGGCCGTCGAGGAAGAGCAGTCCAAGGAGACGCACGGATGACCACCGCTGAATCCGCAGCCGGAACCGGGGAGTTCGACCTCGGCAGGCTCCTGGCCGAGCGTGGCGGCGAACGCTACGACCTGCACGCCCGGTACCTCAACCACCAACTCCCGCGCATGCTCCACACCCTCGGCTTCGACAAGGTCTACGAACGGGCCGAGGGCGCCCTGTTCTGGGACGCGGAGGGCAACGAGTACCTCGACATGCTCGCCGGATTCGGGGTGATGGGGCTCGGGCGCCACCACCCCGTCGTCCGCAAGGCCCTGCACGACGTCCTCGACGCCTCCCTCGCCGACCTCACCCGGTTCGACTGCCAGCCGCTGCCCGGACTGCTGGCCGAGAAGCTGCTCGCGCACAGCCCGCACCTGGACCGGGTGTTCTTCGGCAACAGCGGCACCGAGGCCGTCGAGGGCGCCCTGAAGTTCGCCCGGTACGCCACCGGCAAGCCCCGCGTCCTGTACTGCGCGCACGCCTTCCACGGCCTGACCACCGGCGCCCTGTCCGTCAACGGCGAGCCCGCCTTCCGCGACGGCTTCGCCCCGCTGCTGCCCGACACGCCCGTCCC
This sequence comes from Streptomyces sp. NPDC085946, assembly GCF_044540485.1. Lineage (NCBI taxonomy): Bacteria > Bacillati > Actinomycetota > Actinomycetes > Kitasatosporales > Streptomycetaceae > Streptomyces > Streptomyces sp. NPDC085946. The sequence continues at coordinate 12,750 of NZ_JBITSF010000010.1, read as the reverse complement.
CCTCGGCGACCTCGACGCGCTGGAACGGGAGCTGAAGAAGGGGGACGTCGCCGCGCTGATCGTCGAGCCGATCCAGGGCAAGGGCGTGCACGAGGCGCCGCCCGGCTATCTGCGCGCCGCGCAGGACCTGCTGCGCCGCCACAAGGCACTGCTCATCGCCGACGAGGTGCAGACCGGCCTCGGCCGGACCGGCGACTTCTACGCCTACCAGCACGAGGACGGCGTCGAACCGGACCTGGTGTGCGTGGCCAAGGCGCTCTCCGGCGGCTACGTGCCGGTCGGCGCCACGATCGGCCGGGACCGGATCTTCAAGAAGGTCTACTCGTCGATGGACCGGGTGCTGGTGCACTCGGCGAGCTTCGGCTCCAACGCGCAGGCCATGGCGGCGGGCCTGGCCGTGCTGTCGGTCATGGAGGACGAGCAGGTCGTGGCGAACGCCCGCGCCACCGGTGAGCTGCTGAAGTCCCGGCTCACCGCGCTCGTCGACCGCTACGAGCTGCTCGCCGACGTCCGCGGCCGGGGCCTGATGATCGGCATCGAGTTCGGGCGGCCCGCGTCGCTGAAGCTGCGCGGCCGCTGGGCCATGCTCCAGGCCGCCCGCAAGGGGCTGTTCGCGCAGATGGTCGTCGTCCCGCTGCTCCAGCGGCACCGGATCCTCACGCAGGTCTCCGGCGACCACATGGAGGTGATCAAGCTGATCCCGCCGCTGATCATCGGCGAGCGGGAGGTGGACCGGTTCGTCGAGGCCTTCACCGCCGTGATGGACGACGCGCACGACGGCGGGCTGGTGTGGGACTTCGGCAAGACACTGGTCAAGCAGGCGGTCGCCCACCGCTGACCACCGGGCACGGCCGAGGTTTTTGCCTCTGAGGCAAAAAATTTGCCACAGAGGCAAGATTTCGGCTGAATGGAGGCATGAGCTCCTCCGAGACCGGGCACTCCGCCGCGCCCGATCCGGCGGCCGGGGCGGCCGACGCCCTGCCCGCCGTCGCGCCGCAGCTGCGCGCCCTGCGCCGCCGGTCCTCCCTCACCCTGGAGGCCGCGGCCCGCGCCGCCGGGCTGTCGCCCGCCCACCTCTCCCGGCTGGAGACCGGACAGCGCCAGCCCTCGCTGCCGATGCTGCTCGCGCTCGCCCGTATCTACGGTACGACCGTCGCGGAGCTGCTCGGCGAGACGGCCGCCGGCCGGGACGCCGTCATCCGCGCGGCCGACATGGAGCCGACCGCCGCCGGCGGCTGGACGTACTATCCGGCCGGAGCGCCCGGACGCGGGATGCAGGCCCTGCGGGTCCACGTCCCCCACGGCTCCCAGGGCGACATCGTGCGCGTCCACCCCGGCGAGGAGTGGCTGTACGTGCTCAAGGGGCGGCTGCGGCTGTGCCTGGGGGACGCCACGCACCGGCTCGCCCCGGGCGACAGCGCGCACTTCGACTCGCTCACCCCGCACCGCATCGCCGCCCAGGACCCCGACGGAGTCGAGCTCCTGTTCGTCCACACCCTGCTGCAGAGCCCCACGGCCGCCCTGTGCCTGGGGCAGGCCCCCGGAGACGCGCCCTGAGCGGCGTGGAGGAGCGGTACCCCCGCGCCCTGTGGGCGCGGTCGATCATCCACATCGCGGTGGGGCACGTCTTCGCCGCCTTCGTCCACCTGCTGTCCGGAGTGGGCGCGCAGCGGCCCCGCCGCGGCCTCAGTCCAGCAGGCGCTCGCGCAGCCGCTCCCGGACCTCAGGGGTGACCCCGAGGCCCTTCTCCAGGTAGGCGTCGACGCCGCCCCAGGTCTCCTCGATGGTCTCGAAGGCCGCCGCCAGGTACTCGGCGCGCGCGTCGAACAGCGGGCTGAGCAGCTCCATGACCTCGGGGGAGTACGCCGAGGCGGAGGAGCTGCTGCGGTGCACCTTGTAGCGGCGGTGCTTGGCGTTCGACTTCAGGTAGTCGTCGAGGATCGCGTCGCGCTCGACGCCGAGGGCGAGCAGCGTCACCGCGACGGACAGGCCCGCGCGGTCCTTGCCGGCCGCGCAGTGCATCAGGGCGGGGACGCTGTCCTCGGCGAGCGCGTGCAGCACCCGGGAGTGCTCGGCGGTGCGTTCCTTCACGATCGTGCGGTACGAGGCGATCATCCGGTCCGCGGCCTTGCCGTCCGCGAGGATCTCGCGGAGCTGGTCGATGTCGCCGTCGCGGACCATCCGCCAGAACTCGGCGCCGTCGGCGGGGTCGGACAACGGCAGGTTCACGTTCCGCACGCCCGGCAGCTCGACGTCCGGCCCCTCCAGCTTCTGGTCGGCGGCGTTGCGGAAGTCGAAGACCGTGTGCAGGCCCAGCGAGGAGAGGAAGACCGCGTCCTCGGCGGTCGCGTGCGCGAGGTGACCGCTGCGGAACAGCACGCCGTGCCGCACCCGTCGGCCGTCCACGGTCGGGAGCCCGCCCACGTCGCGGAAGTTGCGCACTCCGGCCAGCTCGGGCTCGGTCGACGGGACCTGCTGCGTCACGGGGGCTCCCTCCCACGTCGCCCCGCCGGCGCGGCTCGTCGACGGGCACCACTCGAAGATACGGCATGGCCGCCGGGGCCGATCGGGTCGTCCACAGGCGTTGCCCCGCGGGCCCGGCCACCCCGATCATGGACGTGATCGGCCGTTGCTGTTCGACGCTGTGAGGGTCTGATGCCGGAGATCTCCGAAGACGGGCGCACGTGGCTGCTGTCCGGGCCGGCCAGCGGTTACGCCCTCCACCTGACCGACCGCGACGAGCTGGTGCACCTGCACTGGGGGCCGCGGATCGCGCTCGCCGACGCCGAGGCCCTCGCGGTCCGTCCGCTGCCGGATTACTGGCCCTTCGAGTCCCCCCTCGACGGACGCGAGGAGTACCCGGTCGAGGGCGGCCCCCGGTTCGTCCGCCCGGCCCTGTCCGTCCGCAGGGCCGCGGACGGGCGGCGCGGCACGCAGTGGACCTACGCCGGGCACGAAACGGCCGGGGACGGCGAGTTACGGCTCCGCTTCCGCGACGGCGGCCTGGCCGTCACCCTGCACTACCGGATGCGCGGCGACGTGGTGGAGCGGTGGGCCCACCTCGCCAACGACGGGCCGGCGGTCGAGGTGCTGCGCGCCGACTCCGCCGTCTGGACGCTGCCCGACCGCGAGGGCTGGCGGCTGTCCCAGCTGCACGGCCGCTGGGCCGCGGAGTCCCGCCTGGTGCGCTCGGACCTCACCTACGGCGAGAAGGTCCTCGGCAGCCGCCGCGGCCACACCGGCCACCAGCACCTGCCCTGGGTCGCCCTGGACACCGACGCCACCGAGGAGCACGGCGAGGTCTACGGCTGCGCCCTGGCCTGGTCCGGCTCCTGGCGCCTGTGCGTGGCCCAGCTCCCGGACGCGCGCGTGCAGATCACCGGCGGCGCGGGTCACGACGACTCCGGCCTGCTGATGCTGGCGGCGGGGGAGTCGTACACCACCCCGGTCTTCGCGGGGCTGTGGAGCGACGGCGGCTTCGGCGGTGCCAGCCGCGCCTGGCACGCCTACCAGCGGACGTACGTCGTCCCGGACGCGGACCGGGACCGGCCGGTGCTGTTCAACTCCTGGGAGGCCACCGGGTTCGACATCTCCGAGGAGCGGCAGCGGGCGCTCGCCAAGCGGGCCGCCGCGCTGGGCGTGGAGCTGTTCGTCGTCGACGACGGTTGGTTCGGGGCCCGCACCGGCGACCGGGCCGGGCTCGGGGACTGGGCGCCCAACCCCGACCGGTTCCCCCGCGGTCTGAAGCCGCTCGCCGACCACGTGCACGCGCTCGGGATGCAGTTCGGCATCTGGGTCGAGCCGGAGATGGTCAACCCGGACAGCGACCTCTACCGCGCGCACCCGGACTGGGTGCAGTTCCAGCCGGGGCGCACGCGCACGGAGTTCCGCAACCAGCTGGTGCTCAACCTGGCCCGCGAGGACGTCCGTGAGCATCTCTGGCAGCGGCTCGACGAGCTGCTGGCCGGCGCCCCGATCGACTACGTCAAGTGGGACTTCAACCGCTGCTTCACCGACGCCGGCTGGCCCGGGGAGCCGTATCCGCAGCGGCTGTGGACCGACCACGTGCACGCCCTGTACGCCCTGCTGGACCGGCTGCGGGCGGCCCACCCGGGCGTCGCCTTCGAGTCCTGTTCGGGCGGCGGCGGCCGGATCGACCTCGGGGTGCTGAGCCGCACGGACCAGGTGTGGACCTCGGACAACACCGATCCGCTCGACCGGCTCGCCGTCCAGCACGGCTTCAGCCAGGTCCATCCCGCGCGGGTCATGGCCGCCTGGGTCACCGACAGCCCGAACGCCATGCTCAACGGGCGGGTGAGCTCGCTGCGGTTCCGGTTCGTCAGCGCCATGGCCGGGGTGCTGGGCCTCGGCGGGGACCTGACCCGCTGGAGCGCGGAGGAGCTCGCCGAGGCGCGGGAGTGGGTGGCGCTCTACAAGGAGATCCGGCCCGTGGTGCAGCGCGGCGACCTGTACCGGCTGCGCCCGCCGACGGGCGGCCTGAGCGCCGTGCAGTACGTCCTCGGCGACGAGACCGTCGTCCTCGCCTGGCTCCAGGCACAGCACTACGGGGAGCCCGCCGCCGCGCTCAGGCTGCGGGGCCTCGACCCGGCCGCCTCCTACGAATGCCGCGAAACGGGCGAAATCCATCGAGGTGCGGTGCTCCTGCACCACGGGCTGCGGACCGGGCTGCGCGGGGACCTCGACGCCGCCGTGGTCCGGCTGCGGCGCCTCGATTCGTAGCGAATGGGCGAACTGTCCGAATAAGGAGTTTCGCTCTAACGTGCCCCGGAAGCGGGGGAGATGGCCGCCGGCTGGTGAGCAGCGTCATATCCGTGACGATCCGTTGTCGCCATGCTCACGTAATTCATGCCTTTTTCCTGGCCGTTTGAGGAAAACGGAAGATCATTGATCCACGCACCGTCACCACGGACGTCCACAGGAATCCCTGGAACGCGCAGGTGCGGACAACCGCACGCTTGTCCCCGCGCGTCCTGTTCGCTTACGTTCGCCACCGATCCGGACGGACGCCTAATCCTGCCGCCGCCCGGAGCCCGCACACACTGACCCGTGTACGGCAGGAGCGGGGGACCCACAGGTACGACGCCTGTTCCGGTTCCCGGAACGGCTTGGGGTTAAGCCGCGCCTCGGCGCGGCCGGGCATCTCCAGTCCGCACCCGACAGCTCACCTCGTAGGCGCCGGAGAGGAAATCGCCATGCCCGCGAAGGGTAAGCACCGCCGTCCGAAGACCCTGCGCTTCACCCGTTCCATCGCCGTCGCCGGAACCGGCGGCGCCGCACTCGCCCTGCCGCTGCTGGGCGCCACCGGTGCCCACGCCGCCACCCCGCAGTCCGCCCCGGAGAAGGCCGTCCAGTCCGTCCAGGCCGCCGGGAAGAAGGCTGCCGGCGAGAAGGCCGACGACGTCCGCACCTACACGGTGAAGGCCGGCGACTACCTCGCGAGGATCGCCGACGAGCAGGACGTCGACGGCGGCTGGAAGCAGCTGTACGCCGACAACCGCGAGGCCGTCGGCGCCGACCCGTCGCTGATCCACCCGGGCCTGGAGCTGTCCATCGGCGAGAAGGCGGCCGGCGCCACCAAGCCGTCCTCCGCGGCCAAGTCCTCGGCGGCCAAGTCCTCCGCGGCCAAGCCCTCGGTCCCGGCCAAGTCCTTCGCCCCGGCGAAGTCCTCCTCCGAGCAGTCCGCGGACAAGCCGGCCGAGCAGTCCTCCGCCGAGCAGACCACCACCGCGAGCGACGCCGCCGAGTCCGCGGGCACCGCCGGCGGTTACGCCGCCCCGGTCTCCGGCGGCGTCGGCACCGCCTACAAGGTGGCCGGCAGCATGTGGTCCAGCGGCTACCACACCGGCGTCGACTTCTCCGTCCCCACCGGCACCTCCCTCAAGGCCGTCGGCGCGGGCACGGTCGTCTCCGCGGGCTGGGCCGGCGCGTACGGCAACCAGGTCGTCATCAAGCTCGCCGACGGCTACTACGCCCAGTACGCCCACCTGTCCTCGCTGTCCGTCTCGGCCGGCCAGGCCGTGACCGCCGGACAGCAGGTCGGCCTCTCCGGCTCGACCGGCAACTCGACCGGACCGCACCTGCACTTCGAGATCCGCACCACGCCGGACTACGGCTCGGACGTGGACCCGGTCGCCTACCTGAACGCGCACGGCGTCAGCATCGGCTGACCCGCACGACCGCCCGCCTGACACGCCGTCGGAGGCCGGACCCGGTTCCCCGGGTCCGGCCTCCGGCGTGTCGGCCGGCCCCGGTCCGGGACCGGGGCGGACCGGCCCTCAACGCCTGTGACCAGGCACCTATTCCGCAGTTGGGGAACACTTGGGGAGTGGCTTATCTCACCGCCCGTCAACCCCTTCCTACGGTCGCGTAGGTCACATTCGACGGTGAAAGATGAGCTGCTGTGGCAGACGATTCGAAGAGTGACAGCAGATCAGTGATCGGGTCGTACGTGGCGGTGGGGGACAGCTTCACCGAGGGCGTCGGCGACCCCGGCCCCGACGGGGCGTTCGTCGGCTGGGCCGACCGGTTCGCCGTGCTGCTCGCGGACCGCCGGCCCGAAGGCGACTTCGCGTACACCAACCTCGCCGTGCGCGGCAGGCTCCTCGACCAGATCGTGGCGGAACAGGTGCCGCGGGCCGTCGAACTCGCCCCGGACCTCGTCTCGTTCTGCGCGGGCGGCAACGACATCCTGCGCCCCGGCAGCGATCCGGACGAGGTGGCCGAGCGCTTCGAGGCGGCGGTGACCGCGCTCACCGCGGTGGCCGGCACGGTCATGGTGACGACGGGTTTCGACACCCGGGGCATCCCCGTGCTCAAGCACCTGCGCGGCAAGATCGCCACCTACAACGGCCATGTGCGGGCCATCGCCGACCGGCACGGCTGCCCCGTGCTCGACCTCTGGTCGCTCCGCAGCGTCCAGGACCGCCGGGCCTGGGACTCCGACCGGCTGCACCTGTCGCCCGAGGGGCACACGCGCGTGGCGCTGCGGGCCGGGCAGGTGCTCGGGCTGGAGGTCCCGGCCGACCCGGAGCAGCCCTGGCCGCCGCTGCCGCCGCGCGGCACCCTGGAGGTCCGGCGGGACGACGTCCAGTGGGCGCGGGAGTACCTGGTGCCGTGGATCGGGCGCCGGCTGCGCGGGGAGTCGTCGGGCGACCACGTCACGGCGAAGGGGACGCTGTCGCCGCGCGACATCCGGATGCGGATCGCCGCGGTGGCGTGAGGCGCCGGCCGGGTCCCGCGGCCGCACCCGCGGCGACCGCGGCCGCACCCTGTCCGGGAGCGTCCGCGGCGGGACCCCCGGACGATCCGCGCCGGGCCGTCCACCGTCCACCGTGCTCCGGGTGGCCCGGGGGCAGGGAAGGGGCCCGACCATAATGGGAGGTCCGACGACTCCACCTGGAGGTAGCGTGGCCGGTTTCCGATCGACGAACTCCGGGCTGCGCGCCCTGCGGCCCGCGGCCTTCGGCGCGGACCCCGGCGGAGAGCGCATGGCCCGCATCCGCAGATCGCCGCACTTCGGGGACGGGGTCTTCCAGAATCCCGGCGGCACCGCCCGGACCCGGCCGTCCGGCTCGACGCGTGACTTCGCGAAGGTCTACTTCGACAGGGAGGCCCGGCCCCGCCGCACCCCGAAGGGCCCGGTCCCGGTCCACGCCACCACGCTCGCCGACCTCGCTCGGCCCCCGGCGAGCGGACTGCGGCTCACGTGGATGGGGCACTCCAGCGTGCTGGCCGAGATGGACGGGCAGCGGGTGCTGTTCGACCCGGTGTGGGGCGAGCGCTGCTCCCCGTTCCCCTTCGCCGGGCCGAAGCGGCTGCACCCCGTGCCGGTGCCGCTCGCCGCGCTGGGCCCGGTCGACGTCGTCGTCATCTCGCACGACCACTACGACCACCTGGACATGCCCACCGTCAAGGCGCTGGCCGGCACCGGCACGCTCTTCGCCGTGCCGCTCGGCGTCGGCGCCCACCTGGAGCACTGGGGGGTCCCGGCGGACCGGCTGCGCGAGCTGGACTGGCACGAGGAGACGCGGGTCGGCGGCCTGACCCTGACCGCCACCCCGGCCCGTCACTTCTGCGGCCGGGGCCTGCGCAACACCCAGCACACCCTGTGGGCCTCCTGGGTGGTTGCCGGAGCCGAGCACCGGATCTACCACAGCGGCGACACCGGGTACTTCGACGGTTTCCAGGACATCGGCGCCGACCACGGCCCGTTCGACGCCACGATGATCCAGATCGGCGCGTACTCCGACTTCTGGCCCGACATCCACATGACCCCGCAGGAGGGCATGCGGGCCCACCTCGACCTCCAGGGCGGGCCGGAGCACGGCCCGATGCTCCCGATCCACTGGGCCACCTTCAACCTGGCGCCGCACCCGTGGGCGGAGCCCGGCGAGGGCAGCCTCGCGGCGGCCCGCGCGGCGGGTGCGCGCGTCGCCCTGCCCCGCCCCGGCGAGCCCTTCGAACCCACCGCGGGGACCGTGCCGTCCGAGCCGTGGTGGCGCGGGGTGGCGCGGGCCCCGGCGGGCGGCTGGCCCGCGCAGGAGGCCGTCACCGGCGCCGTCGTCAAGACCCGGGCCGACGACGCAGCCCTGGCCCAGGGTGACACGGTGAGTGACGATGCGAAGGGTGCCGTACGGGGCACCGAAGATCCCGAAACCCTCCCGGCGGGCTGACCGGGAGGCGGGCGAGGGGGGGGGGGGGGGGGGGGGGGGGGGGGGGGGGGGGGGGGGCCCCCCCCCCCCCCCCCCCCCGGCCGTGGACCCCTCAGGAGGCCTGCGCCCGGGACGGCCGGGACAGCAGCATCAGGCTGCGCGCGCCGACGCTCAGCCGGGTGCCCGCCTTGTGCTCCGCCTCGTCCGGGCCCTCGGGGTCGGCGGTGTCGATCAGCGCCGTCCAGCGCTCGCCGTAGGCGGCGTCCGGCAGGCGGAACTCCACCGGCTCCCAGTGACTGTTGAGGAGCAGGAGGAAGGAGTCGTCGACCACCCGCCGGCCGCGCGGGTCGGGCTCGGCGATGGCGTCGCCGTTGAGGAAGACCGCGACGGCGTGCGCGTCGCCGCGCTGCCAGTCGTCGTCGGTCATCTCCCGCGCGTCCGGCGCCAGCCACACCAGGTCCGGCAGCGGCTGGCCGGCGTGGGTCACCGTCTCGCCGAGGAAGAAGCGGCGCCGCCGCAGCACCGGGTGTGCGGTGCGCAGCCCGATGACGTACCGGGTGAAGTCCAGCAGGCCGCGCTGCTCGGCGGTCAGCCGCCAGTCGATCCAGGAGATCTCGTTGTCCTGGCAGTAGGCGTTGTTGTTGCCGCGCTGGGTGCGGCCCAGTTCGTCGCCGTGGCAGAGCATCGGGATGCCCTGCGACAGCAGCAGCGTGGCGATGAAGTTGCGCTGCTGGCGGGCGCGCAGCTCCAGCACGGCCGGGTCGCGGGTCTCGCCCTCGGCCCCGCAGTTCCAGGACCGGTTGGTGCTCTCGCCGTCCGCGTTGCCCTCGCCGTTGGCCTCGTTGTGCTTGTCGTTGTACGAGACCAGGTCGCGCAGGGTGAACCCGTCGTGCGCGGTCACGAAGTTGACGCTGGCCCGGGGGCGGCGCCGACTGTGGGCGTACAGGTCGGACGAGCCGGTCAGCCGGGAGGCGAACTCGCCGAGCGTGTGCGGCTCGGTGCGCCAGAAGTCCCGGACGGCGTCCCGGTACAGGCCGTTCCACTCCGACCACAGCGGCGGGAAGTTGCCCACCTGGTAGCCGCCCTCGCCGACGTCCCACGGCTCGGCGATCAGCTTGACGCGGCTGATCACCGGGTCCTGCTGGATGAGGTCGAAGAACGCCGACAGCCGGTCCACCTCGTGGAACTGCCGGGCGAGCGTCGCCGCGAGGTCGAAGCGGAACCCGTCGACGTGCATCTCGGTCACCCAGTACCGCAGCGAGTCCATGATCAGCTGGAGCACGTAGGGGTGCCGCATCAGCAGGCTGTTGCCGGTGCCGGTGGTGTCGTAGTAGTGCTCCCAGTCGCCGTCCACCAGGCGGTAGTAGGAGGAGTTGTCGATGCCGCGGAAGGACAGGGTCGGGCCCAGGTGGTTGCCCTCGGCGGTGTGGTTGTAGACCACGTCGAGGATCACCTCGAGACCGGCCGCGTGCAGCGTCCTGACCATCGACTTGAACTCGGCGACCTGCTGGCCGCGCGTGCCGCGGGCGGCGTAGCCGTTGTGCGGGGCGAAGAAGCCGATCGTGTTGTAGCCCCAGTAGTTCGACAGGCCGCGGTCCACCAGGACGCCGTCCTGGACGAACTGGTGCACCGGCATCAGCTCCACGGCCGTGACCCCGAGCGACCGGAGGTGCTCGACGACCGCGGGGTGGGCGAGCCCGGCGTACGTGCCGCGCAGCTCGGGCGGGACGTCGGGGTGGGTGCGGGTCAGGCCCTTGACATGCGCCTCGTAGATCACCGTGTCGGCGTACGGCCGGCCGGGCCGGACGTCGTCGCCCCAGTCGAAGGACGGGTCGGTGACCACGCCGAGCATGGTGTGCCCGAAGCTGTCGGCCGGGTCGGGGCCGTCCGGGCTGCGCTCGTACAGCGAGGGGTGGTTGTCGATCTGCCCGTCCACCGCCCTGGCGTACGGGTCGAGGAGCAGCTTGGCCGGGTTGCACCGGTGGCCGGCGGCGGGGGCCCACGGGCCGTGCACGCGGTAGCCGTAGCGCTGGCCGGGGCCCACGCCGGGCAGGTAGCCGTGCCACACGAAGCCGTCGACCTCGGTCAGCGGGACCTCGGTGGGCCGGCCGTCGTCGTCCACCAGGACCAGGTCGACGCGTTCGGCCACCTCGCTGAAGAGCGCGAAGTTGGTGCCCTCGCCGTCATGGGCCGCGCCCAGCGGGTAGGGGTGCCCGCTCCACGCGGACACCCCGTCCCGGGTCTGCCGGCTCCGGGTCACCGGGCCTCCTCCAGGACCTCGTCCGGCGTACCGGCCGGATCGGCCACCTGGGTGACCGCCACTTCGCGGGGCACGTCGAGGCCCTCGCGCAGGTCGGGCTCCGGGGCGGTCGGCACCAGCGGTTCGCGGTTGCCGGCGCGGGCGCGCTGCGAGAACCAGATGACCTTGCTGCCGGTCTCGGTGGCGCAGCAGCCCCAGCCGTCGCTCATCGCGGCGAGGTGCTGCAGGCAGGCGCGCAGCTCGTGGTCCGGTCGCAGCGTGCGGTTGTTGTCACCGATGGCGGTGATGAGGTGCTGGCCGTTCCACCACATCTCGATGGAGGTGTTCTTGTCCGTGGCGTGCTCGTCGATGGCCTCGAGCAGCATCTCGGCGCCGTGGCAGACGGGTTCGACCAGGTTCTCCAGGTCCCAGAACCTCAGGTGAGCGGCCAGAATGCGGCTGACCTGACCCACCCGTTCCGGGCTGACTTCCACGTCGAGGTGGTAGTAGCAGGGCACTGCGGTCTTCATCGGTTGGCTCCTCACCGCGACGCTCCACGTTCCTCCTCACCCCTGCGGGACGAGGCCCCGAACACGGAACGTGAGCACTTATCGCTTCTGAGTCATCCCCAGCGTGAGGGCGGTAGTCCATTCGTGCAACACGAGCGCACACCTGAGGCGACCGGTCCGACAACCGAGCGGCCCAATGGTTGAAGATCCAACAAGACGCTGTGTCATGGCACGTGCACCATGTGTGAAGAACTCGACCGCCGTCACGGGTCCGCGCCACCGCGCACGGCCCCCACCCGACCGTCGGGAGACCGTGCCCATCCAGTCCCGAAGAGGTGAACGGCGCCATGCTGCTACCCGCCAAAGCCGAAGTCGCCCGGCAGTTGCGGCGTTACCGGGCCTGGGAACGCGTCATGCTCGCGGCGCCGGCCGACCGCACCGTGCGGGCCACCTTCGAGGACTCGGGCTACACCCTGTGCGTCCTGATGGGCGAGCGCTGCGCGCGGGAGGCGGCGGACGCGGCCGAGCGGTACCTGCGGGCCGGTGCCGTCACCCCGGTGGAGGAGCCCCCGCTGCGGGCCCCGACCCTGCTCGACCCCCGTCTGCAGGAACCCCGGCCGCGGAAGTCCCCGCCGCAGGAACCCCTGAAGGACACCCGCCCGCGGGAGTCCGCCGCGGAGCTGCCGGCAGCCGCGGTCCCGGGCGGCCCGCCGGCGGCGGAGCGGCGCTCCGCGGCGAAGCGGCAGCGGCCTGCCCGCACAGCGTGATTCCCCTGACCGGGCCCCGGCCCGGTTCCGAGCACGGCGGAGGTGAGGACCCATGAGGACGACCCGGGCCATCGGCCGGATCCCGGTGCGGGACGTGCGGCCGGCCGTGGAGTGCGGCCGGCGGCCGGCGAAGGCGGTCGTGGGAGAGACGTTCGAGGTCACCGCCACCGTGTTCCGGGAGGGGCACGACGCGGTGGCCGCCAACGTCGTCCTGAAGGACCCCGAGGGCCGCCCCGGGCCGTGGACCCCCATGCGGGAACTCGCCCCCGGCAGCGACCGGTGGGGAGCGGAGATCACCGCGGACGCCGTGGGCCACTGGACGTACCGCGTGGAGGCCTGGGGCGACCCGGTCACCACCTGGCGCCACCACGCCCGGATCAAGATCCCCGCGGGGATGGACACCGAGGTCGTCCTGGAGGAAGGCGCCGAACTGTACGAGCGGGCCGCGGCCGGCATCCCGATGGAGGCCGGCCGGGACGTGGTGCTGGAGGCGGTGGGGGCGTTGCGGGACGAGGGCCGGCCGGCCGCGGCGCGGCTGGCGGCGGCGCTGACGCCGGAGGTGG
>NZ_JBITSF010000009.1:249049-318061 GCF_044540485.1 Streptomyces sp. NPDC085946 | reverse complement strand
GAGCATGAAGCCCTGCAGCTCGCGATCGACACTGGCGTGGCTGCTGCTGCCATCGAAGTCGCCCCAACCGCCGAGGGCGCGGATCCAGCCGACGGCCTGGCCCTGGCAACCTTCGCTGGTGAGCTGCTGGTTGGCGCTGGGGGCCAGGGTGCGGCGTGGGTCGTCCTGGCGGCTGCAGTCGGCCTGGCGCAGGCGGTCGTTGACCGCTTCGCGAACGTAGCGCGAGTCCTCGATCAGCACGCTGGCCGTGCTGGCGTGAATCTCGCCGGACAGGCTGTCGAACGCCGCCCGGGCCTGCGCCGCGCGAAGGGACCCCTGGGACGGGGTGAGCGCGATCAGGACGTGGTGAGCACGATCTTCCCGAACTGGTCGCCGGACGCCAGCCTCTCGAAGCCCTCCCGGGCCCGGTCGAGCGGCAGCACCTCGTCGATCACCGGACGCACCCCGGTGGCGGCGCAGAACGCCAGCAGGTCCTCCAGCTCGTCCTTGGTGCCCATCGTCGACCCCACGACCTTGAGCTCCAGGAAGAAGATCCGGGTGAGTTCGGCGTGCGAGGGCCGGTCGCCGCTGGTGGCGCCGGAGATCACCAGGGTGCCGCCGGGCCGCAGCGACTTCACCGAGTGGGACCAGGTGGCCGCCCCGACGGTCTCGATGACCGCGTCGACGCGCTGCGGCAGCCGCGCCCCGGACTCCAGCGCCTCCACGGCCCCCAGCTCCAGGGCCCGCTTCCGCTTGGCCTCGTCCCGGCTGGTGGCGAAGACCCGCAGGCCCGCCGCCTTGCCCAGCACGATGGCGGCCGTGGCGACCCCGCCGCCGGCGCCCTGGACGAGCACGGAGTCGCCGGGCCGGACCCCCGCGTTGGTGAACAGCATCCGGTAGGCGGTCAGCCAGGCCGTGGGCAGGCAGGCGGCCTCCTCGAAGGAGAGCTCCTTGGGCTTGGGCAGGACGTTCCACGTCGGTACGGCGACCCGCTCGGCGAAGGTGCCCTGGTAGCGCTCGGTGAGGATGGAACGGGGTTCGTCCGGCCCGACCCCGTGCCCGCTCTGCCCGATCACGGAGTGCAGGACGACCTCGTTGCCGTCCTCGTCGACACCGGCGGCGTCGCAGCCGAGGATCATCGGCAGCTTGTCCTCCGCGAGGCCGACACCGCGCAGGGACCACAGGTCGTGGTGGTTGAGGGAGGCGGCCCTGACCTCGACGGTGCTCCAGCCGGGCCGGGCGTCAGGAGCCGGGCGCTCGCCCGACTCCAGGCCGTTCAGCGGCTGGTCGCGGTCGATCCGGGCGGCATAGACAGCGAACATGACCTTGACGATAGGGTCCCCGCCCGCCGGGCGGAACCACACGCCCCTGTGAGACACGCCCTCTTGCCAACCCGGGGAGGACACGGCCCGGCGGCGGACGCCGGCCCGCACCGCGCCCGGTCAGCCGGACGGCCGTACCCGCGGGCAAAGAAACGGTCCCGCCCGCGGGCGGGACGGAAACGGCCCCGCCCCGGCGGACGGGGCAGGGCCGTTCGGGTCACGGTGACCTCACGTCAGCGGCGGGCCACGCCCTCGGCCCGGGCGGCCGCGGCCACCGCCGCGGTCACGGCCGGCGCGACCCGCTCGTCGAACGGCGAGGGGATGACGTAGTCGGCCGCGAGGTCGTCCCCGACCACGGCCGCCAGCGCCTCCGCCGCCGCGAGCTTCATGCCCTCGGTGATCCGGGACGCCCGCACCTGCAGCGCGCCGGCGAAGATGCCCGGGAACGCCAGCACGTTGTTGATCTGGTTCGGGAAGTCCGACCGGCCGGTCGCCACGACGGACGCGTACTTGTGCGCGACGTCGGGGTGCACCTCGGGGTTCGGGTTGGCCATCGCGAAGACGAAGGCCCCCTCCGCCATGGACGCGACCGCGGTCTCCGGGACCGTGCCGCCGGAGACGCCGATGAACACGTCGGCGCCCGCCAGGGCCGCCTCCAGCGACCCGGTGAGACCGGCCTTGTTGGTGAACCCGGCGAGCTCCCGCTTGACCGGCGTCAGGTCCTCCCGGTCCGCCGAGACGACGCCCTTGCGGTCGGCGACCGCGACGTCCCCGATCCCGGCCTCGACCAGCATCCTGGCGATGGCGACACCCGCCGCGCCCGCGCCCGAGATCACCGCGCGCAGGTCGCCCAGTCCCCGGCCGCTCAGCCGCGCGGCGTTCCGCAGCGCGGCGAGGGTCACGACGGCCGTGCCGTGCTGGTCGTCGTGGAAGACGGGGATGTCCAGCCGCTCCTGGAGCCTGCGCTCGATCTCGAAGCACCGGGGCGCGGAGATGTCCTCCAGGTTCACGCCGCCGAAGGACGGTGCGAGCCGGACGACGGTCTCCACGATCTCGTCGACGTCCGTGCAGGCCAGCGCGATGGGCACCGCGTCGACGCCGCCGAACTGCTTGAAGAGGATGGCCTTGCCCTCCATCACCGGGAGGGAGGCCTCGGGCCCGATGTCGCCCAGTCCCAGCACCGCCGTGCCGTCGGTGACCACGGCCACGACGGACGACTTCCAGGTGTAGTCGTGGACGAGGTCCGGGTTCTCGGCGATCGCGCTGCACACTTTCGCGACGCCGGGTGTGTACGCCAGGGACAGGTCGTCCTTGTCGCGGACCGGCACGGTGGCCTGCACGGCCATCTTGCCGCCGCGGTGCAGCGCGAAGGCCGGATCGAACGAATCGAAGGGCTCCGCACTGCCCTCCTGCCCCGTTTGGTCCGCGCTCTCGCTGCGAGGATTCACGATCTCCGCTGCCACTTCGTTTTACCCCTTAAGTCTTCATAGGTTGAGGGTGGCCACTCCTGATTGAGAAGTGGGCGGGCACCGCGTAAGGCCCTGGTGGTGCTGCGTACGGGATACGTACGGGCACTTACGCGACGGGCGCGCCGCACACGCGCCCTGAGCCCCGGATGAGGGGTGTAAAGAACCTTCATACCGGACGGACCGGGCCGCCGACGAGTCCATAACGCGAAGGTCACATGACGGCGGCCCGACAATCGCGCCAAAGAGGGACAATCGCCGGCCGAATCCACGACAACCACCCAGGAATCCGCAAAGACCGCGCCCTCGGCATCCGCATCCTGAGATAGACCGAAGATTTTCCGGCGGGGGCGGTGGATTCCCGCAGAAGGTGCGGTCGTGATGTACCGGAGTGGTGGGGTTCGGGGGTCGCCCGTTATCCGATTTTGACATGGCGGGCCGTCTGAATCGCACCGTCCGAATGGCAAGATGCCGTAATCACACGAGGTCGCGACACTCGAAGACGTGTGTTCCAGTCGACCCAACCCACGGCTCTCGCCGAACCCGTCGGCGGGCGCCCGCCCCATCGGCAACTCCACCCATCCGCCGGAGGAACCCACCATGACCGCAAGCTCCACCCGTCGTACGACCGCCGCGCACTCCCGGCTAGCAGCGGTCGGTGCGATCGCGGTCGCAGGCGCGCTGATGCTCACCGGATGCGGTGACCAGACCAAGGACAACGGCTCGGGCAGCGAGACCGCCAAGACCACGACGGCCCCGCTCGCCGACAAGCTGCCGAAGGAGATCCGCGACGCGGGCGTCATCAAGGTCGGTTCGGACATCGCGTACGCCCCGGTCGAGTTCAAGGACGGTTCCGGCAAGGTCGTCGGCATCGACCCGGACCTCGCCGCCGCCATGGGCAAGCAGCTCGGTGTCGAGTTCCGCTTCGAGAACGGCACCTTCGACACCCTCCTCACGGGTCTGCGCTCCGGGCGGTACAACATCGCCATGTCGGCGATGACCGACACCAAGGACCGCCAGGAGGGCATCGACTCCGACACCGGCAAGAAGGTCGGCGAGGGCGTCGACTTCGTGGACTACTTCACCGCCGGTGTCTCGATCTACACCAAGAAGGGCGACGACCAGGGCATCAAGACCTGGTCCGACCTGTGCGGCAAGAAGATCGTGCTGCAGCGCGGCACCGTCTCCGAGGACCTCGCCAAGGCCGAGTCGGAGAAGTGTCCGAAGGGCGAGAAGATCACGATCGAGGCCTTCGACAACGACCAGCAGGCCCAGACCCGCCTGCGCGGAGGCGGCGCGGACGCCGGCTCCTCGGACTTCCCGGTCGCCGCGTACGCGGTGAAGACCTCCGGCGGCGGCAAGGACTTCCAGCTCGTCGGCGAGCAGGTCGAGGCAGCCCCGTACGGCATCGCGGTCGCCAAGGACCAGACGCAGCTGCGGGACGCCCTCCAGGCCGCGCTCGACGCGATCATCGAGAACGGCGAGTACGAGAAGGTCCTGCAGAAGTGGGGCGTCACGGACGGCGCCGTGAAGGAAGCCAACATCAACGGCGGCAAGTGACCGCGACCGAGCGGCACTGAAAGGCAACACCCGTGACTGTTGACATCGACAAGACGACGGGCCCGGCCGACACTCCCCCGGCCGGACCGGAGGCCATCAAGGCCATCCCGGTCCGGCACTACGGGCGCTACGTCTCCGCCGTCGTCGCCCTCGCCCTGCTGGGCGGGATCATCTACGCGTTCGCCCAGGGCAGGATCAACTGGGACGCGATCCCCGACTACTTCTTCGACGACCGGGTCCTGCAGGGTGTGGGCCGGACGCTGCTGATCACCGTCCTGTCCATGGCGATCGGCATCGTCGGCGGCATCGTCCTCGCGGTGATGCGCCTGTCGAAGAACCCGGTGACCTCGTGGATCGCCTGGTTCTACATCTGGTTCTTCCGCGGCACCCCGGTCCTGGTGCAGCTGGTGGTCTGGTTCAACCTGGGCCTGGTCTTCGAGTACATCAACCTCGGGCCGTTCTACAAGGACGAGTGGTCGGACTTCATGACCCCGTTCCTGACGGCGCTGCTGGGCCTCGGCCTCAACGAGGCCGCGTACATGGCGGAGATCTGCCGCGCCGGTCTGCTCTCGGTCGACGAGGGCCAGACCGAGGCGGCGCACGCGCTGGGCATGAGCCACTCCAGGACGCTGCGCCGGATCGTCATCCCGCAGGCGATGCGCGTGATCGTGCCGCCGACGGGCAACGAGGTCATCAACATGCTGAAGACGACCTCGCTGGTGTCGGTCGTCCAGTACTCCGAGTTGTTCCGCGTCGCCCAGGACATCGGCCAGACCTCCGGCGCCCCCGCCGAGATGCTGTTCCTGGCGGCCGCCTGGTACCTGCTGCTGACCTCGGTCTTCAGCGTGGGCCAGTTCTACCTGGAGCGGTACTACGCGCGTGGCTCCTCGCGCCAGCTGCCACCGACGCCGTGGCAGAAGGTCAAGGCGAACATGCTCTCCCTCTCGGCCTGGAGGCGTTGATCCCATGAGTACGGCAATGGTCAAGGCCGAGGGCGTCCACAAGTCCTTCGGTCCGGTCGAGGTCCTCAAGGGCATCGACCTGGAGGTCAAGCAGGGCGAGGTGTTCTGCCTCATCGGCCCCTCCGGCTCCGGCAAGTCGACCTTCCTGCGGTGCATCAACCACCTGGAGAAGATCAACGCCGGCCGGCTGTACGTCGACGGCGAGCTCGTCGGCTACCGCCAGAAGGGCGACAAGCTGTACGAGCTCAAGGACAGCGAGGTCGCCCTCAAGCGCCGGGACATCGGCATGGTCTTCCAGCGCTTCAACCTGTTCCCGCACATGACGGCCGTGGAGAACGTCATGGAGGCGCCGATCCAGGTCAGGGGCGCGAAGAAGGCCGACGCGCACCACCGTGCGATGAGCCTCCTGGAGAGGGTGGGCCTCGCCGACAAGTCCGGCAACTACCCCTCGCAGCTCTCCGGCGGCCAGCAGCAGCGCGTGGCCATCGCCCGGGCGCTGGCGATGGAGCCCAAGCTGATGCTCTTCGACGAGCCGACCTCGGCGCTCGACCCGGAGCTGGTCGGTGACGTCCTGGACGTCATGCGCGACCTGGCCGAGTCCGGCATGACGATGGTCGTCGTCACCCACGAGATGGGCTTCGCCCGCGAGGTGGGCGACAGCCTGGTCTTCATGGACGGCGGCGTGGTGGTCGAGTCCGGCCACCCGCGCGAGGTGCTGACGAACCCGCAGCACGAGCGGACGAAGTCGTTCCTGTCCAAGGTGCTGTGACCGTACGCGCGTAGGTGCGCAAGGGGCGGTACGGAGTCTCCGTACCGCCCCTTCCGCGTGCCCGCTCCGGCGGGGTGCCGCCCTCGGCGTGCGGGCCGGCGGCGGCCGTGGTGGCGTCCGCGTCCGTCGTCGCGCCGCTCCCCCACCGGTACGTAATACCCTGGGAGCAGGACCGGCTGTTACCCGACCGCACCCCGACCCTAGAGCCCATCCGTAAGGACTACAAGTGGAACTGGCCTATTACTCGGACTACGCCGTGCGCCTCGTCAACACCGAGGAACCGGCCCGGGGGAAGGACGTCCTGACCTCGATCGAGGCCGTGCGCGACCTCTTCGGGGGCAACCAGTCGGCGGCCCGGCGCGCCACCGAGGCGGACGTGACGCGGTTCCGCTCGGTCCGGGCCCGGCTGCGGGCGGTCTTCGAGGCGGCCGACTCGGGCGACGAGACGCTGGCGGTGGACCTGCTCAACTCGCTGCTGCTGGAGTTCCCGGTGAGCCCGCAGATCTCCGGCCACGACTTCCGCGACGACGACGGCCGCCCGCTGTGGCACATGCACCTGGCCGACCACCCCTCCAACGCGACCGCCGGCTACGCCGCGACCGCCGCGATGGGCCTCGCCTTCCACCTCACCGAGTACGGCGTGGACCGCCTGGGCCTGTGCGAGGCCGCGCCGTGCCGCAACGCCTACCTGGACACCTCCACGAACCGCTCCCGCCGCTACTGCTCGGACCGCTGCGCGACCCGCGCCAACGTGGCGGCCTACCGCGCCCGCAAGCGCCTGGAGGCCGCCCGGCCCGGCCGGCCGGACAGCACGGGCCTGGCCGCCGACAGCGCCCAGCCCAGCAGCGCCGGCGCCGAGCGCCGGGCGGACCCGCGCGGCCGGTAGCGGAAGCGGACCCGGGCGAGGACGAGGTCGTCGGGCACGACCCCGTAGTCGGTGCTGTCGCCGCCGGCGTACGCGTTGTCGCCGAGCACCCACCAGCCGCCGTCGCGCCGTTCGACGGCCCGCTTGACGACGAGCAGGTCC
Source organism: Streptomyces sp. NPDC085946 (assembly GCF_044540485.1). Lineage (NCBI taxonomy): Bacteria > Bacillati > Actinomycetota > Actinomycetes > Kitasatosporales > Streptomycetaceae > Streptomyces > Streptomyces sp. NPDC085946. Next base: position 310,976 of record NZ_JBITSF010000009.1, on the reverse strand, counting down.
TGCTGGAAGGGGTGGCGCAGGACGACGACGTCGCCGGGCCTGACCCGGGCCCCGTAGTGCACCAGGAGCCGGTCCCCGTGGTGCAGCGTGGGCACCATCGACGGCCCGGTCACCTCGGCCACCCCGAAGGGCAGCGCCGCCCTCCCGCGCTCGGGCTCCTGCGACAGCTCCGGCATCACACCGGCACCTCCCCGGTTCTTTCCTCCACCAGTCCCAGTCTCACCCCGGACTTTTGTCCTAAGCCCACGGGGGCACCCGCCAAAAGCGCTCTCCCAGGGAGTAATGTCCCCCCTGAGAAGACGATCACGAGGAAGGATTGCTCCATGCTTTCCCGCCTGTTTGCCCCCAAGGTCAAGGTCAGTGCGCACTGCGACCTGCCCTGCGGTGTGTACGACCCTGCCCAGGCCCGCATCGAGGCGGAGTCGGTGAAGGCCGTCCAGGAGAAGATGGCCGGCAACGACGACCCGCACTTCCAGGCGCGTGCCACGGTCATCAAGGAGCAGCGCGCGGAGCTCGCCAAGCACCACGTCTCCGTGCTCTGGAGCGACTACTTCAAGCCCCCGCACTTCGAGAAGTACCCGGAGCTGCACCAGCTGGTCAACGACACCCTGAAGGCGCTCTCCGCCGCCAAGGCGTCGACGGACCCGGCCACCGGCCAGAAGGCGCTGGACTACATCGCCCAGATCGACAAGATCTTCTGGGAGACCAAGAAGGCCTGACCACCGGCCTGTGCGCAGTGACCGGCGATCGGTGCACCATCGCGGGTCGGCGAGGTTTCGAAGGGGCCCGGCCGGATCTCCGGCCGGGTCCCTTCGGCGTGTCCGGAGCGCGGCCGGGCCGCCCGCCCGCGGCCCGGGCGGCCGCGGGCTCAGGCGACCGTGCCGACCTTGGCGGCCGCCGCGGCGCGCAGGGCGACCTCCCGGCCGTCGTTGACGTTGCCCGCGTGCACCGGGTTGCGGCGCGAGACGGCCACCATGACGGCGGCCAGAACCGCGCCGACCAGGGCCACGAGCACCGTGCCGAGGTCGCCGCCGTGCCGGACGGCGCTCGCGGCCAGGCCGCCGACCAGGCCGGCCGCCGGCAGCGTGACCAGCCAGGCGGCCACCATGCGGCCCGCCACGCCCCAGCGGACCTCCGCGACCCGCCGGCCGAGCCCCGCGCCGAGGATGCTGCCGGAGGCGACCTGCGTGGTGGACAGGGCGAAGCCGAGGTGCGCGGAGGTGAGGATGACGGTGGTGGCGGCCGTCTCGGCGGCGAAGCCCTGCGGCGACCGGATCTCGGTGAGGCCCTTGCCCAGGGTGCGGATGATCCGCCAGCCCCCGAGGTAGGTGCCGAGTCCGATGGCGAGTCCCGCGGACGCGATCACCCACACGGGGGGTTCGGCGCTCGCGCCGAGCGCACCCGCCGAGACCAGGGTCAGGACGATGACGCCCATGGTCTTCTGCGCGTCGTTGGTGCCGTGCGCGAGGGAGACCAGCGAGGCCGAGGCGATCTGCCCGACCCGGAAGCCCCGGGTCACCGACTCCTCACGGGCCCGTGCGGTGAGCCGGTAGGCGAGCCGGGTGGCCACCAGCGCGGCGATCCCGGCCACGAGGGGCGAGGCGACCGCGGGGACCAGCACCTTCTCGACCACCTGGGCGACGTGCACGCCGTGCCGGCCCGCCCCCGCCCACACGGCCCCGATCAGCCCGCCGAACAGGGCGTGCGAGGAGCTCGACGGCAGCCCCAGCAGCCAGGTCAGCAGGTTCCACAGGATCGCCCCGACCAGCCCCGCGAAGATCATCTGCGGGGTGACGAGGGAGTCGTCGACGATGCCTCCGGAGATCGTCCTGGCCACCTCGGTGGACAGGAAGGCGCCGGCGACGTTGAGCACGGCACTCACCAGGACCGCCGTCCGGGGAGCGAGGGCGCCGGTGGCGATGGAGGTGGCCATCGCGTTCGCCGTGTCGTGGAATCCGTTGGTGAAGTCGAAGGCCAGGGCCGTGACGATGACGACTGCCACGAGGAACGTGATGTGGTCCATTGGGGCATGCAAGCAACTGCGGGCCGGTGCGGGGCGAACCCGCCGGGCAGGGCGCCCCAGGTTCACGCCAGCGGCTGGAAGAAAGGGCGCGAAGGTGACGCGCGGCCCGCTTCCGCGGCCCGGCCCGCACCGGCCGCGCCGCCGGGCTCAGGGGCGGTTCTGCGCCGGTCCCCCGGCCTCCTCGGTGACCCTGGCCGCCTCCTCGGGCCGGTGGGTGCCCGGGGCCTGGGTCGTGCCGCCGGTCCCCTGGCCGCCCCGGGTCCCGCCGTGCCTGCCGGACTCCACGGCCTCGGCCTGCTGATCCTGGTACGCCGCGCACCGGGGGTTGCGGCACGGCCCGGCCACCCACACCGGGACCCACGCGCCCAGCGTCTTGTGGCGCCGGACGACCGTCTCCACTGGCTGTCCGCAGTCGGGACAGACATGCTCTGCGCTGCCCATGTCCCCAGCGTAGGCCCGGGACGGACCCGGCGCTCAGCGTGGGACCGGGCGCGGCTCAGCGCTTCCTGCCGTACGTCCGCACCAGCGCGCCGTTGCCGAAGGCGCGCACCGACTCCAGCGTGAAGTGCGAGATCCCGAAGCCCGAGCCGAACATCGGCATGCCCGAGCCGTACACGAGCGGGTAGGTCTTGATGACGAGTTCGTCGATCTCGTCGAGCAGCTCGCCCGCGAGCCGCGAGCCGCCGCACAGGTAGATGCCGAGGCCGCCGTCCTCCGCCTTGAGCGCGCGGACCTTGCCGAGCAGGTCGTCGGCGATGATCTCGACCTCGGGGTCGGGGGACTCCCCGAGGGTGCGCGAGGCGACGTACTGGCGCAGGTGGGCGTAGGGGCTGGTGATGCCCTCCTTCAGCGCGAGGTCGTAGCTGGCGCGGCCTTGGACGATCGTGTCGAACCGCTTGTTCGGCAGGTCGTCGATGCCGAGGGCCCGGCGGCCGTGGGTCGGGACGGTCTCCGGGTGCTCCTCCTTGAGGAACCCGAGGAACTCCTCGTCGAGGAGGGCGACCATGGACGTCGCGTCGCCGTCCGGGTCCCCGATGAAACCGTCGATGGAGCACGCGATGAAGTACGTGAGCTTTCGCAAGCCGGTCTCTTTCCGTAGGCTGACCGCGCAACAACTCCAATTGTTGTACTTCGACTGTAGTAGTTGCAACCCTTCAGCGAGGGACCGTGAAAGTAAGAGAAGGGATTCCGCATGGCCAGCAATCCCGGGCGCCGGGCCGCGCTCGTCGACGCCGGCGTCGAGGTGCTCGCCCGCGAGGGGGCGCGCGGGCTGACGTTCCGCGCGGTGGACGCCGAGGCCGGGGTGCCGGTGGGGACCGCGTCCAACTACTTCTCCGGACGCGACGACCTGCTGCGCCAGATCGACGCGCGGGTCCACGAGCGGCTCACGCCCGACCCGGAGGTGATCGCCGGGCTGATGACCCGGCCGAAGGACCGGTCGCTGGTGGCCGCGTTCATGCACGACCTGCTGGCCCGCGCGACCCGCGACCGCACGGGCTACCTGGCCCTGCTGGAGCTGCGCCTGGAGGCCACCCGGCGCCCCGACCTGCGCACCGCCTACACCAAGTCGGTCCGCGCCGACCTGGAGGAGGGCATGGAGTTCCACCGGACGGCCGGACTGCCCGGCGGCGACGAGACCGTCGCCGTGCTCTATCTCGCCATGCTGGGACTGCTCCTGGAACACCTCACGCTGCCGGACGCGCTGACCGGCGTCCTGCCCGGCGTGGACGTGCCGGGCGGGCTGGTGGACCGGATCGTGGCGACGGTGGTGCCGGAGGAGCAGTGAGGTCGCGCACGGGGGGGGGCGGCCGGACCCTGGAGACCCGGAATTGGTTGACGTGGCGTCAGATCGGCTCGGAGCGGCCTCAGTTGGCGCCGGCCGCGCCCCGGAGGCCGCGGTCAGCCCGCTGCTCGTCCGTGTCCGGCCGGGGCTCGCGCCACATCGGCCACATCCGCGGGCCGTCCGGGAGGTCGAGGGGCGAGCCGGTGAGTTCGAAGCCGAGCCGCTCGTACAGCCGCCGGCTGCGGGCGCTGCTCGCCTCCAGGTACGCGGGCAGCCCCTCGCGGTCGCAGCGGTCGAGCACCGACCCGATGAGGGCGCTCCCCAGCCCTTCGCCCTGACGGCCGGGCGCCACGCCGATCATCCACAGGTACTCGTGGGCACGCCCCGCGGGGTGGATGCCGGCCGTCAGCCGGCCGATCAGCTCCACGCGCTCGTTGTCCGGGTCGACGGCCTCGCGCAGCCGGACGGCGTCGTCGTCGGGCGCGTCGCCGGCCTCGCCGCCATGCCCGTCCGCCGGCACCGGGAGCCACAGCGCGCAGGCCGAGCCGTCCTCGGCCAGGTCGACGCGCCCGTCCGCCAGCACGATGTCGGTGAAGGCGGCCATGAGCCGCGGGTGCGCCCTGCGGCGGTGCTCGTCGCCGGGGAACACCCAGCGGCTGACCGGATCGTCCTGGAACGCGTCGTCCAGCAGCCGGACGACCTGCTCCCGGTCGCCCTCCCCCGCCGTCCGGATGGCCACGCCCATGTCCCGCCCCTTCACCCCGCGTCCGACTCGACCGGGCTTGATCGTAAGGCCGTCGGAGCCGGTCCCGGTGGCCGGAGCGGAGGTCTGGCGGGATTCCGCCGACGCACGTCGAAGGCGGGCCCCGCACACCGTGGGGAAGTGCGGGACCCGCCGGGCCGGAGCCCCCGGCGGCCGTGCGGGGTCAGGAACCGCACGGCCCCGGTGGCTCCGGGGTCCGGTGGAACTCAGCTGCTGCGCCGCGTCACGAACTCGGCCAGGGCCAGCAGGCCCCCCGCCGCCTCCGGGTCGGGCACCGCGCGCGCCAGTTCCTGCATCGCCCGGGCCATCCGGTCGGCCGCCTGGGCCTGCGCCCAGTCGCGGCCCCCCGCCCGCTCCACGGTCAGGGCGATGCGCTCCAGGTCCTCCTTCTCCCGGGGGGCTTCGTACAGTGCGGCGAGTTCCTCGGCGGCCGGGGTGCCCGAGGTGAGGGCGGCGACCACCGGCAGGGACTTCTTGCGGGCGGCCAGGTCCGCGCCGGCCGGCTTGCCGGTGCGCCGCGGATCGCCCCATATGCCGATGACGTCGTCGATGAGCTGGAAGGCCAGCCCGGCCTGCCGGCCGAACGCGTCCAGCGCCGCCACGTCCGCCGGCCCGGCGCCCGCGTACAGCGCGCCGGTCGCGCAGGCGCAGCCCAGCAGCGCCCCCGTCTTGGCCTCGGCCATGGCGAGTGTCTCGCCGAGCGTGACCTCGCCGGGCCGGGACCGCTCCATGGCCGTGTCCGCGTGCTGCCCGGCGCACAGCTCGACGACGCAGTCCGCGAGCCGGGCGGCGGCCTCCCGGGCGGCCGGGTGCGGGTCCTCGGCCAGCAGCCGCAGGGCCAGCGCCTGGAGGGCGTCCCCGGCGAGGATCGCGTCGGCGTCGCCGAACACGGTCCACGCGGTGGGCCGGTGCCGCCGGGTGGTGTCCCGGTCCATCACGTCGTCGTGCAACAACGTGAAGTTGTGCACCAGTTCCACGGCCGCGGCCGCCCGCAGGGACGCCTCCCGGGCCTCGGGGCCGCCGAGGGCCGCGGCCGCGGCGAGGACGAGCGCCGGGCGGATCGCCTTGCCCGAGCCGCCCGCCGCCGCGGAGCCGTCCGCCTGCTGCCAGCCGAAGTGGTAGAGCGCGACCCGGCGCATCGGCCCGGGCAGCGACCCGAGCGCGGCCCGCAGCACCGGGTCGACCACCGCCCGGGCCCGCGCCAGGAGCACCTCCGCCTCGTGGCCGTCGGCCGGCCCCGGCCGGCCGTCCCGCTGCCCGCCGATGACTCCCGTCCTCTCCGGCTCCCCGGCCGGCCCGGCGTTCCCCCCACCGGGCCGTCCGGTCTCCGTCACGAACTCCGTCAGGGACTCACCCATGGGACCACCTCGGAGAAGGGGCGGACGACGGTGTCTGCGCCGCCACCGGGCGCGTACCTCCGGGATCTACCCGCGCCGGCGCGTGGCGATGCGGTCCGGGGGCGGTCGGCGTCACTGCCAGCGGCCGATCTCGACGTTCTCCAGGACACCGAGCGCGTCCGGTACCAGGACCGCGGCCGAGTAGTACGTCGTGACCAGGTACTTGATGATGGCCTGTTCGTTGATGCCCATGAAGCGCACCGACAGGCTCGGCTCGATCTCGTCCGGGATTCCGGAGGCCCGCAGTCCGATGACGCCCTGGTCGGCCTCGCCGGTACGCATCGCGATGATCGAGGTGGTCCGGGCGTCGCTGACCGGGATCTTGTTGCACGGGAAGATCGGCACGCCGCGCCAGGTCGGGATGCGGTTGCCGCCCAGGTCGATGGTCTCCGGGACCAGTCCGCGCCTGTTGAGCTCGCGGCCGAACGCGGCGATCGCGCGCGGATGGGCGAGGAACAGCTTGGTGCCCCGGCGCCTGCTGAGCAGTTCGTCCATGTCGTCGGGGCTCGGCACGCCGTCGTGCGGCTGGATCCGCTGGTCGTACTCGCAGTTGTGCAGCAGGCCGAAGTCGCGGTTGTTGACGAGCTCGTGCTCCTGGCGCTCCTTCAGCGCCTCCACCGTCAGCCGGATCTGCTGCTCGGTCTGGTTCATGGGCTGGTTGTAGAGGTCGGCCACCCGCGTGTGGATGCGCAGCACGGTCTGGGCGACGCTCAGTTCGTACTCACGGGGCCGGGCCTCGTAGTCGACGAAGGTGTGCGGGATGTCCGGCTCGCCGCGGTGGCCGGAGGCGAGCTCGATCTCCTTCTCGCCGTACTTGTTGGTGGGCCGCTCGGGGAGCGCACGGCGCTCCTCGAGCTGCTCGCGCAGGGAGTCGGAGCGCTCCGCGACCTGTTCGACGTGCTCGCGGGAGAGGACCAGCACCGTGCAGGCGGTGAGCGCGCGGGCCGTGTACTCCCAGATGGCGTCCTCGGCGAGCAGGGCGCGGTCGCCGAAGTAGGCGCCGTCGGCGAGGACGCCGAGCGACTCGTCGTCGCCGTAGGGACCGCTGCCGATCTTCTCGACCCTGCCGTGCGCCAGCAGGTACACCTCGTCGTTCTGGCTGCCGAACGAGGCGATCAGCTCGCCCGGGGCGAACCAGCGCTGCTCGCAGCGCCGGGCGAGCTCCGAGAGCACCTCCTCGTCCTCGTAGGACCGCAGTGCCGGCAGCTCGCCCAGCTCGGCCGGGATGATCTCCACACGGTCGCCGGTCTTCACGAAGGTGATCCGGCCGTCGCCCACGGCGTACGTCAGCCGCCGGTTCACCCGGTACGCACCGCCCTGGATGTCCACCCAGGGGAGCATGCGCAGCAGCCAGCGCGAGCTGATCTCCTGCATCTGCGGTACGGACTTGGTCGTGGTGGCCAGGTTCCGCGCGGCCTCCGGACCGAGGCTCTGCTGCGGCCTGGTCTCCTCCGTGCGGACCTCTTCGCCTACCGACATAGAGAATTGCCCTCCCAGTCATGCCCCCGCGCCGTCCGCGTCGGGCATCGATGTACGTGCACCACCCTTCCTCACACAGCGTGCTCGTGCTATTACCCGAAAGAGCGGGAATGGATCTTCGACGGGCTGGGCACACACACGGCCCGCCCTTCGCCGTCGCACACGCGAAGTTGTCCGGATCGGATCGCACACGGCCCGAACGACTAGTTCCGGTCGCTGCGTTTCGGTACAAGCAGCGGTACGAGGCGGTTGCGCAAGGCGGCCGTCGCGCCGCGCGAAGGAGGCGGCCATGGCCTCACCCATGTCCGCGAACAGGTTTCTGCAAGCGCTGAGGGCCGAGGGTCTCACCGTCGCCGAGGTCGGTGACTGGCGCGATCACAACCGCAATCACAAGGGCCCGTGGGGCCCGGTGCACGGCGTGATGATCCACCACACCGTGACCAGCGGCAGCGCCCGGACCGTGGAGATCTGCCGCAACGGCTACACGGACCTGCCCGGGCCGCTGTGCCACGGGGTCATCACCAAGAACGGCACCGTCCACCTCGTCGGCTACGGCCGCGCCAACCACGCCGGGCTCGGCGACGACGAGGTGCTGCGCGCGGTGATCGCGGAGAAGGCGCTGCCGCCGGACAACGAGAAGAACACCGACGGCAACCGGCACTTCTACGGCTTCGAGTGCGAGAACCTGGGCGACGGCCGGGACCCCTGGCCCGCGGCCCAGCTGGAGGCGATCGAGAGAGCGGCGGCCGCGGTGTGCCGCCACCACGGCTGGACGGAGCGGTCGGTGATCGGCCACCTGGAGTGGCAGCCGGGGAAGGTGGACCCGCGCGGGTTCACGATGGCGGCGATGCGGGAGCGGATCCGCGCCCGGCTGAAGTGACCCGCCGGCCCTGAACCGGGCACCGGAGGCTTCCCCGGGGCCCACGCCGCCGGCGGGCCCGCCCGCACCGGCCACCCCGCCCGGGCGTCCCGCGCAGCGACGGGCGCGTCCGCCCCTCCCCAGGTGACAATGGCCGGGTGACCAGCCAAGACGCCCCCGGCCTCGCCGCGCTGCGGCCCCGGCTGCCCTCGCCGGTGCAGGAGGTCGCGGACGACCGGTTCGAGCGGCACGGCGTCCGGCTGCTGCTGAAGCGGGACGACCTGATCCACCCGGACCTGGTCGGCAACAAGTGGCGCAAACTGGCGCCGAACCTCGCGGCGGCGGCCGGGCGCCCGCTCGTCACCTTCGGCGGCGCGTACTCCAACCACCTGCGCGCCACGGCCGCCGCCGGCCGGCTCCTCGCCCTGCCGACGGTGGGCGTGGTGCGCGGCCAGGAGCTGGCCGACCGCCCCCTCAACCCCTCCCTGGCGCGGTGCGCGGCCGACGGCATGCGCCTGCACTTCGCCGACAGGGCGGCCTACCGCCGCAAGTCCGAGCCGGAGGCGCTCCGCGCGATCCTGCGCGCGGCCGGCGCCGAGGACGCGTACGTCGTCCCCGAGGGCGGCAGCAACCACCTCGCCGTGCGCGGCTGCCGGGCGCTCGGCGAGGAGCTGGCCGGGCGGGCCGACGTGGTCGCGGTCGCCTGCGGCACCGGGGGCACGCTCGCCGGCCTGGCCGAGGGGCTCGCCCCCGGGCAGCGGGCGCTGGGCGTCCCCGTCCTCAAGGGCGGCTTCCTGACCGCCGAGGTGCGCGCCCTCCAGGAGGGCGCGTTCGGCGGTCCGCGCGGCACCTGGTCGCTCGACGACCGCTTCCACTGCGGCGGCTACGCGCGCGTGCCCCCCGCGCTCGACGCGTTCGCCGCCGACTTCGAACAGCGGCACGGCCTGCCGGTCGAGCGCGTGTATGTCGCCAAGTTGCTCCGCGCCCTGGTCGTCCTCGCCGAGGAGGGCGCCTTCGCGCGGGGGACGGCGGTGGCGGCGGTCGTCACCGGCCGCCCCTTCGCGTGACGGGCGCCGCCGTGCGGCGCTGTCCCCTCCCCGGCACCGGCGCGTGACCGGTGCCGCGCCCCCTCACGTCGTCTCCCGGTACGCCGCCGCCTCCTCCAGGTCGAGCCGGCGCAGCAGGGTGCGCAGCATCTCGTCGTCGATGTACCGGCCGTCCCGGAGCTTGACGAAGACCGTGCGCTCCGCGCTGATCATCTCGCGCGCCAGGCGCCGGTAGGTGTCGTCGACGGTCTCGCCGGTGACCGGGTTGACCTGGCCGAGACGCTCCCAGACGGCGTTGCGGCGGCGTTCCAGGACGGTGCGCAGGCGCTCGGCGAGCGGGCCGGGCAGGGCGTTGCGCTCGTCGGAGAGGAGTTCCTCCAGGTGCTGTTCGGCGGCCCGGGACGCCTGCGCCTGGGCGTTGGCCTCCGCGAGGGTCTCGGCCTGCGTGTCGCGCTCGGGGAACTTCAGCAGGCGGATCAGCGGGGGCAGCGTCAGGCCCTGCACGACCAGGGTGCCGATGACCGTGGTGAAGGTCAGGAAGAGGATCAGGTTGCGCTGCGGAAACGGTTCGTCGCCGTCGTGCAGGGTGAGCGGGATCGAGAAGGCGATGGCCAGCGAGACCACGCCGCGCATGCCCGCCCAGCCGATGACGAAGGGCCCCTTCCAGGTCAGGTCCGCCTCCCGCGCCCGGATCCGGGCCGACAGCGCGCGCGGCAGGAAGGTCGCCGGGTACACCCACACGAAGCGGGCCGCGACGACCACCAGGAAGACGATCAGCGCGTACCGGACGGCGTCCGCGCCCTCGTACTCCCCGAGCCCCCGCACCACGACCGGCAGCTGCAGGCCGATCAGCGCGAACACGGACGACTCCAGGACGAAGGCCACCATCTTCCACACCGCCTCCTCCTGCAGGCGGGTGGCGAAGTCGACCTCCCACGCGCGGTGTCCCAGGTAGAGCGCGACGACCACGACGGCCAGGACGCCGGAGGCGTGCACCTGCTCGGCGGCGGCGTACGCGACGAACGGGATGAGCAGGGAGAGCGTGTTCTGCAGCAGCGCCTCCTTCAGGTGCGTGCGCAGCCAGTGCAGGGGCGCCATGAGCACCAGCCCGATCCCGACGCCGCCGATCGCCGCGATCAGGAACTCGGCCACTCCCCCGGCCCAGGTGGCGCCCTCGCCGACCGCGGCCGCCAGGGCCACCTTGAAGGCGGTGATGGCGGTGGCGTCGTTGAACAGGGACTCGCCCTGGAGGATGGTCGTGACCCGCGAGGGCAGCCCGACGCGGCGCGCCACCGCCGTCGCCGCGACCGCGTCCGGCGGCGCCACCACCGCGCCGAACACCAGGGCGGCGGCGAGCGGCAGGCCCGGCACCAGCAGGTGCAGCGCCCAGCCGACGGCGAAGGTCGCGAACAGCACGTACCCGACCGACAGCAGCGCGACCGGCCGCAGCTGGGCGCGCAGGTCGAGGTAGGAGCTGTCGGTGGCCGCCGTGTGCAGCAGCGGCGGCAGCAGGAGCGGCAGGACGATGTGGGGGTCGAGGGTGTAGTCGGGGACCCCGGGGACGTAGCTGACCACCAGGCCCGCGGCGACCAGCAGCAGCGGCGCCGGGACCGGGGTGCGCCGGCCGGCCGCGGCGATCACCGCACTGCCCGCCACCAGCAACAGCAGTGGCATCACGTCCATGGTCCTCGCCCGCCCTCATGTCTCCCGTACGGCTGTCCGCACGCGCGTCGTAATCTGGCAATCATGAAACAGTGCACGCACGCCGACGCGCTGCCGCACCCGGAACCCGAGCCGCTGAGCCCGAGCTGCCCGGAGTGCCTGCGGGACGGCACGGATCCGGTGCAGCTGAGACTGTGCCTCACCTGCGGTCACGTCGGTTGCTGCGACTCCTCGCCGGGGCGGCACGCGACCGGGCACCACAAGGAGTCCGGCCACCCGGTGATGCGGACCTTCGAGCCCGGCGAGGCATGGCGCTGGTGCTTCGTCGACCACGTCCTGGTGTAGGACGTGCGACCCTGGGACAGGACGGTTCGACCGTCTGACGTCTGGGTACGTCAACCCGGCGCCCGCTCTTCCCATTTGGGCCCGCAGACCCCTAGACACGGAGCGTGTCCACAGCTTTACTGTGAGTGACGGCAAGGGGTCGGGGTCCCGGGGACAGGAATGTCGAGAGCGCGGTAGCGTCACCGCTGAACCACGTATCGCGTTGACCCGGGGGGCGACCCCCGGCCCTGTAACGCTTGTACCACCATGGAGGTGAGGGTGTCCCAGATCGCAGGCGAGCCCGCGACCCAGGACTTCGTGGAAGTCCGGCTGCCGGCCGCGGGTGCCTACCTGTCGGTGCTGCGTACGGCCACGGCCGGTCTCGCGGCCCGTTTGGACTTCACCCTCGACGAGATCGAGGACCTGCGCATCGCCGTGGACGAAGCCTGCGCGATCCTGCTCCAGCAGGCCGTGCCGGGCTCCGTGCTCAGCTGCGTCTTCCGGCTCGTCGACGACTCGCTGGAGGTCACCGTCTCGGCGCCGACCACGGACGGCCACGCCCCCTCGCGGGACACCTTCGCCTGGACCGTGCTGTCCGCCCTCGCGGGCAAGGTCTCCTCCGCCGTGGACGAGGACAGAACCGTTTCGATCAGCCTCTACAAACAGCGCGGCGCGGGACCCGGGCCGGCGTGAGGAACGGGGACGGGCCGGTGCGGGACGAAGAGCGCGGCACACGGGAGCTGCCGGACGGGGGTCCCTCCCGCCCGGGCGGAGTCGAGAGCCTGGGACAGATCACGGGCACGGGCGGTCCGGACGGGCCCCGCCCCATGGCGGACGCCGTCGACGGCATCCCCGAGCAGGCCCGTCCGCACCCGGAGGACGACCCCGCGCAGACCCTCCCGGGCGGCGGGCGGCGCGGCCGGGCGGGCGCCGGGCGCGGCGCGCCGCCGGACGGGCGGACCGGGGTGTCCCCCGCCCCTTCCGCCGAGGGGGCCCCTCCCACCGCACGGTCGAGCCGGACGGAGGAGGCGAGGGTGCGGGGAAGGGTGACGGGCGGGACGATGAGCGAGCACGAGCGGGACTCCGACGACGAGGCACCGGCGGCGCGGCGCGCGCCGGGCACGCACGACCCGCAGGACCGCAGCGAGGCGCGCGCGATGTTCCTCAAGCTGCGCGAACTGCAGAACGGCAGCCCCGAGTACGCGGAACTGCGCAACCAGCTGGTCCGCATGCACCTGCCGCTCGTCGAGCACCTCGCGCGCCGCTTCCGCAACCGCGGCGAGCCGCTGGACGACCTCACCCAGGTCGCCACCATCGGGCTGATCAAGTCCGTCGACCGCTTCGACCCGGACCGCGGCGTGGAGTTCTCCACGTACGCGACCCCGACGGTCGTCGGCGAGATCAAGCGGCACTTCCGCGACAAGGGCTGGGCGGTGCGCGTCCCGCGCCGGCTCCAGGAGCTGCGCCTCTCCCTGACGACGGCCACCGCGGAGCTCTCGCAGCTGCACGGCCGCTCCCCGACGGTCCACGAGCTCGCCGAGAAGCTGGCGATCTCCGAGGAGGAGGTCCTGGAGGGCCTGGAGTCCGCCAACGCGTACTCCACGCTGTCCCTGGACGTCCCCGACACCGACGACGAGTCCCCGGCGGTCGCGGACACCCTCGGCGCCGAGGACGAGGCGCTGGAGGGCGTGGAGTACCGGGAGTCGCTCAAGCCGCTGCTGGAGGACCTCCCGCCGCGCGAGAAGCGGATCCTGCTGCTGCGGTTCTTCGGCAACATGACCCAGTCGCAGATCGCGCAGGAGGTCGGCATCTCCCAGATGCACGTCTCGCGGCTGCTGGCCCGCACCCTGGCCCAGCTGCGCGAGAAGCTCCTCGTGGAGGAGTGAGAGGTCTGGCAGGTCCTAGGGGCTGTCGTTCGGATCACGCCGCGGACGCGGGGCCCGGCACGCGCGTCCGCGGCGTTGTCGTCGGTTGCCGATGCTCCGCATCGCCGCCCTCCTCCGCCTTGCGGCCGCACGCACCGGGCCCCGCTCACCGGCGCTGACGACACACAGTCGATTCCCCGCGACCTGATCCGAACGACAGCCCCTAGTCCCGCGCGCCGCCCGGTCCCCGGATGCCGAGGGCCCGGGTGGTCTCCGGGTGGACGAGCAGGACGAGCGCGGTGACGGCCACGACGGCGAGCACGATCCCCACCGGGATCGCCACGCTGTCGGACCGCAGCAGGTTGTAGGCCACCGGCAGTGCCATGACCTGGGTGACGACGGCGGGGCCGCGGCTCCAGCTGCGGCGGGCGAGCAGCCCGCGCGCGGCGATCAGCGGCAGCAGCGCGAGCACCATCAGCGTGACGCCCCCGGTCACCGCCTGCTGCCGGTCGTCCGGCTCGCCCGTGAGGCCGAGGACGAGCATCCAGACCCCGCCGGCCACCAGTCCGACGCCCTCCAGGGCGGCCAGCGCGGCGGCGTACGTCACGCGGTGCGGGCGGGGGCCGGTGCTGTCCGGGGTGGTGGGGGTCTGCTCGCTGCTCACCCCTGCAGGGTAGCCCTCACCACGTGCGCCCCCGTGTCCAGGTTCACGCCGGAAGTCCGGGGCGATCCCCACCTCGCCCTGTGCCCGGTACCGGGCAGTAGGTACGCTGCAACCCATGCGTGCACTTCTCGTGGTCAATCCGGCGGCAACCACCACGAGTGCGCGCACGCGCGATGTGCTGATCCACGCGCTGGCCAGCGAGATGAAGCTGGAGGCGGTCACCACCGAGTACCGCGGCCACGCGCGCGACCTGGGCCGGCAGGCCGCGGAGAGCGACGACATCGACCTGGTGGTGGCCCTCGGCGGCGACGGCACGGTCAACGAGGTGGTCAACGGCCTGCTGCACGCCGGCCCCGACCCGGACGGCCTGCCCGGCCTCGCGGTGGTCCCCGGCGGCTCGACCAACGTCTTCGCCCGCGCCCTGGGCCTGCCCAACCAGCCGGTGGAGGCCACCGGCGCCCTGCTGGACGCCCTGCGCGAGGGCAGCGAGCGCACCGTCGGCCTGGGTCTCGCCTCGGGGACCCCGGGCACGGACGACGAGGCGGTGCCCGCCCGCTGGTTCACCTTCAACGCGGGCCTCGGCTTCGACGCCGGCGTGGTGGGCCGGGTGGAACAGCACCGCGAACGCGGCCGGAAGTCCACGCACGCCCTCTACGTCCGCCAGGTCGTGCGCCAGCTGATCGGCGAGCCGAACCGCCGGCACGGGACGATCACCCTGGAACGCGCGGGCGAGGACCCGGTCACGGATCTGGTCCTGTCCATAGTCTCGAACACCTCGCCGTGGACGTTTCTCGGCAATCGCCCGATCTACGCGTCACCTAAGGCCTCGTTCGATACCGGCCTCGATCTCTTCGGTCTGAGCCGCCTCTCCACGGCCGCGGTTGCCCGGTATGGCACCCAGTTGCTCACTTCGTCCCCCGAGCGCGGACCCTATGGCAAACACGCGGTCTCCCTGCACGACCAGACCCGTTTCACCTTGCATTCGAAGGCGCCGCTGCCCCTCCAGATGGACGGTGACCACCTCGGGCTGCGCACCAGCGTGACGTTCACAGGCGTACGCCGTGCACTGCGTGTGATTGTGTGAGCAGAAGGGGCTAAAGTCCTTTCACTCGAACGTTTAGGCCAGGATCCACCCCATGGAAGTACGGCTGTGACCTAGTCGACACCGAAGAATCAAAAAAAACTTTCCTGAAGGGGTTGTATCCGCCGCTGAGGTTTGCGAGTCTCTACGTGGCGATCGGGACGGCCCGCAACACCGGCCTCCACAGATCACCGGAACCCCTCTTCACACACAGGACCACGGTCGGGGAAGACCTGACGGTCGGCCCTTCACTTGTTGAGGGATTCGTGAAAGCGTTCACATTCACAAGCAATCTTCAGTAATACCAAGGAGAGGTAGCAGCCATGGACTGGCGTCACAACGCCGTTTGCCGCGAGGAAGACCCCGAGCTCTTCTTCCCCATCGGCAACACCGGTCCTGCGCTGCTGCAGATCGAGGAAGCCAAGGCCGTCTGCCGTCGCTGCCCGGTGATCGAGCAGTGTCTGCAGTGGGCGCTCGAGTCCGGTCAGGACTCCGGCGTCTGGGGTGGTCTCAGCGAGGACGAGCGCCGCGCCATGAAGCGTCGCGCCGCCCGCAACCGGGCCCGTCAGGCCTCCGCCTGACGCCCCACCCCTGCTGACAGCCTGAGCTTGGCGGCGCGTACAGCGCGTACGCATCTCCCGCCCCCGAGCCGCAGCGCGCAGTTCCCCCGATGCGCTTAGCAAACGAGCAGCAGCGAGCACTAGCCTCGGACCACACGGTCCGGGGCTTTTTGCTGTGCCCGGGACCCGCCGCCCGCGCGGGCGCTACTTCTGTGCCCGCACCGGGACGTCGAGGATCACCCGGGTCCCCCGCTCCGGGGCCGGCACCATGTCGAAGGTACCGCCCAACTCCCCCTCCACCAGGGTGCGTACGATCTGCAGCCCCAGGTTGCCGGCGGTCTGCGGGTCGAAGCCCTCGGGCAGGCCGACGCCGTCGTCCTGGACGGTGACCAGCAGGCGGGCCTCCTTGGTGGTCCCGCCGCGCACCGCCGAGACCTCGACCGTGCCGGTGTCGCCCTCGCGGAAGCCGTGCTCCAGGGCGTTCTGCAGGATCTCGGTCAGCACCATGGACAGCGGGGTGGCGACCTCGGCGTCGAGGATGCCGAAGCGACCGGTGCGCCGGCCGGTCACCTTGCCCGGCGAGATCTCGGCGACCATCGCCAGGACCCGGTCGGCGATCTCGTCGAACTCCACGCGCTCGTCCAGGTTCTGGGAGAGCGTCTCGTGCACGATCGCGATGGAGCCGACGCGCCGCACCGCCTCCTCCAGGGCCTCGCGGCCCCGGTCGGACTCGATGCGCCGGGCCTGGAGGCGCAGCAGCGCGGCCACCGTCTGGAGGTTGTTCTTGACGCGGTGGTGGATCTCCCGGATCGTCGCGTCCTTGGTGATCAACTCACGCTCGCGGCGGCGGAGTTCGGTGACGTCGCGGAGCAGCACCAGCGAACCGATGCGGGTGCCCTTGGGCTTGAGCGGGATGGCCCGGAACTGGATGACCCCGTCGTGGGCCTCGATCTCGAACTCGCGGGGCGCCCAGCCGCTGGCCACCTTGGCGAGCGCCTCGTCCACCGGCCCGCGGGACGGGGCGAGTTCGGCGGTGGTCTGCCCCAGGTGCTGGCCGACCAGGTCGGAGGCGAGGCCCATGCGGTGGTAGGCGGACAGCGCGTTCGGGGAGGCGTACTGGACGAGGCCGTCGGCGTCGAGGCGGATCAGCCCGTCGCCGACGCGCGGCGCCGCCTCCATGTCCTTCTGCTGGTTCGCGAACGGGAAGGCGCCGGCCGCGATCATCTGCGCGAGGTCGGAGGCGCTCTGCAGGTAGGTGAGCTCCAGGCGGCTCGGGGTGCGCACGGTGAGCAGGTTGGTGTTGCGGGCGATCACGCCGAGGACCCGTCCCTCGCGCCGCACGGGGATCGACTCGACGCGGACCGGGACCTCCTCGCGCCACTCCGGGTCGCCCTCGCGCACGATCCGGCCCTCGTCCAGGGCGGCGTCCAGCATGGGGCGGCGGCCGCGCGGGACGAGGTGGCCGACCATGTCGTCCTGGTACGAGGTGGGGCCGGTGTTGGGCCGCATCTGGGCGACCGAGACGTACCGGGTGCCGTCGCGGGTGGGGACCCACAGGACGAGGTCGGCGAAGGAGAGGTCGGAGAGCAGCTGCCACTCCGAGACCAGCAGGTGGAGCCACTCGAGGTCGGTGTCGTCGAGGGCGGTGTGCTGGCGTACGAGTTCGTTCATGGAGGGCACGTCAGCGAGCGTACCCGGGGGTCTGTGCGAGTCCGAAAAGCGCCGGGGCGGGGAGCGCGGTACGGTCCCCGGAAACACCCGCGGGCCGCGGCGCCTGGGAGGGACCCTCAACCCTCCCGGCACCGCAGCCCGGAGCATGTCCGGCCGGGGGGTGTGCGGTCCCGTCGGCCGAAGGGCGAGGAGCCGGGGCAGTCAGGGCAGAGAGCTCCGGTTCCTCGATCCGCCCTCCTGTGCGGGGAAGGCGGAAGACTGCGCGTGCGGCGCACGCCGTCCTCTCGTGCATTGTGGACTAGACCACTCAGGGTGTCCATGCGCGGGACGCCGTGCGTTGGTGCTGTGGAACGGTCGGTTCTCGGAATCGTTCGGACGTCCTGGTATCCACCACGCAGCCTAACCCGTGCGGGTTCACGTACGGGGCCGGATGGTCCTGGCATTTTCCCCGGACGCTTCCCGTTCCTCCCGGATCGCCCCGTCGTGCGCCGGTTGTGACACGCCCCGGAACACCGCCCCGGAACACCGCGCCGGTGCACCGCCGAGCGCGCCGGCGCGGGCCCGGCGGAGGGGGCCGGAACGCCCTCGCCCACCTGGGACGCGGGGCCCTCCTCTGTTAGATTGGATTGGTCTAAACCACATGGCCCTCCCGGGTCCCCGTCCCGGTTGAGTCCCCTCTCAGATCGGCAGGCCCCAGCGTGGAAGTTGTGATCGTTCCGGACGCCAAGGCGGGCGGCGAGCTCGTCGCCGAGGCCATGGCGCAGCTCCTGCGGCGCAAGCCCGACGCCCTGCTGGGCGTGGCCACCGGCTCGACGCCGCTGCCCGTGTACGAGGCGCTGGCGGCCCGGGTGCGGGCCGGCGCCGTGGACGCCTCGCGGGCGCGGATCGCCCAGCTCGACGAGTACGTCGGACTGCCCGCCGACCACCCCGAGTCGTACCGGTCCGTGCTCCGGCGCGAGGTGCTGGAGCCGCTGGGGATCGGCATGGACGCCTTCATGGGGCCCGACGGGACCGCCGAGGACGTCCCCGGCGCCTGCGAGGCCTACGACCGGGCGCTGGCCGAGGCGGGCGGGGTCGACCTCCAGCTCCTCGGGATCGGGACCGACGGGCACATCGGGTTCAACGAGCCGTGCTCCTCGCTCGCCTCGCGCACCCGGATCAAGACGCTGACCGAGCAGACCCGCGTCGACAACGCCCGGTTCTTCGACGGCGACATCGAGCAGGTGCCGCACCACGTCATCACCCAGGGCATCGGCACCATCCTGGAGGCCCGCCACCTGGTGCTGCTCGCGACCGGAGAGGGCAAGGCGGACGCGGTCGCGGCGACGGTGGAGGGACCGGTCGCCGCGGTGTGCCCGGCCTCCGCGCTCCAGCTGCACCCGCACGCCACCGTGGTCGTCGACGAGGCCGCCGCGTCCAAGCTGAAGCTCGCCGGCTACTTCCGGCACACCTACGCCAACAAGCCCGAGTGGCAGGGCATCTAGGCGGAGCCGCCCGTGCGGGAGACGCCGGTGCCGGGCACCTCGGGTGAGGTGCCCGGCACCGGCGTCTCCCGGACGGGTCCGGAGGTCATCCCCCCGTGATGACCTCCGCCGCCGCCCGGCCGCAGACGCGGGCCGCGCCGTGCGTGGCGATGTGCAGGGCACCGCGCGGCGGGGCCTGCGGGACGCCCATCTCGACCACGACGGTGTCGGGCCGGGCCGCCAGCAGGGCGTCGAGGGCGGCGCCCATCCAGGGGTGGCGGTGCTCGTCGCGGACGACGGCCACGATGCGGCGCGGGCCAGCCGCCGCGAGGGCCCCGGGTCCGGCGTCGGGTCCGGTGAAGCTGCCCGTCTCCGTGCCGGGGAGGCGGTGGAAGAGCTCCGCCGCCACGCCCCACGGCGTCTCGTCGCCCACGGCGATGTTCGCGACCGGGGTGAACGCGGCGACGTACGGCGGCTCGGTGAGCGGGGTGTAGCCGTCCGCGCTGGTCACCGTCAGGGCGCGCCGGGCGGCCCGGAGGCCGACCTCGGGGTCGGCGTCCGGCCGGGGCGCGGTCTGCGCGGCGGTCCACCGGGCCAGCTCGCGGACGCGGGCGGCGGCGTCGGCCAGGCGGTCCTCGGGCAGCTCTCCGGAGCGCACCGCCGCGACCAGGGCGTCGCGCAGCCGCCGTACGGTGTCGTCGTCGGCGAGGCCGCCGCCCACGCAGATGGCGTCGGCGCCGGCCGCGACGGCGAGGACGCTGCCGCGTTCGATGCCGTAGGTGCCCGCGATGGCCTGCATCTCCATGCCGTCGGTGACGATCAGGCCGTCGTAGCCGAGGTCGCCGCGCAGCAAGTCGGTCAGGATGCGGCGGGAGAGCGTGGCCGGGTGGTCGGGGTCGAGGGCCGGGACCAGGATGTGGGCGCTCATCACCGCGCGGGTGCCGGCGGCGACGGCGGCCCGGAAGGGGGCCAGTTCCCGCTCGGCCAGCACGGTGGCGTCCGCGTCGATGCGCGGCAGGGCGAGGTGGGAGTCGACGGCGGTGTCGCCGTGGCCGGGGAAGTGCTTGGTGCAGGCGGCCACGCCCGCGGCCTGGAGGCCGGTGACGTAGGCGGCGGTGTGCCGGGCGGCCAGCCGGGTGTCGGCGCCGAAGGAGCGCACGCCGATCACCGGGTTGGCGGGGTTGGAGTTGACGTCGGCGGAGGGCGCCCAGTTGAAGTTCACGCCGCAGGCGGCGAGGCGGCGCCCCAGCTCGAAGGCGACCGCGCGGGTGAGGTCGACGTCGTCGACCGCGCCCAGCGCGTGGTTGCCCGGGAAGGAGGAGCCGGTGCGCACCTCCAGGCGGGTGACGTCGCCGCCCTCCTCGTCGATGGCGACCAGGACGTCGTCCCGTTCGGCGCGCAGCTGCGCGGTGAGCGCGGCGAGCTGCTCCGGCGAGGCGATGTTGCGGCCGAACAGGCCGACGGAGGCGAGGCCCTCGCCGAGCCGGCGCAGCAGCCAGTCGGGGGCGGTGGTGCCGGTGAAGCCGGGCTGGAGGACCGTCAGCGCGTCGCGCGTGAGGGTGTCGGTGCCGCTGGCGAATGTCGTCATCGGGTGCGTTATCCCTTCACGGCGCCCGCGGTCAGGCCGCTGACGGCCTTGCGCTGCAGATAGACGAAGAGGACCAGGATCGGGACGGCGAACAGGGAGGACGCGGCCATCGTGGCACCCCAGTCGTTGCCGAAGACGGTCTGGAAGCTGGACAGCCACAGCGGCAGCGTCTGCGCGTCGGCCTGCTTGTTCAGCACCAGGACCAGCGGGAACTCGTTCCACGCCGTGATGAAGCCGAACAGCGAGGTGGACATCAGGCCCGGCGCGAGCAGCGGCAGGATCACCCGGCGGAACGCCTGGAGGCGGGTGCAGCCGTCCACCATCGCCGCCTCCTCCAGCTCCCTGGGCACGGTGGCGACGAAGCCGCGCAGCGTCAGGATGGTGAACGGCAGGATCATCATCATGTAGAAGAGCGTCAGCGGGACGAGGCTGTTCAGCATCGAGGCGTCCCGGACGATCATGTAGATCGCGATGACCATCACCTCCCAGGGCGCCATCTGGGCGAGCATGAAGCCGATGACGAAGCCGCGCCGCCCCTTGAACCGCATGCGGGCCAGGGCGAAGGCGCCGGCGAGGGCGACGACCAGCGAGAAGACGACCGCGAGGACCGTGACGATCAGCGAGTTGGAGACGAAGGTCCAGAAGTTGTCGACGCCGGTCGCGGTCCTGAAGTGCTCCAGGGTGACGTCGGTCGGGAACCAGACCGGGTCCTCCGCGATGATGTCGCCGGTCGGCTTGAACGCCGTGGCGAACATCCAGTAGACGGGGAAGACGAACCCGGCGAACAGGACGACGGCCGTGACGTTGGGCCACAGGCGGCCGAAGAGCGAGCGCTTCACAGCTCGTCCTCCTCTTGCTTGAGCACGATCCTGAGGTAGTAGGCGGTCAGGCCGAGCAGGATCAGGATGGTCAGGACGGCGATCGCCGCGCCCATGCCGTAGTGCTGGTTGCCGACGCCCTCGATGTAGGCGTAGACCGGCAGGATCTCGGTGAGCCGGTCGGGGCCGCCGCCGTTGATGACGTAGACCTGCACGAACGCCTTGAAGACCCAGATGATCTCCAGGAACGTCGTCGCGTAGAGGAAGGGCCGCAGGAACGGCATCGTGACGGTGGTGAAGCTCCGCCAGGCGTCGGCGCCGTCCAGGGCCGCGGCCTCGTACAGCTCGGCGGGGATGGTCGTGGTCGCCGCGTACAGGTTGATCGCGACGAACGGGATCGACATCCAGACGATCAGCACGGTGACGACGAAGAACGTCGACAGCTGGCTGCTGGTCCAGCTGTAGTCGGCCATGGAGTGCCAGCCGAGCTTGTCCAGGACCCAGTTGACCACGCCGAAGCGCTGGGCGAACAGCCACTGGTAGACGGTGGTGGCGGCGACCACCGGCATCGCCCAGGCCAGCACCAGGCCGACCATCAGGGTGAACCGCATCCGCTTGCCGAGGCGGGCGAGCAGCAGGCCGACCAGGGTGCCCAGCACCATGATCAGGGCGACGTTGACCGCCGTGAACAGGATCGAGCGGAGGGTGACCCGCCAGAAGTCCTCGCCGGTGAGGACCTCGGTGTAGTTGTCGACGCCGTTCCACTCGGTGACGTGCTGGATCAGCTGCGCCATGTTGAGGTTCTGGAAGGACAGCAGGAGGTCCTTCACCAGCGGCCAGCCGAGCAGCAGCACGGTGGCCGCGCAGGCCGGCAGCAGCAACAGATACGGCGCGAGCGCGCCGGCGCGCGACGCGGCTCGCGGGGTGGACCGGCCCGTTCCTCCGTCGTCCGCCCCCTTGCGGACGTCCGCCGGGCCGGAGGGCGGCCGTTCGGTCTGCACGGTCATGCTCGCGCTCTCTCTCCTCGACCTGCGTACGGTCGCCGGTGCGGGGCCGGGCGGGGCCCGCGGCGGACGCTCGCGGCGTCCGTCACGGGCCCGGCCGGGGGCCGCGCACCGGCTCCGGCGTCGTTACTGCTGCTGCGCCAGGCGCTTGTTGAACTCGTCCTCGACCTGCCGGGCGGCCTGGGCCGGGGACTTTCCGTTCAGGACGGCCGTCATGTACGTCTTGATCGGGTTGGGCGCGTTCTCGACCGCGGCCCACTCGGGGATCAGCGGCGTGGTGCCGCCGCCCGCGGCGGCCGGCGCCATGGCCTCGGCGGCGGCGTTGCCCTTGACGTTGGCCTGCAGCGACTCCTTGTTCGGGATGACGCCGTTGAGCTTGGCGAGCTGGCCCTCGTACTGGTCGGAGAGGGCGATCTTCAGGAACTCCTTGGCGAGGTCCTGCTTCTGGCTGCCCGCGGCGACGGCGAGGTTGGAGCCGCCGAGGAAGACGCCCTCGGGCTTGCCGGCCGTGGCACCGGGGATGGTGAAGTAGCCGATCTCCTTCTCGATCTCCGGGTTGGCCTTGATCGCGATGCCGGCCTCCCAGCCCATGCCGATGAAGGCGCCGGTCTTGCCCTTGCCGAAGACCTCGCCCTGCTGCGGGGTCGCCTCGTCCTTGTCCTTGGGGGCCTTGGAGAGGGCCTGGAACTTCTTGTAGGTCTCCATGGCGGCGGCGACCTTGGGGTCGTCGAGGTTGGAGACGTACTTGTCGCCGTCCTTCTTGACGAGCTCGCCGCCCTCGCCGACGACCAGGCCGACGAAGTGGTACCAGTTCTGGCCGGGCAGGTAGATCGGCTCGGCGTCGGTCTTCTCGCCGATCTGCTTCAGGTCGGCGTAGAACTCGTCGCGGGTCTTGGGGAGGTCCTTGATGCCGGCGTCGGCCCAGACCTTCTTGTTGTAGACGACGACGCGGTTGGCGAAGTACCAGGGGGCCGCGTACTGCTTGCCCTCGAAGACCGAGGAGTTGTTGAGGGACTCGGTCCACTCGCCGCCGATCTCGGCCTTCAGATCGGCGAGGTCGGCGAGGCCGCCGGTCTTGGCGTAGGCCGGGGTCTGGGTGTTGCCGATCTCGAAGACGTCCGGCGGGTTCTCCTCCGACAGGGCGGTGGTCAGCTTCTGCTGGATGCCGTTCCACTGCTGGATCTCGAACTTGACCTTGGCCTTGGTCTTCTTCTCGAAGGCCGCGGCGACGTCCTTCTGCCACTGGTCCGGGGAGGAGCCGTCCATCACCCACACCGTGAGGGTCTGGCCGGCGTAGCCGTCCGCCCCGGCCTTGCCCTCGCCGCCGTCGTCGCCCCCGCACGCCGCGACGGACAACATCATGCCCGCGACACCGATCGCGGATACCAGCTTGCGCTTCACGCCACCCTCCTCAGGGATGCCACAAACCCCCCTGCTCCCCGCGGTGTTCTGACGTACCGCCCATGGGGCCGGGACCTGGACCAATGGTGTAGACCAGTACCGGGAGCTTGGCCCAGACCATATGGCCTGTCAAGGGTCGGGAGTAGGCTCCTACCAGCCGTTATGGGACCTACATATGAAGGAACCTTTAAGTAAGAAACCCTCGAAAACAGCGGCTGTACGCCGTGTACTCGGGTAGACCACTTGGGCGGCATGGACTAGACCAAAAGAAGCGCCGACGGTATACAGAGGGGATCACGGAGCGTGCGGGGAACCGTCCCCGCCCGGGGCCGTGCCACGATGTGAGCCATGGCCGACGGACGTCGGCGGGGTCGGCATACGGAGCCGGGAAGGCGGAGCATGAGCACCGACGTCAGCAGTGCGGAGAACGAGAACGGGGCGACTGTCCGTACCGCACGCGTGCCCAAGTACTACCGCCTGAAGAAGCACCTGCTCGACATGACCGAGACGCAGGCGCCGGGCACCCCGGTCCCGCCCGAGCGGACGCTGGCCGCCGAGTTCGACACCTCCCGCACGACCGTGCGCCAGGCCCTGCAGGAACTGGTCGTCGAGGGCCGTCTGGAGCGCATCCAGGGCAAGGGCACCTTCGTCGCCAAGCCGAAGGTCTCCCAGGCCCTGCAACTCACCTCGTACACCGAGGACATGCGGGCCCAGGGCCTCGAACCCACCTCCCAGCTGCTGGACATCGGCTACATCACCGCCGACGACCGCCTCGCCCAGCTCCTCGACATCACGGCCGGCGGACGCGTGCTGCGCATCGAGCGGCTGCGCATGGCCAACGGCGAGCCGATGGCCATCGAGACGACCCACCTGAGCGCCAAGCGCTTCCCCGCCCTGCGCCGGTCCCTCGCCAAGTACACCTCCCTGTACACCGCCCTCGCCGAGGTGTACGACGTGCACCTGGCGGAGGCCGAGGAGACCATCGAGACGTCCCTGGCCACGCCGCGCGAGGCCGGGCTGCTCGGCACCGACGTGGGCCTGCCGATGCTGATGCTCTCCCGCCACTCGATCGACCGGGAGGGCAAGCCGGTGGAGTGGGTGCGCTCGGTGTACCGCGGGGACCGCTACAAGTTCGTGGCGCGGCTGAAGCGGCCCCAGGACTGACGCCCCGACCGGAATGCGGACGAGGGGTTCCGTATACGCCACACCCTGACCTAGATTTCCTGCGCATTGCACAGGTGTTCAGCGAGGGGACGGAGCCGCCTGATGTCGCAACCCCCGGAAGTCAGCAGAGGGCCGGTGGTGACGCCCGTGCGCGTCGTCATCGCCCTGTGCCTCGTAGCGCCGTTCGTGGCCATGTTGTGGGTCGGTTCCTACGCCAAGACCGACCCGGCCTTCATCGGCCTGCCGTTCTTCTACTGGTACCAGATGGCCTGGGTGCTGATCTCCACGGCGCTGACCGGCCTCGCCTACAAGCTGTGGCAGCGTGACCAGCGCGCCCGCAAGGGAGGTGCCGGCCGGTGAAGGACGGCGTGAACGGCGTCGCGCTCGCCGTCTTCATCTTCTTCTTCCTGCTCGTCACCGCCATGGGCTTCCTGGCCGCGCGCTGGCGCAAGGCCGAGAACGAGCACAGCCTCGACGAATGGGGCCTGGGCGGGCGGTCGTTCGGCACCTGGGTCACCTGGTTCCTGCTCGGCGGCGACCTGTACACGGCGTACACCTTCGTGGCCGTACCGGCGGCGATCTACGCCGCGGGCGCGGCCGGCTTCTTCGCGGTGCCGTACACGATCCTGGTGTACCCGCTCATCTTCACGTTCCTGCCGCGCCTGTGGTCGGTCTCGCACAAGCACGGCTACGTGACGACCTCGGACTTCGTGCGCGGCCGGTTCGGCTCCAAGGGGCTGTCGCTGGCGGTGGCGCTCACCGGCATCCTCGCGACGATGCCGTACATCGCCCTCCAGCTCGTCGGCATCCAGGCCGTGCTGGACGTGATGGGCGTCGGCGGCGGCGAGGACACCCACTGGTTCGTCAAGGACCTGCCGCTGCTGATCGCGTTCGGCGTGCTGGCGGCGTACACGTACTCGTCGGGGCTGCGGGCGCCCGCGCTGATCGCGTTCGTCAAGGACACCCTGATCTATCTCGTCATCGCGGTGGCGATCATCTACATCCCCATCAAGCTGGGCGGGTTCGACGAGATCTTCGCCAAGGCGGGCGACGCGTTCGCCGAGACGAACCCGGCGACGGGCGCGCCGCGCGGCGCGCTGGTGCCGGGCGAGGCGGGCCAGTGGACGTACGCCACGCTCGCGCTGGGCTCCGCGCTGGCCCTGTTCATGTACCCGCACTCGATCACGGCGACGCTGTCCTCGCGCAGCCGTGAGGTGATCCGCCGCAACACCACGATCCTGCCGCTGTACTCGCTGATGCTGGGCCTGCTGGCGCTGCTCGGCTTCATGGCGATCGCGGCCGGGGTGAAGGTGCAGAACGGGCAGCTGGCCATCCCGCAGCTGTTCGAGACGATGTTCCCGGACTGGTTCGCGGGCGTGGCCTTCGCCGCCATCGGCATCGGCGCGCTGGTCCCGGCGGCCATCATGTCGATCGCCGCCGCCAACCTCTTCACCCGCAACATCTACAAGGACTTCATCAAGCCCGACGCCACGCCCGCGCAGGAGACCAAGGTCTCCAAGCTGGTGTCGCTGCTGGTGAAGGTGGGCGCGCTGGCCTTCGTGCTGACGATGGACAAGACGGTCGCCATCAACTTCCAGCTGCTCGGCGGCATCTGGATCCTGCAGACCTTCCCGGCCCTGGTCGGCGGCCTGTTCACCCGCTGGTTCCACCGCTGGGCGCTGCTGGCGGGCTGGGCGGTCGGCATGGTCTACGGCACGGTCGCCGCGTACGGGGTGGCCTCGCCGACCCAGAAGCACTTCGGCGGCTCCTCCAAGGAGATCCCGGGCATCGGGGAGATCGGCTACATCGGCCTGACGGCCTTCGTGCTCAACGTCCTGGTGACGGTGGTCCTGACCTTCGTCCTGAAGGCGGTCAAGGCTCCCGAGGGCGTCGACGAGACCCGGCCGGAGGACTACACGGCCGACGCGGGCGACCCGGGCGTCCAGGTGGAGCTGCCGCCGGCCACGGCCGGAGCCGCCCACTAGGCAGCGCGCGTCACCGCCGCGGCCGCCCACCGGGCGGCGTGCGCCGACGGGCCGCCGGAGACGTCCGGCGGCCCGTCGGCGTATCCGGGCACATCCGCCCGCGGGGGCACCGCGGCCCGCCCGGCCGAACCGGGCGGGCGGGGCCGCCCGCGAGGCCCGCGGCCGGGGCGCCGGGGAGGCCCTCGTGCGCGCCCGCGCCGACCGCGCGCGGGCCGGCGCGGGGCTGCCGGCGGGCCGCCCCGCCGGCCCGGCGCTCCCCGCACGCCGCCCTCCGCGTCCCCGCACGCCGCCCCGCATCCGCGCGCGTCCGGGTCCCGTCCGCGCGCCCGGACGGGACCGGAACCCGGTCGCGCACCTCGGCGACCTCACCCCGCCCACCTGCCGACCGGCGCTCCGAGACCGGCGGCGACACAACATCTGGGGGTGTGATCGTCACCCGGCACAAGATGTATGCTCGTGCTCGCTGTCGCCGCAGGGGAATCCGGTGCGAATCCGGAACTGTCCCGCAACGGTGTACGGGCGTGCCCCGCGCACGCCCGTCCAGTCCGAGGACCTGCCGACGGTGCACCCGGCCGACCGGTCCGGGTGCCTGACGTCCGGGCCTCGTGGAATGGGCCGGCGGGCGCGGCGCCACGTGCGCTCGTGTGCTGCCCCTGCCCTCGGCGAGGCCCCGTGCCGAGCGAGGGAGAGCCCCACGTGACCATCGCGCCAGCCGATCCGGCCTCAGCCGCCCAGCCCCCGGAACACGACGGCCCCGGTGCCGCGCTGCTGCGCACCCTGACCGGGCTGACCGCCGACCTGCCCGACGCCGACCCGGGCCGGGTCGCCGCCGCCGCGCTGCGCGGCCGGTCCGCGCGGGCGGACGAGACGGAGCTGCGGGAGCTGGCGACGGAGGCGGCGGCCGGCCTGATCTCCGAGGACCCCGCCTACTCCACGCTGGCCGCCCGGCTGCTGACCCTCGCCATCCGCGCCGAGGCCGCCTCGCAGGGCGTGACGTCCTTCACCGAGTCCGTCGCGGCCGGGCACCGGGAGGGGCTGATCGCCGACCGGACCGCGGAGTTCGTGCGGGTGCACGCCGGGCGCCTGGACGCGCTGGTCGACCCCCGCGCCGACGACCGCTTCGGCTACTTCGGCCTGCGCACCCTGCACAGCCGCTACCTGCTCCGCCACCCGGTCACCCGCAAGGTCGTCGAGACGCCGCAGCACTTCCTGCTGCGCGTCGCCGCCGGGCTCGCCGAGGACGACACGGCGCGGTCCGCCGACGAGGTCGCCGAGCTGTACGGGCTCATGAGCCGCCTGGACTACCTGCCGTCCTCCCCCACCCTGTTCAACTCCGGCACCCGGCACCCCCAGATGTCGTCCTGCTACCTCCTGGACTCCCCCCGGGACGAGCTGGACTCCCTCTACGAGCGCTACCACCAGGTGGCGCGGCTGTCCAAGCACGCGGGCGGCATCGGGCTGTCGTACTCCCGGATCCGCTCCCGGGGGTCGCTCATCCGCGGCACCAACGGGCACTCCAACGGCATCGTGCCGTTCCTGAAGACGCTGGACGCCTCGGTCGCCGCCGTGAACCAGGGCGGGCGGCGCAAGGGCGCGGCCGCGGTGTACCTGGAGACCTGGCACTCCGACATCGAGGAGTTCCTGGAGCTGCGCGACAACACCGGCGAGGACGCCCGCCGCACGCACAACCTCAACCTCGCGCACTGGGTCCCGGACGAGTTCATGCGCCGGGTGAACGCCGACGCGCCGTGGTCGCTGTTCTCGCCGTCGGACGTGCCGGAACTGGTCGACCTGTGGGGCGAGGAGTTCGACGCCGCGTACCGGGCGGCCGAGGCCCGGGGCCTGGCGCGCCGGACGCTGCCCGCGCGCGAGCTGTACGGCCGCATGATGCGCACCCTCGCGCAGACCGGCAACGGCTGGATGACCTTCAAGGACGCCGCCAACCGCACCGCCAACCAGACCGCCGAGCCGGGCCACGTCATCCACTCCTCCAACCTCTGCACGGAGATCCTGGAGGTGACCGACGACGGGGAGACGGCGGTCTGCAACCTGGGGTCGGTCAACCTCGGCGCCTTCACCGACCCGGCGGCCGGCGCGATGGACTGGGAGCGGCTGGACGCGACGGTCCGCACGGCGGTGACCTTCCTCGACCGGGTCGTCGACATCAACTTCTACCCGACCGAGCAGGCGGCCCGCTCCAACGCCCGGTGGCGTCCGGTCGGCCTCGGCGTGATGGGCCTGCAGGACGTCTTCTTCCGGCTGCGCCTGCCCTTCGACTCCCCGGAGGCCCGGCAGCTCTCCACCCGGATCGCCGAACGGATCATGCTCGCCGCGTACGAGGCCTCCGCCGACCTCGCCGAGCGCAACGGTCCCGTGCCGGCCTGGGAGAAGACCCGCACCGCCCGGGGCGTCCTGCACCCCGACCACTACGACACCGAGCTCACCTGGCCGGAGCGCTGGACGGCCCTGCGCGAGCGGATCGCCGCGGTCGGCCTGCGCAACTCCCTGCTCCTCGCGATCGCCCCGACCGCCACCATCGCCTCCGTCGCGGGCGTGTACGAGTGCATCGAGCCGCAGGTGTCGAACCTGTTCAAGCGCGAGACGCTGTCCGGCGAGTTCCTCCAGGTCAACCCCTACCTGGTGCGGGACCTCAAGGAGCTCGGCGTGTGGGACGCCCGCACCCGGGAGGCGCTGCGCGACGCGAACGGCTCCGTGCAGGACCTCGACCGGATCCCCGAGGACGTCCGGCGGCTGTACCGCACGGCGTGGGAGATCCCGCAGCGCGGCCTGATCGACATGGCCGCCGCCCGCACCCCGTTCCTGGACCAGGCCCAGTCCCTGAACCTGTTCCTGGAGACGCCGACCATCGGCAAGCTCTCCTCGATGTACGCGTACGCCTGGAAGCGGGGCCTGAAGACCACGTACTACCTGCGTTCGCGCCCGGCGACCCGGATCGCCCGCGCCGCGCGGGCGCAGAGCACCGTCCCCGTCCCGCAGGCCGCCGCCGACGAGGCCGTCGCCTGCTCCCTTGAGAACCCCGAGTCCTGCGAGGCATGCCAGTGATGACCACCCGTCACCAGAACCTGCTCGACCCGGGCTTCGAGCTGACCCTGCGCCCGATGCGCTACCCGGACTTCTACGAGCGCTACCGGGACGCCATCAAGAACACCTGGACCGTGGAGGAGGTCGACCTCCACTCGGACGTCGCCGACCTCGCCAGGCTGTCCCCGGGCGAGCAGCACCTGATCGGCCGCCTGGTCGCGTTCTTCGCCACCGGCGACTCGATCGTGGCGAACAACCTCGTGCTGACCCTGTACAAGCACATCAACTCCCCCGAGGCCCGGCTCTACCTGAGCCGCCAGCTCTTCGAGGAGGCCGTCCACGTCCAGTTCTACCTGACCCTGCTGGACACCTACCTGCCCGATCCGGACGACCGGGCGGCGGCCTTCGCGGCCGTCGAGAACATCCCGTCCATCCGCGAGAAGGCCGAGTTCTGCTTCCGGTGGATGGACTCGGTGGAGAAGCTCGACCGGCTGGAGACGAAGGCCGACCGGCGCCGCTTCCTACTCAACCTGATCTGCTTCGCCGCGTGCATCGAGGGCCTGTTCTTCTACGGGGCCTTCGCGTACGTCTACTGGTTCCGCAGCCGGGGCCTGCTGCACGGCCTGGCCACCGGCACCAACTGGGTGTTCCGCGACGAGACGATGCACATGAGCTTCGCCTTCGACGTGGTCGACACCGTCCGCAAGGAGGAGCCGGACCTCTTCGACGACCGGCTCCGGGAGCAGGTCACCGACATGCTCCGGGAGGCCGTCGAGGCCGAGCTGCAGTTCGCGCGGGACCTGTGCGGCGAGGGCCTGCCGGGCATGAACACCGAGTCGATGCGGCAGTACCTGGAGTGCGTCGCCGACCAGCGCCTCACGCGGCTCGGCTTCGCCCCGGTGTACGGCTCGGAGAACCCCTTCTCCTTCATGGAGCTCCAGGGCGTTCAGGAACTGACCAACTTCTTCGAGCGGCGCCCGTCCGCGTACCAGGTGGCGGTGGAGGGCACCGTCGACCTGGACGAGGACTTCTGACGCCTGCCGTCGCGGGCCTCCTGGGCCTGCCTGATCTCGCGGTCGATGCGCCTCTCGCGCACGAGGCCGACCACCGAGGGCAGGACCAGGAGGACCAGCATCCCCAGCACGGTGACCATGGCCATGACCGCCTCCTTCTGCGTCGTTTCCATGGACACCACTGTCGCGCCGTTCACTCCTTACCGGCAGTGGCAGGACTGCCGTACACCCTCGAATTACTGCCATCCGTGCGGCACACTGGGCGGCATGCTGGAGAACGTGGCCGCCGTCCTGCTCGACGGTGTGAACCCCTTCGAACTGGGCGTGGTCTGCGAGGTGTTCGGCGTCGACCGCAGTGACGACGGCCTGCCCGTCTACGACTTCGCGGTCGCCTCCGCCGAGGGCCCGGCGCTGCGCAGCGACACCGGCTTCACCCTCCAGGTCGAGCACGGACTGGAGCGGCTGGCGGCGGCCGACCTGATCGCCGTGCCGGCCGGGCAGTGCTACGAGACCCGGGACTTCCCGCCGGAGCTCCTGGCCGCCCTGCGGAGCGCGGTCGACCGGGGCGCCCGGGTGCTCAGCGTCTGCTCCGGCGTCTTCGTGCTGGCCGCGGCCGGCCTGCTCGACGGCCGGCGCTGCGCCGTGCACTGGCGGCACGCGGACGCCCTGGCCCGGCAGTACCCGCACGTGGCGGTCGAACCGGACGTGCTGTACGTCGACGAGGGGCCGGTGATCACCTCGGCGGGCACGGCCGCCGGGATCGACGCCTGCCTGCACCTGGTCCGCAAGGAGCAGGGGCCGGAGGTCGCCAACCGGATCGCCCGGCGGATGGTGGTGCCGCCGCACCGCGACGGCGGCCAGGCCCAGTACATCGAGCGGCCGCTGCCGGTCTCCGACGGCGACACGATCGGCGAGGTGCTGACATGGATGGAGCGGCACCTCGACGAGGAGGTCACCGTCGAGCAGCTCGCCGCCCGCGCCCACATGTCCCCGCGCACCTTCGCCCGCCGCTTCCAGCAGGAGACCGGCACCACGCCCTACCGCTGGATCCTGCGCCAGCGCGTGCTGCTGGCCCAGCGCCTGCTGGAGGCGACGGACGAGACGGTCGACGCGGTCGCGGGCCGCACCGGCTTCGGCAACGCGGCCGCGCTGCGCCACCACTTCGTGCGGGCGCTGGGCACCACACCGCAGGCCTACCGGCGGACGTTCCGGGGCCCCGAGGCCGCCTGACCGCCCGCCGGACGCCTCACCTCACCGCGGCACCGGCGTGAGCAGCAGCCGGTTCGGACGCAGGGTGATGCCCACGCGGGTGGCCGGGTCGGAGCCGGGCACCTGCGCGAAGCGGTACTTGGTGGCCAGCGCCGCCGTGATCAGCGTGAGCTGCGCCATCGAGAAGTGGTCGCTCGGGCACTTGCGGTTCCCGACGCTGAACGGGCTCATGGCGTGCTTCGGCACCGCCTTGGCGCGCTCCGGGAGCCACCGGTCGGGGTCGAACTCCAGCGCGCGCTCGTACGACTTCGGGTCGCGCTGGATCCCGTACGGGCTGTAGATGATGTCCGCCCCGGCCGGAATGCGGTATCCGCCCAGTTCGGTGTCGGTCACCGCCCGGCGGGTCAGAATCCACACGGCGGGGCGCAGCCGCATGGCTTCGACGACCACATTGTTGGTGTGCGTGAGCTTGCGCACGTCCTCGAATGCCACGGGGCGCCCGCCGGTTACCGCGAGGACTTCGTCGCGCACCCGGTCCGCGTGTTCCGGATGTTCCGCGAGCACCCGCAGCAGCCACATGATCGTGGAGGCGACGGTTTCACTGCCGGGGGTGAGAATCGCGACGACCTGGTCGTGGATCTCCTGTTCCCCGATGGGGTCGCCATTCTCGTCCTTCGCCTCCAGCAATGCCGTCAGCAAATCGTCCGGCTTTTGACCAGATGCGCGGCGCTCGGCGACGATCTCGTCGACCAGGAGATGCAAATCGGCCAGCGCCCGGTTGAATTCCCGGTTGGCCGGCAGCGGCAGCCGGTAGAGCGGCCCGAGCGGGACGACCATCCGCCGGTACATACCGCGGAAGACGGTGGCGAGCGCGGTGCACAGCCGCTCCGCCCGCTCGTCCATGTAGTCGCCGCGCAACAGGCAGCGGGCCGCGATGCGCACCGCGACCCGGAACGACTCCGAGGTGCAGTCGATGGTCTGCCCGGGCTGCCAGCGCTCGGTCAGCGCGTGCGCCTCCTCCTCCATGATCGGCGCGTAGGCGGGGATGGCGGCCAGCCGGAAGGCGGGCTGGATGGTGCGCCGCTGGCGGCGGTGGAGCGGCCCGTTGGCGGTCGCGACCCCCTTCTTGCCGAGCAGGTCCTCCAGGGACTCCCACAGCGGCCCGGCGATGATGTAGTCGGGGCTGAGGGCCAGCGCGCCGGTGAGCTCCGGCGTGGTGGGCGCGTAGACGGTCTTGGGGCCCAGCTTCAGGCGGACCACGTCGCCGTGGTCGCGCAGCCGGGACATGAAGGCCAGGGGGTCGCGGGCCAGCTTCCAGCCGTGGCCGAGGAGCGGCACGGCGCCGCCCGCCAGCGGCGGCTCGCTCGTCCGGACGTCCGCGGGCCCGACTGACTCGACGGTCATTTCTCACCTGCCGCTTCGTTGGTGACGTACGGGGGTGTGGAGCGGTCGTCCCAGCTGTCGACCATGTACCGGCCGGACTCGTGGTGGAACCAGTAGACGGAGCTGAACCAGTTCCGCATATTTCCCACGCAGGCCCGCACGGCGCCGCTCAGTTCCTTTCCGCGGACCGTGCCGTCGGCGAGCTCGTCGGCGAACCGCAGGGCGTCCTTTTCGGCGTCCTGGAATTCCGTGACGCATTCCTCCACACGGCGCCGGACTTCCGCGATCGCCTCTTCCAGGGTCAGTCCCTCGTGGGTGATGAGACTGATGCCGAGATTGTGCACCTCGTCGCCCGCTATCTCCTTCGGGAGCGAGCAGAGGTCGTTGTACCAGGCGGCGAATTCCTGGCTCAGCAGCGCCGCCCGCCGGAACGCCGGGTCTTTCCGCACGGCGTCCGGGAGTTCGCAGCCCGCGCTCGGTTCGAGGAGGTCCGTCCAGATCCGGTGCGCGAAGGTGAGCCGGCGCAGTTCGAGGTACTCCTCGACGGTCGGGACGATGCCCTCGGTGCGGTTGCGGAACTCCCGGTCGTACGCCTCGATCACCGCGTGGAAGTGCCGGGCGAACCGGGCGTTCCACGTCCGCGGCAGGAACGAGTACAGCCGCAGCACGCTGTCCGCGAGCCCCGCGACCACCGGATCCTCGTGGTGCAGGTGGTCCTGCGGGGAGTCGAGGGCGGCGTGCAGCCGGTCCCGCAACCGCCCCCAGGCGGCCGGGCGGTGGTGGACGATGTCGCGGTCGTGCCGGTCGTCCCAGACGAAGAACCACGCGCTGTAGTCCGCGATCGCCTGGAGGACGTCGTCGGGGGCGCCTAGGTAGTACCCCGCCATGAGGTCCGTGTAGCACAGGCCGTCGGCATGTTCCTCCACCTTGTCGGCCGGCATGAGCCGCTTTTCGAGCAGCCACACACGGGTCTTCTCCTGAAGCCTCGGCCAATACGGGTGGAGGTGCCGGGGAAACGCCGCCTCGATCACCGGAAGGGAGAGCGACGGTGGAACCGCGATCGTGGTCGGTGTCGATGTGGTGCCGTGTGACAAGGCATGCACGAACAAACCCCTCTCAGCCGCCAGTCGGCGCTGCGCCCCTCCCGCTGTGCCGGGCGTGCGCCGTTGCGTAGCCCCGCTCATCCCATTCAGCACTACAACTGACCGGTATGGGAACGGATTTGCTTCATTCACCACCTCGGGGTGCCGGGAACGTCCGCTTGTGTGACTGGTTCCGGATCACCTGGGGCCGCCGGGGTTCGAACGTGTGACGGACGGACGAACGGCGCCCGGTCGGGAAGGGATTCCTGACCGGGCGCCGTTCGGACGGGGCGGTGGGTGTCAGTCGTTGGGGACCACGGGGTAGCGGGGCTCGTTCTCGGCCATCTGCCGCAGCGCGTCCTTGCGCTCCCGCTTGGAGAGGCGGTCGATGTACAGGTACCCGTACAGGTGGTCGGTCTCGTGCTGCAAACACCGTGCGAAGTAGCCGGTGCCGCGGACCTTGATCGGGTTGCCCTTCTCGTCCTGCCCGGTGACCTCGGCGTAGTCCGGCCGGGCGAGCGGCGCGTAGGCGGTGGGCACCGACAGGCAGCCCTCGTTGCTGTCGTCCAGCCGGCGGCGCTCGGCGGGCAGCTCGACGAGCTTGGGGTTGCAGACCACGCCGACGTGCCGGACGCCCTCGTCGTCGGGGCAGTCGTAGACGAAGACCTTCAGGTCGACGCCGATCTGGTTGGCGGCCAGGCCCACGCCCTCGGCGGTGCGCTGGCTGGCGAACATGTCGGCGACGAGCTGCTGGAACTCCTCGCCGAAGTCGGTGACGTCCTTGCACTCCCGGTGCAGCACCGGATTGCCGACCACCGTGATCGGCCGCGAGGTGCCCCGCTCCCGCCAGGCCGTCTCGCGCTCCTCGCAGTCCTCCGTGTCGATGACGTACCCCTCGTCGTCGACGGGGAGCACGCCCGCGTGCTGCTGATCGGTGTCCTGCTGAGCCATGACCGACGTATGCCTTCCTCGGATGAACGGGGGTGAAGTTGCTGATACAGAGTACGGCGACGGCGCCCCCTCGGGGCGCGGGGAACCGGACGGCCGGCCCCGGCGGCACCGCACCCGGCGACGGCCCCTAGCAGACCTCTTCGAGGTCCCGCCAGTCCCGCGAATCCGGGCTGTCGGCGACCCACCCGTCCAGCAGCCCCTGGACCAAGGAGGCCGGGGCGGCTATGCCGCACTCCCGCTCCGGCACCCACAGCTGCCCGTCGGTGCGGTGCCCCAGCGGCCCGGGATGCCCCGGCTCGCTGTGGTCGTGCGGGTCGAGGTGCTCCCCGTCGCCCTCGTCCGACGGCATCCGCGACTCCGAGCACATCCGGCACAGCAACCGCACCGACGACGACCAGTCCTCCGCGGCGAACCCGGCGTCCGCGGCGAGCTGCTCCAGCGCGTCCCGGTCGGTCTCGGTCGCGGCCTCCAGCAGCACCACCCAGGTCGGCACGGGCGAGGGCGCCCACAGCTCGATCTCGTCGAAGACGGGGTAGGTGTGCCCGGCGGCCGTGGTGCGCTCGCCGTGCGGGACGCCGTCGTGCAGGACGACCTCGCCCCAGCGCCGCCCGGAGGACGGCAGCGGGATCGACAGCACCTCGATGCGGGCCGGGTCGAGCCGCCGCCCCCACACCACCTCGGCCTCCCCCTCCGGGGACAGCCGGACGGCCGCGCTGCCGAGGTCCATGCCGGCCGGCTCGTCGGCCCCGGTCGCGCTGCCGGGCACCCGCAGCCCGTAGGCCTGCCAGGCGCGCCGGGCCAGCGGCCAGTCCTGCAGGGCGGTCGCGGCGATGCCGACGTTCCACCAGTCGGGGGCCCCGGTGTCCCGGTCGAGCAGGGCGACGGCCCGCAGGCCCGCGGCGCGCGCCTGCTCCCAGTCGTGCCGGAACTTGTGCAGCAGGGCCAGGTTGAACCAGGACTCCGACAGCCAGGGCTCCAGGTCGGCGGCCCGTGTGAGCAGTGCCCCCGCGTCCTCGTACCGCCCGTCGCCGATGAGCGTGAACGCGCGGTCGGTGGCCTGCCGCCAGGAGGCGGAGGGCCGGTGCCGTCCCTTGCCGAAGATCCTCACGATTCCCGCCTGCCAGTTCCGTACGGTGGGCTGGCCGTGTCTCCCTGCGCCCCCGGACACCCTCTCCTGCGCATCAAACCACGTACGGCCGGAGGGGCGCTCATTACCCATGGGTTACCCCACATGGGGCAGGGTCAGACACCCCCGCGCCAGCACCCGGGCCAGCGATTCGACCACCTCGGGCGCGTACCGGCCGCCGGTGGCCAGCCGCAGTTCCTCCAGTGCCTCCAAGGGCCCGCCGGGACCGCCTTCCCGGGCCTTCTCCTCGTATGCGTTCACCGCGCGCACGATCCGCGCGGCCAGCGGCTGCTCCCGGTAGGGGTCCGCCTGGCGCTCCACGACCGTCGCCACCCGCGGGTCCACCCCGGTCCGGCGGACGACGGCCCCGCCGAGCAGGGCGATCCGCCGCTGCTCCGCCTCGGGCAGGCCGGCGGTGGCGCCCGCGGGCACCGGGTCGACGAGGCTCAGCTGCCCGATGTCGTGCATGAGGGCGGCGTACTCCAGGACGGCCAGCGCGGGCTCGGTCATGCCGAGGTCCCGTCCGACGGCCTGGCTGAGCGCGGCGACGCGCCGGGCGTGCCCGCAGGGGGTGTACCCGGCGACCTCGGTGGCCCGCGCGAGGGAGGCGATGGTCTGCCGGTAGGTGGCGCGGACGGCGGCGTAGCGGCGGAAGGAGAGCTGGGCGAGGAGGAGGGGCACGGAGAAGACGGGCAGGGCCCACAGCCCGACGACGGCGACCGCGAGCGCCATCACCGCGCCGGTGGCGATGACGGCCGTCCCGATGCCGAGCACCGCCCGCAGTTCGTCGCGCAGCACCGGCCCGAACGGCCAGCCGGTGCGGGCGTGGGCCAGTGCGGCGGCGAGCACGGCGTCGCACAGCGCGGTCAGGGACAGCAGCGCGAGCAGCAGCAGCGCGTAGGCGGGGCCGATCCAGTCGTCGAACGTGCCCCGGTTGTACAGCGGCTGGAAGCACGCGGCGACGAACCCGACGGTGAGCACCCGGCGCGCCAGGTGGTCGAGGGTGGGCCCCTGCCCGCGCGCGAGGTGGGGCACGCTGCCGAGCAGCGAGGCGGCCAGCACCACCGTGACGACCTGGGCGGCGCCGTGCTGGGTGGGCTGCCCGCCGTCCTCCCCGAGCAGCGCGTACGACAGCGCCCCCGCGGCGCCGAGCGGCGCCGCCTCGCGGACCCCCGCCCCGTCGCGCCGGGTGCCCTCGCCGACGGCGACCAGCACGCCGAAGGCCAGCGCGACCGGCCGTTCCCGCAGCCCGCCCCACAGGGTCACGCCGAGGGACACGGCGGCGAGGAGGGCGGCCGAGGCGTGGACGAGCGCGAGGAGGGCGGGGGGCCGGGCCGGGCTCATCGGCGGGCTTCCGGCCGGCTGGGAAAGGGCGGCGCGGGCGGCGGGACGCCGGGGGTGCGGGCGTCGTCGGAGGTCACGGCGGGCCGCCAGCCGTACCGGCCGAGGGCCCGTACGAGCGCCGTGACCATCCGCGGGTCGAACTGCCGCCCGGCGCACTTCTGGAGTTCGGCGAGCGCGGCCGCGACGGGCCGGGCCCGCCGGTAGGAGCGCGTGGACGTCATCGCGTCGAAGGCGTCCGCGACCGCGACGACCCGCGCCGACTCGGGGATCTGGCCGCCCGCGAGGCCGTAGGGGTACCCGGTGCCGTCCAGCCGCTCGTGGTGGTGCAGCACCGCCGCCCGGGCCTCCCCGAGGAAGGAGATCCCCCGCACCATCTCGTGCCCGTACTCGGGGTGCAGTTCGATCACCCGCCGTTCGTCCGGGGTGAGCGGCCCGTCCTTGGTGAGGATCCGGGTGGGCACGCCCAGCTTCCCGACGTCGTGCAGGATCCCGGCGAACCGGATCACCTCGATCCGCTCGTCGTCCATGCCGAGCTCGCGCGCGATCATCATCGAGGCGTGCCCGACCCGCTCGCTGTGGCCGCGCGTGTACCCGTCCTTGATGTCGACGGCCTGCACCAGCGCCCGGATGGTCGCCTGGTGGGCGGCCCGCTCCCGGTGGTACTGCGCGAACGCCCACCACGACACGCACATCGGCAGCAGCACGAGCAGCGCGGCGACGGGCCCGTACGGGCTGCGCCACAGCACGGCGATCATCAGCCCGGCGAGCCCGTGCACGGCGACGGGGGCCAGCGAGCGCGGGAGCAGACCCCGCCAGGCCCGCCGCACCGGCACGCGCTCGGCCGTCGCGCGGATGCCGCCGTCCAGGAGCGCGAGCACCAGGCAGAACGCCAGCACCGCGACGGCGGCCGGCCCGAGCGCGTACGGCATGTCGCCGGCCCCGACCGCGCCGGGCCCGCCGAGCGCCCGGTGCACGCGGGCCGCGACCCAGACGCCGAGCACCAGCTGCGCGGCGCGCCAGACGCGGCGCAGCAGGAAGGGCCGCTGCTCGACGCGGGACAGCAGCGCGCCCGGCACCGCGACGAGGGCGGCGGCGGGCGCGGGCAGCAGGAAGGCCGCGGCGAGCAGCACCGGGTAGAAGGTGCCCGCCGGGTAGGAGATCCCGGCCAGGCGGGACCGGGCGAGCCGGTCGCAGCCGGCGTACACCGCGGCCAGCAGGGCGACCGCGCCCCAGCCGGTGCGGAGCTGCGGCAGCGGCAGCAGGCAGAGCAGGGCGGCGACCGCGACACCGGCGACGTACGTGCGGGCCCGTGCCGGTACCGCCTCCATCAGCCCTCCCCGAGCGTGTCCGCCAGGCGGAAATGCCTGTCAGCCCTGGGAGCCTAGGACGGTCGAGGGGGCCTTCGCGGGCCGATAACCCGCGGATTAGCACGTTCGGGTGACGCCACCCGGTCGGTGCCGGGTGGCGGCGCGACCGCCGCGGTCAGGACTCCTGCGGGGCGGCGGGGCTCGCGGGGGCGGTCGTGACGTCCTGGTCGGGCACGGTCTGGCCGGAGCGGATCAGCTCGATCCGCCCCATGACCTTGGACCGCAGGTCGCCCGGCACGTCGTCGTGGCCGCAGCACCGCTTGACCAGCTTCTTCACGGCCTGCTCCAGCCCGTACTTCTCCAGGCAGGGCGAGCATTCCTCGAAGTGGTGCTCGAACTTGGTGCACTCGGTATCCGGCATCTCACGGTCGAGGAACTCGTAGAGATGATCGAGGATCTCGCTGCAATCCGTCTCGTGCGGCTCACCGCAGCTCATGACCCCGAGCCTTTCGCTTCGTTCGACTCTCCGGCGCCGGCCGGGACCAGTCCGCGCTCGCGGGCGTAGTCCTCCAGCATGCCGCGCAGCTGACGGCGGCCCCGGTGCAGCCGGGACATCAC
The DNA here is from genome assembly GCF_044540485.1 of Streptomyces sp. NPDC085946. Lineage (NCBI taxonomy): Bacteria > Bacillati > Actinomycetota > Actinomycetes > Kitasatosporales > Streptomycetaceae > Streptomyces > Streptomyces sp. NPDC085946. The sequence goes on along the minus strand of NZ_JBITSF010000009.1, from coordinate 271,301 downwards.
CGTACCGATGGGTGTCCCCATGATGTCGGCGATCTCCTTGTAGGCAAAGCCCTCGACGTCCGCCAGGTAGACGGCGATGCGGAACTCCTCGGGGATCGCCTGGAGCGCTTCCTTCACGTCCGAGTCGGGCAGGTGGTCGAGCGCCTGCGACTCGGCGGAGCGCAGACCCGTCGACATGTGCGACTCGGCCCGGGCGAGCTGCCAGTCCTCGATCTCCTCGGCCGCGCTGCGCTGCGGTTCGCGCTGCTTCTTGCGGTACGAGTTGATGAACGTGTTCGTGAGGATCCGGTACAGCCACGCCTTGAGGTTGGTGCCCTCGCGGAACTGGTGGAAGGACGCGTACGCCTTGGCGTACGTCTCCTGCACCAGGTCCTCGGCGTCGGCCGGGTTGCGCGTCATGCGCAGCGCGGCCGAGTACATCTGGTCGAGGAACTCGAGCGCGTCCCGCTCGAAGCGCGCGCTGCGCTCGGCGGTCGTCTCGGCGCCCGTGCCGCCCTGGCCCTCGGGCTGCTCCGCCTGGCCGTTGTCGGTCCCTGCGTCGGTCCCAGTGACCGGACCCACCTCCTCCAGTGATGGCGCGGGACCGTAGCCGATCCCACTCGAATCGGAGGATAGACGACCTGCGGCCGGGGGCGCTCCCCGGTTCCGCCCGCCCGACGCCCCCGCGGGGACGGTCGTCGCCGCGTGCAGCACGGTCCAGTCGAGGCCGGAACGGCTGCTGCGGCTCGGGCAATAGGTCGAACCCATGCGGCGGACTTCCTCTCCTACGACGTCGGCGCTGGCCTCCAGCGCTTACGTCCGCCACAACAGCCGGTGGCGCCCCGGCATTCCCGGCGCCTCACCCGAGCCCCCCGGTCCACCGCACGACCGCGTCCGTGAGCACGGCGACGGCCTCGTCCTGCGTGAGCGCGGCGCGCCCGGGCACGGCGAAGCCGTGGTCGCCGTGGGGGACCTCGACCAGCTCGTGGGGTCCGTCGGGGAACTCCGCGGGCCGCCCGAACGGGTCGTTGCCGCCCTGCACGACGAGCGTGGGCACCCCGGCCCCGAGCAGCTCCGCGGCCCGCGACTTCTCCGGCTTGCCCGGCGGGTGCAGCGGGAAGCTCAGCGCGAGCACGGCGTGCGCGCCCAGCCCGGCGGCGGTGCGGCAGGCCACCCGGGCCCCGGCGCTGCGGCCGCCCGCGACCACCGGCAGGCCGGGCGCGCACACCGCGGGCCATACGCCCCGCCACCCCGCGTCCAGCGTCTTCGGCGCGGGGGCGAGCTTCTTCCCCGCCACCCGCCAGGGCTGTTCCACGAGGGCGACGGTCACCCCGTGGGCGGGCAGCGCGGCGGCCAGGGCCCGCAGGTCGCGGGCCTCGATGCCGCCGCCGGCGCCGTGGCCCAGCGCCAGGACGAGCCGCGGCTCCCGCGCCCGGTGCCAGGTCACGCGGGCGGTCCCCGCCTCCGTCTCGACGGTCTCGGTGTCGGCGCCGGTCACATCGGTCACGTCGGTCACGTCAGAAGAGTGTGCCCTCTTCGGGCGCGGCCAGCTCGTGGAGCAGCTCGGGCCCGTTGTTGCGCACGTTGCTCACGGCCGTGGAGACCGGGTAGGCGCGCATCAGGCCGGCGGGCGGCGGGGCGAGCAGCCCGCGCAGGTCGTCGGGGTCCGTGCGGGACGGGTCGAGCCAGGCGTCCCAGCGGTCGGGGGTGAGCATGAGCGGCATCCGGGGGTGGATGTCGGCCAGCGCGCGCGGCCCCTCCGCCGGGGCGACGGCCAGCGGCGACGTCTCCGCCTCGGTGGTGATCACCGAACAGGTCGCCCACCAGGCCTGCGGGTGGTCGTCGGGCAGGGTCCTGTCCCGCCAGAACTCGTAGATCCCGGCCATGGCGAACACCGACCCGTCGGCGGGCAGCACGAAGTACGGCTGCTTGCGCGGCCGCTTCTTCTTCCCCTCGACCTCCAGGTCCCGCTCCTGCTTGCCGGTGACCCACTCGTAGTAGCCGTCGGCGGGCAGGATGCAGCGGCGGGCGGCGAAGGCGCGGCGGTAGGACGGCTTCTCGTGGACGGTCTCCGCGCGCGCGTTGATCATCCGGGCGCCGCCCTCGGGGGTCTTCGACCAGGACGGGACCAGGCCCCACCTGAGCTTCCGCAGCTGGCGAACCGGGCGCGGGTCCCCGGCGTCCTTCAGGGGGCGGTCCAGGACGGCGTAGACCTCCTTGGTGGGCGCCACGTTGTAGTCGGGCTCCAGGGTCTCCTCCGGCTCCCACTTCTCGATCTCAAAGACTCCTGCGAGATCCTCTGGACCACGACTCGATGCATACCGTCCGCACATACGTGCCACACTGCCAGGCCCGCCGTCGCCCGGCCACCACTCCTCGGCCCACGGCGCTCCGCGCCGGCCGACCCGTCCGACCCTTGGGAGCCATCGCCGCACATGGACAGCACCGCATCCGCCTCCCTCGCCTCCCTCTGGGACGAGGTCTCCGGCACCCAGCCCGACCCCGACCTGTGGGTGGTGATCGCGACCCTGGTGGCCGCGCTCGCCGTGGTCGTCCCGCACGCCCTGTGGCGCCTGTCGCGCAACGCGATCACCATCGCCCACGAGGGCGGCCACGGCCTGGTCGCCCTGCTCACCGGCCGCACCCTGACCGGCATACGGCTGCACTCCGACACCAGCGGCCTGACGGTCAGCCGGGGCAAGCCCTACGGCCTGGGCATGATCCTCACCGCCGCCGCCGGCTACACCGCTCCCCCGCTGCTCGGCCTGGGCGGCGCGGCGCTGCTCGCCACCGGCCGCATCACGCTGCTGCTGTGGCTGGCGGCGTTCCTGCTGGTGGCGATGCTGGTGATGATCCGCAACGCGTACGGGGCGCTGACCGTGTTCCTCACCGGCGGCACGTTCGTGGCGGTGTCGTGGCTGGCCGGGCCGCAGGTGCAGGCCGCGTTCGCGTACGCGGTGGTGTGGTTCCTGCTGCTGGGGGGCGTGCGCCCGGCGTTCGAGCTCCAGGCCAAGCGGTCCCGGGGCGGGGCGGGCGACTCGGACGCGGACCAGCTGTCCCGGCTGACGCACGTCCCGGCGGGGATGTGGTTCTTCCTGTTCCACTCGGTGTCGCTGTGCTCGCTGGCCGGCGGCGGCAGGTGGCTGCTGGGGCTGTGACGGGCGGCGCCGGGGCGCGGGGCCGGGGCCTGCGCGCGGGGCGCCCGGTGGCGCGGCGGGCGCTCGCGCCGCGGGGCGCCCGGCGGTGGTGCGGGCGCCCCGCGCCCGAGGCGCTGCGCGGTGCCGGCCGGCGCCCGCGCCGCGGGCGCGACCAGCCCCGACGGCGCCGCACCCGGACCACGGCCTCCCCCCTCGCCTCCTTATAAAGTGGGGCCATGGCCTCGAACCCCGCACACACCGCCCTCTGGCCCGCCCCGCACGCGAGCGGAGCCGTCGACGCGACGGTCCACGTGCCCGGGTCCAAGTCGGTCACCAACCGCGCCCTCGTGCTGGCCGCCCTCGCCTCCGAGCCCGGCTGGCTGCGCCGCCCGCTGCGCTCGCGCGACACGCTGCTGATGGCCGGTGCGCTGCGGGCGATGGGCGTGGAGATCGAGGAGGGGGTCGGGCCGGACGGCACCGGGGAGGCCTGGCGCGTGCTGCCCACGGGCCTGCGCGGCCCGGCCACGGTCGACGTCGGCAACGCCGGCACGGTGATGCGCTTCCTGCCGCCGGTCGCCGCGCTCGCCGACGGCCCCGTCCGCTTCGACGGCGACCCCCGCTCCTACGAGCGCCCCCTGAACGGCGTCATCGACGCGCTGCGCCGGCTCGGCGCCCGGATCGACGACGACGGCCGCGGCGCGCTGCCCCTGACCGTGCACGGCGGCGGGGCCCTGGACGGCGGCCCCGTCTCGGTCGACGCGTCCTCGTCCTCCCAGTTCGTCAGCGCCCTGCTGCTGTCGGGTCCGCGGTTCAACCAGGGCGTGGAGGTCCGCCACACCGGCTCGGCGCTGCCGTCGATGCCGCACATCCGCATGACCGTGGACATGCTGCGCGCGGTCGGCGCCCAGGTGGACACCCCCGAGTCGGGCGGCGAGCCGAACGTCTGGCGGGTCACCCCGGGCGCCCTGCTCGGCCGGGACCTGACCGTCGAGCCGGACCTGTCCAACGCCCAGCCGTTCCTCGCGGCGGCCCTGGTGACCGGCGGCAGGGTCGTCGTCCCGGACTGGCCGGCCCGCACCACCCAGCCCGGTGACCGGCTGCGGGAGATCTTCACCGAGATGGGTGGTTCCTGCACCCTGACCGAGAGCGGTCTGGAGTTCACCGGCTCCGGCGCCGTCCACGGCATCGACGTGGACCTGAGCGAGGTCGGCGAGCTGACGCCGGGCATCGCGGCGGTGGCGGCGCTGGCCGACTCGCCGTCCACCCTGCGCGGCGTGGCCCACCTGCGCCTGCACGAGACGGACCGCCTGGCCGCGCTCACCAAGGAGATCAACGAGCTCGGCGGTGACGTCACCGAGACCGCCGACGGCCTGCACATCCGCCCGCGCCGCCTGCACGGCGGGATCTTCCACACCTACGAGGACCACCGCATGGCGACCGCCGGCGCGATCATCGGCCTGGCGGTCGAGGGCGTGCAGATCGAGAACGTGGCCACGACGGCGAAGACCCTGCCGGACTTCCCCGAACTGTGGACCGGGATGCTCGGGCAGTAGGGCGCGAGGACGACGACATGCGCCGCTACGGCAAGCACACCGACGAGGACGACATCCGCAGCCGTCCCGGCCGCCGGAACACCCGGCCGCGTACGAACATCCGGCCCAAGCACGAGGACGCGGCCGAGGGCATGGTCCTCACCGTCGACCGGGGCCGCCTGACCTGCCTCGTCGAGGACCGGGTCGTGATGGCGATGAAGGCCCGCGAGCTGGGCCGCAAGGCGGCGGTGGTCGGTGACCGGGTCGCGCTCGTCGGCGACCTGTCCGGCGCGAAGGACACCCTCGCGCGGATCGTCCGCATCGAGGAGCGCACGTCGGTGCTGCGCCGCACGGCGGACGACGACGACCCGTTCGAACGCGTCGTCGTCGCCAACGCCGACCAGCTGGCCGTCGTCACCGCCCTCGCCGACCCCGAGCCGCGCCCCCGCCTGATCGACCGCTGCCTGGTCGCCGCCTACGACGGCGGCCTGGACCCGCTGCTGGTGCTGACCAAGTCCGACCTCGCCCCGCCGGACAAGCTGCTGGAGCTGTACGGCGACCTGGACATCCCCTACGTCGTCACCAGCCGCGCGGAGCTGGAGAACGGCGACGCGGCGGACCGGGTGCGCGCGCACCTGGACGGCAGGATCACGGCGTTCGTCGGGCACTCGGGCGTCGGCAAGACGACCCTGGTCAACGCGCTGGTGCCGGAGGAGAGGCGGCGGACGACGGGCCACGTCAACGCGGTGACGGGGCGCGGCCGGCACACCACGACGTCGGCGCTGGCCCTGCCGCTGACGGACGTGGACGGCTGGGTCGTCGACACCCCGGGCGTGCGGTCGTTCGGCCTCGCCCACGTGGACCCGTCCCGGGTCATCCACGCCTTCCCCGACCTGGAGGAGGGCACGGCGGGCTGTCCGCGCGCGTGCAGCCACGACGAGCCGGACTGCGCGCTGGACGCGTGGGTGTCCGAGGGCCACGCGGACCCGGCACGGCTGTACTCGCTGCGCCGGCTGCTGGCCACGCGGGAGCGCACGGAGGGCGACTGACGCGGCGGTCCGTCGACCTTCACGTGGTTTGTCGGGCCGTGCGGACGGTAAGTGCATAAGCGCACCGAGCCGGAGCCGAGCACGAGCAGAGCCTGACGAAGCGGTCACAGTGCGGCACGACGGGAGGACGACACATGGCGTGGCTGCTGGTCATCGTGGCCGGGTTGCTCGAGACCGGCTTCGCCGTCTGCCTGAAGCTGTCGCACGGCTTCACCCGGCTGTGGCCCACGATCGCGTTCTGCGTCTTCGCCCTCGGCAGCTTCGGTCTGCTGACCCTGGCCCTGAAGAAGCTGGACGTGGGTCCCGCCTACGCGGTGTGGACGGGGATCGGTGCGGCGGGCACGGCGATCTACGGCATGGTCTTCCTCGGCGACCTGGTCTCCACCCTCAAGATCGTGTCGATCACGCTGGTGATCGTGGGGGTCATCGGGTTGCAGCTGTCCGGCTCGGCCCAGTGAGGTCGCGTCAGACGGGCCCGCGGTGCAGGGCGCCGCGCACCAGGTCGGCGACCCCGCCCTCGCCCGGCGGCGCGGACACGCAGGACAGGGCGAGGCGGACGGCCAGTTCGCAGGACCGGGCCAGGTCGGCGGTGTCCGACCGGGGCAGGCCCGGACCGGCCAGCGCCGCCACGGCCCGGTCGCGCACGAGCGCCACGAAGTCGCCCGGCGAGGGTGGCGGGCCGTCGGCGCGGCGCTGAGCCGGGACGGCGGAGGAGGACGGCGGGTCCGGCCGGGCCGGGGCGGGCAGCCGCTCGCTCCAGCAGCCGGTGAGCAGGGCCCGGACGAGGGCGTTGTCGCGGGCCGCCGCGGTCAGCCACTCGGCGGTCGCGGTCAGCCGCTCGCGGGCGTCGCCGTGCGCTGCCAGGGCGCGCTCGACACCGGCGAGGTACCCGTCCGCCTCCCTGCGCACCAGCGCCCGGGCGAGTCCGTCCTTGCTGCCGAACTCGTTGTACAGCGTCTGCCGGGACACCCCGGCCGCCGCGGCCACGTCCACCATGCGCACGGCCGACCACGGCCGGCGCGCCAGCGCCGTGTACGCGGCGTCCAGCAGGGATTCCCGCGCTGCAGGCATCATCGCCTCCCCTGGTCCCCTCGGGACGAGCGGCACTGCCGCCCAGGTTTGACGCGGCCGGAGGGGCTGTCAAGGGGTGCGGACGCGGGGCGGGCGGCGAGGGACACGGGCCGCTTCGCCGCCGGCGGGCGCCCGCCCGTCACGTCGGCCACCCCGGCACTCCCCTTCCCCCGCACTCCCCCGCACATCCCCTCGCCCCCGCCCCCCGTAGCCCCGCCCCGGGCGCGGAAGATACCGTTCGTCACATGCCCGACTACCTCGACGACCTGCGTCTCGCCCACGTTCTCGCGGACGCCGCCGACGCCGCGACGACGGACCGGTTCAAGGCCCTCGACCTCAAGGTCGAGACCAAACCGGACATGACGCCGGTGAGCGAAGCGGACCGGGCGGCGGAGGAGCTCATCCGCGGCCACCTCCAGCGCGCCCGCCCGAGGGACGCGATCCTCGGCGAGGAGTACGGCGTCGAGGGCACCGGCCCCCGCCGCTGGGTGATCGACCCGATCGACGGCACCAAGAACTACGTGCGGGGCGTGCCCGTGTGGGCCACCCTCATCGCGCTGATGGAGGCCGGCGAGGGCGGCTACGAGCCCGTCGTGGGCGTGGTCTCCGCCCCGGCCCTCGGCCGCCGCTGGTGGGCCGCGAAGGGCCACGGCGCCTACACCGGCCGCAGCCTCGCCAAGGCGTCCCCGCTGCGCGTCTCCCGCGTCTCGCGGCTCGCCGACGCCTCGTTCGCGTACTCCTCGCTCAGCGGCTGGGAGGAGCAGGGCCGGCTGAACGGCTTCCTGGACCTGACCCGCGCGGTGTGGCGCACGCGCGCGTACGGCGACTTCTGGCCGTACATGATGGTCGCCGAGGGTGCGGTCGACCTGTGCGCCGAACCGGAGCTGTCCCTGTGGGACATGGCCGCCAACGCGATCATCGTGACGGAGGCCGGCGGCACCTTCACCGGTCTGGACGGCCGCCCGGGCCCGCACGGCGGCAACGCGGCCGCGTCGAACGGCCTGCTCCACGACGAGTTGCTCGGGTACCTCAACGGACGTTACTGACCGCCCTCTTGTTGACCCTCCCTTTGCCTGCCACTCTGGGAGTCCCCGCTCTTGTGAACTTGTGAAAACATGAACGAACGGCGGGGACACTCCAGGAGGTGGCTCCCTTCATGCTGGTCCGCGACGCCATGAGCACCGTCGTCCTCACCATCGGCCCCACCCACACCCTCCGCCAGGCCGCCGCGCTGATGTCCGCCCGCAGAGTCGGCGCGGCCGTGGTGCACGACCCCGACGCCGGCGGCATCGGCATCCTCACCGAACGCGACATCCTCAACTCCGTCGGCCTCGGCCAGGACCCCGACGCCGAGCGCGCCCACGACCACACCACCACGGACGTGGTGTTCGCCGCCCCCGTCTGGACGCTGGACGAGGCGGCCCGCGCCATGACGCACGGCGGCTTCCGCCACCTCATCGTCCTGGACCGCGGCGAGCCCGCCGGCATCGTCTCGGTCCGCGACATCATCCGCTGCTGGGCCCCCGTGCGGCAGGAGGTGCCGGCCTAGGGACGCCGAACGGGCCGGGCTCCCGAGGGAACCCGGCCCGCCGCGTCGACAAGCGGTCCAGTGCTGGTGATCAGCCGCGCAGGGCCTGGACCGCGGCCTCCAGCCGCTTGCCGAAGTCCTCGTCCGCCTGACGGAAGTTGTTGATCGCGCGGTCGGCGATGTCCTGCCGCGAGACCTGCGAGATGGCGCCCGCCAGGTTGTTCACCAGGCGCTCCTTCTCGTCCTCCGTCATGAGCCGGTAGAGGTTGCCCGCCTGGACGAAGTCGTTGTCCTCGGCGTGCACGGGCGCCTCGTGGTTGCCCGTGCCGCCGGTGACCGGCACCGGCTGCCACAGCGGACGGTTCGTCTGGAACGGACCGCCGAAGCTGTTCGGCTCGTAGTTCTTCGCCGCGCCGTGGCGGCCGTCGTACAGGTAGCCGTCACGGGAGTTGGTGCGCGCCACGGTGGCGTGCGGACGGTTCACCGGCAGGTGGTCGGCGTTGATGCCGACGCGGTAGCGGTGGGCGTCGCCGTACGCGAAGAGGCGGCCCTGCAGCATCTTGTCCGGGGACGGGCCGATGCCGGGCACGAAGTGCGCCGGGGAGAAGATCGACTGCTCGACCTCGGCGAAGATGTTCTGCGGGTTGCGGTTGAGCTCCAGCTTGCCGATCTCGATGACCGGGTAGTCCGCGTGCGGCCACACCTTGGTCAGGTCGAACGGGTTGAAGCGGTAGGTCGCCGCCTCGGCCGCCGGCATGATCTGCACGCCCACGGTCCAGCTCGGGAACTCCCCGCGCTCGATCGCCTCGCGCAGGTCGCGCTGGTGGGAGTCGGGGTCCTTGCCCGCGAGGATGTCGGCCTCCTCGGCGGTGAGGTTCTTGATCCCCTGGTCGGTCTTGAAGTGGTACTTGACCCAGAAGACCTCGCCGGCCTCGTTGTTCCACTGGAAGGTGTGCGAGCCGAAGCCGTCCATGTGGCGGTACGAGGCGGGGATGCCGCGGTCGCCGAACAGCCAGGTCACCTGGTGCGTGGACTCGGGGGAAAGGCTCCAGAAGTCCCAGACGTTGTCCGCCTCCGTCGAGCCCGTGTAGGGGTCGCGCTTCTGGGTGTGGATGAAGTCCGGGAACTTGATGGCGTCCTTGATGAAGAACACCGGGGTGTTGTTGCCGACGAGGTCGTAGTTGCCCTCTTCGGTGTAGAACTTCACCGCGAAACCGCGCGGGTCACGGACCGCGTCCGCCGCGCCCAGGTTGCCCGCCACCGTCGAGAACCGCAGGAAGACCTCGGTCTCCTTGCCGACCTCGGAGAGGAATGCGGCCCTCGTGTACGGGGTCACGTCGGCGGTGACCGTGAAGGTGCCGTAGGCGCCCGCGCCGCGGGCGTGCACGACGCGCTCCGGGATGCGCTCACGGTTGAAGTGGGCCAGCTTCTCCAGAAGGAGCTGGTCCTGGACGAGCACCGGGCCGCCGACCCCCGCGGTCTCGCTGTTCTGATTGTCGGCTACCGGAGCACCGGCCTCCGTGGTGAGCGCCTCCTGCGTCACGTGCGCCTCCTGCGTCACTTTTATTCAATCCTGTTACTTGGCCAAAGCCGAGTTCGATCCTACAATGGACATTGTCTAAGTCAAGTGAAGCTCCAAAGTCACACCGATTCGGGACCTGGTTCCCTCTGCTGTTAGGCTGGTCTCCATGAGCGACCTACTGGAACGGCTGCGCGGACGCGGATGGCGGATGACCGCGCAGCGACGCGTGGTGGCCGAGGTCCTCGACGGCGAGCACGTCCATCTGACGGCCGACGAGGTCCACGCCCGGGCCGTCGCCAAGCTGCCGGAGATCTCCCGTGCGACCGTCTACAACACCCTCGGCGAGCTGGTCACGCTCGGCGAGGTGATCGAGGTCTCGACGGACAAGCGCGCCAAGCGGTACGACCCGAACGCGCACCGGCCGCACCACCACCTGGTCTGCGCCCAGTGCGGCGCGATCCGCGACGTGCACCCGCAGGGCAACCCGCTGGCCGACCTTCCCGACTCGGAGCGCTTCGGCTTCACGGTGTCGGACGTCGAGGTGACGTACCGCGGCCTGTGCCCGAACTGCATGACGGCGTAGCCTCCCGGCTTCCCTCCGCCTCCGAAAGCCCCGGCCCCGATGGGCGCCGGGGCTTTCGCCGTCACCGGACCCCCGCGCGCACGGCCGAACAGCACGACGGCCGAACAGCACGACGGCCGGACGGCACAACGACCGAGGGCCGGAGCCCTTTCGGATTCCGGCCCTCGGCCTTCAGTAGCGGGGACAGGATTTGAACCTGCGACCTCTGGGTTATGAGCCCAGCGAGCTACCGAGCTGCTCCACCCCGCGTCGATGAATGCAACGTTACGTCAAGGACGCGCACAGAAGCAAATCGCTTCCCCACGGAGCTCCCGGACGTCCGGGCATCACGCCGACAGCTCCTGCCGCAGCGCGTCCCGCAGCCGCGCCGCGCGCTCGGTGACGGCCTCCGGCCCGAGCTCCACCGCCCGGTCGGCCCACTGCTGCCCCTCCGCGAGTTCCCCCCGACGCGCGTAGACGAGGGCCAGCCGCAGCGCCGCCCGACCGTGGCCCGCGTGGGCCGCCCGCGTCCACCACACCACCGCTTCCGGCTCGCTGCCCTCCCGCGCCAGCAGCAAGCCCAGGTTGAACGCGCCGTTGCGGGAGCCGGCCTCGGCCGCCTCCCGGTACCACCGCGCCGCCTCGACCACGTCGCCCCGCGCCGCGGCGAGCATCCCGACCCGCACCTGCGCCCGCCGGTGCCCCTGGGAGGCCGCCCGCTCGTACCACTCCTCGCACTCGCTGCGCTGGTGGACGGGCTCGCCCAGTTCGTGCGCGGGCTCCGGGGGGCGCCGCGCGTCGAGCACGGTCGCCAGCCGGTACGCGGCCTCGGCGCTGCCGCCGCCCGCGGCGCAGCGCAGGTGCCGCTCCGCCTCCTGCTCGTCGCCGTCCCGCAGCCGGGCGATGCCGACCTGCAGCGCCGCCTCGGTGTGCCCGGCCGCGGCGGCACGCTCGTACCAGCGCAGCGCGGCGGCGTCCTCGCCCCGCCCGGCGTACAGGATGCCGAGGTTGAAGGCGGCGTCCACGCTGCCGGCCTCGGCCGCCTTGGAGAACCACGGCTCCGCGCCCGTCTCGTCCCCGCCCTGCAGCAGCAGGATCGCCAGCGCGTTCGCCGCCTCCCGGTGCCCGGCGTACGCGGCGCGCCGGTACCACTGCTCGGCCTGCGCGGTGCGGCCCTGCTCGGCGCAGAGCAGCCCGAGGTTGTACGCGCCGTTGACGTCGCCGGCGTCCATCGCCGCCCGGTACCAGCGCTCCGCGGTCTGCGTCTCGCCGCGCTCGGCGTGCAGCGCGCCCAGCGCGTTGGCCGCGTTGCCGTCGCCGTCCTGGGCGGCCCGCAGCCACCACACGGCGGCGTTCTCGTTGTCGCCCGCGTCCCGCAGCAGGAAGCCGAGCGCGCAGGCGGCCCGGGCCTCCCCGTCCTTGGCGGACGTCAGGTACCAGCGCCCGGCCTCCTTGAGGTCGCCGCGCTTCTCCAGGATCGCCCCGAGGTGCAGCGCGGCGCGCCGGTGCCCGCGCGCGGCGGCCTGCCGGTACCACTGCTCGGCCTCCTCCAGCAGCGCGACACCGTCGCCCCCCTCGGCCTCCCGCGCGGTCCGCCGGTCCAGTGCCCGCGCCAGGCGGTACGCCGCCTCCCGGTGCCCGCGCTCGGCCGCGGCCCGCATCCACCGCTCGGCCCCGGCGTCGCCGCGGTGTTCCAGCAGGTCGGCGAGCGCGTAGGCGCCCAGGACGTGGCCCTGCTCGGCGGCCTGGCGCAGCCAGTACTCGGCGGCGGGTTCGTCGCCGCGCTCCCGGTGGTGCCGGCCGAGCGCGTGCGCGGCCGCGGCGGACCCGGCGACGGCGGCGATCCGCCACCATCCGGCGGCCTCGTCGGCATACCCGCGCTGGTGCAGCAGGACGCCCAGGTTGTTGGCGGCGGCGCGGTCGCCCGCGGCGGTGGCGGCCCGCAGATGGGGTTCGGCTCCGTCGAGATCGCCGCGGCGCAGCAGCATGGCGCCGAGGACGCTCATCGCCTCGACGTCACCGGTCTCGGCGGCGAGCCGCCGGCGCAGCTCCTCGGCCGCCTCGTCCGCGATCTCCCCGGCCTCGTCCGGGGTGGCCTCCCGATCGGAAGGCTGCACAAAACGCCCTGTCTCGAACAGAGTTGCCTTGTCCCCCATAACGTCCATCGTCGCACCACCTGCAACCTGGGTACACCTGGTATACCGCAGCCAGTGAGGTCACTTCAGCGTTTTGTCGACATGCCCACAGAGAGACAAGTCAAACACAGATCGGTCCAACTCCCCCCGGTGGCACGGCCGCAGACCCCGCCAGCACATGCGTTCACACATCACGAAGGCCCGGATTCCTTGTGGAATCCGGGCCTTCGCCTTCAGTAGCGGGGACAGGATTTGAACCTGCGACCTCTGGGTTATGAGCCCAGCGAGCTACCGAGCTGCTCCACCCCGCGTCGTTGTGTCACCACCGTATCACGACGCGGGGGGGGCAGATGATCAGCCCAGGGGGTCAGCCGCTCGGACTGGGGTCGGGACTCGGGCTCCCGCCCTCCGTCCCCCCGGTCCGGCCGGCCTCGCTCTGCGCCTCCTCGGCCCGCCGCAGCGCCTCCTCCAGGTCCTCCTGCGCCCGGCCGTAGGCCTCCCAGTCGTTGTCCTTCAGGGCTTCCTGGCCGGCGTCGAAGGCCTTCTGCGCGTCCTGCAGCGCCTCCTCGACCGTCGGATTGTCGGACGTGGGCGGCGGCGGGGTGTCCTCGCCCTCGTCCGGCGGCTCGGGCGTCGGGGTCGCACCCTCCGCTCCGAAGACCTTGTTGAGGGCCTCCTCCAGTGTGTTCTCGAAGGCGGTCTCGCCTCCGTAGGTCACCAGCACCTTGCGCAGCAGCGGGTACTTGAGTCCGCCGCCGCGGACGTAGACCGGCTCCACGTACAGCAGTCCGCCGTCGAGGGGCACCGTCAGCAGGTTGCCGTACTCGACCTCCGAGTCGCCGCCGCGCAGCAGCCTGATCGACTCGGCGATGTCCTCTTGGGAGTTGAACTGGCTCTGGACCTGCTTGGGTCCGTTGACCGTGGTGTTCGTCGGCAACTTCAGGATTCTGATCGTGCCGTAGCCGGGCGTGCCCGCCTCCGCGTCGACGGCCATGAACGCGCTGAGGTTGTCCCGGCCGTTGGGCGTGAAGGTCGTCGTCAGCGAGAACGCCTGCTCCTTCTGGTCCGGCATCCGCATGCTCAGGTAGTACGGCGGCACCGCGTTGCCCGCCCGGTTGGTCGGGTCGTCCGGCACCTGCCACACCTCGCTGCCGCTGAGGAACGTCGTGGCGTCCTTCACGTGGTAGCGGGTGAGCAGCTCGCGCTGGACCTTGAACAGGTCCTGCGGGTAGCGCAGATGGTCCATCAGCGAGCCGGAGATCTCGCTCCTGGGCTCCACCGTGCCCGGGAAGGCCTTCATCCAGGTCTTCAGGACGGGGTCCTCGGTGTCCCACTGGAAGAGCTTGACCTCGCCGGTGTACGCGTCGACGGTCGCCTTCACCGAGTTGCGGATGTAGTTGACCTGGTTCTGCTGGGCCACCACCGCGCGGTTGGTGTTGTTGGCGGTCAGCGAGTCGGCCGTCGTGTCGCCGAGGGTGGTCCGCGACGAGTACGGGTAGCCGTTGGTCGTCGTGTACGCGTCGACGATCCACTGGATCCGGCCGTCCACGACCGCCGGGTAGGCGTCGCCGTCGATGGTCAGCCACGGGGCGACCGCCTCGACGCGCTCCTTGGGCGTGCGGTTGTACAGGATCCGCGAGCCGTCGCCGATCGCGCCGGAGTACAGGATCTGTGGCTCGCCGAACGCCACCGCGTACGCGGCCCGGTTGACCGAGTTGGAGAGGTTGACCCCGCTGTCGCCCTGGTAGCTGGTGGTCTTCTCGCCGTTGTCGTCGGAGTAGTCGATCTCCTTCTGGGGACCGCCGACGATCGAGTACGTGGTGGTCTTCTCGCCGTAGTAGATCCGCTGCTCGTACCGCGGCAGGTCGCCCTCGGAGGGCAGGTCGGACTCGGTGAAGACCGGGCGGCCCTGCGAGTCGGCGCTGGTCCCCTCGGCGGCGACGACGCCGTAGCCGTGGGTGTAACGGAAGTGGTTGTTGATCCAGTTCTTCTTCGGGATGCCCGCGAGGTTCAGCTCGCGCAGGCCGATGACGGTGTCCTGCTCCTTGCCGTCCTTGGTGTAGCGGTCGACATCCAGGTTGGTCGGGAACGCGTAGTAGTTCCTGATCTGCTGGAGCTGCTGGAACGTCGGCGAGACGATGTTCGGGTCCATGATCCGGATGCTCGCCGTGGCGTCGGCCTCGTCCCGCAGGGTCGCCTTGTCCTCGGTCTTGCTCGTGCCCGAGTAGTCGGTGACCTTGGTGCCGTCGATGCCGTAGGCCTCACGCGTCGCCTTGAGGTTCTTCTCGACGTACGGCGCTTCCTTGGCCTGCTCGTTCGGCTGGACCTGGAACTTCTGCACGATCGCCGGGTACAGGCCGCCGATGAGGATCGCGGAGAGGACCATCAGGCCGAAGCCGATCACCGGCAGCTGCCAGGTGCGCCGCCACAGGGTGGCGAAGAACAGCAGCGCGCAGATGACGGCGATGCAGAACAGGATGGTCTTGGCCGGCAGGTAGGCGTTGGCGTCGACGTAGCGCAGGCCCGTCCAGTTGTCCGTGGCCTTGAAGTCGCTGGACTTGACCGCCAGTCCGTACCGGTCGAGCCAGTACGCGACCGCCTTGAGGGCGACGAAGATCCCCAGGAGCACCGACAGGTGCCCGGTGGCCGCGGCCGTGGCGCGCGCGCCCGGGCTGGTGACGCGCAGCCCGCCGTACAGGTAGTGGGTGAGCGCGGCGGCGATCACGGAGAGGATCGTGGCGGCGAAGCCGAAGCCGAGCAGGAACCGGTACCAGGGCAGGTCGAAGGCGAAGAAGGAGACGTCCAGCTTGAACTGGGGGTCCTTCTCCCCGAAGGAGACGCCGTTGACCCACATCAGCCAGGTCCGCCACTGGCTGGAGGCGGAGGCGCCGGCGATCAGGCCGACCAGGGCGGTGATCCCGAGCAGCAGCCACTTCTTGTAGGGCGCGATGCCCATCCGGTACCGGTCGAGGTTCTGCTGCTCCATCGACATGGCACTCAGCGGCGGCCGCAGCCGGTGGGCCAGCCAGATGTTGAAGCCGACGGCGAGCGCCATCAGCAGGCCGAAGACGAAGAAGAGTCCGATCTTCGTCCACAGGGTGGTGGTGAACACGGACGAGTAGTTCACCGAGCGGTACCAGAGCCAGTCCGTCCAGAAGCCCGCGAACATGGTGAACGCCATGCCGAGGACGGCCAGGACGCCCAGCGTCAGGAGCAGGGTCCGGACACGCCGGGACGGGCGGCCCACTCTCATCCGTGGCCCCGTCGGGCCTCCGCCGCGGTCCGGCATCTGGAAAGCCAAGGTGCGCACCTCGAAGTCGCTGTCGATTCGTCAGACCCGCGTGTTCGCGGCCCCTCCGTGGTCCCCCGTGATCGCGGGCCCACACCTATGCAACTTACTCACCGTTTACTCGGTTCCCGATTCCGGCCGGGAACGAGGCAGGATTGTGACCATGTCCAACACTCCCATGGCGGCGAGCCCGCTCACCCGGGCCGTGCTCGAGATCGACGAGTACGTCTCCGGCCTCGGCTGGGACCAGCCCGCCCGCCTCTTCGCCCTCGTCGACACCGCACGGCTGCGGGCCGAACAGCCCTCGCTCGCGGCCCGGCTCGGTCTGGGCGACGAACCGGAGACCACCGGTCTCACCCCGATCGAGCAGGACGAAGTGGAAACGGGCAAGCCGCTCGACGAGTTCCTGGCCACCATCGCCTGGCCCGGGACGGTGGCCGGCTGCGCCCTCTCGGTGGAGCGCCTGATGCTGCCGCCGTCCGCGGAGGCTCAGGTTCCGCAGCATCTGGACGAGGCGGCGCTGGCGAAGTGGGTGGCCGGTCACCCCGAGCGCCAGGAGGTGCGCATGACGGTGGCGGTGCTGCGCGACGGCGCCCGCGAGTCGGCCCTGCGCCTGCGCGCGAAGGACTCCCCCACCGAGGTCCTCACCGGCTCCGACCTGGTGCCCGGCCTCGCGGAGGCGCTGGCGGCGACGTTCGAGGAGTAGCCCGCCCGGCTATCCGGTGCACTTCGGCAGGTCGGCGGTGTCGCCGCTGCGCAGGTCCGCCAGGGCACCGAGGGCGTCGTCGATGGTCTTCACCTTGACGAGGGTGAGGCCCTCGGGGGTGTCCTTGGCGGCGGCCGCGCAGTTGTCGGCGGGCGTCAGGAAGTACTCGGCGCCCTTGTCGCGGGCACCGACGGTCTTCATCTCGATGCCGCCGATCGGACCGACCCTGCCCTCGTCGTCGATCGTGCCGGTGCCGGCGACGAACTTCCCGCCGGTCAGGCTGCCCGGCGTGAGCTTGTCGTAGATGCCGAGCGCGAACATCAGGCCGGCGCTCGGCCCGCCGACGTCGGCGAGCTTGATGTCGATGGTGAACGGGAAGGTGTGGTCGGTCCCGGCCGAGATGCCGACCACGGCCCGCTTCTCGCCGCCGTCGTCGGACGTCTTCGTCGTGATGGTCACGTCCTGCGTCCTGGTCGCCGTCCGCTTGGCCTTCTCGGCGGCGGCCTGCTCCTTGGCGGGCACGATCGTGAAGACCACGTCCTGGCCGGGCTCGTGCTTCGTGACCAGCTCGGCGACGTCGGCGGGCTCCTTCACCGCCGTGCCGTCGACGGCCTTGATCACGTCGCCCGCGTGCAGCCGCCCCTCGGCCGGGGAGCCCTTGACCACGGTCGAGACGATGACCCACGACGTCACCGGGATGTCCAGTTCCTTCAGCGCCGCGACCTTGGCGCTCTCCTGGGACTGGCTGAACTCCTCGGCGTTCTCCTGGGTCGACTCCTCCTCGGTCTTGCCGTCCGGGTAGAGCGTGTCGTGCGGCACCACCTTGTTGTCGTGCGCGAGCCACCCGTAGACGGCCTCGACGAGGTTCATCCGGTAGTCGGCGCTGGTGACGCGGACGGTGGTCATGTTGAGGTGGCCGGACGTCCCGTAGGTCCTGCGTCCGGAGATCTGCAGCACCGGCTCACCGTCGTGCTCGCCCAGCGTGTTCACCGTCGGCCCCGGGGACATCTCCGCGTACGGCACGGGGATGAACACTCCCGCGCACAGGAGCGCGATCAGCATCAGGGTGGAGGCGAGCATCGTCGCGGTGCGGCGTGGCATGTCTCGACAGTACGGGACGCCTCTGTCAGCGCACCGTCAGGGCCGCCCGTCCGGGGCGGCCCTGACCTGTTCTACGCCTGTGACCTGCGCTTCCGTGGCCGTCAGCCGCCCGGCTGGGACCTCTCCATGGCCTCCCGGAAGCGGGCGTATCCGATGAGCTCGGGGCCGTCGCCCCGGGCCCTGCGGGTCCGGTTGGCCCAACTGCCCCACAGACCGGCGCCGATCGCAGCCACCAGCGGAATCAGCAACCAGGCGAGCGCCGCCATGCCGACCTCCCAACCCCATGAGCGTCCGCAACTGACTGATCAGCAGATTAACCATCCGCCGTGACAACGCTCACGCCAGGGGTGCGGTTACGCAACCGGAAGGGTGTGCGGCACGAAGCCGCGAGGGGCAGGTGGGACGGGCGGGGTTCCGCCGGACGGGCCCTAGGGGCTGTCGTTCGGATCAGGTCGCGGGGAATCGACTGTGTGTCGTCGGCGCCGGTGAGCGGGGCCCGGTGCGTGCGTCCGCAAGGCGGAGGAGGGCGGCGATGCGGAGCATCGGCAACCGACGACAACGCCGCGGACGCGCGTGCCGGGCCCCGCGTCCGCGGCGTGATCCGAACGACAGCCCCTAGCAGGCGCCGACCCACTCCTCGGTGCCGTCGGAGAACTTCTGGTGCTTCCAGATCGGCACCTCGTGCTTGAGGTCGTCGATCAGCTTCCGGCAGGCCTCGAAGGCCTCTCCCCGGTGCGGGCACGACACGCCGACGACGACGGCGAGGTCCCCGACCCGGAGGTCCCCCACCCGGTGGACGGCGGCGAGCGCCCGCACCGGGTACTCGGCGACGACCTTCTCGGCGATCCGGCGCATCTCGGCCTCGGCGCTGGGGTGGCAGGAGTACCCCAGCTCGTCGACGCCGGCGCCCCCGTCGTGATTGCGCACGGTCCCGACGAAGAGCGCGGTCCCTCCGGCGGCGTCGTCCCCCACGGCCCGGAACACCTCGTCCACGGACAGGGGGGTCTCCCTGATGCCGATCAGCTTGATGGGGTCCTGCGCGGCCTGCTCGCCCGGGTGATCGTTGGGTGCCATGCCCCCATCGT
Source organism: Streptomyces sp. NPDC085946 (assembly GCF_044540485.1). Lineage (NCBI taxonomy): Bacteria > Bacillati > Actinomycetota > Actinomycetes > Kitasatosporales > Streptomycetaceae > Streptomyces > Streptomyces sp. NPDC085946. Next base: position 252,605 of record NZ_JBITSF010000009.1, on the reverse strand, counting down.
GCCCCACCGCGCGGAGAACGCGGAACAGCGTTATCGCCCGGCACGCGCGCGTGCCCGCTTGGAGTCTCCTACAGGAGGCCCCCGGCAGGCCGTCACCCGTTCGGCCGCACCGCCCGCGCCTTCCTCCGCTCAGACCCGCCGCCGGGCCTTGCGGGCCCGCCGCACGACCGCCGCGGCGCCCAGCAGCGCCACGGTCGCGCCCGCGGCTCCCGCGGCCGTCGCGTCCTTGCGCCCGAGCCGCCGGCCGGCCACCGTGTGCCGCCCGGAGACCTCGCCGAGCAGCTCCTCCAGCACCTCCTCGTTGGTGTACTTCGGGCGCCACCCGGCGTCGTGCAGCCGGCTCCCGCTCACCACCCAGGGGTACATCGTGTAGGCCAGGTCCCCGGCGGGGGACGGCGTCAGCCCGATGCGGTGCAGCCGCGCCGCCGCGCCCAGCGCGACCGCCGACGGCAGCTCCATGCGCCGGATCCCGCTGAGCTCCTCGACCTCCTCCTGCTCCAGCCACCCGTCGCACCCGACGGCCAGCTCCCCGTCGACCTTCTCCAGCACGGCGTACTCCAGCGCGCTGCACAGGTCCTCGACGTGGCAGAACTGCCACGCCGGCCGCGACCCGGCGACAACCAGCAGCCGCGGCGACTCGAAGTACCTGGTCAGAGCCGTGTCCGTACCGCCGACGAGCACGGCGGGGCGGACGACGGTGACGTTGAGCCCGGGGTGCGCGCGCGGCGCCCGGCGCGCGAGCCGCTCGATCTCCAGCAGGTCGCCGACCCCGGTCGCCTCCGCCGTGGCCCGCAGCTCGGCGTCCTCGGACAGCGGCAGCTCGTTGTCCGGCAGCGCGCCGTAGACCATCGCCGAGGTGCACAGCACGACCCGGTGCACGCCGGCCGCGGCGGCCGCCGTCAGCACGGTCTGCGTCCCCCGGACGTTGTAGGCCGTCCGGGCGGCGGCGTCCGTCTCCAGGTCGAGGTCCAGCGCCAGGTGGACCACCACGTCGGCCCCGCGCAGCTTGTCGGCGATCGCCGGGTCCCGGACGTCCAGGATGTGCCACTGCGCCGCCGCGCACTCGCCGCGCCGCTCGTCGATGGCGACGACCTGCTTGATCTCCTCGGAGGCGGCGAGCCGCTCGGTTAGCAGCGCGCCGACCCCGGACGCGGCGCCGGTGACCGCGACGACGGGTCCGCGCGCGGCGGGACTCGCGGGACTGGTTGTCTGGTTTCGCGCTGCGCGAACCTGCGGATCTGGGGAACTCACCGGGCGTCTCCAGCGGTTGTCTTTAGTACACACGCGGGTGACGCGTGCGTACCAGGTGGCATCCATCCTGCCGCAGGCCTTCGGTCGGCGAAGCACCGAGGCCCGATCCGTCCCAGGTGTCTACGCTGGGTGGTGTTGTCGGGCAGCCGTGCCGCCGGATCAGAACCGGCGGCCCTACCAGCCGAGGAATCCCGTGAGTGACACCCCATTCGGATTCGGCCTTCCGCCGGAGGAGCCGGACGACGGCGACGAGGGCAAGAAGAAGGACCAGCAGGGCGGTGGTGGTCAGGGACCGGCCAATCCGTTCGGTTTCGGCGGACTGCCCGGAGCCGGGGGCTTTGGCGGCGGCCCCGGAGGCCCCGGTGCGGACAATCCGTTCGCCGCCATGTTCGGTTCCCTGAACCCCACCGACCTGGGCGCCGCGTTCCAGCAGCTGGGCCAGATGCTCTCCTACGAGGGCGGCCCGGTGAACTGGGACATGGCCAAGCAGATCGCCCGCCAGACGGTCGCCCAGGGCACCCCGGACGGCTCGAAGGACGCCAGCGTCGGCCCCGCCGAGCGCAAGTCCGTCGAGGACGCCGTCCGCCTGGCCGACCTGTGGCTCGACGACGCCACGTCGCTGCCGTCCGGCGCCGCCTCCGCGGTGGCCTGGAGCCGCGCGGAGTGGGTCGAGGCGACCCTGCCCGCGTGGCGGGAGCTCGTCGACCCGGTCGCCGAGCGCGTCGGCACCGCCATGGGCGACGTCCTGCCGGAGGAGATGCAGGCCATGGCCGGCCCGCTGATCGGCATGATGCGCTCGATGGGCGGCGCCATGTTCGGCACGCAGATCGGGCAGGCCGTCGGCGTGCTCGCCGGCGAGGTCGTCGGCTCGTCGGACATCGGGCTGCCGCTCGGTCCGGCCGGCAAGGCCGCGCTGCTGCCGGTGAACATCGAGACCTTCGGCAAGGACCTGGGCGTGCCCAAGGAGGAGGTGCGGCTGTACCTCGCCCTGCGCGAGGCCGCCCACCAGCGCCTCTTCGCGCACGTGCCGTGGCTGCGCTCGCACCTGTTCGGCGCGGTCGACGGCTACGCGCGCGGGATCAAGGTCGACACGGCGAAGCTGGAGGACGTGGTCGGCCAGTTCGACCCGCAGAATCCCGAGCAGCTGCAGGAGGCGCTCCAGCAGGGCATGTTCCAGCCGGAGGACACCCCGGAGCAGAAGGCCGCCCTGGCCCGTCTGGAGACGGCTCTGGCGCTCGTCGAGGGCTGGGTGGACGCGGTGGTGCACGCCGCTGCCAAGCCCCGTCTGTCGTCCGCCGACGCGCTGCGCGAGACGCTGCGCCGCCGGCGTGCCTCGGGGGGTCCGGCCGAGCAGACCTTCGCCACCCTGATCGGCCTGGAGCTGCGCCCGCGCCGGCTGCGGGACGCCTCCCGGCTGTGGGCCTCGCTGACGGACGCGCGCGGTGTGGACGGCCGGGACGGCCTGTGGGCCCATCCGGACATGCTGCCGACGGCCACCGACCTGGACGACCCGGACGGCTTCGTGCACCGCGAGCAGATCGACTTCTCCGAGTGGGACAAGATGCTCGGCGAGGCGGCGGACAAGCCCGACCTCGGCAAGAAGAAGAAGGACGAGGGCGACACCCAGGGCGACGGCACCGAGTGAGCCTGTACGACGACGCGGTCCTCGTCCTGAAGGGGTACGAGGACCAGGCGGAGCTGCGCCAGGCCTACCTGGACCACCTGGCGGAGCACCCGGACGGCATGTGGAAGTCGTGCCACGCGGGCCACGTCACCGCGAGCGCGCTGGTCGTCGACCCCGGCGGCGGCCGGGTGCTGCTCACCCTCCACCGGAAGCTGCGCATGTGGCTGCAGATGGGCGGCCACTGCGAGCCGGGCGACGCCTCCCTGGCCGCCGCGGCCCTGCGGGAGGCCGCGGAGGAGTCGGGCGTCGGCGGGCTGTCGCTGCTGCCGGGCGGCCCGGTGCGGCTGGACCGGCACCCGATCCCTCCGCCGTGCCACTGCCACTTCGACGTCCAGTACGCGGTCCTGGCGCCCCCGGACGCCGTGCACGCGGTCAGCGAGGAGTCCCTCGACGTGCGCTGGTTCGCGTACGACGAGGTGGCGGGTGTCGCGGACGCGTCGGTCGTGCGGCTGGTGGAGGCGACGCGCGCGAGGCTCGGGGTCTGAGACGGGGACGGGCGAGGGGGGGCCCCCCCCGGGGGGGCCCCCCCCCCCCGGGCGGGGGGCGGGGGGGGCCCGGCGGTGCCCAGGGTCGGGGTGCGGCCCCCCCGCGGTCCCAAGCCCGACTGGGCGGCGGGGGCCC
>NZ_JBITSF010000009.1:0-249039 GCF_044540485.1 Streptomyces sp. NPDC085946 | reverse complement strand
GGGGGGGGGGGGGGGGGGGGGGGGGGGGGGGGGGGGGGGGGGGGGGGGGGGGGCCGCGCGGGGGGGGGGGGGGGGGGTGCGGGGGGGCGGGGGGGGGGCCCCCCCCGGGGGGGGCCCCCCCTCGCCCGTGGCCGGCGGCCGGTCAGCTCCAGGCGTTGCCCTGGTTCTGGTTCCGGACGCCCTGCTGTCCCATGCCGTACTGGGCGGCGAGGCCCGAGCCGATCTGGGCGTTCTGCGGCGGCAGCAGCTCGCTGGGCTGGACCAGCGCGAAGCCGGTGCCCATGAAGCTGAGCTCCCAGCCCTCACCGGTGTTGCCCCGGCGCCGCCACACCCCGGAGGAGTGCGTCTGGGCCTGCATCTGCACCCGCAGGCCCGTGGACCAGGCGACGATCGCGTCGGCGTCGCAGTTGACGTACTTGTCCGGAGTCACCTGCATCAGCAGCGGCATGCCCGAGGTCATCAGGGCGACCTTGCCGCGGCCGGTGATGTTGAGCTGGTACTTCCCGGAGCCGGAGATGCCGTACAGGCTGTCGACGGCGATGACCTCGTGGTGCAGGGAGGAGTCCATCGCCAGCACGTAGCTGCTGTCGACGGTGAGACCGTCCTGGTCCACCTCCATGACGTGGATGTGCTGCTTGAGGTTGGCGAGGTAGACCGTGCCCTGGCCGTGACAGCGCATCAGGTCCAGGCCCTCGCCGGTGCGCGCACGCGCGCGTGCCTGGTCGCTGCTCCGGTACTCGGCGTCGAACTCGACCATCCCCTGGTAGGCGACCATGGTGCCCTTGCGGGCGAGGATGTCGTCGTGGCCCTCCAGGGCGACGCGCAGCATCTGCTTGTTCTGCAGGCTCCAGCGCTCCTGGGTCTGCTGCTCGTTGTAGGCGAAAATCGGGCTCTGCATGGTGTGTTGCTCCCCCTCAGCCCCGGACCCGGAGGCGGTCGGTGCTGTCCTCGCTGGGCTGGACGACGACGATGCCCTGGCCGGAGAAGGCCATCTGGTAGGCCTCGCCGCTGCCCCGGCCGATCAGCGACTGCGCCCGGAAACTGCGCTTGCCCTTCACCTTGAGGTTCGGGGACCAGGCGACCAGGGCGTCCGGGTCGACGTACGTCTCGTCCTCGCCGCCGCCGCAGTCGACGACGATGGGCTTGCCCCGGGAGGTCAGCGCCACCCAGCCCTGCCCGGAGATCCTGGTGTTCCACAGGCCCTGCCCGGCGAACTTCGCCAGGCCCTTCACCCGCTCGACGCCCCACGTCAGGTGGGCGTCGAAGGCGAGCAGGTTGGTGGCGTTCACGGAGATGCCGTCGCCGTTGAGGTTGATGACGACGACGTTGGCGCCGTAGTCGGCGAGGTAGAGCAGGCCGTCGCCGGAGCACTTCATCAGGGGCGCGCCCTCGCCGGTGACCCAGTCACGCGCGATCTGGCGCACGGCGGGCGGGTTGGGCTCGTACTGGATGAAGCCCTCGTAGGCGACCATCGAGCCCACGCGCGCGAGGAGGTCGTGCCCGGTCTGCAGGGCGACCTTCAGCATGTGGTTGCCGTGGTTCTCCATGCGGGCGGTGACGGGTGCGGGGGCGTGGCCCGCGAGTGGCTGGGTCATGACGGGCTCCCTCTAGACCTCGTACGGCTGGACGACGATGAAGTTGCCGGGGGCTCCCCGGAACTGGAGGTTCACGCTCTCGCCGGTGTCGCCGGGATAGGCGTTGCGGCGCATCCGCACCTGGCTGGAGACGACCACCTGGGCGGCGGCCGACCAGGCGACGACGGCGTTGCAGTCGGCGAAGGTGGTGGGCGTGACGGGCAGGACGACGGGCGTGCCGTGCGTCTTGACGACGATCGTGCCGGTCCCCTGGAACTGCATCGTGAACAGCGCACCGCCGGGGATGCCGTGGCCCTCGATGCGGCGGACCTCGTACTGGAGGCTCTCGTCGAAGGCGAGGACGTTCTCCGCGGAGACGCACACGGCGTCGCCCTGGAGCTCGATCGGGTGCAGCATCGTGGAGTTCTCGGCGAGGAACACCTGGCCCTGGCCCGTGCAGCGCATCAGCTGCATCTCCTGGCCGGTCGCATTGCCCACGATCCGGCCGGCGAACCCGGCGCCCTTGTAGCTGAAGTCGACCTTGCCCTGGTACAGCACCATGCTGCCCTGCCGGGCGAGGACGGGGATGCCGCCGATGCCGAGGTCGACGCGGACCATCTTCTTGTTCTGCTGCGTCCAGCGCTGCCCGGTCGGCGTCTCGCGGAACTGCTGGAGGGCGGCGGCGACCCCGGGGCCCTGCGGTGCGGCGCCCTGCGGTGCGGCGCCCTGGGGTGCTCCGTAGGGCGCCTGCTGGCCCGGGGCCTGGCCGAACGGCGGCTGCTGGCCGTAGCCCGGGGGCGGGGTGGGCTGCTGGCCGTAGCCGGGCGGCGGGGTCTGGCCGTAGCCGGGCGGGGGCGCGGGAGCGTGCGGGGCCGGGGGCGCCTGCGGCTGGGCGTAGCCGGGCGGCGGCGGGGCGGTCTGGCCGGGGGGCGCTCCGTACGGGGCCTGCGGCCCGCCGTAGGGCGCGGCCGGGGCCGGGGCGGGCGGCGGGACGGTTCCGCCGGGCGGGGTGTGCAGGGGCGCGACGATGGTCGGCGCGGCGTGCACGGCGGGCGCGGGCGCCGGGGGCGGAGTGGCTCCGGGCGGGGGCGGGGTGGCGCCCGGCGGGGGTGCGAAGCCCTGGGCGGCGGGCTGGGGGGCGGGCGCCGGCACGGGCGCCGGGGTGCCGGGGGCGCCGAACGCCGGCGGGGCGGCGGGGGCCTGGGCGGGCGGGGCGAAGCCGGGAGCGGCGCCGGCCTGGGGCTGCTGCGGGGCGGGCGCCTCCTCCTCGGCGACCTCGCCGCCGAAGTTCTTCAGCAGCGCGTCGAGCCCGCCGTCGAAGCCCTGCCCGACCGCGGCGAACCGCCACACGTCCTTGAGGTAGAAGTCGCCCAGCATCACGGCCCGCTCGGTGGAGAACTCCGAGCCGTTGAAGGGGTAGCGGGCCACCTCCTCGCCGCCCGCGACGATGCGGAGGTATCCGGGGGAGATCTGCGACATCTGCCCGGCGCCGTCGATCGTCGCCGTGAAGGACAGCTTCCGGATCTGCGGCGGGATCCGGTCCAGCGTCACGCGGAAGGACTCCGTGTCACCCGCCTGCGCCCCCAGGAGCTGAATGGACTCCTCCGGGGACTTCGGCTGGTTGTAGAACACGAAGTAGCGGTCGTCCGAGAGCCGTTCGTCGGCGTCAAGACCGAAGCAGCTGATGTCGAAGGTCATCCCCGGGCCGGAGATCTGCACGCCTACGTACAGATCCGTGCCCGCGGTGAGGTCACTGATCCTGGCCTTGTGGCCGCGTTGGAATTCCCTGGCCATGCGTAACGACCGTCCCCCATCCCGAATGCGAGTGCGTCGCGACAGGCTAACGGCAAATCCGGACACCGGAGGACGTCGGTACAGAGCCGGTACAGAACCCGTGCTCCGCCGTATCCGCTGCTCGGTCCACTGCTCGGCCCGCTGCTCGGCCCGCTGCTCCGCGCGGGAAGGCGGTCACTCGCCCCGCTCGCCGGGAAGGTGCGGCAGCCGCCCGGCGGCCACCACGCCCTCCAGGTAGCCCCTGGCCCGCTCGGTGCGCGGATAGGCCTCCAGCAGCCGCCAGAAGCGGGGGCCGTGGCCGGGCACGAGCAGGTGCGCCAGTTCGTGGAGGAGGACGTAGTCGACGACGTACTCGGGCATCCCCTGCAGCCGGTGCGACAGACGGATGCTGCCCTCCGCCGGGGTGCACGAACCCCAGCGGGTGTTCTGGTTGGTGACCCAGCGGACCGAGGCGGGGCGGGCGCGCCCGTCGAGGTACTGGGCCGACAGCCGCGCGGCGCGCTCGGTCAGCTCGGCGTCCCCGGGCGCGCGTTTGCTCTCCTTGGCCGCCAGTTTGTCGAGCATGACGCGCACCCAGCGCTGCTCCTCCGCCTCGGACATCCGGGCGGGGATGAGCACGACGGTGCGGTCGCCCTCGCGGTACGCGGAGACCGTCCTGCGTCGGCGGGCGCTCCTGCGGACCTCGATCGCGCTCGCCCCCGGGCCGCTCGGCGGCGGGCTCGTCGTGCTGCGCTGGGGCGTCGCGGCGCGGTGCAGTGGGTCGGCGGGCACGCCCCGACGTTACCGGCTGAACACGCCGAAGTCCCTACCGGCCGCACCTGGCGAAGTCCTGCCGGCCGCACACGGCGAATTCCCTGTCGGCCGCACACGGCAAAGTCCCGGCTCCGGAAGGCTCTGGTGCCGGTCGTCCCACCGCACCGGATTCGTACGACGAATCCGCCCGCCTGTGGACAACTTCCGGCGGCCGGCCGCGGATGCGGGCATGCTGGCAGCGCCGGCGGAGCCGTGACCGGGCTCACCGGCGGACGGGGATGAACAAGGACGAACGGGGGCCTGTCGTGCATCCGATGGTGAAGCCCGCGCTCCGGCGCGGCTGGCGCGACCTCAACACGGTGCAGTTCGGTATGACTCCGGCGCACGCGATGACGCTCGGCCCGGTGGACACCGCCACAGGCAGCTTCCTCGACCTGCTCGACGGCACGCGCGGACTGGAGCTCCTGCGCGAGCAGGGACGCCGTCTGGACCTGCCCGACGGCCATGTCGACGGGCTGGTGCGCAGACTGGCGCGGGCCGGCCTCCTGGACGACGCCCGGGGCGGCGGGCCGGACGCCGACGCCCTGCGGAAGAACAAGGAGGTCCTGGACCGGCTGCGCCCCGACCTGGCCTCGCTGTCGCTGACCGCGTCCGGACCGGGTGACGCGGCCAGGACCCTGGCCGCCCGCCGCTCCCTGCGCGTGCAGGTGCGCGGCGCCGGCCGGGTGGGCGCGGTGCTGGCCGCGCTGCTGGCCGGGGCGGGGGTGGGCGAGGTCGACGTGCGCGACGTCGGCCGGGTCGAACCGTGGGACGTCGCCCCGGGCGGCCTGCCCGCGGAGGCGGTCGGCGACCGCAGGGACGAAGCGGCCCGCCGCGCCGCGCGCCGGGCGGCCCCGGACCGGCCGCCGCGCCGTGACGCCGGAGCGCGGGTCGGCGCGAGCGACCCGGGCTTCTCCCTGGTGGTCCTCGCCCCGCGGGACGACGTCGCCGTGCACGCCCCCGACCCGTCCGCCGCGGAACCCCTCCTGTCCTCCGGCACTCCTCATCTGTACGCCGGTGTGGTGGAGGCGACCGGCGTGGTCGGCCCCCTCGTCCTGCCGGGCGAGACGGGCTGCGCGGGCTGTCTCCAGGAGCACCGCACCGACCGGGACCCGACCTGGCCGCGCCTGGTGGCACAGTGGCGCTCCGGAAAGCAGCGCCGGGAACCGCCGTGCGACGTGACACTGGCCACTACGGTGGCCGGACTGGCCGCCGCCCACGCGCTCGCCTTCCTGGACGGCCGGACACCGTCGAGTTCCGGCGCACGCTGGGAAGTCTCGCTTCCCGGCCTCCACTGGCACGCCCGGCCGGTGTGGCCGCACCCCGCGTGCCCGTGCGGGGCCGCGGAGGAAGGTAAGGCGGAACACACCTCCGAGGACGGGGGGTCGCACGCGACAATGGCGGTGCAACGACCGTCGGAGCGACGGTGCCGGCAGGCAGACGCGAAGCGGTCGGCTGGGACTTGGAGGGCGCATGTCTGATCTTCCCCGGAAGGCGGTCACCCGTACCGCCAAGCTCGCCGCGCTCCCGCTCGGCTTCGCCGGCCGGGCGACGTGGGGGCTCGGCAAGCGGATCGTGGGCGAGTCCGCCGAGCTCGTCGGCCGTGAGCTGCAGCAGCGGACGGCCGAGCAGCTGTTCAAGGTGCTCGGTGAGCTCAAGGGCGGCGCGATGAAGTTCGGCCAGGCGCTGTCCGTCTTCGAGTCCGCGCTGCCCGAGGAGGTCGCCGGCCCCTACCGTGCCGCGCTGACGAAGCTCCAGGACGCGGCACCGCCCATGCCGACGCGCACCGTGCACACGGTGCTGGAGGAGCGGCTCGGCACGGACTGGCAAGGGCTGTTCCTGGAGTTCGAGGACAAGCCCGCCGCGGCCGCCTCGATCGGCCAGGTGCACCGGGGAGTGTGGCACGACGGCCGCGAGGTGGCCGTGAAGGTCCAGTACCCGGGCGCCGGCGAGGCCCTGCTGTCCGACCTGAACCAGTTGAGCCGCTTCGCCCGCCTGCTGGGTCCGCTGATCCCCGGCATGGACATCAAGCCGCTGATCACGGAGCTCAAGGACCGCGTCTCGGAGGAGCTGGACTACTCCCTGGAGGCCCAAGCGCAGCGGGCCCACGCCGAGGAGTTCGCCGGCGACCCGGACGTCGTGGTGCCGGACGTGGTGCACCAGTGCGACCAGGTGCTGATCACCGAGTGGATCGACGGGGTCCCGCTGTCGGAGGTCATCTCCCGGGGCACGCAGGAACAGCGTGACCGGGCCGGTCAGCTCCTGGCCCGCTTCCTCTTCTCCGGCCCGGCCCGCACCGGCCTGCTGCACGCCGACCCGCACCCGGGGAACTTCCGGCTGCTGCCCGGCGGCCCCGAGGGCGAGGACGACTGGCGTCTGGGCGTCCTGGACTTCGGCACGGTCGACCGCCTGCCGGGCGGTCTGCCCGCCACCATCGGCGAATCCCTGCGGATGGCCCTCACCGGCGAGGCGGAGGCCGTCTACGACCTCCTCCGTGCGGAGGGGTTCGTCAAGGAGTCCATAGAGCTGGACCCCGACGCCGTCCTCGACTACCTGCTGCCGATCATCGAACCGGCGCAGGTCGACGCGTTCACCTTCACCCGCGGCTGGATGCGCGGCCAGGCGGCCCGCATCGCCGACATCCGCTCCCCCGCCTATCAGCTGGGCAAACAGCTCAACCTGCCCCCGGCGTACCTGCTGATCCACCGGGTGACCCTGAGCACGATCGGGGTGCTGTGCCAGCTGAGCGCGACGGTCCGGCTACGCGACGAACTGGAGGAGTGGCTGCCGGGGTTCGTGCCGGAGGAAGAGGTGGAGGAGGAGCCGGCCGCGGAGGCGTGATCAGCTCCGCTGCCGGTCGCCGGTCTCACCACCACGCCGAGTCCAGGCGCCCCTCGATCGCCCGGAGGTTCTCGCGGGAGCAGGTCGCGCAGAAGTGGCGGCGCGTGCCGTCCTCCACGGAGACGGTCCAGGTGAGCTGTGGCGGTTCGGCCCGGGCGCCGCAGCGGGCGCACACGAGCGGCCCGGACTCCGCGTCGGAGCCGCCGTCGTCACTGTCCCCGCGGCCCCCGCGGTCCCTGGGAAGGCTCGTCATCCGGCGACGGTAGCGCCGTGACCGGCGCGTCGGCGGGTGCAACGCCCGGCGGGGGCCGGTCCGTTCGGTACGGACCGGCCCCCGCCGGGGAGAGCTTCGCCTCCCGTCCGGGAGACCACCGCTTCAGGTGGGACGGTTACTGCATGACCGCCATGGCGAGCGCCCTGCGGGCACGCCGTGAGGCGCGCTCCGCCCGGCGCTGCATCCGGCGGGCGGAGGCCAGGCGCACGGCCTGGCGTTCCTGCTCCGCCTCCTGCAGTCGCTCGTTCATATGCGCACGAGCCAGGGCTTCTGGGATGAGTTGCATCTCTCGGGTCCTGTTCTGACGCGAGTCGTTCGCGCCACTGGTCGTGAAGTCTTCGGTCGCGGAGCCTGCGGGCTCGTGAGTGGACGGCTTCATCGGGGCCTGCTTCTGGGGGTCGTGCGTGAGGGGGCGGTCGATCGTTCCTGCGGTGTTCATGCTGTGACCGGGTTCTTGCGCGGGCGGCCACGCGGCCGCTTGCGGGCGACGACGACGCCCTGGACGAACAGCTCGCCACCCCAGACGCCCCAGGGCTCGCGCCGCTCCTTGGCGCCGGCGAGGCAGGCCTCGATCAGCGGGCAGGTGCGGCAGAGGGACTTGGCGTACTCGACGTCCGCCGGCGACTCCGCGAAGAAGACCTCCGGGTCGTTGGAACGGCAGGGGACGGGCACGCCGAGGTTCTCGATGGCGTCGTCGAGCGCGGTGAGCGCAGTGAGCGGAGTCAAGGTGGAGTCCTCCGTGGGGCCGGGCTTGGGGATCGTTTCCGAAGGCGGTACGGACGGGGCGTGCGCTTCGAGTTGCACGGTTGGTCTTCCTCGTCTGGTCGTTCCGGCCGGTTGGCCGGGGGCGGCTTGGTACCGGGGTCTTTTCTTGTCCCGAGGCCCCTTCGGTCCGCTCTCCCCGTTCGGGGAAAACAGAAGGGCCGCGGATCCCGGATGGGGTTCCGCGGCCCTGAAGGCGCCGGCCTGATCGACGATCAGGCTGGATCACTCCAGGGTTCTGGCCCACGGAAGGCCCACATCAGGTGGTGCTGCGTCGTCTGCTTCCGGAATCCGGCACCGGTCGCCGTAAAGGCATAGGCCTGCGCCTGTGCCGCTACTGCCGCTTCCAGTGCCTTGGTCGGTCGCTCATCGCGCTCACGGACGGGAAGGCCCGCGGGAGCAACGGAGGACGCCGGCCGGGCGGCACGGATGCCGGACAGACCGGTGCCCGGGTTCGAAACGCCGAGCATGCACACGGAGACGGCCGAGGGATCGGTCATTTTCACGGAGCTGATGGAGCTGGTGTTGATGCTGATCACTGGACTCGCCTCCTCTCGGCGTCTCGGGGGACTGGGGTGAGCCAGTCCGGCGGAAATGCAAGTACAACACGGAATCAGGGCCTCCGAGAAGGCCGCTGCTCTCGTGCCTAAGAACCTATGGGGATTGCTGGGGCATGCGCAAACTATTTTTCCGACGAGTTGGGATCACTCTTCCCCGCCCTCCACCGCGACGGGTTGGCCTGCGCAGATGGCCAGAACGTCGGCCCCGTAGCGGTGGTACTTGCGCATGCCGACGCCGGGGATCCGGGCGAGCTCGTGCGCGTCGTCGGGGGCGGCCTCGGCGATGGCCATCAGGGTCTTGTCCGTGAAGACGCAGAATGCGGGCTGGCCGCTGCGCCGGGCCTGCTCGGCGCGCCACTCGCGCAGCCGCTCGTAGAGCCCTTCGTCCATGTCGGAGGGGCAGTCTTCACAGCGCATCAGCTTCATCTCGCCCGCGTCCGTCAGGGTGCGTCCGCAGACCCGGCACCGGGCGGGGGTGCGCTGCTTCCGTCGCGGGGCGGTCGCCCCGGTTCCGGTGAAGCCGCGCTCGATGCCGCCCGTGCCGCCCGCGGTGGTGCGCCCGGTGGTGGTGGCCGTGCCGGGGCGCAGTCCGTCCAGGAAGCGGCTGGGGCGGCGGTTGGGGCGGCCGCCGGGCGAGCGGGAGAGCGCCCAGGAGAGGTGGAGGTGCCGGCGCGCGCGGGTGACGCCGACATAGAGGAGACGGCGCTCTTCCTCGATGTGCTCGTCGGTCTTCGCGTAGGTGATCGGCATCATGCCCTCGGCGACGCCGACCAGGAAGACGACGTCCCACTCCAGTCCCTTGGCCGAGTGCAGGGAGGCGAGGGTGACGCCCTGGACGGTCGGGGGGTGCTGGGCGCCTGCCCGTTCGTCGAGTTCGGCGACGAGGTCGGCGAGGGTGGCGCCCGGTCTGGCGGCGGCGAAGTCCTGGGCGAGGTTGACCAGGGCGGCCAGGGACTCCCAGCGTTCGCGCACGGCGCCGGAGCCCGCCGGGGGCTGCGGGGTCCAGCCCTCCCCCGACAGCACGGCGCGCACCTGGGAGGGCAGGTCGACGGCGTCGTCGAGGAGGGAGTCGTTGCCGCCGAAGCGGGCCGCGCCGCGCAGGGCGATGCCGGCCTTGCGCACTTCGGGACGGTCGAAGAAGCGCTCGGCGCCGCGCAGCTGGTAGGGGACGCCCGCGTCCGCGAGGGCCTGCTCGTAGGTCTCGGACTGGGCGTTGGTCCGGAACAGGACGGCGATCTCGCCGGCCGGGACTCCGGCGTCGATGAGCTCGCGGATGCGGCGGGCGGCGCCCTCGGCCTCGGCGGGCTCGTCGGTGTACTCGGTGAAGACGGGCTCGGGGCCGGCGGGCCGCTGGGAGACCAGCTCCAGGCGGTGGTCGGCGGCGCGGCCCCGGGCCTGGGCGAGCAGGCCGTTGGCGAGGTGGACGATCTGGGGGGTGGAGCGGTAGTCGCGGACCAGCTTGACCACGGTGGCACCGGGGTGGCGGAGGCGGAAGTCCAGCAGGTGGTCGGGGGTCGCCCCGGTGAACGAGTAGATCGTCTGGCTGGCGTCGCCGACCACGCACAGGGTGTCGCGGTCGCCGAGCCACAGCTCCAGCAGCCGCTGCTGCAGGGGGCTGACGTCCTGGTACTCGTCGACGACGAAGTGCTGGTACTGGGCGCGGACCTGCTCGGCGATGTCCTGCCGGTCCTGGAGGATGGCCACCGTCAGCAGCAGGACGTCCTCGAAGTCGATGACACCGCGCTCGCGCTTGAGGTCCTCGTAGGCGGAGTAGAGCTGGGCGATCTCGGCGGGGTCGCGGGGGACTTCGCGGCCGGCCTTGGCGGCGGCCGGCGCGTAGTCCGCGGGGACGGTCTGGGTGACCTTGGACCATTCGATCTCGGCGGTGACGTCCCGCAGCTCGCCCCGGTCGAGACGGATGCGGCAGGCCGCCGCCGCGTCGGCGACGAGCTGGATCTTGCGGTCGACGATCCGGGGCAGGGAGCCGCCGATCGCCTTCGGCCAGAAGTACTGGAGCTGGCGCAGGGCCGCCGAGTGGAAGGTGCGGGCCTGGACACCGGCGGCGCCGAGCTGGCGCAGCCGGCCGCGCATCTCGCCGGCGGCGCGGGCGGTGAAGGTGACGGCGAGCACGCTGGAGGGCGGGAGGATGCCGGCGCGCACCCCGTAGGCGATGCGGTGGGTGATGGCCCGGGTCTTGCCGGTACCGGCGCCCGCCAGCACGCACACCGGTCCGTGCAGGGCGGTGGCCACCTCGCGCTGCTCGGGGTCCAGCCCGTCGAGCACCGCGTCGGCCGAGTCCGGTACCTGCGGGAAGAGCGGGGAGTGCGTTGCTGCTGTCACACGGCCATGCTGCCAGGTCGCCGGAGACGGGTGAGCCGGTTGTCCACAGGCAGGGTCTGATCGTCGTACTGATGCGGCTCGTCGTACTGATGCGGCGGGCGTCATGTGGTCGGGCGGCGCGGCCGGGAATGCTGGCGGTTTCAAGTACGTTCCCCCGGGTGCGAGCACACTTTTCCGAGCCGCCGAAGGAGCACGAGAGACATGCCGGGCACTGTGACGATGTACAGCACGACGTGGTGCGGCTACTGCCGTCGGCTGAAGAGCCAGCTGGACCGCGAGGGCATTGCGTACACCGAGATCAACATCGAGCAGGACCCGGAGTCCGCGGCGTTCGTGGAGAAGGCCAACGGCGGGAACCAGACGGTCCCCACGGTCCAGGTGATCCCCTCCAACGGCGGCACCGAGGTCGTGATGACGAACCCGAGCCTCGCCCAGGTGAAGCAGGCGCTCGGCGTCTGACCGCCGCGGCGCGCGACGCGAGGCCCCTGCCCGGCTCCGTTGGGCGGGGGCCTTCGTCATGTCCTCGGCCGGTGTCCCGGGCCGCCGCCGACGGGCCGGCGGTACGGCTGCCGGCCGGTGGGCGAGGCCACGGGTGATCACCAGGCGGGCCGGTCCGAGGGGTCCGGCTCCGTGTCAGAAGGTGCTTCTGGTCGGCAGGGGCTTGCCGTACCAGAGCTCGATCAGGCGGGCCGCGATCGAGATGCCGTACGGCGGGAGGACCTCGCCGGACTCGAAGGCGGCGCCGAGCTCGTCGCGGGAGAACCAGCGGGCCTCGTGGATCTCGTCCCCGTCGACGTCGATCTCCGTCGAGGTGGCACGGGCCATGAAGCCCAGCATGAGGCTGGAGGGGAAGGGCCAGGGCTGGCTGGCGACGTACTCGACCTGGCCGACGGTGATGCCGACCTCCTCGTGGACCTCGCGGCGCACCGACTGCTCGATGGACTCGCCGGGCTCGACGAAACCGGCGAGCGTCGAGAAGCGGCCCTCGGGCCAGTGCACCTGGCGGCCGAGCAGGATGCGGTCGTCGTCGTCGGTGACGGCCATGATCACGGCCGGGTCGGTGCGCGGGTAGTGCTCGGCGCCGCAGGCCTGGCAGCGGCGGATGTGGCCGGCCGCGGCGATGACCGTGCGCTCGCCGCAGCGGGAGCAGAAGCGGTGGGTGCGCTGCCAGTTCTCCAGGCCGACCGCGTGCACCATCAGGCCGATGTCCCGCGGCGACAGCAGCAGGCCGGCCTCGCGCAGGCCCGCCGGGCGGGCGGAGTCGTCCATGCGGCCGGGCAGGGCGTCCTTCTGCAGGGCGAAGTAGCTGACGCCGTCCTCGTCGATGCCGAGGAAGTACCGGTGCGCCTCGGTGAGCGGCGCCTCGAAGGAGGGGGTCATGACGAGCTCGGTGCGCCCGTCCGGGGTCTCGTCGATGAGGACCTGGCCTCCGGACACCACGAAACAGCGCGTCGAGGGGTGGCTCCACGCCGCCGCGAGCCAGGCCTCGTCGAGCCGGTGGTGCGCGGCCCGGTCGATGCCGCTCGGGGCGGTGAGCGAGATGGGACGGTCGGCGGTGTGGTCGGTCCAGGTGGTCACGGGTGCTTCCAACTCCCCCGGTGGAACGGTCGGTGGCGGCGGGCGGTTCAGCGGGACGTGCGGCGGGAGGCGACCGGGTCCGGCGAAGCTCGGCGGTGCGGGGCGGCTCTTCCAGTGTGCCCCGCGCGGGCTCGCGGTCCGGAGCGCGCGGGGCGGTCAGGGCGCATCGCGCCGCCGCTCGGCGGGGTCCGGCACCGCGCTCCAGTGCTCGGCGAGGTCGCCCCACAGGTAGGCGGTGGTCTCGACGCCCTTGAGGAGCAGGTCCAGCTCGACCTTCTCGTTCGGGGCGTGCCAGCCGTCGGACGGGACGGAGATGCCGAGGAAGAGCACGGGTGCGCCGAGGACGTCCTGCAGGTCCGCGGCCGGTCCGGAGCCGCCCTCGCGGGTGAAGCGGACGGGCGTCCCGAACGCCCGCTCCATGGCCCGTACGACGGACCGCAGGGCGGGGTGGTCCAGCGGGGTCAGACACGGGCGCGTGGCCGAGCCGAAGGCGATCTCGCAGCGGATCCCGGCGGGCACCTGCGCCTCGGCCCAGGCGCGCACGGCCTTCTCCACGTGGTCGGGGTCCTGGCCGGCCACCAGCCGGAAGGAGAGCTTCACCACGGCGGAGGACGGGACGACGGTCTTGCTTCCGGGGCCCTGGTAGCCGCCCCCGATGCCGTTGACCTCGGCGGTGGGGCGGGCCCAGATCCGCTCCAGGGTGGTGAAGCCGGCCTCGCCGTGCACCGCGTGCGACCTGGCCGTGCGCAGCCACTGCCGCTCGTCGAAGGGCAGCTCGGCGAAGAGGGCCCGCTCGCGGTCGGTGAGTTCGACGACGCCGTCGTAGAAGCCGGGGACGGCCACGCGCGCGTGCTCGTCGTGCAGGGCGGCGACCAGGCGGGCGGCGGCCGTGGCCGGGTTGGGGACCGCGCCGCCGAAGGAGCCGGAGTGGATGTCCTGGTCGGGGCCGTACAACCGGATCTCGCACTCGGCGAGGCCGCGCATGCCGGTGCAGACGGTGGGGGTGTCCTCGGACCACATGCCGGTGTCGGAGACGATCACGGCGTCGGCGGCGAGCCGGTCGGCGTGCTGCTCGGCGAGCGCCCGGAAGTGCGGGGAGCCGGACTCCTCCTCGCCCTCGACGAGGAACTTCAGGTGGACGGCCGGGGCGGTGCGGCCGGTGGCGGCCAGGTGGGCGCGGACGCCGAGGGTGTGGAAGAACACCTGGCCCTTGTCGTCGGCCGCCCCGCGCGCGTAGAGGCGGTTCCCGCGGACGACGGGTTCGAAGGGGTCGCTGTCCCAGCCGTCCTCGCGGGCGGCGGGCTGCACGTCGTGGTGGCCGTAGACGAGGACCGTGGGCGCCCCGGGGTCGGCGCAGGGCCACTCGGCGAAGACGGCCGGGGCGCCGGGCGTCTCCCAGACCTCGACGACCGGGAATCCGGTCCGCGTCAGCCGGTCCGCGAGCCACTCGGCGCTGCGCCGGACGTCGCCGGCGTGCTCGGGCTGGGCCGACACCGACGGGATGCGCAGCCATTGTGCGAGGTCGTCGAGGAAGGCGGCGCGGTGCTGCGCTATGTACGTACGGACGGCGCTGACGGCACTGTCAACGGGCTGGCTCATGCTCATGAGCCTATCGGCCCGCCGTGACGTCCCGATCGTGCGGTTCGTCACCGGACGGATCGCGCGGTGCGTCACCGGACGGACCGCGCGGTGCGCGAGCGGGCGCGTGCGGGCCGTCGGCGGGGTGTTCCGCCAGCAGCAGCCGCTCCAGTGCCGCGCGGTCCGGCAGGTCGTCCGGCCGGACGACCTCGCCGCTGCGCACGTACAGGAAGGCGGCGCCGACCGACTCCAGGGGGACCCCCTGCTGCTCGGCCCAGGCGAGCCGGTACACCGCGAGCTGGAGCGGGTCGGCGGTGCGGCCGCGGCCCGTCTTCCAGTCGACGATCTCGTACGTCGCCTGCTCGCCGTCGCCCTCCTTGTAGACGGCGTCGATCCGGCCCCGTACGACGCGGCCGGCGATCGCGAGCTGGAAGGGGGCCTCCACGCGGTAGGGCGTGCGGTGGGCGTACGCGGAGCGTTCGAAGGCGTCCTTGAGGGCCTGCAGGTCGCGTTCGTCGGCGATCTCGGCCTCGCTGCCGGGCAGCTCCTCCGGTTCCAGCATGGGCAGGGTGAGTTCCTCGAAACGGGCCTCGACCCAGGCGTGGAAGCGGGTGCCCCGGCGGGCCGCGGGCTGCGGCGGGCGGGGCATCGGGCGGGCCAGCTCCTGCGCGAGGCCGTCCGGGTCGGCGGCCAGCCGCAGCAGCTGGGACGCCGTGAGCGAGGCGGGCAGGGGGACCTCGGTGACGCTCGCGCGGGCGCGCAGCAGCTCGCCGGTGAGGGCGTCGAGGTCGCGGTCCCAGGAGGCGACGACGCGGGCTTCCTCGGGGGTGAGGGGTTCCGGCTCCGCGGGGTGGGGGCGGGCGCCCTCGCGCCCGAGGGGGTGCCCGGCCGGCTCCGGGGGCGGCGCCTGGTGGGGCACGGTCGGGCGGCGGGCCGGGCGGTCGGCCGGGTGGCCGGACCCGGGAGCGGTCGCCGGACCGGCCGGGCGGCCGGCCGGCCACGACTCCCGGTCGTCCGGGTCGTCCGGATCGGCCGTCGGCGGCATCGGTGACATCGGCGACGGGGCATCGGCCGGGAACAGCTCGTCCGGCGGGAACGGATCGTCCTCCGGGAAGGGCTCGTCCGCCGGGTAGGCCTCGTCCCCCGGGAAGGGCTCGTCCGGGAAGGGGGGACCGGCTTCCTCGTAGCCGGGCCCGTGGCCGGGCCCGTAGCCGGCTTCGTCGTCCGGTGGCGGGGGCCAGTCGGGGTCGTCGTGGCTGCCGGGGTCGTGTGCGGCGGCGGGGCGGCCGTCCTGGTGGGCGGCGAGCCTCTCCAGGTGGGCGAGGACGGTGTCCGCGGCCGCCCGGCGCCGGGCGAGGGCCGTCCCGTCCAGGGGCAGGGGCCACACCTGGTCGGCGGTCGCCCGGTGCAGGGCGGGGTTCTCCTCGTCCTCGGCGGGCTCGTCCGCCCACACCTCGATCTCGCCGTGCCCGGCCGCGCAGTGCTCGTACAGCGCCTGGAGGAACGCGGACGGTCCGCGCGGCCTCTTCTGGGCGGGACCCCACCAGTGGCCGGAGCCCAGGAGCAGGGAGCGGGGGCGGGTGAAGGTGACGTAGCCGAGGCGGAGCTCCTCGGTGTGCTGGTGCTCCTTCATCGCCTCCTGGAAGGCCTTCAGGCCGCGGGAGTCCCAGGCGTCGACGTCGGGCAGGGTGTCGGCGTCGCCGCGCAGCGCGTGCGGCAGCACCTTGCCCTGCGCGGTCCACTTCTCACGGCCCCGGGTGCTGGGGAAGGTGCCGGTGACCAGGCCGGGGACGGCGACGACGTCCCACTCCAGGCCCTTGGACTTGTGCGCGGTGAGCACCTTGACGGTGTTCTCGCCGCCGGGCAGGGCGTTGTCGAGGCCCTTCTCGTACTGGGCGGCGGTGCGCAGGAAGCCGAGGAAGGCGAGGAGGGTCGCCTCGTTGTCGCCGGCGGCGAAGGAGGCGGCGATGTCCAGGAAGTTCGACAGGGTCTCGCGGCGGCGGGCGGCCAGGGCGTGCGGGGACGCCGACAGCTCGACCTCCAGGCCGGTGACGGCCAGGACGCGGTGCAGGACGTCCATCAGCGGGTCGGACAGGGAGCGGCGCAGGTCGCGCAGCTCGGCCGCCAGGCGCGCGAAGCGCACGCGCGCGTCCGGCGAGAAGGGCAGCCCGTCGTCGTCCCCGCGCCCGTCCAGCGGGGTTTCGAGGAAGGTGTCGAGGGCGTCGGCGAGCGAGATCACCTCGGACGGGTCGACCCCTTCGACGGCCTCGGCGAGCCGGCGGTCGGGGTCGTCGTCGCCGTCCGCGCGCGCGTGGGACACCAGCAGCCGGGCCCGCCGCCCCAGCAGGGCGAGGTCGCGCGGGCCGATGCGCCAGCGGGGACCGGTCAGCAGCCGCACCAGGGAGGCGTTGGCGCCGGGGTCCTGGAGGACCTCGCAGACGGCGACCAGGTCGGCGATCTCGGGCAGGTGCAGCAGCCCGGAGAGGCCGACCACCTCGACGGGGAGGTCGCGGGCCACCAGCGCGCCCTGGATCTCGGCGAAGTCGGTGGCCGTCCGGCACAGGACGGCGATCTCCCCGGGCGGCGTGCCGGTGCGCACCAGGTGGGCCAGGGAGTCGGCGATCCACTCGATCTCCTCGGCGTGGGTGCGCAGCAGGGCGCAGCGGACCAGGCCGTCGCGTTCGGCGCCGGGGGCCGGGCGCAGGGCCTCCACGCCCGCGTGCAGGGCGCGCAGGGGCTCGGCGAGGCCGTTGGCGAGGTCGAGGATGCGGCCGCCGCTGCGGCGGTTCTCGCTGAGCGCCTGGCGGGCGGCGGGGCGGCCGTCGGCGCGCGCGAAGTGCTCGGGGAAGTCGTCGAGGTTGGCGACGGAGGCGCCGCGCCAGCCGTAGATCGCCTGGCAGGGGTCGCCGACGGCGGTCACGGGGTGGCCGGTGCCGCCGCCGAACAGGCCGGCCAGCAGGACGCGCTGGGCGACCGAGGTGTCCTGGTACTCGTCGAGGAGGACGACGCGGAACTCCTCGCGCAGGACGCGGCCCACCTCCGGGATCGCGGCCAGCCGCGCCGAGAGGGCGATCTGGTCGCCGAAGTCGAGCAGGTCGCGTTCGCGCTTGGCGGCCCGGTAGCGGATCACCAGGTCGGCGAGTTCCCGCCGGGCGGCCGCCGCCTCGGGGACCTTGCGCAGGTCGGCGTTGCCGAGCTTGACGCCCTCCAGGCCGCGCAGCAGCTCGGCGTCCCAGGCGCGCAGCTCCCGGGGGTCCACGAGGTGCTCGGCCAGCTCGGCGTCGAGGGCCAGGAGGTCGCCGACCAGGTCCGCGAAGGAGCGGGTGAGTGCCGGGTAGGGTCCGGGGGCTTCGCGCAGCACGCGCGCGGCGAGCTGGTAGCGGGTGGCGTCGGCGAGCAGACGGGACGTCGGCTCCAGGCCGAGGCGCAGGCCGTGGTCGGTCAGCAGGCGGCCCGCGAAGGAGTGGTACGTGGAGATCACCGGCTCGCCCGGCGGGTTGTCCGGGTCGATCACGTCCGGGTCGGTGACGCCGGCCTTGACCAGCGCCTTGCGGACCCGTTCGGCGAGTTCCCCGGCGGCCTTGTTGGTGAAGGTGAGGCCGAGCACCTGCTCCGGGGCGACCTGGCCGGTGCCGACCAGCCACACCACGCGTGCCGCCATCACCGTCGTCTTGCCCGAGCCGGCCCCGGCCACGATCACCTGCGGGGCGGGCGGCGCGGTGATGCAGGCCGTCTGCTCCGGGGTGAACGGGATGCCGAGGAGCTCCTTGAGCTGGTCGGGATCGGTGATACGGGAGGGCACCCAGAGAGGCTAGCGGCGGTCACCGACAGCCGGTGCCCGATCGGCCCGGCGGGAGTGCGGAAGCGCAGGTCAGCACGGGAGGTGCGGTACGTCACTCCGGTGGTGCCGGTGCATGCCGTTCCGCCCTGCCCGCGCCGCCCGGTCACTCCACGACGTGCCGCCCCTCCGGCCGCGCGCTGCACGACGCCCGGAACGCGCAGTGCGCGCAGTGCTGCCCGGCGGTCGGGGTGAACCGCTCGTCGAGGACCTTGCCGGCGGCGGTGGCCAGCAGCTCGCCGACCCACTCCCCCGCCTCCCCGCGCAGGGCGTCCTGGGCCTGCACCTTGGGCAGCGTCTCGCCGCCGTCGCGCCTGGCGGCGCCCTGGCGCAGCTGGACCAGTTCGGCGCCGCCGGGCTCGGGGCGCTGTCCGTCGAACACCTCGTCGAGGGCGCCCTCGCGGACGGCGAGCTGGTAGACGGCGAGCTGCGGGTGGCGGGCCACCTCGGCGGCGGTGGGCGCCTGCTTGCCGGTCTTGAAGTCGACGACGTAGGCACGGCCGTCGCCGTCCGCCTCGACGCGGTCCATCTGGCCCCGGATGCGCACCTCGTAGTCGCCCGCTCCGAGGGTGACGTCGAAGTCGTGCTCGCTGGCCACCGGCCTGCGCCCGGCGCGGTCCATGACGTGCCACTTCAGGAAGCGTTCGAGCGCCACGCGCGCGTGCTCCTTCTCCTGCGCCGACTTCCACGGGGCGTCGAAGGCCAGCGCGTTCCACACGGAGTCGAGCCGCTCCATGAGGACGGCGAGGTCGGCCGGGGTGTGCCCGGAGGCGACCTCGTCGGCGAGGACGTGCACCACGTTGCCGAAGCCCTGGGCGGCGGTGGCGGGCGCGTCGGCCTTCACCTCGCGGCCCAGGAACCACTGCAGGGCGCAGGTGTTGGCGAGCTGGTCGAGGGCGCTGCCGGAGAGGACGACGGGCTGGTCGCGGTCGCGCAGCGGCACCCTGGACTCGGTCGGTTCGAACATGCCCCACCAGCGGTAGGGGTGGGCGGACGGCACCAGGGGGCGGCCGTCGTCGTCGGCGAGCGCGGCGAGCCGGGCCAGGCGGCGGGCGGCGGCCCGGCGGAGGGCCTCGGACACGCGCGGGTCGACGGTCGTGGCGCGCAGCTCGGCGACGAGCGCCGCGACGGACAGCGGGCGGCGCGGGCGGCCCGTGACGTCCCGGGGTTCGACGCCGAGCTCGGTCAGGAACCGGGAGGGCTGGTCGCCGTCGTCGGCGGGTGCCTTCACGGCCGTGACGACGAGGCGCTCGCGCGCGCGCGTGGCGGCGACGTAGAACAGGCGGCGCTCCTCGGCGAGCAGGGCTCCCGGGGTGAGCGGCTCGGCGAGTCCGTCGCGGCCGATGCGGTCGGCCTCCAGCAGGGAGCCGCGGCGGCGCAGGTCCGGCCACAGGCCCTCCTGGACGCCCGCCACGACGACGAGGCGCCACTCCAGGCCCTTGGAGCGGTGGGCGGTCATCAGGCGCACAGCGTCGGGCCGCACGGCGCGCCGGGTGAGGGTGTCGGCGGCGATGTCCTCCGCCTCGATCTCCTCCAGGAAGTTCAGCGCGCCCCGGCCGCCGGAGCGCTCCTCCGCGCGTGCGGCGGTGGCGAACAGCGCGCACACGGCGTCCAGGTCGCGGTCGGCGTTGCGGCCGGCCGCGCCGCCGCGCCGGGCGGCCCGCTCCAGCCGGGCGGGCCACGGCGTGCCCTCCCACAGGTCCCACAGCGCCTCCTCGGCCGTCCCGCCGCCGGCCAGACGCTCGCGGGCCTTGCGCAGCAGGGCGCCCAGCCGCTGGGCGCCCCGCGCGTACGCCGGGTCGTGGACGGTCAGGCGCTCCGGCTCGGCCAGCGCCCGTGCGAGCAGGTCGTCCGAGGGGGGCGGCAGCGGGTTGCCCGCGGCCCGCTCCTCCTCGCGCAGGGCCCTGCCGAGGCGGCGCAGGTCGGCGGTGTCCATGCCGGCGAGCGGGGAGGTGAGCAGGGTCAGAGCGGTTTCGGTGTCGAGCCAGCAGCCGTCCTGTCCGGACGCCCGGTCGCCGGGTGCCGCGTCACCGGCTGCCGCGTCACCGGCTGCCTCATCACCGGCCGGCTCTTCGCCCCGTGCCGCGTCACCGAGTGCGTCGTCACCAGGTGCTTCATGGTCACGTGCTTCATGGTCAGGTGCCACGTCACCGGACGCCTCACCGCCAGGTGCTGCATGACCAGGCACCGCGTCACCGGACGCCTCACCGCCGGGCGCCTCTTCACCGGGTGCCCCGTCTCCGCGCGGCGGCTGCCCGGGCTCCGGGCCCGCCTCCGCCCCGGCCACCGCCCGCAGGGCCGTCAGCAGCGGCGCCACCGCCGGCTCGTGGCGCAGCGGCAGGTCGTCGCCGTCGACGTCCAGGGGGACACCGGCCGAGGTGAGCGCGCGGCGGACCGCCGGGATGGTGCGGGCGCCCGCGCGCACCAGGACGGCCATCTCGCCCCACGGGACGCCGTCCTCCAGGTGGGCGCGGCGCAGGATGTCGGCGATGTTGTCCAGCTCCGTGCCGGCCGTCGGGTACGTGTACACCTCCACCCGGCCCCCCTCCCGGACCGGGGCGAGCTCGCGGTGGGCCCGGACCTTCTCGGCGGGCAGGCGGGGCAGCGGCATGCGCCGGGTCAGCAGCCGGGTGGCGGCGAGCAGGGCGGCCCCGGAGCGGCGGGACGTGCGCAGGACCTCGACGGGCGCGGGGCGGCCGTCCGCGCGCGGGAAGGCGTACGGGAACTCCAGGATGCCGTTCACGTCCGCGCCGCGGAACGCGTAGATCGACTGGTCGGGGTCCCCGAACGCGACGAGGGTGCGGCCCCCGCCCGCGAGGGCGCGCAGGAGCCTGACCTGGGCCGGGTCGGTGTCCTGGTACTCGTCCACGTAGACGGCGTCGTACCGGGCCGCGAGCTGCGCGGCGGTCTCGGGGCGGCGGGCGAGGAGGACGGCGCGGTGGACGAGCTCGGCGTAGTCCAGCACGCCCTGCAGGTCGAGCACGTCGAGGTACTCGGCGAGGAAGGCGGCCGCGGCCCGCCAGTCGGGGCGGCCGATGCGGTGGGCGAAGGCGTCCAGGGCCTCGGGGCCGAGACCCAGTTCGCGGCTGCGGGCGAGGACCGCGCGGACCTCGTCGGCGAAGCCGCGGGTGGTCAGGCAGGCGCGCAGGTCGTCCGGCCAGCGCACGTGCGCGAGACCGAGCCGCTCCAGATCCACCTGGCCCGCGAGCAGCTCCCGGACGGTGACGTCCTGCTCGGGGCCGGAGAGCAGCCGCAGGGGCTCCGTGAACAGGGCGCTGTCCTGGTGGGCGCGGACCAGGGCGTAGCTGAACGAGTGGAACGTCGTCGCCTGGGGGGCGCGCGCCGCTCCTATGCGCAGCGCCATGCGGTCCCGCAGCTCGACGGCGGCCTTGCGGCTGAAGGTCAGCACCAGGATGCGCTCGGGGTCCCCGCCCCGGGCGATGCGCTCGGCCACCGACTCGACCAGGGTGGTGGTCTTGCCGGTGCCGGGACCCGCGAGAACGAGCAGTGGTCCGGTGCGGTGGTCAACCACGGAGCGCTGTGCGGCGTCCAGACGAGGGGGGTCCGTCCGGGGCGGCGGGGTACGAACCAGTCGGTAAGCGCCGTGGTTCCCCCGTCGCGCACGGGTGTGCGACAGGTCACTCGTGGAGAAGGAGGAGCTCACGTGGTTCGCCGGTCCTGGAGGGTGTGCTGGTCGGTGCGCCACCGCGTGCGGACGGCGGTGGCCGGGGGGTGAGGGGGGCACGCGCGGCCGACGCTACGCCGACGGAGAGGGCGGAAGCAGGGGTTCCCCTTCTTCCCTCCCGGCACGGTCGGCACATCCGGCACGTGTGCCCCTCGCCTTTCGAACGTACGTCATGCCACGGACGTGCTCCTCTTCCCCCGATCGGATCACGGGTCACACGGCGGGCCGCCAGATGGCGGAAGCTGTCAGGTGTGACCGTCCGCGCGTTCGCCGCCGTCCCAGCGCGCCCGCCTCATGTCGATGCGCGGCAGGTGTCCCTCGGTGGCCCTGCCCGCGTCCCTCAGGGGCGTGCCCTCCTCGCGGTAGTGGCCGAGCGCCCGCAGTTCGTGGCCCGGCAGCAGGACGCCGTCGGCCCGCACCACGCGCCACCACGGCACCGCTCCCCCGTACAGGGCCATCACGCGGCCCACCTGGCGGGGCCCGCCCTCCCCCAGCCATTCGGCCACGTCGCCGTACGTCATGACGCGGCCGGCCGGGATCAGGTCGGCGACCTCCAGGACGCGCTCGGCGTACTCGGGCAGGGCGTCCGCGTGCTCCGCGCGGGCGTCCCGGGGAAGGCTCTGCTCGCTCATCCGCCCCATCCTGCCCCACCCCACCGACAACGCGACGCGCTCGCGACGGTGGTCGCCCCTCGCCCGAAAGCGACGCTTCGGGCAGACTGTCCGCCCCCGCATGTGCACCCTGATGCCCCCGTGTGTCGGTGCGGCATGCCACCATCGTGCGGGCGGTGACCGGTGATACGAGACCAAGAAGAGACGATGAAGCAGCAGGGTGCGCACCCCGGGGACACGGAGGGCCCCTCTGACGCTTCGTCGCGCCCGGACGCCCCGGGCCCGGACGCCGAGACCGGGGACGCCGGCAAGGGGGCGACCGGGAAGAGGCCCCCCGGGGACGCCGGCACCGGCGGCCCCGACGACGCGGACACGGCCCACGTCGACGAGGTCGAGGGCGACGAGCCGCTGCTCCCCGCGCGCGTGCACCGGCCCTCCGACCTGATGCGCCTCCTGGTGGGCGTGCTCGCCGTGGTCGTGCTGCTCGCGATCGCCGCGTTCGCGCACGGCACCACCTCGGGCCTGGAACAGGACATCAACAAGGGGACCGGTCAGGCCCCCGACCTGCTCATCAAGATCGCGGGCCTGGCCTCCAGCATCGCGATCCTGCTGGTGCCCGTCGCCTTCGCCATCGAACGCCTGATCAAACGGGACGGGCTGCGGATCGCCGACGGCGTGCTCGCGGCGGTCCTCGCGCACGGTGTGACCCTGGCCACCGACCTGTGGGTCGCCAGGGCCGCCCCCGACTCGATCCAGGAGGCGCTCACCCAGCCCTCCCCCGGCGACATCCAGGCGCTGACCGATCCGGTGCACGGCTACCTGGCCCCTGTCATCGCGTACATGACCGCCGTCGGCATGTCGCGCCGGCCCCGCTGGCGCGCGGTCCTGTGGGTCGTGCTGATGCTCGACGCCTTCTCGATGCTCGTCACCGGGTACACCACCCCGTTCTCGATCATCCTGACCGTGCTGATCGGCTGGACCGTGGCCTACGGCACGCTGTACGCGGTCGGCTCGCCCAATGTCCGCCCCACCGGGCAGACGCTGATGGCGGGCCTGCGCAGGGTCGGCTTCCGCCCGGTGAGCGCGTCCCGCGAGGAGGCGTCGGACACTCTGGAGACCGGCGACCGCGGCCGGCGCTACTTCGTCACCCTGGAGGACGGTCCGCCGCTGGACGTCACGGTGGTCGACCGGGAGCAGCAGGCCCAGGGGTTCTTCTACCGCGCGTGGCGCAACCTGACCCTGCGCGGCTTCGCCACCCGCAGCAGCCTCCAGTCGCTGCGCCAGGCCCTGGAGCAGGAGGCGCTGCTGGCGTACGCGGCCATCGCGGCCGGCGCCAACGCCCCCAAGCTGATCGCCACCTCCGAGCTCGGCCCCGACGCCGTGATGCTCGTCTACGAGCACAGCGGCGGGCGCACCCTGGACTCGCTGGACGACGAGGAGATCACCGACGGGCTGCTGAGCGACACCTGGCACCAGGTCAGGGCCCTGCAGTCGCGGCGCATCGCGCACCGCCGGCTGGTCGGCGACGCCATTCTGGTGGATCGTTCCGGCACGGTGATCCTCACCGACCTGCGCGTCGGCGAGATCGCGGCGGGCGACCTGCTGCTGCGCATGGACATCTCCCAGCTGCTGGTCACGCTGGGCCTGCGGGTGGGCGCCGAACGCGCGGTGGCCTCGGCGGTGAGCGTGCTCGGCCCCGACGCCGTGGCGGACTGCCTGCCGATGCTCCAGCCCATCGCGCTCAGCCGCTCCACGCGCGCGACCCTGCGCAGACTCGCCCGGGAGCGGGCGCAGCGCGAGCGCGAGGCCGTCCTGGAGGCCTCCCGGCAGGCCAAGCAGGCCCGCCTGGCGGAGGGCGGTGACGCCGGGCCGGAGCCCGACAAGCCGGACAAGAAGGCCGTCCGCGCGGAGCAGCGGGCCGAGAAGCGGGCCATCGACGAGGCGCTGGAGGAGGCGCGCGAGGAGGACCTGCTCACCCAGATCCGGCACGAGGTGCTGCGCATCCGGCCGCAGGCCCCGGTCGAGCCGGCCCGCCTGGAGCGGGTCCGGCCGCGCACCCTGCTCAGTTTCATCGCCGGTGCCATCGGCGCCTACTTCCTGCTGACGCAGCTCACCCACATCGAGTTCGGGCCGCTCATCGCGAACGCCGAGTGGGGCTGGGTGGCCGCGGCCGTGCTGTTCTCGGCGGCCAGCTACTTCGCGGCGGCGATGGCCCTGCTGGGGTTCGTGCCCGAGCGGGTGCCGTTCCTGCGGACCGTGGCGGCGCAGGTCGCCGGGTCGTTCGTGAAGATCGTCGCCCCGGCGGCGGTCGGCGGCGTCGCCCTGAACACGCGGTTCCTGCAGCGCGCGGGGGTGCGGCCGGGGCTCGCGGTGGCGAGCGTGGGCGCCTCGCAGCTGTTCGGGCTGGGCTGCCACATCCTCATGCTGCTCGCCTTCGGCTACCTCACCGGTACCGAGAAGACGCCGTCGCTGTCGCCGTCCCGGACGGTCATCGCCGGTCTGCTGACGGTGGCGGTGCTGGTGCTCGTGGTGACCTCGGTGCCGTTCCTGCGGAAATTCGTCGTCACGCGCGTGCGGTCGCTCTTCGCGGGGGTCGTGCCGCGCATGCTCGACGTGCTGCAGCGGCCGCAGAAGCTGGTCACCGGCATCGGCGGCATGCTGCTGCTGACCGCCTGCTTCGTGATGTGCCTGGACGCCTCGATCCGGGCGTTCGGCGACGAGACGACCTCGATCAGCCTGGCCAGCGTCGCCGTGGTCTTCCTCGCGGGCAACGCGCTCGGCTCGGCGGCGCCGACCCCCGGCGGTGTGGGCGCGGTGGAGGCGAGCCTGACCATCGGCCTGATCGCCGTCGGACTCCCCAAGGAGGTCGCCGCCCCCGCGGTGCTGCTGTTCCGGCTGCTGACCCTGTGGCTGCCGGTGCTGCCCGGGTGGCTGGCGTTCACCCACCTCACGCGCAAGGAAGCGCTGTAGCGCGGCCCGCCCCCGCGGTACGGCCCGTCTCACGCGCGGGGAAGCGCCCCGGCGTCCGCCCCGCCTCCCGCGCGGAAGGCGCCGTGACCCGCGCGCCCGAGGAAGCACTCGCCGGGCCCCTTACCTCGTACGGCCCGTGGCCCGCGCGCTCCGCCCCGCGGGGACGCAGGATGGGAACATGCCCGCCCCCTTCCGGCCGCGCGCCGCCGCCCTCGCCCTCACCGCCGTGCTGCTGTCCGCCCCGCTGGCCGGCTGCGGCGGGGACGAGGACAAGGACGAGGACCTGACGCAGCAGGAGCTGAGCTGGGAGGAGTGCCCGGACCCGTCCGAGGCGCAGGGCGGCGGCAACGCGCCCTCGCCGCTGCCGGACGACGGCGAGTGGCAGTGCGCGACCATGAAGGTTCCCCTGGACTGGGACGAACCCCGGGGAGACACGATCGAGCTGGCCCTGATCCGGGTGCGTACCACCGGCGAGCCGAACCGGCGGATCGGTTCGCTCGTCTTCAACTTCGGCGGCCCCGGCGGCTCGGGCGTCACGACCCTGCCCGCCTTCGGCGAGGACTACGCGAAACTGCGCACCCGCTACGACCTGGTCAGCTTCGACCCGCGCGGGGTCGGCCGCAGCGCCCCCGTGATCTGCGAGAACGACCAGCAGCTCGACGCGTACTTCCAGCAGGACGCGACCCCCGACGACGCCGCCGAGCGCACCGAGTACGTGGCGGGCACCGAGGAGTTCAACGAGGCCTGCGAGGAGCGCTCCCGGAAGATGCTGCCGCACGTGCGCACCACCGACGCGGCCCGCGACCTGGACCTGATGCGCCGGGTCCTCGGCGACGACAAGCTGCACTACTTCGGCGTCTCCTACGGCACCGAACTCGGCGGCGTCTACGCCCACCTGTTCCCCCGGAACGTGGGCCGGGCCGTCTTCGACGCGGTCGTCGACCCGACCCAGACCCCCGAACAGGGCTCGCTCGCCCAGGCGAAGGGCTTCCAGCTCGCGCTGGACAACTTCGCCGAGGACTGCGTCTCGCAGGCCGAGGACTGCCCCATCGGCGACAGCGCCCAGGACGTGAAGGACCGGATCGCGAGGCTGCTGGAGGAGCTCGAGGACAGGCCGCTCCCGGGCGTCTTCCCCCGCGAGCTCACCCAGACCGCGGCGACCGGCGGCATCGCGCAGGCCCTGTACTCGAAGGAGTTCTGGGCGTACCTCACCGACGGGCTCCAGCAGGCGTACGCCGGTGACGGCAGGACCCTGATGCTGCTGGCCGACTCGCTCAACGGGCGCAGCGAGAACGGCGAGTACAGCAACCTCGTCGCGGCCAACGTCGCCATCAACTGCGCCGACGACAGGCCGCGGTACGACGTCGCGTACGTCCAGCGCAGGCTGCCTGAGTTCCGGGCCGCCTCCGAGCTGTTCGGCGAGTTCCTCGCCTGGTCCATGCTCAGCTGCACCGGCTGGCCGGTGGCGGGCGCCGCCGACCATCCCGACGTGAGCGCCCCGGGCGCGCCGCCCATCCTGGTCATCGGCAACACCGGCGACCCGGCGACCCCGTACGAGGGCGCGCGGAAGATGGCGCGGGAGCTGGGCGAGGGGGTCGGTGTGGAGCTGACGTACCGGGGCCAGGGGCACGGTGCGTACGACAGCGGGAACACGTGCGTGCGGGACGCGGTGGACGGCTACCTGCTGGACGGGAAGGTGCCCGCGCCCGGAACCGTGTGCGAGTGACACGGCAGCCGACTCGGAACGACAAAAGGGCAGGTCAAAGCGTTATCCACAGGCTGTGACGGCCTAGGCGCGATCCGCCTACCATGGCGTGGACGGCTTCCGCGGCACGGTGCGGAGGACTCGCGAGGGGGGAAGGCCGCATGACGCGTTTCGTACGGTGGACGGCCCTGGCCGTCGCCGCCGCACTGCTGGCGGGGTGCAGCGGCGGTCCGGACACGGGAGACAGCGGCAAGGGCGGCGGGCCGCCGAGCGCGCAGAAACCGGACTGGGGGCGCTGCAAGGCCACCGAGGACGCCCCCGCGCCGGGCAGTGACTGGCAGTGCGCGACGCTGAGGGTGCCGCTGGACTGGTCGAAGCCGGACGGCGAGACGATCGGGCTCGCGCTGATCCGCGCCCGGGCCCGCGGCGACGACCGCATCGGCTCGCTGCTGTTCAACTTCGGCGGCCCCGGCGGCTCGGGGGTCGCCACGCTGCCCTCCTACGCCCCGGCGGTCTCCGCCCTGCGGGAGCGCTACGACCTGGTGAGCTGGGACCCGCGCGGAGTGGGCGCCAGCGAGGGCATCCGCTGCCGCGGCGACAAGGAGATCCAGGCCGCCGAGTCGACGGTGGACGCCACCCCCGACACCCCGGCCGAGGAGCGGGCCTTCCTCCAGGACGCGGCCGACTTCGGCACGGGCTGCCGGAAGTCCGCCGGGAAGCTGCTGGCCCACGTCTCGACCACCGACACCGCCCGCGACCTGGACCTGATGCGCCAGGTCCTCGGCGACGACGAGCTGCACTACTTCGGCATCTCCTACGGCACCGAACTGGGCGGCGTCTACGCCCACTTGTTCCCCCGGCGGGTGGGACGGATGATCCTCGACGCGGTCGTCGACCCCACCGCCGACACCCTGGGCCACGCCGAGAACCAGACCCGGGGGTTCCAGCGCGCGCTGGACGACTACCTGAAGTCGACCGGGCAGGACCCGCGGGAGGGTTCCCGGAGGATCGCCGACCTGCTGGAGCGCATCGACGCCCGGCCGTTGCCGACGTCCTCGCCCGGCCGGAAGCTGACCCAGACGCTCGCGCTCACCGGCATCGTCCTGCCGCTGTACAGCAAGGCCGGCTGGCCGGCGCTGACCGGCGCCCTGGAGGCCGCGGAGCGGGGGGACGGCTCGGAGCTGCTGGTGCTCGCCGACCGCTACAACGAACGCGACCCGTCGGGGCGTTACGGCACCGGGTCCCACGCGCAGCGGGTCATATCGTGCCTGGACGACAGGCAGCGGCCGTCGGTGGCGGAGGCGAGGAAGCTGCTGCCGAGGTTCGAGAGGATCTCGCCCGTGTTCGGCGCGTTCCTCGGC
Organism: Streptomyces sp. NPDC085946; assembly: GCF_044540485.1. Lineage (NCBI taxonomy): Bacteria > Bacillati > Actinomycetota > Actinomycetes > Kitasatosporales > Streptomycetaceae > Streptomyces > Streptomyces sp. NPDC085946. The sequence goes on along the minus strand of NZ_JBITSF010000009.1, from coordinate 220,776 downwards.
TGGGACACGGCCGGCTGGTGCCACGACTGGCCGGTGGCGGGGCAGTTCGAGAACCCCGAGGTGAGCGCTCCGGGAGCGGCTCCGATCCTGGTCGTCGGCAACACCGGCGACCCGGCCACGCCGTACGAGGGTGCCCGGAGGATGGCGGACGAACTGGGCCCGGGTGTCGGAGTGGTGCTCACCTGGCGGGGCGAGGGACACGGGGCGTACGGCAGCGGGAGCGACTGTGTCGACTCCACGGTCGACGGCTATCTGCTGAAGGGCACGCTGCCGAAGGACGGCGAGGTCTGCGCCTGACCGCCGGCCGGGCCCCGGCGAGCGCGGCCGCCGACGCGCCACGGCGAAGGCCCACGGCGTCCGGACGGATCGGAGCCGTGGGCCTCGGCGGCCGCCCGAGGCGGGCGGCCGATGGCTCAGTAGACCGGCTTGGCCGGCTCGATCTGGTTGACCCAGCCGATCACGCCGCCGCCGACGTGCACCGCGTCCGAGAAGCCCGCGGACTTCAGCACCGCGAGGACTTCAGCACTGCGGACACCCGTCTTGCAATGCAAGACGATCTTCTTGTCCTGCGGGAGGCCCTCCAGGGCGGTGCCCATGAGGAACTCGTTCTTCGGGATCAGGCGGGCGCCCGGGATGGAGACGATCTCGTACTCGTTCGGCTCGCGGACGTCGATGATGTCGATGTTCTCGCCGTCGTCGATCCACTCCTTGAGCTGCTTGGGAGTGATCGTGGAGTCGGCGGCCGCCGCCTGGGCCTCCTCGGAGACGACGCCGCAGAAGGCCTCGTAGTCGATGAGCTCGGTGACGGTCGGGTTCTCGCCGCAGACCGCGCAGTTCGGGTCCTTGCGGACCTTGACCTGGCGGTACTGCATCTCCAGGGCGTCGTAGATCATCAGGCGGCCGACCAGCGGGTCGCCCACGCCGGCCAGGACCTTGATCGCCTCGGTGACCTGGATCGACCCGATGGACGCGCACAGCACGCCGAGCACGCCGCCCTCGGCGCAGGAGGGGACCATGCCGGGGGGCGGGGGCTCCGGGTAGAGGCAGCGGTAGCAGGGACCGTACTCCGACCAGAAGACGGAGGCCTGACCGTCGAAGCGGTAGATCGAACCCCACACGTACGGCTTGTTCAGCAGCACGCAGGCGTCGTTGACCAGGTAGCGGGTCGCGAAGTTGTCCGTGCCGTCGACGATCAGGTCGTACTGGCTGAAGATGTCCATCACGTTGTCGGCCTCGAGCCGCTCCTCGTGAAGGATCACGTTCACGTACGGGTTGATGCCCTTGACGCTGTCACGGGCGGACTCGGCCTTGGAACGGCCGATGTCGGACTGGCTGTGGATGATCTGACGCTGCAGGTTCGACTCGTCGACCTCGTCGAACTCCACGATGCCGAGCGTGCCCACGCCCGCGGCGGCCAGGTACATCAGCGCCGGCGAGCCCAGGCCGCCGGCGCCCACACACAGCACCTTGGCGTTCTTCAGCCGCTTCTGCCCGTCCATCCCCACGTCGGGAATGATCAGGTGGCGGGAGTACCTGCGGACCTCGTCTACGGTGAGCTCGGGGGCCGGCTCGACCAGGGGTGGCAGCGACACGGGGACTCCGTTGGTCGGTCAATCACTACAGTTGTTCTCCCCGTAACACTGCCACGGCCTTTTTCATTCCGAGACACCCGTTCCGACACGCGAGACGATGTCGTCCCAGTAGCCGGGCAGGCTCGCCCAGGGGTCGACGCGGCCGCCGCGGTCCGTGCGGTCGGTGAAGTAGACCGTCGCGGCGCCCTGCCAGCGGGCGACGCGCAGCGCCTCCTCCAGGTGGGAGCGCGGCACGCCGTGGACGAAATGGCAGAACCGCTCGGGCGGATGGTCGGCGGTCCACTGCGCGGCCTGCGACCAGCGGTAGGCGCTCCAGGGACCGGAGAAGGTGACCAGCTGGTCGGCGACCTCCGCGTAGCCGGGGTCCGGGTGGACGCCGTGCCCGAGGACGATGTGGGCATCGTCACGCAGCGTGCGGAGCGCGGCGAGCGTGCGGCGGACCTCGGGCAGGGCGGCGCCTTCGGCGGGACAGCGGTCCAGGAGGAAGCCGTCGACCCGGTACCACTCCAGGTACCGGTGCGCGTCGGTGACCACTTCCGCCACGGTGCGGGAGCCGGGGGCGGCGAGGCGGCCGAGGACCCGGACCCCCGCGTTGCGCACGTGGCCGGCCGCCTCCAGGCAGTGCGGATCGGGCAGGACCCCGGGCCCGTCGGCGACGTCGAGGGTGACCCAGTGCAGGGGCGTGCCCGGGCGGGTGAGACCGGCCCATTCGGCGCGGGCGAGGAGGGGGTGCGCGTAGCCGGGGATGCCGAGCGCGGTGCGGGTCCTGGCGGTCCCGGTACCGCGGTGGTGCACGGCGGGCCGGGCGGGACGGTGCGGACGGACGGCCGTACGGCGGGAGGGCGTTCTCGTCAGATGCGACACGCCGCCTCCATCCAGATGTCGGCGAGGGACTCCTCGAGGTTGATGCGGGGGCGCCAGCCGAGCCGGTCGCGCGCGGTGCGCACGTCGGCCTGCTGCCAGCTGCCGCACCCGTCCGGGTACGGGTACGCGACCGGGGCGGCGTGGTCGGGGTCCGGACGGGGGTGGCCGATGGCGGGGCGCAGGGGACCGGGAGGGGCGTCGAGTTCGTGGAGGGCCCCGCCGTATCCGGCCACGCGGGCGAGGATCGCGGCGGCGTCGCGCAGGCGCACGGCGCGGCCCGAGCCGATGTTGATCACGCCCTGCGCGGCGGAGAGCGAGGCCGCGTGGACGGCGCGGGCCACGTCGCGGACGTCGATGAAGTCGCGCTGCGCCCCGAGGCCGCCGAGCTTGAGTTCGGCGTCGCCGGACTGCATGGCGCGGCGCAGGGCCTCGGCGAGACGGCCGAGCGGGGAGCCGGCGGGGGTCCCGGGCCCGACGGGCGAGAACACCCGCAGGACGACGGCGTCGAGGCCGGAGCCGAGGACGAGTTCGGTGGCGGCGAGCTTGCTGACGCCGTACGGGCCTCCGGGACGCGGGACGGCGTCCTCGGCCGTGGAGGAGCCCGGCTGGCTGGGGCCGTACTCCGAGCTGCACCCGATCTGCACGAGGCGGGCGCCGCAGCCGCTGCGGCGCAGGGCCTCGCAGACGGTGGCGACGGCGACGGTGTTGTGGCGGGTGAGTTCGCGGGCGCCGCCCCGCGTGGCGCCCGCGCAGTTGACGACGACGCCGGGGTGGACCGCGTCGAGGAAGCGGGTCAGGGCGCCCGGGCTGCCCGTCGCGAGGTCGAAGCGGACGTCGGCGTCGTCGCCGCGGCCGAGGGCGGTGAGCTGGACCGCGGGGTCGGCGAGCAGGCGGTCGGCGACGAAGCGCCCGAGGTAGCCGTTGGCTCCGATCAGCAGGACTCTCATCGGGCCGCTCCCGGAGTGGGGGTGCCTGGGCGGGTGGTCATGCGGAGTTCTCCTTCACGCGGGGAGGGGTGGGGGTGTGGGGGGTGGAGCTGGGGTGACCCGGTCGTCAGCGCGGCGGCTCCGCCGGGGCGTGGGCCGAGGCCCGGGTCAGCTTGCGGGTGGCGTGGACCAGCAGGCCGAGGGCCGCTGCGCCGCAGGTGAGCGCCGGGACACCGCCGGGTCCGCAGAGGGCGACGAGGGTGTCCACGGGGACGGCCAGGGCGGCGCAGCCGGGGAGGCGGGCCGCGAAGACGGACGCCAGTGCCGCCGCCTGGGCCGCGACCGTGGCGGCGAGCAGCACGGCCGGGGCGTGGGCGAAACGGTGGGCGGTCAGGAGCCGGGCCAGGAACAGGAGGGCGCCGAGGGCCAGGGTCCCGGGGTGGACGGCGGGCTCGTCGAGGACCGCGCCGCAGAGGGCGAGCAGGGCCGTCAGGGCGGTGAGGAACAGGGCGAACACACCGAGCAGCAGCGGTCGGACGGTGCCGGCGAACTCCTCCAGGCCCCGGCTCGCGGCGAGCCTGCGGCGGGCGCGCACGGCGAAGAGGCGGGCCGTCCAGGCCGCCGGCGCACAGGCCAGGGTGAGGGCCAGCACCGGGGCGACGGTGACGGGCCAGGGGCTGTCCGCACCGCCCCCGGGCGGGCCGTCGGGGCCGCCCGCGAGGGCCGTCGAGAGCAGGCCGTCGCCCAGGAGCGCGTAACCGACGAGCCAGTACGTCCAGGCGGGGGACGCGCCGGGTGCCGTGCGGTCGGCGGTGCCGAGGGGTCCTCGGCGCAGGGCCGCCCGGAGGGCCAGGGCCACCGCGAGGATGCCGACGGCGACGGCGGTGAGGCGGGTCCGGCCGTCGGTGAGGTGCACGGCGGCCACCGTCGCGGCGCACAGCGCGCCGGGCAGCAGGGTGAGGAGGACCCAGTCCGCACGGGCCCGCGCGGCCGGGACGGGCGCGGGGCGCGGGGGCACGTCCGCGTCCCGGGGGACACGCGCGTACATCTCCTCCGCGAGGGAGAAGACGTCCCGGTGACGGAAGCGGGCGGCGGTGCGGTCCGTGACGCCGTGGGCCTCCAGGCCGGCCGCGATGTCGAGGGGGTCGACGGCGCGCTCGCACAGCTCCCGGTGCCGGTGCATCAGCGCCTTCACGGGGTCGGCGGCGCCTCGGCGGACGGCGGGGGCCTTGTGGCCGCTTGTGGTCCGGTGGCCGGTTCCGCTCTGATGGCCGGTTCCGGTCCGTCGATCGGTGGCGGTCCGTTGATCGGTGGTGGTCGGGGCGAAGCCGGTCCCGTCGCCGCGCGCGGCGCCCGCCGCGGGTTCGTCGGCCGGCCCCCGCTCCGGCCGCGCGTCCCACGCCCCGGGGCTGCCCGGGGTCACGGGGCGGTCCGGTCCGCCCGGGCCGCTCATCGCGCTCCCTCCGCGGCGGCCAGCGGAGCGGAGCCCCGAGCGCCGGACTGGGCATCGGCCTGGGCAGGTGTCCGCGCCGGCACGGGCGCCGGCACGGGCGTGTCCGCCGCCACGGGCACAGGTGCAGGCATGTCGACCGACACCGGCGGCGCGGACACGGGCGTGTGCGCGGGCCCGCGCGCCGCCCACTGCGGAACCCCGCGGGGGGTGGGGCCGGCCCACGGGCCCGCGACGTGGGACTCGGCCGGAGCGGCGAACGGCAGGGGCTCCCCGGCCTCGCCGAGGACGACGCGGTGCACGGGATGACCGGAGACGATCTCCAGGTAAATGCCGCGAAATGCCTCGACGTTCTGCTCGACGGTGAACAGTTCGAGGGCGCGGGCGCGCGCGGCGGCCCCCAGGCGCTCACAGCGCTTCGGGTCGCGCAGCAGCGACACGCACGCCTCGGCGAGCGCCCGCGGATTGCGGGGCGGGACGACGAGTCCCGTGCCCCCGACGACCTCCACGACCGCGCCCACGTCGGTGGAGACGGTGGCGCGGGCGCAGAGCATCGCCTCGACGAGCTGGGCCGGGAAGCCCTCGACGACGCTCGACAGGACGGTCACGGGGCCGGAGGCGTACGCGTCGGCGGCCGTCGGGAGGTCGGGGCCGCCGATCTCGTCGAAGGACACCGGGTTGTCGCCGACGGCGTGCGGCCCCTCGGCCTCGTCGGGGAAGAGCTGGGCGGCCAGCGCCTTGCAGTGGCCGAGGTAGGCCGCCCCCTCGGGACCGGCGGGCGCCCCCACGATCCGCAGGCGGGTCCCGGGTTCCTCTTTGCGGATCTCCGCGAAGGCGTGCAGCAGGGAGACCAGGTCCTTCGCGGGTTCGACGCGGCCGGCCCAGACGAGGGTGGCCGGGTCCGCGCACCGCGCCGACTCGCCGACCTCCGCGAAGGGCGCGGCGTTCATGCCCGGGTAGACCGTGCGCAGCTTGGCCCGGTCGGCGCCGCAGCGCTCCTGCCAGCGGCGGGCGTGCGTGTTGCCGGGCGTGACGAGCGCGGCCCGCCGGTAGGTCTCGGCGGCCAGCCTGCCGTGGAAGGCGGCGAGCAGGGACCGGACCGCCGGGGAGGAGTCCGCGCTGGCCAGGTACTGCGTCCGGAGCTGCACCCCGTACTCGGTCACCAGCAGGGGGACGCCGCAGAAGTGCCGGGCGAGCAGGCCCGGCAGGGCGGCCAGGCCGTTGGACGCGGCGTGGCACAGGTCGACCGCGCCGAGCCCGGCGTCCTCGTACCAGTCGAGCGAGAGGGGGCGCAGGGCGCGTTCCAGGTGCGCGGCGACGGTGAGCAGCTCCGGCACGCGCGCCTCGCGGGCGGTACGCAGGGCGCCGGGCGCGCGGCAGGTGCGCTCCAGGAGGCGTACGGCGGTCTCGGAGCGGAGCGCTCCCGCCAGGCCGCCGGCGTCGCGGGCGAGGTCGGCGAGGCCGTACAGCGCGTTGGCGAAACGGTCCGCCTCCAGGGCCGGGTCGCCCCGCGAGGTGTCCGCCGGGCTCCCGGCGCACAGGGCGGCCGCCAGTTCGCCGTAGCACTCCTCGAAGCGCCGGCGCGCGCGGCGCCCGTACGCGGCCCCGTCCTCCTCGGTCGCCCACAGCGCGGCGGTGCGCACCCGGCCGACCTGGGGCGGCAGCGGGACCCAGCCCTCGTCCTCCTGGCGCTCACTGCGGCTGAGCGCGTAGACGTCGAACTCGTGCTGCTCCAGCCCGCGCACGAGCCGGTCGCACCAGAGTGTGGCGTCACCGCCGACGTACGGATAGCCACCCTCCGTAAGCAGTCCGATGCGCACGTGTGCACCCCCGATCTCCCGTATGGGGAGCCGCCGTTGCCCCGGCGGCTCGCAGCGGGACGAACGTACGCGGGCGGGGCGGTGGCGCGACGGACGGTTGTCCGTCGCGCCACCGGAAGGGGTGAACGGTCGTAACTTTCCCGCGCGGGTCGCGTTCGGTGGCGCTAGGAGATCACGCGGGCACGCGCCGTCACGCTACGCTCCTCCTGCCGGACGGTCCCTCAACTCCCGGGATACGGCCAGGGGTTGGGACGGCAGCGGATGCCGTCGTGGTCGAGGAACTTGGTCTGCTGCTGCATGACCGGGGCGAGGTCGCCGTTCTTGTCGCAGGTCACGTGGCTGTAGCCCAGACGGTGGCCGATCTCGTGGTTGATCAGCATCTGCCGGTAGGCGTGGATCCGGGCGCCGTACGTCCGGGAGCCCTGCGCCCACCGGTAGGCGTTGATCATCACGCGTTCGGTGGCCGCGGAGTCGCAGGAGACGTTGTCCACGGTGGTGTCCAGGCCCGACTTGGCGCACCACTCCGCGGTGGTACCGGGACTGGCCAGGGTGATGACGAAGTCGGGCTTGCCGGAGTGGACGCGCTCGAAGGTGCGCGCGCCGTTGTGCGCCCAGCTGCGGTCGTCGTTCAGCGTCCTGTGCACGGCCTCGGCGAACAGCTCGCCGTCCAGCCCGAGCCCCTGCTCCACGTCGACGCGGTAGGTGAACTTCTGCCCCGAGCCGGGCGCCTTGGCGATGCCGGGGATCGCGTCGAACCGTCCCGACCCCGCGAGTTCGGCGCCGAGCGGGTACTTCTTGTCCATCTTCTGCTCGTACGTGAGGGTCTCGACGCCGGCCGCCGCGGACGGCGCCGCCCGCCCGTCGCTCCGCGAGGCGGGGTCCCGGACGTCGCGGGCCTGATCGGCGGAGTGCGCCTGCACGGCGGCCCCGTCGTGGTCCTCGGTCACCTGCCCGGCGACGATGACCGCCAGCACGGTGGTGACGGCGGCGGCCGCGATCCCGGTGAACGTCCGGCCCTTGCCCCCCTTGGCGGGCGCGGACGCCGGACCGGCACCGCTGCCGCCCCCGTCGGCGCCGGAGTTCCGGTCGGCGACGTGTGCGTAGGGGCCGGCGGGCTGCGCCTCCCCCGTCATGCGGGCCGGGTGACCGGTCGCACGGCGGGGCACGAAGAGGTCGCCGTCCTCGGAGAAGGCGTCGAGGTACTCCGGCCGCGGCCCGCCCGGCGGGGCCTGCCGCTGCCGCGGTATGGGAGCGGCGGGTCCCGGAGCGGCGCCCGGCCCGTTGCCGGCCCGGCCGTGCAACGGGCCCCAGCCGCCCCCGGGTTCCCGCTGCTCGGGGTGTTCCCCGCGGACCTGCGGGCCTCCGCGTGCGCCGTGCCCGGGGGCACCGCCGGTCACCCGCGGCACCCCGTGCGCGGGGGTGCCGTCGGGAAGCCTCGGCACACCACGAGCCGGCGTGCCGTCCGCCAGCCTCGGCACACCGTGCGCGGGCGTGCCGTCGGGCATCCTCGGAACGCCGTGCGCCGGCGTGCCGTCAGGGAATCCCCGCCCGCCCTGCGGGGCGCCACCGGACACCGACGGCACACCGTGCGCCGGTGTGCCGTCGGAAAGACTGGGCACCCCCCGCGCGGGCGTGCCGTCGGGAAATCTCGGCACACCACGAGCCGGCGTGCCGTCCGCCAGCCTCGGCACACCGTGCGCGGGCGTGCCGTCGGGCATCCTCGGAACGCCGTGCGCGGGCGTGCCGTCGGGCAGGCGAGGTACTCCCCGGGCGGGCGTCCCGTCCGGCACCCAGCCGTCCGGCAGACGCGGCGCCCCGTAGCCGGGCGCGGGACCGCCCTGGGGCGCGGGCCGCTGTCCCTGCCACGCGCCGGGGGCCCCGGCGGGACCGGGCCCCGGCGGTGGCCCGCCCTCCTGACGGCTTCCCGGGACCGCGGCCGGGGCCGTCCGGCCGTCGTGCGCCGCGTCCCGTCCCGAACGGCCGTCCCGTACTGCGGTCGTGTCCGCGGCATCGCCCTTGGGGGCGGGCCCGCGGCGGCTGTGGCGTCCCACTTCGCGCCTCAGCCTCCCACGTTCTCGGTGGCGGCGGCGCCGCCGGCGTCCTCACCGGCGAGCGTCCGGGCATCACGCACCCCGGAAGCCCGCGCACCGCTCGTGCCCCTCGGCTGCACCGTGTCCCTCGCCCCCGTCGACTCCACCGGACCTGCCCCCGAACCCGGCTCCGGGCCGGACGGTCCCCTCGCTTCCGCACCCGCCTCCGCGAGGAGCTCGCGGAAGGCCATGGCCACCGTCTCGGGGTACTCCATCATCGCCACGTGGCCCGCGTCCGGCAGGGTCACCAGGCGGGAGCGGCGGAAGGCGCGGGCCGCCTTCTGGGCCATGCGGAAGCCGACGAGCTGGTCCCGGCCGCCGTAGACGAGCAGGGTCGGCGCGAGGACGCGCTCGGCCTGGCGCCACAGCCCCTGCTGGCCGCCGAGCGTGTACGCGTTGACCAGGCCGCGCGCGGAGCGGGCCATCGCGTCCCAGAAGTACGGCAGCCGCAGCCGCCGCTCCATCTCCTGCACCGCGTGCCGGAAGCCTTCCGGCGACACCCGCGCGGGATCTCCGTAACACAGGCTCATCACGCCCTTGACGCGCTGCTCCGCCGTCCACTCCCGGGTCATCCGGGTGAAGAGGAGGGCGACCCCGGGCACCGCCAGCAGCCCCGTCGGCATGGCGGAGCGCTGCACGCGGATCTCGGGGAGGGCGGGCGACACGAGCGTGAGCGTACGCACGAGGTCGGGACGGACCGCGGCGACGCGCGTGGCGACCGCACCGCCCAGCGAGTTCCCGAACAGGTGCACGGGGCCGCGTCCGGCGGCGTCGAGGTGACGGATCACCGCGCGCGCGTGCCCCGTGATCGAGTAGTCGCCGTCGTCCGGCGGCGGGGAGTCGCCGAAGCCCGGCAGGTCGACGGCCTCGCTGTCGACGACGTCGTCCAGCAGCGGCATCAGCGCCGACCAGTTCTGCGAGGAACCGCCGAGTCCGTGGACGTACAGGGCGGGGGGCAGGCCCTCGCGCGCGGGGGGCCGCGACCGCACCGTCAGCGTGACGCCGGGCAGCTGCACCGACCTGAGCCGCTCGCCCTCCGCGACCCTGACAGCCGCCACCTTGGGGAGCACGTTTGCGGGCGGCACGGATGGCAGCTCGGTCGAAGACATGCGGCAATGTTACGAGACGATCACGTACCGGTTCACGTGTTCGCCGTCACAGGTACCTGTCAACTCGCAGGGCAACACGTGGAGAAGCACGGCGTCCCCCGCGGCCGGGGCGCTCCCGCACGCGGCGGGAGGCCGACGGCGGGGCGGGCCGCCGGCGGGATCCGCGGGAACGGAACGCATAGCGTCCCGATCGGGTGTCTCCTAGGCTCGTACAGAGGGCACCCGCGTGTGGCCCCTGCATGTTTCAGGGACGTTCGTAGGAAGGGAGCCCAGCATGGCCTTTGACCCCACCGATCCCGAGACGTTCGAGGACGAGGAGGCGCAGGAGGTCCTGGAGTTCGACGTGGAGGCCCCCGAGGTCGACGCGGCCGAGCAGCACGCGGCCATCACGCCGGACCGCGACATCCCGCTGACCGAACTGAGCCCGGACCGGGCCAGCGAGGCCGACCTGGCGGAGCAGGCCCGCATCGTCGAGCTCGACGAGGACGACTACCGGTGACGGACCGCGGAGGGAGGCGGCGGAGGGCGCCGCTGAGCAGGAGAGAGGCCGCATGGTGCCCACTGTGATCTCGCTTGAAACCTTCTGTGCCGCTTTGTCCACCGTCCGGTCCGTGAAATTGTGCCCGCGCACCGCGCACACCACGGTTACCGAAAAGTACGATGGCGACGCGGCCCGGACCGCACGTGGACGACTATGGGAGGCGGCGTGACAGCCATCGAGCAGACAGAGGCGGTACGCCCGCGGGGCACACGCCTGCCACGCCGAGCCCGACGGAACCAGCTGCTGGGCGCCGCCCAGCAGGTCTTCGTGGCCCAGGGCTACCACGCGGCCGCGATGGACGACATCGCCGAGCGCGCCGGCGTCAGCAAGCCGGTGCTCTACCAGCACTTCCCGGGCAAGCTCGACCTCTACCTCGCGCTGCTGGACCAGCACTGCGAGTCCCTGATCCAGTCCGTACGGCACGCGCTCGCGTCGACGACCGACAACAAGCAGCGCGTACGGGCGACGATGGACGCCTACTTCGCGTACGTCGAGGACGACGGCGGCGCCTTCCGCCTGGTCTTCGAGTCGGACCTGACCAACGAGCCCGCCGTGCGCGAGCGCGTGGACAAGGTCACCACCGAGTGCGCCGAGGCGATCTGCGACGTCATCGCCGAGGACACCGGCCTGTCGCGGGCGGAGTCGATGCTGCTCGCCTCCGGCCTGGGCGGCCTCGCCCAGGTGGTGGCGCGGTCCTGGCTGCACAGCGACCGCAGCGTGCCGCGCGACCAGGCGGTGCAGCTGCTGGCGTCCCTGGCGTGGCGGGGCATCGCGGGCTTCCCGCTGCACGGGAACGAGCAGCAGCACCACTGACGATCGGTTTGTTCCCGGTCGTTGTTCGCTCGTGGCGTTCTCGGGCGCGCGGTACAGGTCCCCTCACCGGGCTAATGTGTGCTGGGTACGGCGCGGAAGGCCGCGCACATCACTGACCGTCGGAGGGACATAGCCGTGGAGGTCAAGATCGGCGTGCAGCACGCGCCCCGCGAGATCGTTCTGGAGAGCGGTCAGAGTGCCGAGGAGGTCGAGCGCGTGGTCGCCGAGGCCCTGGCCGGAAAGTCGCAGCTGCTGAGCCTCGTGGACGAGCACGGCCGCAAGATCCTGGTCCCGGCCGACCGCCTCGCGTACATCGAGATCGGCGAGCCCGCCCCCCGCAAGGTGGGCTTCGGCGCGCTGTAGGCACGCGCAGCGGCAAGCACGGCGAAGGGGCCCGGCGGTCATGTCGACCGCCGGGCCCCTTCGCCGTGCCGTGCCCGCGCACATCCTTTCGACGTCCACGGACGGAGCACAGGTCCTCCACAGGGGAGGATTGGATTTCGCAGGTCAGGGGTAGGACCGGCTACGACCGTTTGTGGGCAGGCCGGCCATGTGGGAGGGACCCCGACATGCTCCTGGAAGCGCTGAGTTCCGCGATCCTCGGCCTCACCCTGGCGTGGGCGGCCGCGCACCGCCTGCCGCACCGCCTGCCGGCCCGCCCGCTGGTGCTGTCGACGGGTGTCGCCGGATCCCTCTTCGGCGCTTTCGTCATGCACAGCGCGCTGGACGCCGGAAGCCTGCCGGTGATCCTGCTCGGCGCGGTGATCGTCTCCGTGGCCTCGCTGTCGCTGCTGCTGCGCCCGTCGGGAAGACTCCGCCGCCACTCGGCCACGACCGCCTGAGCCGCCGCCGGCGCGGGGCCCGGCACAGTCGCTGAGCCGGGGGCGGCCGGAGCACCGGAGCCCTGGACCGCACGCCGGTGGACGACCGGGACGCCGGAACACGCGACAGCGGAACGACCGGACCGGCGGCGTGCGCGGCAGCGGAACCGCCGGGCCGGCCGGAGGACACAGCCGCGGAACCCGCCGGCCCGGCCGGCTCACCGGCCGGTCAGGCCGCCAGCCCCAGCGCCGCCATCCGCTTGGTGTGCGCCTCGGTGATCCGGGAGAACATCCGCCCCACCTCGGCCAGGTCGAAGCCGTCCGCGACCCCGCCCACCAGCATCGTCGACAGCGCGTCCCGCTCGGCGACCACCCGCTGGGACTGCGACAGTGCCTCGCCCATCAGGCGCCGCGCCCACAGCGCGAGCCGCCCGCCCACCCGCGGGTCCGCATCGATGGCCGAGCGCACCCGGTCGACGGCGAAGCCGGCGTGCCCGGTGTCGTCGAGCACGGACAGCACCAGATCGCGGCTGTCGGAGTCCAGGCGCGCCGCGACCTCGCGGTAGAAGTCGCTGGCGATCGAGTCGCCGACGTAGGCCTTGACGAGCCCTTCCAGCCAGTCGGAGGGGGCCGTCTGCTTGTGGAAACCGTCGTACGCGGCGACGAACGGCTCCATCGCCCGTGTCGGCTCCTCGCCGATCTCGGCGAGCCGGTCGCGCAGCCGCTCGAAGTGGTGGAACTCGGCCGAGGCCATCTTGGCCAGCTCCGCCTTGTCCTCCAGCGTCGGCGCCAGCTTGGCGTCCTCCGCCAGCCGCTCGAACGCCGCCAGCTCCCCGTACGCGAGCGCGCCGAGCAGGTCCACGACCGCGGCGCGGTACTGCGGGTCGGCGGAGGCCGTCGCCCAGTCCCGGGCGGCGACTCCGGTGTGCTCGGCGGGGGCGGCGGGACCGTCTGCGACGTGGTCAGGCTTGTCAGAGCTCGTCATGAAGCGCACAATAGCCCGCTCCCCGCCGCACGGAAGTCCCTGGTCATCCAGTGTGATGACGACTACGTGACCAAATCGGCCATCACATGTGCGCGAATCCGGGGTATGGTGGTAATGCGCCTGCTGGTACTTCGACGTACCTCGACAGGCCGCATGCATGAGGATGCCCGGTCGGTGGCCCGATCGGCTCCGACCCGACAGCCCTCCTCGCCCGTGCGGACAGTGCGTACGGAACCCGAGAGGGACACCCTCAGCGGTACGAGCGCTAGAGCGTCGGCAGTGGTCCCGTGCCACACGGCCCGCCCCGCGTGGGCGTGGCCGACGTCCCCCGGCACGGTCACGCGACACGACCCCCGCGCTCGCCTCGCGCCGCGCACACAGAAGAGGCAGCACCCTGACTACGACGTTTCGAGACCTTGGGATCCTCCCCGAGACGGCCGAGGCCCTGGAGGCCGTCGGCATCACCACTCCCTTCCCCATCCAGGAGATGACCCTTCCCGTGGCCCTGTCGGGCACGGACGTCATCGGCCAGGCCAAGACCGGCACCGGCAAGACGCTGGGCTTCGGCCTGCCGCTCCTGGAGCGCGTGACTGTTCCCGCCGACGTGGAGGCCGGACGCGCCCGGCCCGAGGACCTCACCGAAGCGCCGCAGGCGCTCGTCGTCGTCCCCACCCGCGAGCTGTGCACCCAGGTCACCAACGACCTGCTCACCGCCGGCAAGGTACGCAACGTGCGCGTCCTCGCCATCTACGGCGGCCGGGCCTACGAGCCGCAGGTCGAGGCCCTGAAGAAGGGCGTCGACGTGGTCGTCGGCACCCCGGGCCGCCTGCTGGACCTCGCGGGCCAGAAGAAGCTGAACCTGAAGCACATCAAGTCGCTCGTCCTCGACGAGGCCGACGAGATGCTCGACCTGGGCTTCCTGCCCGACGTCGAGAAGATCATCAACATGCTTCCGGCGCGCCGCCAGACCATGCTGTTCTCGGCCACCATGCCGGGCGCGGTCATCGGTCTCGCCCGCCGCTACATGTCGCAGCCCACGCACATCCGCGCCACCGCGCCGGACGACGAGGGCGCGACGGTCGCGAACATCAAGCAGTTCGTGTACCGGGCGCACAACATGGACAAGCCGGAGATGGTCGCCCGGATCCTGCAGGCCGAGGGCCGCGGGCTGGCGATGATCTTCTGCCGCACCAAGCGCACGGCCGCCGACATCGCCGAGCAGCTCCAGCGCCGCGGCTTCGCCTCCGGCGCGGTCCACGGCGACCTCGGCCAGGGCGCCCGCGAGCAGGCGCTGCGCGCCTTCCGCAACGGCAAGGTGGACGTCCTGGTCTGCACCGACGTCGCCGCGCGCGGCATCGACGTCGAGGGCGTGACCCACGTCATCAACTACCAGACGCCCGAGGACGAGAAGACGTACTTGCACCGCGTCGGCCGCACCGGCCGCGCGGGCGCCAAGGGCACGGCGATCACGCTGGTCGACTGGGACGACATCCCGCGCTGGCAGCTGATCAACAAGGCGCTGGTGCTGGACTTCGCCGACCCGCCGGAGACGTATTCCACCTCCCCGCACCTCTTCTCCGACCTCGGTATCCCCGAGGGCACGAAGGGCGTGCTGCCCCGCTCGGAGCGCACGCGCGCCGGGCTGGACGCGGAGGAGCTGGAGGACCTGGGCGAGCCGGGCGGCCGGGGGCCGCGCGGACGCGGTGGCCGGGGCGGCCGCGACGACCGGGACGAGTCCCGGTCCGCCGGCCGCGAGCGCTCCGACCGCACGCCGCGCCGTCGCCGCCGGATGCGCGGCGGTGCGCCGGTGGACGGTGCGCCGGAGACCTCCGGGACCGCCGCCGCTCGGACCGTGGACACCGAGGCCGCAGGGGCGGAGGCCGCCACGGCCACCCGCACCCCGCGCCGCCGTCGCCGCATGCGCGGTGGCGTGCCGGCGGAGACCGCGCCGGCCACGGCGGTCGGTTCCCCCGCACCCGAGGCGGCCGCCGCCGTCGCGACGGCGGAGGGCACGGCCCCGGACGCCGACGCTCCGGCCACGCCGCGCCGCCGCCGCACCCGCCGGTCGGCGGAGACGGCCGTGGAGACCCCCGCGGTCACCCGGCCGGCCGAGGACACCTCGGTGAGCACGGAGGCCGCGCGGGTCGCCGACGCCACTCCGGTCGCCGACGCCGCTCCGATCGCGCGGACCGCGCCGGTGGCGGAGGCCCCGGCGGTCGCGGAGACCGCAGAGGTCGCGGAAGCCGAGGCTCCGGCCGCCAAGCCGCGCCGCCGCACCCGCAAGGCCGCGTCCGCCGCCGAGACGGCGGTCGACACGGCCGAGGGGACCGCCGGGTCCGCCCAGGAGCAGCCGGAGTCCAAGCCGCGCCGCACCCGCAAGGCCGCGGTGAAGGCGGAGGCTCCCGCCGAGCAGGCCGAGCAGCCCCAGCAGACGGAGCAGGCCGAGGTCGCGGAGGCCGCGCCGCGTCGTACGCGGAAGGCCGCGGCGAAGGCCGAGGAGTCCGTGGACACGGCCGAGGCCGCCCAGGCCACGCCGCGCCGCCGCACCCGCAAGGCCGCCGAGCCCTCCGTCACCGCGGAGACGCCGGAGGCCGCGCAGGCCGAGGCCGCCGAGGTCAAGCCGCGCCGCACCCGCAAGGCCGCGGCGAAGGCGGAAGAAGCCGTCGACACGGCCGAGGCCGCCCAGGCCACGCCGCGCCGCCGCACCCGCAAGGCCGCCGAGCCGACCGGTGCCGCCGAGTCCGCTCAGCTCGCCGCGGGCGTCGCCGGGATCCCCGCGCAGGCCGCGCAGGAGCCGGAGACCGCCGAGGCCAAGCCGCGCCGGACCCGCAAGGCCACGGCCGCGGCGACGGCCGATGCGGCCGGTGACACGGCGGAGGCGACCGAGGCGAAGCCGCGGCGTACGCGCAAGGCGACCGCCGCCGTCGCGGAGCCGGAGAGCGCCGAGGCCAAGCCCCGGCGGACCCGGAAGACCGCCGCCCCGGCGGAGACCGCCGTCGACACGGCCGAGGCCGCCGAGGCCACGCCGCGCCGCCGTACCCGCAAGGTCACCGAGCCGGCCGCCATCCCGGCGCAGGCCGCGCAGGAGCCGGAGACCGCCGAGGCCAAGCCGCGCCGCACCCGCAAGGCCACGGCCGCGGCGACGGCCGATGCGGCCGGTGACGCCGTCGAGGCGAAGCCCCGGGCCCGCCGCACCCGCAAGGCCACGGCCGCCGCGGAGTCGACGGAGGGCTGAGACCCGCCCGACGGCCCGGTCCCACCACGGTGGGGCCGGGCCGTCGCCGTGTCCTCACGCACTCGCCTCCGCCGGCCCCGGCACCCCACGCGACCGGCTCCACCACACGGGCGCCCGGTCCCGAGCAGCCGCACACCGGCGCTTCGGCGAGCCCGCTCCGCCGAGCCCCTCCCCCGACCGGGCCCGACGACCGGCCCCCTCGCCCCTCGCCCCTCACCCCTCGTCCCGACCGGCCGCACCCCCCTCCCCCGCCGTCGGCCGGTATCCCCGCCCGCTACCCTCCCCCCGTGACCCTGCACCCCGCTCCCGCCCCGTCCCCGGACGCCCGCGCCTACTTCCTCTCCACCTCCCGCGGGGACTTCGCCGTCGTCGACGCGCCCCCGGCCGCGGGGACGGAGCCGCGGGGGACCGCGCTGCTGCTGCCCGGGTTCACCGGCAGCAAGGAGGACTTCACGCTGCTGCACGGGCCGCTCGCGGCGCGCGGGTACCGCAGCGTCGCCGTGGATGGGCGGGGGCAGCACGAGTCGGACGGACCCGAGCACGACGAGACCGCCTACGCGCAGCGGGAACTGGCACGGGACGTGCTCGCGCAGGCCGGGGCCCTCGGCACCCCCGTGCACCTGGTCGGGCATTCCCTCGGCGGGCAGATCGCCCGGGCCGCGGTCCTGCTGGACCACACCCCGTTCCGTTCGCTCACCCTCATGGCGTCGGGCCCGGCGGAGATCTCCGTCTCCCAGCGGCAGCGCGTGAAACTGCTGCGGGACGCGCTCGCCGTGATGTCCATGGCGGACGTCTGGGAGGCCATCGAGGCGATGGGGCCGCCCGAGGAGGTCGGCGGCCCGGCGCGCGGCATCGGCGGTCCGGAGCTGCTGCGCCGCCGCTGGATGGGCACCAAGCCCGCCCAGCTCCTGGCCACGGGGCTCCAGCTGTGCACGGAACCGGACCGCGTCGCCGAGCTCGCCGCCGTCCCGCTGCCGTTCCACGTGCTGTCCGGCGCCCGCGACGACACCTGGCCGCTGCCGGTCCTGGACGACATGGCCCTGCGTCTGGGCGCGCACCGCACGGTGGTCGAGGGGGCCGAGCACTCCCCCAACAGGGACCGGCCGGAGCCGACCGCCCGGGCCCTCGCGGACTTCTGGGACGGATCCGGCGGCTGATCAGGACGACAGGGCCGGCGGCTGATCAGGACGACAGGGCCGGCGGCTGATCGGTACGACGGGTCCGGCGGCTGATCAGTACTGGGTCTGCAGGTGCTCCCAGAAGCCGTCCCGCAGCGCCCGCCGCAGGTCGGCCTGCCCGCGCAGCGAGTACTGCAGCAGGCCCTCCGCCTCCACCAGGAGGTCCTGGTCGACCGAGCCGGGCAGGTAGGGGTGGCCGGGGAGCAGTTCCACGAGCGAGTCGCGGCCCCGGGCCGCCAGCCACTTCGCCGCGATCTGGGCGCCGACGAAGCGGACGTCGTCGCGGGTGGGCCGGCCCGCCGCCGGCTCGAAGGCGGCGGCGGTGCGCCGGGAGACGTAGGGCTTGAAGAAGTCGAGGTCGAGGGTGCGCTGGCTGTCGACCTCCCAGAGCAGCGGTTCGGCCTGGTTGCGGCCCTCGGGCGCCTCGATGCCCCACAGGTGCACCCGCGCGCCGTACCCCTGGGCCGCCTCCACCGCCGACACCAGGTCCTCGTCCCCGCCGAGCAGGGCGGCGTCGCTGATGGCGCGGTGCCGGGCCAGCGACTCCAGGTCGCTGCGGATCAGGGAGTCGACGCCCTTCTGCTGGTTGTTGGCGTTGAGGTTGCCGAGCCGGACCTTGACGTCCGGGAGCTCGGCGATGCACTGCTGTTCGGCCGTGTGGATGCGGCGCCGGGCGCCGTCGTACCAGTAGACCCGCAGCAGGCGGCTGTCGGCGAAGATCGTGCGGGCCCGGTCGATGAGCGCGTCGATCAGCCCCTCGGCGTCGAGGTCGAAGGCCCGCCGGTCCTCCGTCCCGGCCACCAGCCGCCCGGCCGCCGCGTACAGGTAGCCCGCGTCGACGAAGATCGCGTGGGTGGAGGGCGTCTTCGCCACCTCGGCGAGCATGCGCTGCAGCAGCTCGTTGGTGCGGTCGATGCGGGCACTGAGAGCCGCGAGGTCGTCGTTCATCACCATCATTGTCCCGGCGGTCACACTGCGATCACAACCGGTCCCGATCGGTCCCGGTCGATCCACGACCAGACACTTACCGGTCAGTAATTAGACGTTCGAAAAATTTCTTTAGCGTAGGGAATGTTTGTAACACGCAGCCCGTTGAATACGAACGGAACCCGGGGCACAGCCGCCCCGCGGGCCACCCACCAGTAGTTCTCCTCCAGGAGGATGACCAGACGAAGGGAGAAGCCATGCGCTTCGAAATCATGCGACTCGACGACGTCGACGGCACGCCCGTGGACACCACCGTCGTGGACGCCGCCTCCGTCAACCGTATCGTTCAGCAGGCCGCCGCGATCGGGCAGCGGCTGTGGATCCGTCCCGCCGAAACCCCGGCGTCGTAACCCGCGGATTCCTCTACATACGCTTGAGAGCCCCTGTACGGACGATCCGTACAGGGGCTCTGTGGTACCCGGAGGGCGGTCGCCCGGTCAGCCGTGGCCCTGGATCACCTGGGTGACCCCGTTGATGATCTGCTGCACGGCGATCGCGGAGAGCATCATGCCCGCGAGCCGCGTCACCAGCACCACGCCGCCGTCCTTGATGACCCGGATGATCAGCAGCGAGTACCGCATCACCAGCCACAGCACGACGTGGATGGCGAGGATCGCCGACCACACCGACACCTGCGTCACGGCGCTGTCCGCCTTCTGCACGGCGAGGATGACCGACACGATCGCGCCGGGCCCGGCCAGCAGCGGCATGCCCAGCGGCACCAGGGCGACGTTCACGTCCTTGGTCTGCTTCGGTTCGTCCGTCTTGCCGGTGAGCAGGTCGAGCGCGATGAGCAGGAGCAGCAGTCCGCCCGCGATCATCAGCGCGGGCACGGAGACGTGCAGGTAGTTCAGGATCTGGTGCCCGAGCAGCCCGAACACGGTGATCACACCGCCGGCCACGCAGACCGCCTGGAAGGCCATCCGCTTCTGCACCTTGCCGGGGCGGCCGGCGGTCAGGGCGAGGAAGATCGGGGTGATCCCGGGGGGATCCATGATGACGAAGAGGGTGAGGAACAGGGAGCCGAAGACGGCGAGGTCGAACATGGTCACGGGCCTTGCGAGGTGAGGGAGGAACACGCGGCGGGCAGCGTCGTGCCACGGCCGCTGCGGGCAGGCGTCCGGCAGGGCGAGGGGGCACCACCGTGCGCGGACGAAGTGAAGAACGCGGGCACGGCCGGGTGCCCGGAAGACCTACCGCCGGCGGTCCCCGCCGGCGCCCGGCACCGGGAACGCCCCGAAGGCCCGCCGCGTGATCTCGCCGTAGACCTCGGGGTCCGTCGTGTACTCGCCGAGCACGCAGGTCTTCCGGCTGCCGTGGTAGTCGCTGGACCCGGTCACCAGCAGTCCCAGTTCCTTGGCGAGCCCGCGCAGCCGCGCCCGGGTGTCGGGGTCGTGGTCCATATGGTCGACCTCGATGCCGTCGAGCCCCGCGGCCGCCATCTCGGCGATCACGGACTCCGGGGCCGTACGGCCCCGCTTGCTCGCGGCCGGGTGCGCGAACACCGCGACCCCGCCGGCCGCCTTGATCAGGCGGATCGCCTCGAAGGGGTCGGTCTCGTGCTTCTCCACGAAGGCCCGGCCGCCGTCGGCCAGCCAGTCCTGGGTGAACGCGTCGCCCACGGTCGGGACGACGCCCAGCTCGACGAGCGCGGTCGCCACGTGCGGACGCCCCACGGACCCGTCACCGGCGATCCGCGCCACCTGCTCCCAGGTGACGGGCACGCCCAGGTCCTGCAGCTTGGCGACCATGCCCCGGGCGCGCGGCACCCGGTCGTCGCGGACCAGCTCGCGCTCGGCGAGCAGCGCGGGCTCCTCGGGGTCGAAGAGGTAGGCCAGCATGTGCATGCTGACGCCGTCGACGCGGCAGGAGAGCTCGGCGCCGGTCACCAGCGTCAGCCCCTCGGGCAGCGCGGCGATCGCCTCGGCGTGCCCGCGGGTGGTGTCGTGGTCGGTCAGCGCGATGACGTCCAGGCCCGCCGCGGCGGCGTTGCGCACCAGCTCGGCGGGGGTGTCCGTGCCGTCGGACGCGGTGGAGTGGGTGTGCAGGTCGATGCGCACGACGCGGACTCCAGGCGGTGACGGGCGGACGGGGACGCTCAAGGATAACCGGATTTTCGGCCACCGCTGTCACACCCGCAGCCGCCTTGCGCCCCCTACGCGCGTCCTGTGCTCCGGCTATGGCCGCAGCAGTCGCGGCGACAGCGCCCCGCACGGCACCAGTTCGATCTCGGCCCCGGCCTCCCTCAGGTCGGTGAGGACCAGCTCGTCGTACAGCAGCAGGCCGGACTGCTCGGGCCACACCACCGCCCACAGCCACATGCCGAGCGCCTCGCCCGCGAAGACGGCGCGATCGCCGGGGGTGCCGGAGACCAGCCACAGCGGGGTGGGGCGGCCGGCGGCCAGCACCTTGGTCTGGGCCGGTTTGTCGACGTCGAGGTAGGGCCCGGGGTCCGGGCCGGCCATGCCCGCGTACCGCGCGCCGAGGCCCACGCCGAGTTCCTCCGCGACCAGGATCAGTTCCCCCACGCCGCCGAGCGGGCCGGGGCCCGAGCAGGCCACGGCCGTGGCACGGCCGCCGCTGCGGTCGTCCCCCGCGCAGGCCACGCCCGTGAACAGCCAGCCGACCGGCAGCGGCCACGGCATCCACACCGGCACCCGGGTGCGGTGCACGACGACGTTCAGGGCGTCGACACTCGGCGGGATCACGGGCTGCACCGGGTGCACGGTGCCGTGCACATCGCACTGCCACGCATCGGAGAAGAGGCCGGGAGCCCTGACCCGGCCACCACACTTCGGGCAACTGGGTTCGCCCCTCATAGGGCCCCACGGTCCTACCCCCGCTCCGCCACGTCAAGGACGATCACCCGTCCGGACGGAACCGCCATGGTCCGCCACGGCGGGACGGCCCCTGACGGACCGTCCGGAACTAGATGCATGTTGCATTAATTAGCAAAGCTAACTAAGTATGTGTACACGCCCATCATCATCTCGTCCGGAACGGAGCACCCGTGGAGCCCTTCGACACGGGGGCGGGCGGCCTTCTGAAGCAGCCGAGGGCCGTGTGGGCGACGGCCGGCGCGTCCGTCGTCGCCTTCATGGGCATCGGACTCGTCGACCCGATCCTGCCCTCCATCGCGCAGGGCCTGCACGCCACGGCCGGCCAGGTCTCCCTGCTGTTCACCTCGTACTTCCTCATCACCGCCGTCGCGATGCCGGTGACCGGCTTCGTCTCCAGCCGGATCGGCGGGCGCAGGACCCTGCTGCTCGGCCTCGCCCTCGTCGTGGTCTTCGCGGGGCTCGCCGGCACCTCCGGCTCGGTCGGCGAGCTGGTCGGCTTCCGGGCCGGCTGGGGGCTCGGCAACGCGCTGTCCGTCTCCACCGCCCTCGCGGTGATCGTCGGCGCGGCGGCGGGCGGCAGCGCGGCGGCCGTCCTGCTGTACGAGTCCGCCCTCGGCCTCGGCATGGCGTGCGGCCCGCTGCTGGGCGCGCTGCTCGGCGACGCCGACTGGCGCTATCCGTTCTTCGGCACCGCGTTCCTGATGGCCGTCGGCTTCCTGTGCATCGCGGCGTTCCTGAAGGAGCAGCCGAAGCCCGCCCGCAGGACCTCGCCGCTCGACCCGCTCAGGGCGCTCGGCCACGGCGGCCTGGCCTCCGCCGCCGCCTCGGCGTTCTTCTACAACTACACGTTCTTCACCGTGCTGGCCTTCACGCCGTTCGTGCTCGACATGACCCCGTACAGGTCGGGGGCGGTGTTCTTCGCCTGGGGCGCGCTGCTCGCCGTCTTCTCGGTGCTCGTGGCGCCGCGGCTGCAGAGGCGGTTCGGCTCGCCGGCGGTCCTCGTCGGCTCACTGGTGCTGCTGGCGGCCGACGTCCTCGCGCTCGGGTACGGCGACCGCACCACGGCGATCGTCTGCACGGTCCTGTCCGGCGCCTTCATCGGGGTGAACAACACCGTCTGCACGGAGCTGGCGCTCGGCGTGTCGGACGCCCCGCGGCCGGTGGCGAGCGCGGGCTACAACTTCGTGCGCTGGTTCGCGGCGGCCGCCGCGCCCTGCCTCGCCCCGAAGATCGAGGAGTGGAGCGACGTCCACCTCCCCTTCGCGGTGGCCGCGGCCACCGCGGTCCTGGGCGCGCTCGTGGTCGTCGTACGGCGCGCGGCCCTCACGCGCGGGGCGGCGGAGTCCGCGGCCGGGCACGCCGCCGAGGACGGGGTCGCGGTCTTCGCCAACTGACGCCCTCGAAACAGGTGTTGGTGAGATCGGTCACCCCGGTCTCAGTCCAGCGGGACGGACCTGCGGGCGGGATCGCGCAGGTCCGTCCCGTGCGTCAGCCAGCGTTCCTGCAGCGCCTGGGCGCCGTGCACGCGCTTCCACGCGGCCTCGTTGGCGGTCATGGGCAGCAGCGGCAGGAACCGCACGGGCTCCAGGGGCCCGTCGAGCTCCAGGTCCTCCACCAGACCGCCCGGCTCGGCGACCAGGACCGAGCCGAACGGGGCGCCGGGCCACAGCGGCTCACCCACGTCGAGGGAGGCGCCGGGCGCCACGACCACACCCTCGACCTGCGGGGACGCGGCGAGCACGGCCAGCGGACGGAGCACCTTGTCGGTGTCGGCGATCCCGGCGCGGACGGAGAGGACCAGCTCGGCGCGCGGGCCCCGGACCGGGTCGGCGATCATCGCCGTGGGGTCCGCCATGGGGTGCGCGGACATGCCGAGGGTGGCGTAGCGGACGACGTCCCCCTCCCTGAAGCGCAGCACCTCGATGCGGTCCGTGCCGAGGAAGGTGACCGCGGCGCGCGCGTCCGGTTCGCCCAGCGCGGTACGCAACCGGGCCTCGACCAGAGGAAGAACATCAGCCATGCGGCGAGCATAGAACTCGTCAGTACGAGGCAAAGCAACGCACTTGACAGTGCGGGCGGCTGCTACTCTTGCCCGGTGGTTCGGGGCAGCACGCAGTTGGGTTTCCCGCCCGGCCGTTGAGCACCGGGACGTCGCGATCCGGCCCCGCCGCTGATGAGAACTCTCCCTACGGGGAACCCCTGCAAGGGGTATGGAACGTCCCTCACGAGGGACCGGCCGGAGGAGGTGAGGCTGTCATGGATCGAAGTCGACCGTGCAGTACCACCCGCTCTTCCGACCGCTGATGTAGCTGCTTTCGCTCCTGTCGGCTGCCACCTCTCGCATTCGCGCCTTCATACGGAAGAGCACTTCGTTTCGCTTTGCCTGATCCGGCCGGCCTGCACCGGCCCGTCGGATCTGCCTGATCTGCCCCAGTAGCTGAATCAGTGACGAAGCTCGCCACCGCGACGGTGCGGTGCTCCCCGCTTTGTGGACGCGCCAAACATCCTTCCTCTGTTCCCCGGGCGGAAGCCTTCGAAGGACGTCCCCATTCCGGGCAGTTCCACCCGTCGTCGGCGCCTTTCGTTGCCCGTTGCGAAGGAGCCCGCTCATGTCGATGATCCGCGACCTGCGCGCCGTGGTCCGTCCGTCCCGCGTGTCGCTGCGCAAGGACAGCGGCCCGTACGACACCACCCGCGACCCCGCGACGACCTCCGCCGTCGTCGACTGCGCCGTCTACCGCGACGGCCGGCGCCTGGCCACCGACACCCCGCTGAACCCGCAGGAGGCGATGCGGCTGGTGCGCCGCGACGGCGGCTTCGTGTGGATCGGGCTGCACGAGCCGACCGAGGGCGAGTTCGCGGGCATCGCACGGGAGTTCGGGCTGCACCCGCTGGCCGTCGAGGACGCCGTGCAGGCCCACCAGCGCCCCAAGCTGGAGCGCTACGACGACTCCCTGTTCACCGTCTTCAAGACCATCCACTACCTCGACCACGACCGGCTCACCTCCACCAGCGAGGTCGTCGAGACCGGCGAGGTGATGTGCTTCACCGGCCGGGACTTCTTCATCACCGTCCGGCACGGCGGGCAGGGCTCGCTGCGGGGCCTCAGGCACCGGCTGCAGGACGACCCGGAGCTGCTGGCCAAGGGCCCGTCGGCCGTGCTGCACGCCATCGCCGACCACGTCGTCGACGGGTACATCGCGGTCGCCGACGCGGTGCAGGACGACATCGACGAGGTCGAGACCGAGGTGTTCTCGCCGGGCCGCAAGGGCACCCCGCGCGGCACCGACGCCGGCCGGATCTACCAACTCAAGCGCGAGGTACTGGAGTTCAAGCGGGCGGTCTCCCCGCTGCTGCGCCCCATGCAGCTGCTCAGCGAGCGGCCGATGCGGCTGATCGACCCGGACATCCAGAAGTACTTCCGGGACGTCGCCGACCACCTGGCCCGGGTGCAGGAGCAGGTCGTCGGCTTCGACGAACTGCTGAACTCCATCCTCCAGGCCAACCTCGCCCAGGCCTCCGTCGCGCAGAACGAGGACATGCGCAAGATCACCTCCTGGGCCGCGATCATCGCCGTGCCGACGATGGTGTGCGGGGTCTACGGCATGAACTTCGACCACATGCCCGAGCTGCACTGGCGCTACGGCTACCCCGTGATCATGGGCATCACGGTGACCATCTGCATCGGCATCCACCGCACCCTCAAGCGCAACGGCTGGCTGTGAGGGCGCCCGGAGCCCGCCTGACTAGGCTGGGCGCATGACAAGCGAGCTGCTCGACCGGGCCCTCATCGAGGAGGCCACGAAGAAGTCCGGTCTGATCTGGGTCAAGGGGCCGAGGGCCTCGGCGCGTGCGCTGTGGCACGTCTGGCACGACGGCGCGGCGTGCGTGGTCGGCGACGGTCCGGGCGAGCAGCCGCTGTCCGGGCTGGCCGACGGGGCCGAGGCCGAGGTGACGGTCCGCAGCAAGGACAAGGGCGGCCGGCTGGTCTCCTGGACCGCGCGCGTCACGGCCCTGGAGCCGGGCTCCGAGGCGTGGGACGCGGCGGTCGCCGAGCTGAAGGGCAAGCGGCTCAACGCCCCGGACGGCGAGGCCGTGCCCGCGCGGTGGGCGCGCGAGTGCCGGGTGCTCCGCCTGGAGCCGACGGGGGCGACGGCGCCGCTGCCGGACGGCTCCCTGGCCGAGGCGCCGCTGCCGACCCCGGCGACGACCCGCGAGCCGGTCCCGGCCGGGCTGCCGCGCCTGCTGAGGAGACGCCGGCGCGGGTAGCGCCCGCGGCACCGGGCCTACGACGTCGGCAGCTCCCGGCCGTAGTCCACCGTCTCGTCCTTCGCCGGCTCCTTCAGCGCGAAGTCGGTGCCCCACGCGGAGAAGCGCAGGGTGCCCGCCTTGCCGCCGCGCACCAGGCGCAGCGGGTACGGCGTGCCCTCCAGGGAGACGTCCAGGGTGCCGCCGGAGCCCTTGTCGCCGGAGATGCGGATGGTGCGGACGCCCGCCTGCTCGTGGTGGCCGTCCTTCGCCAGCGTGCCGTGCAGCGTCAGCAGACCGTCGAGGAGGACGTCCTTGTCCGTGAAACCGCTGAACTTCTGGTACGAGGGGTCGCCCTGCGGCACCTTGACGTACTTGCCGTCGAGCTTGCCGGCCGCCGCCGCGTCCGCCTCGCCGTCCTCGCCCTGGTCGTCGCCGTGACTCCAGAACTCCGCACCGGCCTTCAGGTACAGCTGCTCGCCGATCCGCAGCAGCTGGAAGGTGGCGTCCTTGGCCGTGACCGACCCGGTGGCGCCGTCGTCCTTCAGCCGCATGTCGAGCGTGTAGGCGCGCCCGCCGCTGACCACCGTGCCGTGCAGCCGGACCGCGTCGGCGGCCTCGGCGGCGGTACGGGCCCGGTTCTGGATCTTCCCGGCGGACAGCCTGCCGACGCCGTTGGTGCCCTCGTCGGGGTCCTCGCCGGCGCACCCGGCCAGCCCGGTCCCCGCCACGACCAGCGCGCACATCGCGCGCACCAGCGCGGCCCTGCGGTGACGGCCCTGGGCAAACGCAGACACAGGTGGGGCTGCCTCTCTGACGACGGTCCTCAACGGCGTACCGCAGAGTACCGGGGCCGCGGGGGCCGGACGGAGCCAGACCGTCCGGACCCCTCGCAGGCGCACGCCCGATCGGGACGGGCTAGCCTGAAGCCCTCCCGAGCGGGCAATTCGGAACAGAGACACAGCAAGCCCCACCGCACGAACCCCGCACGTAAAGGAAGCAGAGCCATGGCAGCGGGCGCCCCCCGGATCTTCGTCTCGCACCTCTCCGGCGTCGCCGTCTTCGACCCGGCCGGCGACCAGGTGGGGCGGGTACGCGATCTGGTCGTCATGCTGCGGGTCGGCCGCAAACCCCCGCGACTGCTCGGCCTGGTCGTCGAACTCGCCACCCGGCGCCGCATCTTCCTGCCCATGACCCGGGTGACCGCCATCCAGTCCGGCCAGGTCATCACGACCGGTGTGCTCAACGTCCGGCGCTTCGAGCAGCGGCCCACCGAGCGGCTCGTGTTCGGGGAGCTCCTGGACCGGCGCGTGACGCTGGTGGAGACCGGCGAGGAGGTCACCGTCCTGGACCTGTCGGTGCATCAGCTGCCGGCCCGCCGGGAGTGGGAGATCGACCGGGTCTTCGTGCGCAAGGGCAAGAAGGGGGGCGCGTTCCGCCGCAGCAAGGGCGAGGCGCTGACCGTCGAGTGGTCCGCGGTCACCGGGTTCTCCCTGGAGGAGCACGGGCAGGGCGCGGAGAACCTGCTCGCCACCTTCGAGCAGCTGCGCCCCGCCGACCTGGCCAACGTCCTGCACCACCTGTCCCCCAAGCGCCGCGCCGAGGTCGCCGCCGCCCTGGACGACGAGCGGCTCGCCGACGTGCTGGAGGAGCTGCCCGAGGACGACCAGATCGAGATCCTCGGCAAGCTGAAGGAGGAGCGCGCCGCCGACGTCCTGGAGGCCATGGACCCCGACGACGCGGCCGACCTGCTGGGCGAGCTCCCCGAGGCGGACAAGGAGCGGCTGCTGAGCCTGATGGAGCCCGCCGACGCGGCCGACATGCGGCGCCTGATGTCGTACGAGGACCGCACGGCCGGCGGGCTGATGACGACCGAGCCGATCGTGCTGCGGCCCGACTCCACGGTCGCCGAGGCCCTCGCCCGCGTCCGCAACCCCGACCTCTCCCCGGCCCTGGCCGCCCAGATCTACGTCTGCCGGCCGCCCGACGAGACACCGACCGGCAAGTACCTGGGCACGGTCCACTTCCAGCGCCTGCTGCGCGAGCCGCCGTACGCCCTGGTCAGCTCGATCGTCGACACCGACCTGCAGCCCCTGGACCCCGAAGCGGCGCTGCCCGCCGTCGCCGGGTTCTTCGCCACGTACGACATGGTGGCGGCGCCCGTGGTGGACGAGGCCGGCTCGCTGCTGGGCGCGGTGACCGTGGACGACGTCCTGGACCACATGCTGCCGGAGGACTGGCGGGAGACGGAGTTCAGCGCGGTGGAGGACGAGGAGGTGGCGGCCGATGGTGCCTGAGCGCGAGACCTCCCGCGAGCGCGTCCCGGCCGGGGCCACGGCCGCGACCCGCCACCGCCCCCGGCTCGACCAGCCGCGCCCGCGGCGGCTGAGGCTGCTGCCCGAGTACGACCCGGAGGCCTTCGGGCGGCTGTCGGAGCGGGTCGCCCGCTTCATCGGCACCGGGCGGTTCCTGGTCTGGATGACGGTGATCGTCATCACCTGGATCGGCTGGAACATCCTCGCCCCCCGGCACCTGCGGTTCGACGAGTACCCGTTCATCTTCCTGACGCTGGCCCTGTCCCTGCAGGCCTCCTACGCGGCCCCGCTGATCCTGCTCGCGCAGAACCGGCAGGACGACCGGGACCGGGTCAACCTGGAGCAGGACCGCAAGCAGAACGAGCGGTCGATCGCGGACACCGAGTACCTGACCCGCGAGATCGCCGCGCTGCGCATCGGCCTCGGCGAGGTCGCCACCCGCGACTGGATCCGCTCCGAGCTCCAGGACGTGGTCAAGGAACTGGAGGAGCGGCAGAACGGCCACCACGACCGGCCCGTCGTATTCCCGGCGGACCGGTCACGGGGACGTGACGCAGACGACCGCTGACGGGCTTTCCCAGGCCGCTGTGCGGCGCCGTACCATCGTCACCATGGCTACGGAAGACGCGGTGCGCGAGGCACTGGCGACGGTGAACGACCCCGAGATCAACCGGCCCATCACGGAACTCGGGATGGTCAAGTCGGTGGAGATCGGCGCGGACGGGGCGGTCGCGGTCACCGTGTACCTGACGGTCTCCGGCTGCCCCATGCGCGACACCATCACGCAGCGCGTGACCGACGCCGTCTCGCGGGTCGAGGGCGTCACCCGCGTCGACGTGACGCTCGACGTCATGAGCGACGAGCAGCGCAAGGAGCTGGCGACCGCGCTGCGCGGCGGCCAGACCGAGCGCGAGGTCCCCTTCGCCAAGCCCGGCAGCCTCACCCGGGTCTACGCGGTCGCCTCCGGCAAGGGCGGCGTCGGCAAGTCCTCGGTGACGGTCAACCTGGCCGCGGCGATGGCCGCCGACGGCCTGAAGGTCGGTGTCGTCGACGCCGACATCTACGGCCACTCCGTGCCCCGCATGCTGGGCGCCGACGGCCGTCCCACCCAGGTCGAGAACATGATCATGCCGCCGTCCGCGAACGGCGTGAAGGTCATCTCCATCGGCATGTTCACCCCGGGCAACGCGCCGGTCGTGTGGCGCGGCCCGATGCTGCACCGCGCGCTCCAGCAGTTCCTGGCCGACGTGTACTGGGGCGACCTGGACGTCCTGCTCCTGGACCTGCCGCCCGGCACCGGCGACATCGCCATCTCGGTGGCCCAGCTGGTGCCCAACGCCGAGATCCTGGTCGTGACGACCCCGCAGCAGGCCGCCGCCGAGGTGGCCGAGCGGGCCGGCTCCATCGCCGTCCAGACCCACCAGAAGATCGTCGGCGTGGTCGAGAACATGTCCGGCCTGCCCTGCCCGCACTGCGGCGAGATGGTCGACGTCTTCGGCACGGGCGGCGGCCAGACCGTCGCGGACGGCCTGACCCGGACGACGGGCACCTCCGTCCCCGTCCTCGGCAGCATCCCCATCGACGTCCGCCTGCGCGAGGGCGGCGACGAGGGCAGGCCGGTCGTCCTGACCGACCCCGGTTCCCCGGCGGGCTCGGCGCTGCGCGCGATCGCGGGCAAGCTGGGCGGCCGGCAGCGGGGCCTGTCGGGCATGTCGCTGGGCATCACGCCGCGCAACAAGTTCTGAGACGCCTTCCAGGGGCCCGGGGAGCCGCGCGGCCGGCCGCGGACGCGCCGCGGCCGCCCGGGCACGCCCACCGTACGGCGAGAGGGCGCCGCTCACCGGCGGCGCCCCTTCCGTCCGGCCCCGTCGGCTAGGCGTACGCGGCGATGTCCTTGACCACGGAGAAGCCGAGCCCGTACGCGCTCATGCCCCGGCCGTACGCCCCCAGGTGCACCCCCGCCGGCGTGGACCCGGCGAGCACCCACCCGAACTCGGACTCCCGGTAGTGGAACGCCGTGGGCACCCCGTCCACCGGCAGCGACAGCGTCGACCAGTCGTCACCGGCGAGGTCGTCCGCCAGCACCCACGCCGTCTCCGTCTGCTGCTCCAGCCAGTCGTCGCGCAGGGAGTGGTCCATCTGGCCGGGCCAGGTGAAGGACAGCAGCCCCACGCCGGCCAGCCAGGCCGCGGAGGAGACCGAGGTGGCCTCCAGCACGCCCGTGCCGTCCGGGCTGCGGCGCACCGGGTTGGCCGCCACCGTCACGACGACGGCGAACTTCTCCTTGGCGTCCTGGTCGCCTCCGGCCGCGTACTCGTTGCGCACCGACGGCTCGTCGCCGTGACCGATCGACCCGTGTTCCACGGTCCCGTCGGCCGCCGCCCCGACCTGCATCAGCCAGCGCGGCCCCGTGAAGGCCTCGTCGAGGCCGTACCACGGGAAGGGCGCACGCAGGTAGCCGTCGACCGTACGCCGGGCGGAGGGAGCCTGCTGCTCGCCCTCCGCGGCCGGCGCTTGCGCGACTGCCCGACTCGTCGTCTCCATGTGCCCGGACGCCTCCTCGCTCTGTCGAACCGGAGCGGCCCGCCCCCCTTCGGGCGGCGTTGCTCGTTCAAGTACGGTCCGCACAACAACTTGGCAGCATAGCCACCCAGCTCCGGGCGGCAGGGAAAGCGCCCGGCGCGCGGGGCGCCCGGACGTCGTCTTCAGGCCGTGCGCACCCCGGGCGGAGTATGAGACGCGTCACGCGCAGCCGGGCCGCACGCCCGCGGACCTGCGGGCGAGGGGCCTTCGCCGGTCGCGTCAGGTGGCGTCCGCGTCGTAGGGCGGACGCTCGTCGCGGCCCGGTGTGTCGGGCTTCTTGGACATGTCGACGCGGCCGGTGGAGGACCCCGTCGACGGCTCCGGGTCGCGGCCGTGGACGGCGTCGGTGACCTCGGCCATCTCCTTCTTCAGATCGAAGCCGTTGCGGATCTCCTTCAGCCCCAGGTCCTCGTTGTCCAGCTGCTTGCGGATGAACGTCTTGGGGTTGAGGTCCTCGAACTCGAAGTCCTTGAACTCCGGGCCGAGTTCCTGCCGGATGTCCTGCTTGGCGTTCTCCGAGAACTCACGGATCTTCCGGATCGTGCGCGTCACGTCCTGGATGACCTTCGGGAGCTTGTCCGGACCGAAGACGAGCACGGCGAGGACGATGAGCGTCACCAGCTCGAGCGGTCCTATGTCATTGAACACCTGAAGCTCCTTGCGATGTCCTCGGTCCTCGGCCCTCGGTGGTCGTGCGGGTCTTGCCGTGGTCCGGGCCGGCTCCACGGTACCCGGCGATCCTGTACGACCGGTACTGTCCGGTGACCTCCGCGTGTGCGGAGGGCGGCGCCTTCCCCGCCGTCCGCCGTCCCGGCCCCTGGTCAGCGGGGGTGCCAGGCGGCGGCCCGGAGCCGGCTGTGAGATCCCCGTGCGTCTCAGCCGCCATCGGAGGAACCGAGCCGCAACGAGACCTTCCGCTCCGCGCCGCCGCGCCGCAGGGTCAGCTCCAGGCGGTCGCCGGGGCGGTGGGCGCGGGTCTTGACGATGAGTTCCTCCCCGGAGTGCACCCGCCGGCCGTCGACCTCGGTGATGACGTCACCCGCCCGGATCCCGGCCTCGGCGCCGGGCCCGCCCGGGGTGACCGGGGGTCCGCCGTCGCTGCCCTCGGTGCCGACGCGGGCGCCGTCGCCGGTGTAGTCCATGTCGAGGGTGATGCCGATCACGGGATGCGTCGCCCGGCCCGTGTTGATGAGCTCCTCGGCGACGCGCTTGCCCTGGTTGATCGGTATGGCGAACCCGAGCCCTATCGAACCGGACCGGCCGTCGTCCGGCTCGGCGCCGCTGGCGGCGGAGCGGATGGCGGAGTTGATGCCGACGACCCGGGCCCGGGAGTCCAGCAGGGGGCCGCCGGAGTTGCCGGGGTTGATGGGCGCGTCGGTCTGCAGCGCGTCGACGTAGGACACCTCGCCGCCGTCGCCCTTCCCGCCGCCGGCCGTGATGGGGCGCTGCTTGGCGCTGATGATGCCGGAGGTGACGGTGCCCGCCAGGTCGAAGGGCGCGCCGATGGCGACGACGGGGTCGCCGACCCGCACGTTGTCGGAGTTGCCGAGCGGCAGGGGCGTGAGCCCGCGCACGCCCTTGACCTCGACCACGGCGAGGTCGTACCCGCTGTCCCGGCCGACGACGGTGGCCTCGGCGGTGTCCCCGCTGTGGAACGTCACCGTAATCTCGCCGTCGGCGCCGGCGGGCTCCACGACGTGGTCGTTGGTGAGGATGTGGCCCCGGGTGTCGAGCACGAAGCCGGTCCCGGTGCCCTGCTCCCCGGCGCCGCTCACGTGCAGCGTGACCACACTGGGCAGGGCCCGGGCGGCGATGCCCGCCACGCTGTCCGCGGCGCGCCCCGTGGGCTCTTTCCCGGCCTGCGGGAGCTCGATGGTCCCCACACCGCCGTTGCGCTCCATGTACGCCCCTACGAGGCCGCCCACGCCCCCGGAGACCAGCGCGAGCAGCACGGCGCAGCCGGCGAGCGTCTTCCTGGCCCGCCTGCGCCGCTGTTCCGCGGTGGTCACGGCCGCCCCGCTCTGCTGCAACGCCCCCGCCCCGCCGGCGGAGGCCGCCCAGGGGTCGTAACGCCGCCAGGGGTCGGCCGAAGGTGTTTCGGGGGCGGTCGCGGGGGCCGGGGCGTCGGCGACGGGAGGTGCGGGGGCGGCCGGGGGGACGGGGGGTGCCTGCGCGGGAACGGCGGCCGGGAACGGGGCATCGGGGTACGGGGGTGTGACCGGCGGGGCTGCCGGGGCCGCCTGCCCGGGGACGGTCGTCGACAGGGGCGGGACCGGCGCTCCGTGTCCCGGCGCGGGGGTCGGCACGCCCGTGTCCGGTGCCGGCGTCCCGGCTGCCGGGTGCTGGACGGGCGGCGCGGGCGCCCAGGGGCCCGGCTGCCCGTACGGCGGGGTGCTGTAGGGGTCGGGGTCGTGCAGGGGCGTCACCGGCCCGGCGGGGAGACCGACGGCCGCCACGGGCTCGTCGGCCGAGGAAGGAGCGACGGGAACGGCGGGAGCAGTGGGAGCGGCGGAACCGGCGGGTTCCACGGGTGCGGATGCGGCGGGTCCCACAGGTGCGGCGGGTCCCACAGGCGCGGCAGGTCCCACGGGTGCAGCGGGTGCAGCGGGTGCAGCGGGTTCGGCGGGCGCGCCAGGGCCCGCCGACACGTCGGCACCCGCGGTCCCGCCCCAAAGGTCTCCCGGGCCGCCCCCGGCCGCCCCGGCGGCCCTGGGCGCCGGCAACTCGTAGTCACCGTCACGGTCGCCCTCACCGGCGGTTTCCCGCACCGCGGGCCGGGCCAGCTCGAAGTCGCCCCCGTCGTCGCCGCGGTCGGGGACCGCTCCGGGCCGCTCCCGTGCGGGGTCCCCGCCGGCACCTGCCGGGCGGGCCGCCTCGACGGACGCCGGAGGCGTCGCCTGCGGCCCGTCCGGGGAGCCCTGCGCCCGGGGGCGGCTCCACCACTTCGCCTTCGGGGGCTTCCCCTCGTCCATGTTCTCCCCACACCTGGCCGCGGCACGGCTCGCCGGCGGTGGCCGCGGTCGTCGACTCCCTGATGTCCGGTCGCCCGGGGCGCCCGGCCCGACGCGAGGACCGGCGCACCCCTGCGGCTCCGCGCCCGCACCGCCTGCCCGGCCGTGGGCGCGTTCCCGGATTCAATCAGGTATCCGGGCCGGTGCGCAGGGGCCGGTCAGGGAGCGGGCCGGGTGGAGGCGGAGGGAGCGGGGGACGCGGCCGGGTCGGGGACGGGCGCGCCGAGCAGGTCGGGGCCCGTGATCCCGGCGGCCGTGGACCACGCGGACAGCGTGAGGGGCTGCGGCGCGGTCAGCGGACGTATCAGCGGGGACACGGCGGCGGCGCCCGCCATCACCGGGGCCGTCAGGGCGTGGAGGGTGCCCTGGTGCCCGGCGGCCGGGGACGGTGCCCCGGACAGCAGCGGCGCGGAGACCTCGGTGGGGGCGACCGGGGTGTCGCCCAGGCCGCCCTGGCCCTGCGCCTGCCCGAGCAGCGGCCCGGCCGCGCGGCGCCGCTGCGACTCGGGTGCCGTCGCGGCGCCCGTGCCCTGCGTGCGCGCCGGCGTGACGTTGGTCCCGCTGCCGGAACCGCCGCGGGCCTCCGTGTCGGCCGGCGTCCCGACGGTGACCCCGCCGAGCGCGATCGCGGCCAGGGAGACCGCCCCCGCGGCCACGAACGCGAAGCGCAGGCGCGAGGACGACCGGTCGGTCTCGTGACGGCCGACGTCGTGGATGCGGAAGCCGCGGCCGGCCGGCGGGGCGGCCGGCAGCACGGGGGCGTGCCGGCGCACGGGGGCGTAGTCGAACTCGAACCGCTCGCCGCGCCGCACGCCGAAGGCCCCGGACTGCCCGAACCGTCCGGACAGTCCGCCCGGCAGCCCTCCCCCGCCCGGCGCCGTACCGCCGCCGTCCGGGTCACCCCCCGCGGGAAGGCCCTGGAGGCGGGCCAGGAAGCTCTCGGAGGGGGGCGGCGGGGCCGCCTCCGCGAAAACGTTCTTCAGGCGGCGCTGGGCGTCCACCTCCGCCTTGCACTTGGCGCAGGTGGCGACGTGCGCCAGCACGCGCTCCCGCGCGTCATGACCGAGCTCCCCGTCCACCAGGGCGGAGAGTCGGTCTCCCAGGTGCTGCTCCGCGAGGTGCCCCTCGGAGTCGGGCCGTGATCCGCTCACGCGCTCGCGCCCCCTCCTCCCAGGGCGGGGACACGGGACACGAAGGAGCGGCGCTCGGCGCGCGCCTTGGGCGAGCGGTGCGCGAGGGCCTTGCGGAGCTGGGAGCGGCCCCGGTGGATCCGCGAGCGGACCGTGCCGAGCTTCACGCCGAGGGTCGCGGCGATCTCCTCGTAGGACAGTCCCTCGATGTCGCACAGCACGACGGCGGCGCGGAACTCGGGGGCCAGGGTGTCGAGGGCCTGCTGGACGTCCGCGTCGAAGTGGGCGTCGTTGAAGACCTGCTGCGGGGTGGGCTCCTTGCTGGCCAGCCGCTCGGCCGCGTCCTCGCCGAGCGCGTCGAAGCGGATGCGCTGCTTGCGGCGGACCATGTCCAGGAACAGGTTGGTGGTGATGCGGTGCAGCCAGCCCTCGAAGGTCCCCGGCGTGTACGTCGACAGGGAGCGGAAGACGCGCACGAAAACCTCCTGGGTGAGGTCCTCGGCGTCGTGCTGGTTGCCGGTGAGGCGGTAGGCGAGCCGGTAGACCCGGCCGCTGTGCATGCTGACGATCTCCTCCCAGGTGGGCGGAGTCCACGCCTGCCCGTCCGCGTCGGTGGAGAAGGTCGCGGTCTGGGCCGGGCCGGCGGCGGGGCCGTGGTCAGCAGCGGTGTCGTTCACGGATGTCGGCCTGCCCGCCGATCCGAGGAAGCGCCGTAGCACTCCACCCCGGTCCCCGGGCGCGGCCGCACCTCCCCTGTCAGCTCTGGTGGTGTCCAGTGGAGCCCCTACCATAGCCACCTCGCCCGTTAGCACCGGATAAGCGGTTTTACGAGAATTTGATCTGGGCTGGCACGGCTCGTACGGCTGCGTCAGCACTTGCTCGGCGCCCTCGTCCATCCCCTGCCCCCCGTCACGGCCCGCGCCTGTTGCTCTTCCCCTTTAAACGACCGGTCCCATCTGCGGGTTCCCGGCGCCAACGGATACAGTCACGCCCAGGCAACCAGGGGACAGGAGAGGGTCATTACCGGCAACCGGCAGACGAGCTGGGCGTTCGCCGACGCCTATGTCGCCGAGGACGAAGCGCTGCAGTGGGCACGCGACCGGGCCCTCGAGGCAGGGCTGCGTTCGGTGTCGCCCGGCACGGGCGCCGCGCTGCGTCTGCTGGCCGCCTCCGTGGACGCCAAGGCGGTCGCCGAGATCGGCACCGGCTGCGGGGTCTCCGGGATCCACCTGCTGCACGGCATGCGCCCGGACGGGGTGCTCACCACCGTCGACACGGAGCCGGAGCACCAGCAGTTCGCCCGCCAGGCGTTCCGCGCCGGCGGCTTCGCCAGCAACCGGGCCCGTTTCATCCCGGGCCGCGCCCTGGAGGTCCTGCCCCGGCTCGCGGACGCCGGGTACGACCTCGTCTTCTGCGACGGCGACCGCCAGGAGTACATCGACTACCTCGCCGAATCGCTGCGGCTCCTGCGCCCCGGCGGGCTGGTCGTCTTCGAGGGCGTCTTCGCGCACGGCCGCACGGTGGACTCCGGACCGCAGCCCACGGAGGTGCTCCGGCTGCGGGAGCTGCTGCGCGCGGTGCGCGAGAGCCAGGAGCTGGTGCCGTCGCTGCTGCCGGTGGGCGACGGCCTGCTGTGCGCGGTGAAGCGGTGAGCCGCCCCGGCGGCGCGTGCCCCGAGGCCCCGTAAAACAGCCGCCCCGGCATCGTGCGTGGATGCCGGGGCAGCTGTGAGGATGTAGTCGCTTGCGCGTCAGCCGACGACCTTCTTGAGAGCGTCGCCCAGGGCGTCGGCCTCGTCCGGGGTCAGCTCTACGACGAGCCGACCGCCGCCTTCGAGCGGAACGCGCATGACGATGCCCCGCCCCTCCTTGGTCACCTCGAGCGGGCCGTCGCCCGTCCGCGGCTTCATGGCCGCCATGCTCGTTCCCCTTCCTGAAACCCAGCTCACCGTCACAGCCGACGGCCCACTGAAGGGCGCGCGCGGTCCCGTGAGCAGGACACGCGTCACCGGCGTCGAACACATTGCTTCCAGGCCATTATCCCGCATCGCACGACCCGATGACCAACATCGGTCGGCATCGCTTGGGCAACGCGCGCGAGCAAAACCACTCAATTCGGCGATGGGACTGCGATACTGCACCGCCGCACACCGGTCCGCCGGACGCGGGCGGACCGGAATTCTTTGACGCAGGTCACACGTCCCCTCCGGTCCGCCGCCGGTGATCTCCGTCATGCTGTCCTGCAGACCCGGGACGTACCCACCGGTACGTCCCCGAGCCGCTACACGGAGGGGATACGCCATGGCCGACACCGTGCTCTACGAGGTGAGCGACGGACTGGCGACGATCACGCTGAACCGCCCGGAGGCGATGAACGCGCTGGACGTCGCCACCAAGGTCGCCCTGCGGGACGCGGCCAGGGCCGCCGCGGACGACACCGCCGTCCGGGCCGTCCTGCTCACCGCCGCCGGTGACCGGGCGTTCTGCGTGGGGCAGGACCTCAAGGAGCACATCGGGCTGCTGATCTCGGACCGGGAGACCGGTTCGGCGCACACCATGAGCACCGTGCGGGAGCACTACAACCCGATCGTGCGGGCGCTGACCGAGGCGGCGAAGCCGGTCGTCGCCGCGGTGAACGGGGTCGCGGCCGGGGCGGGCTTCGGCTTCGCGCTGGCGGCGGACTACCGGATCGTGGCGGACACGGCGTCCTTCAACACCTCGTTCGCCGGGGTGGCGCTGACCGCCGACTCGGGCATCTCCTGGACGCTGCCGCGGGTGGTCGGCCCCGGCCGGGCCGCCGACCTGCTGCTCTTCCCGCGCAGCATCGGCGCGCAGGAGGCGTACGAGCTGGGCATCGCCAACCGGGTGGTGCCGGGCGCGGAGCTGCGCGCGGAGGCCGGGAAGGTGGCGCGGGCGCTGGCCGAGGGGCCGACGGTGGCGTACGCGGCGCTGAAGGAGGCCATGGCGTACGGCCTGACGCACTCGCTGGAGGAGACCCTGGAGAAGGAGGACGAGCTGCAGACGCGGGCCGGCTCCTCCGAGGACCACGCGATCGCGGTGCGGGCCTTCGTCGACAAGGAGAAGCCGAAGTACCTGGGGCGCTGACGGGGCCGCCGGCCTCAGGCGCGGCGGGCGACGCAGGCCTGGAGGTGGTCGTCGACCAGGCCGCAGGCCTGCATCAGCGCGTAGGCCGTCGTGGGGCCGACGAAGCGCAGGCCGCGCTTCTTGAGCGCCTTGGCCAGGGCCGTGGACTCCGGGGTGACCGCGGGCACGTCGGCGAGGGTCCGCGGGGCCGGGCGCGCGGCCGGGTCGGGCGCGTGGGACCAGATCAGCCCGTCCAGCTCGCCCGGCTCCCACTCCGTGAGCACGCGCGCGTTGGCGAGGGTCGCGTCGATCTTGGCGCGATTGCGGATGATGCCGGCGTCGGCGAGCAGGCGCTCGCGGTCCTCGTCGGTGAAGGCGGCCACGGCGGCGATCTCGAAGCCGGCGAAGGCGGCGCGGAAGCCCGCGCGGCGGCGCAGGATGGTGATCCAGGACAGGCCCGACTGGAAGGCCTCCAGGCTGAGGCGTTCGAAGAGGGCGTCGTCGCCGCGGACGGGCCGCCCCCACTCCTCGTCGTGGTAGGCGACGTACTCGGCGGCGGACAGGGCCCAGGGGCAGCGCGGGGCGCCGTCCGGGCCGGCCACGGGGGCTCCGTCGCTCACGGCCGGTCCCCCCGCGGGTCCGTCTTCTCCACGGCGACGCGGGCCGCGGCGGCGCGGGCGCCGGCCAGGGCGGACTCCAGGTCGGCGATGCGCGCGTCCCGCTCGGCGAGCTCGGCGCCCAGCCGGCCGAGGGCGTCGTCGACGTCCGCCATGCGGTAGCCGCGGGCGACGAGGGGGAAGCGCAGCCCCTCCACGTCCGCGCGGTCCACCGGACGGTCCGGCGGCAGGGGGTCGCTCAGCCGCTCGGGGGCGGCCTCGGTGAGCGGGCCGTTCTCGCCGCCGCCCACCACGGCGAGGGTCACCGCGGCGACCACGACGGCGAGCGCGACGACCAGGAACAAGAACATAACCATCGCTGAGGTCCCCACGGTCGGATCGGTTGATCGGATGTGCCAGGCTCCGATCGTGCCATGCGAGTCTGGCAGTTAGGGTCGCAGGCGGTCGAGGACCGGGACGTTCCCGGCACGCACGAGGAGAGGTCACAGGGGATGCTCAGGCTGGGCAGGCGGGAATTCGGACCGCACGAGCCGGTGATCATGGCGATCGTGAACCGGACCCCTGACTCCTTCTACGACCGGGGCGCCACCTTCCGCGACGAGCCCGCGCTCGCCCGCGTGGAGCAGGCCGTGGCCGAAGGGGCCGCGATCGTCGACATCGGCGGGGTCAAGGCCGGGCCGGGCGACGAGGTGACGGCCGAGGAGGAGGCGCGGCGCACGGTCGGTTTCGTCGCGGAGGTGCGGCGGCGGTTCCCGGACGTCGTGATCAGCGTGGACACCTGGCGTGCGGAGGTCGGCGAGGCGGTCTGCGAGGCGGGGGCGGACCTGCTGAACGACGCGTGGGGCGGGGTCGACCCGCGGCTGGCGGAGGTCGCCGCGCGGTACGGCGCGGGACTGGTGTGCACGCACGCGGGCGGCGCCGAGCCGCGGACCCGGCCGCACCGGGTGGAGTACGGCGACGTCATGGCCGACATCCTGGAGGTGACGGTCGGGCTGGCCGAGCGGGCGGAGGCGCTGGGCGTGCCGAGGGAGTCGATCCTCATCGACCCCGGGCACGACTTCGGCAAGAACACCCGGCACAGCCTGGAGGCGACGCGGCGGCTGGACGAGATGGTCGCCACGGGGTGGCCGGTGCTGGTGTCGCTGTCCAACAAGGACTTCGTCGGGGAGACCCTGGACCGGCCCGTGAAGGAGCGGCTGGTGGGCACGCTGGCGACGACCGCGGTGTCGGCGTGGCTCGGGGCGCAGGTCTACCGGGTGCACGAGGTCGCCGAGACGCGTCAGGTGCTGGACATGGTGGCGTCGATCGCGGGGCACCGGCCGCCGGCGGTGGCGCGGCGGGGGCTGGCGTAGCGCCGCCCCCGCCGTGCGCCGGACCGGGAGGCCGGAAGGCCGGCGAACCGGGAGGCCGGGAGACGGAGGGCCGGGAGACGGGGAGCCGGGCGGGTCCTAGCGGCCCGCCTCCTTCGACACCAGGGCCACCGCCTCGTCCACGTCGTCCGTGACGTGGAACAGCAGCAGGTCCTGTTCGGCGGCCTTGCCCTGGGCGATCACCGTGTGGCGCAGCCAGTCCACCAGGCCGCCCCAGTAGGCGGTGCCGAACAGGACGATGGGGAAGCGGGTGACCTTCTGGGTCTGGACCAGGGTCAGGGCCTCGAAGAGCTCGTCGAGGGTGCCGAGGCCGCCGGGCAGGACGACGAAGCCCTGCGCGTACTTGACGAACATCATCTTCCGCACGAAGAAGTAGCGGAAGTTGAGGCCGATGTCGACGTGCGGGTTGAGCCCCTGCTCGAAGGGCAGCTCGATGCCGAGGCCCACCGAGATGCCGTTCGCCTCCCGGGCCCCCTTGTTCGCGGCCTCCATGGCCCCGGGGCCGCCGCCCGTGATCACCGCGAAGCCGGCCTCGACCAGCGCCCTGCCGATCCTGACGCCGGCGTCGTACTCCGGGGAGTCCACGGGCGTCCGGGCCGAGCCGAAGACGCTGATGGCCGAGGGCAGTTCGGCCAGGGTGCCGAAGCCCTCGATGAACTCCGACTGGATGCGCAGCACCCGCCAGGGGTCGGTGTGCACCCAGTCGGACGGCGCCCGCTCGTCCAGCAGCCGCTGGTCGGTGGTGCTGGCCTGGACCTGTCCCCGCCGCCGGAGGACCGGCCCCAGGCGCTGCTCCTCCGGCGGCTGCTTCTTCCCCTCGGGGTTGCCGGTAGCCATGTGCGCTCCCTCCGTGTCGGGGTCTCCCCTGCTCACGCGGACCCGGGAGCTCGGGGAGGGGTTGTTCCGCCTCAGCGTAGATCTACGCGGGTTACGTGCGGGGGACCTCAGCATGTCCGCCACGAAGCGCCGTAAACACGGGTCACGCCGTCAGCCAGGACCTCAGGCGCTCCTCCCCCGCCAGGATCTTCGCGACCTCCACGCGCTCGTCCCGCTTGTGCGCCAGGTGCGGGTTGCCGGGTCCGTAGTTGACCGCCGGGACGCCGAGCGCCGAGAAGCGCGAGACGTCCGTCCAGCCGTACTTGGGCTGCGGGGTGCCGCCCACGGCCTCGATGAAGGCGGCGGCCGCCGGGTGGGACAGGCCCGGCAGGGCGGCGCCGCTGTGGTCGTCCACCACGAACTCCGCCACCCCGCAGTCCGCGAAGACCTCGCGGACGTGGGCCACGGCCTCCTCCGGGGTGCGGTCCGGGGCGTAGCGGAAGTTCACGGTGACCACGCACTCGTCGGGGATGACGTTGCCCGCCACCCCGCCCGTGATGCCGACCGCGTTCAGGCCCTCCCGGTACTCCAGGCCGTCGATCACCGGGTTGCGCGGCTCGTAGGCGGCCAGGCGGGCGAGGATCGGGGCCGCCGCGTGGATCGCGTTGGAGCCCATCCAGCCGCGTGCCGAGTGGGCCCGCTCGCCCGTGGTCTTCAGCAGGACCCGCAGGGTGCCCTGGCAGCCGCCCTCCACCTGGCCGTCCGACGGCTCCAGCAGCACCGCGAAGTCGCCCCGGAGCCACTCCGGGTGCGCCTCGGCGATGTGCTTGAGGCCGTTGAGGTCGGCGGCGACCTCCTCGTTGTCGTAGAAGACGAAGGTCAGGTCCCGGTTGGGCGCGGGGACGGTGGCCGCGATGCGCAGCTGCACCGCCACGCCCGCCTTCATGTCGCAGGTGCCGCACCCCCACAGCACGCCGTCCTCGTCCAGCCGCGAGGGGACGTTGCCGGCGATCGGGACCGTGTCGATGTGGCCGGCCAGGATCACGCGCTCCGCCCGGCCCAGGTCGGTGCGGGCCACGACGTTGTTGCCGTACCGGTCCACCGTCAGGTGCGGCAGCGCGCGCAGCGCGGTCTCGATCGCGTCCGCGAGCGGCTTCTCGGTGCCGCTGACGGAGGGCAGGTCCACGAGCTGCGCGGTCAGGCGCGCGGCGTCCAGCGTGAGGTCGAGCGGGGTGTCCGGCGTGAGGTCAAGCGGGGTGTCGGCCATGCCGCCGACCCTAGCGCGCCGGGCCTCGCGCACGGCCCCCACCCGGCTCCGGGACCCTCGTACTCTCCAGTACCTTGTAGGGCGTGCCAGAGCCGTCCCCCACTCCCCAGCGTCGCGGCCGCCTCTTCCGTCTCGGAGCGGCCCTCGTGGTCCTGCTCGCGGTCGCCGGCTACCTCGCCGTGCAGTACGTCACCGGAGGCACGGGCGCACCCGGGTGCAAGGTCGTCTCCGGCAAGGGCGACGGAGCGACGTACGCATTCACGCCCGAGCAGGCGGTCAACGCGGCGACGATCACCGCCGTGGGCACCGCGCGCGGGCTGCCCGAGCGCGCCGTGACGATCGCGCTGGCGACCGCCCTGCAGGAGTCGGGCCTGCGCAACATCGACTACGGCGACCGGGACTCGCTGGGCCTGTTCCAGCAGCGGCCCTCGCAGGGCTGGGGCACCCCGAAGCAGATCATGGACCCGGCCTACGCGGCGGAGAAGTTCTACGAGCACCTGGCCGAGGTGCCCGGCTACACCCGGCTGCCCCTCACCGTGGCCGCGCAGCGCGTGCAGCGCAGCGGCTACCCGCAGGCCTACGCCAAGCACGAGCCGGACGCGACGCTGCTCGCCGCCGCCCTCACCGGGCGTTCGGCGGCCACGCTGACCTGCGAGGGCCGTCCGGCCGCGACCCGGGCGTCGGGGCCGGACGCGGTGCGCGCCGCGTTCGTGCGGGACTTCGGGCGCGACGCGGTGGAGCCGGCCGGCGCGGAGGTGAGCGGCGCGGCGGCCACGCCGTCGCCCTCCCCGGAGGCGGACGGCCGGACCGTGACGCTGCCGGTCACCTCCGACGGCGGACCGGTCACCGCGGCCGGGCCGCGGCAGCGCGGCTGGCAGCTGGCGCACTGGGCCGTGGCCAACGCCTCCGAGTTGCACATCGCGCGGGTCTCGTACGGGGGCCGGGTGTGGACCGCCGGGAACACCGACAGCCGGTGGCGTCCGGGCGACGGCGCCGCGGGGGCGGAGCGGGACGCGGGCGCGGTCCGTATCGTCACCGCGCAGTAGTGCGGGGACTCACCCGCGCGAGGTAGCCGGGCCGCCTTCCGGCGACGGCGTGCGCAGGTTTTCGCGTCGTCACCCCCGGCGCGGGCGAGACCCTTGGGAACACGGGGCTGTAAGGATTCCGCGGGCTTCCCCGCCCGGCCCGGTCTGCCCGCTTTCGTCCGCAGCCGATAATGCGACGCATTGCCAACTCTTTACGTCGGCCCGCCGCAACCTTCGAGGGCTTCGAGCGGTAGTCACTGCGTCCGAGCCCGGACGACCAACCGCCCCGGGCCGGCCGCCGGCCGACCGTCCGGCGGACCAACTACCGGGCCCGGTCGGACACTTCACCGTTCTCTCCGTCGAAGGAGCACCATGTCCCTCCCCCTGACCCGCCGGATCGCCCGTGCCGCGCTGCTCGTCGCTGCGGGAGCGGCCGCCGGGGTCGGTGCGGCCGGCTCGGCCGGCGCGGCTCCCGAGCTGCCGGCCGCCCCGAACCTCGGCGGGCTGACCGCCCTGGACGGGGCGAACGCGGCCGACACGGTCGACGGCGCGGCGCGGAACGTCACCGAGGCCGCGGGTGACACCGGTGGCAAGGCCGTCAAGAAGGCGGTGCCCGCCGCGGGCAAGACCGGCGGCAAGGCGGTCAAGAAGGCCGCCCCGGTCGCGCAGAAGGCGGCCGGCGACGCGGCCGGTTCCGCCGGCGAGATCCTCGGCGACACCGCCGGTACCGCGACCAAGGGCGGGCTGCCGACGCAGCAGCTGCCGGTCAAGGGCCTGCCGCTCGGCTGACACCGGCCTCCAGCGACCCGCACGGCGACGGGGTCCGGGGATTTCCCCGGACCCCGTCGGCGTGTGCGCGGCCGGAGCGGCGGCGGGTGTCAGCCGGCCAGCCGGGCCACCGCCGCCCGGACCCGTTCGTCCGTCGCCGTCAGCGCCACGCGGACGAAGCGCTCGCCCGCCGGGCCGTAGAAGTCGCCGGGGGCGACGAGGATGCCGCGTTCGGCGAGGTGGGCGACGGTCGACCAGCAGGACTCGTCGCGGGTGGCCCACAGGTAGAGGCTGGCCTCGCTGTGCTCGATGCGGAAACCGTGGGACAGCAGCGCCTCGCGCAGCAGCGCGCGGCGGGCCGCGTACCGCTCGCGCTGCTCGCGCACGTGGGCGTCGTCGCCGAGGGCCGCCGCGACCGCCGCTTGGGTCGGCGCCGGGGTCATCATGCCGCCGTGCTTGCGGATCTCCAGCAGGGGGCCGAGGACCGCCGGGTCGCCGGCCAGGAAGGCCGCCCGGTAGCCCGCCAGGTTGGAGCGCTTGGACAGCGAGTGGACGGCCACCAGGCCGTCGTACGAGCCGCCGTTGACGTCCGGGTGCAGGACGGAGACCGGGTCGGCCTCCCAGCCCAGCTCGATGTAGCACTCGTCGGAGAAGACCAGCACGCCGTGCTCCCGGGCCCACGCGACGATCCGGGTCAGCTCCTGCTTCGACAGGACCCGGCCGGTCGGGTTCGACGGGGAGTTCAGCCACAGGAGCCTGAGGTTGGCCGGGTCCAGCTCGGTCGGGTCGTCGTAGACCTC
This sequence comes from Streptomyces sp. NPDC085946, assembly GCF_044540485.1. NCBI lineage: Bacteria > Bacillati > Actinomycetota > Actinomycetes > Kitasatosporales > Streptomycetaceae > Streptomyces > Streptomyces sp. NPDC085946. Next base: position 176,492 of record NZ_JBITSF010000009.1, on the reverse strand, counting down.
GTGCTCCGCGCGGGCCAGGCGGGCGCCGACCTCGTACGTCGGGTAGGCGAGCCGCGGGTGGGCGACCTTGTCGCCGGGGCCGAGGCCGAGCTGGGTGGGGAGCCAGGCCACCAGTTCCTTGGAGCCGACGACCGGCAGGACGTGGCGGTGGGTGACGTCCCGGGCGCCGAGGCGGCGCCGGACCCAGCCGGTGAGCGCGTCGCGCAGCTCCGGGGTGCCCCAGACCGTCGGATAGCCCGGGGAGTCGGCCGCGGCGACCAGGGCTTTCTGGATCAGCTCGGGGACCGGGTCGACGGGCGTGCCGACGGACAGGTCGACGATGCCGTCCGGGTGCGCGGCGGCCGTCTTCTTGTAGGGCTCCAGCCTGTCCCAGGGGAAGGTGGGCAGCCGGTCGGAGACTGCGGACACGGGTACTCGCTCACTTTCTGATACGGCAAACGCCTCGGCCCCGCACGGCGATCAGGGCGATCGTGACGATCCGACCGTGATCAGGCCGTACGGGACCGAGGCGGCGGCGGTACCGCCCGGTCCGTACCGCGACCGGGGCGGTGCGGGCCGCTTACGGCATTACTCGCCCTGCGGCGGGAGCGCGGCGACGAACGGGTGGTCGCGCTCGATCAGCCCCAGCTTGCTGGCGCCGCCGGGCGAGCCCAGCTCGTCGAAGAACTCGACGTTGGCCTTGTAGTAGTCCTTCCACTCCTCCGGGACGTCGTCCTCGTAGAAGATGGCCTCGACCGGGCAGACCGGCTCGCAGGCCCCGCAGTCGACGCATTCGTCCGGGTGGATGTACAAGGACCGCTGGCCCTCGTAGATGCAGTCGACCGGGCACTCCTCGATGCACGCCTTGTCCTTGACGTCGACACAAGGCTGCGCGATGACGTAGGTCACGCTGTCGTTCCTCCTCGATAGGGCGCTGGCGGGCCTCCTCAGGCTCCGCCGCCTGGCGCGCGGGAGCGCGGCGTCGTCGATGCCCGCCCCTAGTATCTCCGTTCTTGGGCATGATCCGAACAGGAGGGGTGAACTGACCTGTGGAAATCTCTGCCGCCGGGCGCCTCGAGGTCCGTATCACCACTGCTGACGTGGGCAAACGGGTCTCGGTACGGAGCTTGATCGAACATGGTCCCCCGGGTGAGAAGTTCACCGATACGGTCGGAGTTCTCACATCATGGGACAACGGTGTGCTGCTGATCACACGCAGGGGCGGCGAGTCCGTCCGCATCGCTGAATCGGCACTGGTCGCGGGCAAGGTGGTGCCGTCCGCGCCGGCGCGCCGGCGGGGTCCCGCCGCCTCGTACCGGGAGCTGGCCCGGGTCGCCGCGCGGGCGTGGCCGCCGGTGGAGAGCGAGCGGCTGGGGGAATGGGAGCTGCGGGCCGCGGTCGAGGCGGTGCCGCGCGCGGCGCGTCCGCCGGGGGCGGTGACCGGGCGGCGGGCGGGCTTCACGCGGCGCGCCAACTCCGTCCTGCCGCTGGGGGATCCCGGGCGGCCGCTCGACGAGGCGCTGGACGCCGTGCGGCGCTGGTACGGCGAGCGCGGGCTGCCCGCCTACGTGCAGACCGCGACCGGCGCCGAGGGCACGCAGGAACTGCTCTGCGCGGAGCTGGAGCGGCGCGGCTGGGTGCGCGAGGTGACCGCCGAGCTGTGGGTGGGGGCGCTGGCGCCGCTCGCCGACCGGGGCGATCCGGACGCGGTCGTGCTGTCCCGGACGGCGGACGAGGCGTGGCTGGCGCGGTACCGGCGCAAGGGCGTGAGCGAGGTGGCGCTGCGGGTGCTGGGCGGCGGGCCGTCGGTCTGGTTCGCGACCGTGCCCGGCGAGGGCGTGCCGGCCGCGATCGGGCGGTGCGTCGTGGACGGGCGGTGGGCCGGGTTCGCCGCCGTCGAGGTGGATCCGGCGCTGCGGCGGCGGGGGCTGGGCACGGCCGTGATGGCGGCGCTGGCCCGGCAGGCCCTCGACGAGGGCGCCTCGGCCGCGTGGCTCCAGGTCGAGTCGGACAACGCGGCGGCGCGCGGGCTGTACGCGGGGATGGGCTTCGCGGCGCACCACGCGTACCACCACTACCGGGCGCCGGCGGACGGCGGGACCGGCCCGTCGCACGGGCCGGCGTGAGAGGGGGCGGGTCTGCCGTGCGTCCCCCCTTCCCCCCGCCGTCCGGGCGCTCCGCCGAGCTGCGGCGGCGGTTCGCCGAGGAGGCCCGGGCCGAACGGCCCGACCTGTCGACGCTGTGCCTGCTGGTGGGCGCCCAGGCGGACGGGACGCTGGACGACGACGGCCTGGACGGCGCGCAGGCCGAGCTGGACCGGCTGGCCGGGCTGCTGCCGTACCGGCCGGGCGGGCCGCGCGCCTGGGCGGTGGCGCTGCGCGAGCTGCTGGGCGAGCGGTACGGCTTCCACGGCACCCCGGGCGACTACCGGCGCCTGGAGTCGTCGCTGCTGCACCACGTCCTGCGGCGGCGGCGCGGTCTGCCGATCCTGCTGTCGGTGGTGTGGATGGAGGTGGCGCGCCGGGCCGGGGCGCCGGTGTACGGCGTGGCGCTGCCGGGGCACTTCGTGGTCGGGTTCGGGACGGCCGGGGAGCAGGTCCTGGCCGATCCGTTCGACGGCGGACGGGTGCTGACCGGGGCCGACGCGGAGCTGCTGGTCGTCGGGGCCACCGGCGCGCCCCTGGACCCCGCCCTGCTGACCCCGGCCGATCCGCTGGACGTGGTGCTGCGGATCCTGAACAACGTCCGGGCGTGGGCGGCGGCGCGCCCGGAGCGGTCCGACGTGTCGCTGTGGGCGGTCGAGCTGTCGCTGCTGCTGCCCTCGCACCCGGCGCGGCTGCGCTACGAGCGGGCGCAGCTGCTGGTGCAGCGCGGCGACTTCACGGCCGGGGCGGCGGAGCTGGAGGCGTACGCCGAGATCGTCGCCGTGGTGGACGAGCCGGCGGCCGAGCGGATGCGGGGGCAGGCCCGGGCGGCCCGGGCGATGCTGAACTGAGGACGGGCCCGGCCGAGCCGGACGCGTGCCGCCCGGGAAGGCCGGGAAGGCCGGGAAGGCCCGTCCCCTCGGGGACGGGCCTTCCGGTGCGCGTGGGGCCGGGGGTCAGTTCGGGCTGGTGTCGATGACTCCGACGCGCTCCGCCGCGGTCTTGCCGCGCAGCGCCGTGCGCAGCGCGGCCACGACGTCCTGCGGCAGCACGCCGCGCTTGCCGGTGGCGGTCTCGACCCGCACGTCGTCGAAGGTGCTGCCGTACGCCTCCTTGAGCGCCTCCAGGTCGTACGTCTCCACCAGCTTGCCGTCCACGGCCTTGACGCCGAGGATCTTCGGCAGGGACACCGGGCCGAACGGGATGCTGTGCGCCGCGTCGGTCCGGATGGTGACGAGACCGGACATCGCGGGCTGGGCGAACTCCTTCATCATCCGGTCGACCTCGGAGTTCGGCACCGTCGGCTGCCGGGTGGTCGTCGGGACCGCCACGGGCGTGGACGCGCCCGTCTCGACCTGGTTGCGGTAGGCCTCCTCGACCGCCTCGGTGGAGGAGTCGACGTCGATGCCCTTGCCCGCCTTGCCGTAGACGGCGACGGCCTTGCCCTGCTGGAACTTGATGGTGCCCTCGACGACGGAGCCGGAGCCGCCGGCCGCGTCCTGCAGGGCGGCGTGCAGCTTCTCCTCGTCGACGGGGATGACCGGCTCGACCACGCGGTGGTTGCCGAACAGCGAACCGATCACGGAGACCGGGTTGTAGTCGCTCTTGGCGGCGGCGCCGACCGTGGACTGCATGTCGAACTGGAGGCCCGCCTGGTCCGGCTCCAGCGTGACCGTCCGGCCGCCCACCGACAGCTTCAGCGGCTTGTTCACCCGCTCGTCGAAGGCGTCGTTGAGCTTCTTCACGGCCTCGTCGCGGGTGCCGCCGCCGATCTCGACGCCGAGCACGGTGGTGCCCTTGGGCACGTCGGAGTGGTTCATCAGCAGGCCGGCGCCGTAGGCGACACCGGCGAGGACGACCAGTCCGCCGCCGAGCAGGACGAGCTTGTTGCGCCCCTTCTTCTTCGGCGGCTTGGCGGAGCCGGCCGCCGGCCGCGGGGCCGGGTCGGGCAGCTTGGGGGGCGTGTGCGTCAGCGGGCCGTCGGCGGGCGCGCCCGGGCCGAACGGCGCGTCCAGGCCGGGCGGCACGACGGGGATGCCGCTGGTGACGGTGTCCCCGGAGACGTTGTCGTGGCGGACGCCGTAGCCGGGGCCGTCCGGTTCGGGAGCGGGCTTCTGCGGGGTGAGGATCGCGGTGTCGTCGCTCATCCCGCCGCCCGGGCCGTGACCGGCGGCACCGGGGCCCGCACCGGGCGCGCCGGGGCCGTCGAAGCCACCGGGAGCGCCGGGGCCGGCGGGCCCGCGGTAGCCGTCAGGGGCGCCCTGGCCGGTGTAACCGCCGGGGGTGCCCTGCCCGGTGCGGTTGCCGGGGCCGCCGTTCACCGGAGGCAGTGCCGGGCCGTCCCCGGTGACCGGTCCGGTCGTCGGGCCGGCCGGACCCTGCGGGCCGCCGCCCTGCCCGTCCTCCGGGAAGTACGCCAGGTCGTCGGGGCGCGGCTCGGCGCCGCCCCGGTCCGGACGCGGGCCGTTGCCCAGCGGGCCGGCCGTCAGCGCCTCGGTCACGTCGAAGGAGCCGGTGCCGCCGCCGTGCCCGGGGGCCACGGGACCGCCGGTCGCGCCGGAGAGCCCGGCGCCGTTCGCGCCGCCGGGGCGCGGGCCGCCGACGGGCCCCGTTCCGTTCGCCCCACCGGGCCGGGAGCCGCCCGGCGCGCCCATGGAGCCGACCACGCCTCCGGGGCGCCCGGCGCCCGGCCGGGGGCCACCGGCCGCACCGGCGCCGGTGCCTGACGCACCCGCACCGGGGCCGGCAGCGGCGGCACCGGATCCGGCCGCGCCCGAACCGCCGGGGCGGCCCGTGCCGTTGGCGGGGCCGGTGGCCGGTCCGCCCTTGGCCGGCGCGGACTTGCGGGGCGCGAACCAGTCGCTGGTCCCCTTCTCCTCGCCGGTCGGGGCGGAGGGGGCGGGCTCGGCGGCCGCGGGAGCCTCGGCGGTGCCCGCGGACGCGGCGGGGCCGGGCGCCGGCGTCTCCGCCGTGGTGTCGGCGGCGCTCTCGGCCTCCGCGACGGGCTTGCGCACGACGACCGGCGGAATCGGCCGCGATCCGGGGATGTTGATGCGGATCCGCGTCGTCAGCGTGGTCTCGGTCTTGCGGTCCTCCGGCCGCGCGCCCGCACGGCCCGCGTCCGTACCGTCGCCGGGAGCCGTCGGCGTCCCGTAGGGCGGGGTGCCCGACGGGTAGGCGGCTCCGCCGCGCCCGTCGGGCCCGGAGGACGGGGTGTCAGTTTCACGACTCAAGGCAGGTTCTCCCGGTTGGCTCCGCCGCCCGTCACGACCTCTCGCTGGGGGTCCCCCCTGCTCGGAGAGCTCGGGGGAAGCTCGGCGGCGCGCACCACCATACTGGCCACTTCTCGCCCGTATCCCACGACCGCCGTGGAAACCCACACCGGACCCGCACGCGCGCCTCGTGGCGAAGTGGTACGTCATTTGCCAAGTCGGCCCGCCCCGTCGTCCGGTTGCCGCCCCGGCGCGAGCGTGGCGCAGATCACAGCGACGGCCATGCCGCCGAGCAGGAAGAGGTACGATCCGCCGCCCGCGGCGAAGACGAAGTCCCCTTCGGGACGGGTGGTGGTGAGCAGGATGACGGCGAGCATCCAGCCGGCGGCGGAGGCGACGGCCCCGATCCGGCCGCGCAGGGCGCGGGCCGCCCCGAGGCAGAGTCCGGCCTCGCCGGCGAGGGCGAGCAGCAGTCCGCCCGGGAACCAGGCGGGCTGCACCAGCGCGCCGGCCGCCCCGGTCACCGCGCCGAGCACGAACAGTCCGAGGCAGGCGGCGGCCCGCCCGGCGGAGGGCGGTCGCAGCGGCTGGGCCAGCGCCGGCGTCCGGTCGCTCACGACTCCTCCCCGAGGGGGAGGCCGAGACCGGCGAAGAGGTCGGTCTCGCGCACGCCCGAGCCGCGTTCGCCGCGCACCAACTCGTAGTACTCGGTGGCGAAGAGCGGCTGCGCCAGTTCGTTGGAGAGGACGAAGTAGGGCTCCGCGACAGTGATTTGGGTGGCGTGGGCGCGCATCGCGGCGGCCTTGGCGGCGACGTGGGCGGTGCCGTCGATCTCGGCGGTGATCCGCTCGTCGCCGACGACGCCCGGTACGTCGTCGAGGGCCGCCGCCTCGGTGAAGGGGAGGCCGGGCAGGTCGTCCCGGAGCCGGGCGAAGGACTCCTCGGCGACGGAGCGCGGGACGCGGTTCCAGTAGATCTTGGCGATGCCGCAGCCCGCCTCGTCGGCGAGCTCGGCGGCGCGCATGGCGACGCGGTGGGCCTGGATGTGGTCGGGGTGGCCGTAGCCGCCCCGCTCGTCGTAGGTGACCAGGACCTGGGGGCGCACCTCGCGGACGACCTCCAGGAGGCGGGCGGCGGCCTCGTCGACGTCGGCCTGCCAGAAGCAGGCGGGGTCGTCGTTGTCGGGCAGGCCCATCATCCCGGAGTCCGCGTAGCGGCCGGCGCCGCCGAGCAGCCGGTGGTCGGTGACGCCGAGCGCGCGCATGGCGGCGGTGAGCTCGCCCAGGCGGTGCTGTCCGAGGGCGGCGCCGGTCAGGTGGGCGAGTTCGGGCGGGATGACCTCGCCGCGTTCGCCGAGGGTGCAGGTGACCAGTGTCACATGGGCACCCTCGGCCGCGTACCGGGCCATGGTCGCGCCGTTGTTGATCGACTCGTCGTCCGGGTGCGCGTGCACCAGCAGCAGACGCCGGGCGGGCAGTTCCGTCATGGGGACCACCCTATGAGGCGCCGGGCCGCTGTTCGCCGTGCCCCGGCCCGTCAGCCCTCGTCGTCCCCGTAACGCGGCAGGCCGCTCGTCGCGATGGTCCACTCCCCGATGGTGACGTCCTCGCCGTAGACGAAGTCCTTGCGGGTGGCGTACCGGGGGCCGTCCGGGGTGGGGTGGATGTCCGTGAACACGGCGCCGGTGCCGGTACGGGGGTCGAAGACCGCGTAGACGGGGATGCCGAGCAGCGGGTAGTCGCGCATCTTGCCGACCCAGTCGTTGTCCGGGTTGGAGCGGGAGACGACCTCGATGGCGGCGATGACGGCACGGGGGTCGACGGAGCCCTCGACGTCCAGGTCGGCCCAGGCGATCACCAGCACGTCCGGGTGCCGCATGACGCCCTCGGGCACGTCCTCCACGTCAGGTGTGCCGTTGTGGGCCAGCAGCCCGTCCCGCATGACCCTCTCCAGACGGCGGCTGACGCGTGCGGCCGTGACCTCGTGGGGTCCACCGGCCGACACCATGTCGTGGACGATCCCTTCCTTCGTGATCTCGAACTTGCCGGGCAGCGTGTCGTCCACGGACCGCACGAAGTCGCGCATGGCCCGGTACAGGTGGGAGGCGCCCTGCCGCGCGTCGTCGGGTGCGACGGTCATGGCGCTCGCTCCTCGTCGTCTGTGCCCAGGGGCAAGGATCGTCGCTTTCACGCTAGGCGGCCCCCTGGTGGCCGGTCCGGCAGTCGCGGCAGCGGGTGCCGGGTTCGGGTGAGCGGAAGGCCCGGTCGCAGCCGTCGCAGTTCCGCATCGGGTACCGGGAGGGCCGGGGAGCGGCCGGTGCCCGGAACGGGGGCGGGGGCGGGAGCCGGTCGGCCAGGCGGTGGGCCAGGAGGGCGGCGGGACGGCGTACGCCCTCGGGGGGCAGGTCGGCGGTCAGGGCACGGCGTACGGCGTCGGGGGTGACGTCCCGCTCCAGCCAGGCGGCGACGCCGGGGGCCAGGTGGGCCGTGTCGCGGGCGGAGAGGAGCAGGCGGGGGTCGTGGCGGTGGAGGTCCGCGAGGAGATCGGTGGCGGCCTGGAGGAGCGCGGGGGCGGGGTACGCGGGGCCCGGCACGGCCGGGAGCGGCCTGCGGGGCGCTCGCTGCCCGCGCGCCGCGCGCGCCGCGCCGTCCTCGCACGTCTCGTGACGCCGCGGTTCCGCCTCCGGGCGGCCGGGGGTGCCGGTGCGGTGGCGGGCCGCCGCCGGCTGGTTGCAGGAGACCGTGCGGGTGACGATGCGGCCGGTGGGCGTGCGCACGCGTTCGCGGCGCAGGTAGCCGTGGGCTTCCAGTTCGCGCAGGGCGGCGGCGATGCGGGTGGCTCCCTCGGGGAACCGGGCGGCGAGGGTCTTGATGTCGGCCGGGGCGCCCTGGGGCAGCGACTGGAGGTGCACGCCGAGCCCGATGGCGAGGAGCGAGAGCTCCCGATGCTGGGCCAGGTGGTTGCCGACCACCGTGAAGCGGGTGGTGTGGCGGGTGTTGTCGTGCAGGAGCCCGCCGGTGCGGCGGGCCGCGCCGGGCCGCCGGTTCGGGTGCTTGTCGCCCGCAAGGCGGGCCTGGGCGTGCGGGGGCACGCTAGGGTTCTGAGTACCCATCGGGAAGCTTCCTCTTCCTCGGTGGTCAGGCCCTCGCACTGGGATGCCCGTCCCGGCGGGGGCCGTCTCATGTCTGCGGTTGTGGTGGTGCGTTGCGCCGAGCGTCGGGCCTCGCGGGCCGCGAAAGCCAGCCGGTCCGGCGATGTTCACCCGCCCGAGTGAGCGCGGGCCGCGGGCGGGAGGGGTGGGGCTCGGCAGGGTGCTTTCCCCCGTCGTTCTTTGTCTTCTGGCCGCCGACGGCACCGGAGCCCGCGGGGTCGGGTGCCGGTGGTGTGCGGCCCGGTGAGTTCCTCGTTCATGTGACTCGGGACGGCCGACCGGACGTACCGTGACGGTGATCGAGTCGTCGCGCAGAGTGACTTCTGGCGCGGGACGGTACGGAGCGGCACGACGGAGGGGCGCGCATGTCGGTGGACGGCGAGGCGGTGCGGGTCAGGACCGAGGCGGAGCGGGCGGACGAGCCGGGCTGGGAGGTGGACCCGGACGACGACTGGGCGCTGGCCGTGGTGGCCACCGTGGGACGGCAGTTGAGGCTCCGCCGGGAAGCGGCGGGCCTGCGGGCCGGCGAGTTCGCGGTGGCGGTCGGGTACGGCGAGGACCTCGTCTACAAGATCGAGGGCGGCAAGCGCATCCCGCGTCCCGAGTACCTGGACACGGCGGACCGGGTACTGGGCGCCGGGGGCCTCGTCGCGGCGATGAAGGAGGACGTGAGGAGGGTCCGGTACCCGAAGAAGGTGCGGGACCTGGCCCAGATGGAGGCACGGGCGGTGGAGCTCCAGCTCTACGATCCGCTGAACATCCACGGCCTGTTGCAGACGCCCGACTATGCGCGCGGCCTGCTCCTCATGAGGCGCCCCGCTTACTCTCCCGAGGAGGTGGAGCGGTTCATCGCTGCTCGCGTGGCCCGTAAGGCCGTCTTCGAGCGGGATCCGGCACCTGAACTGAGCTTCGTCCTGGAGGAATGGACGCTCCGGCGCCCGCTGGGCGGGCGGAGCAGGCTGCGCCACCAGTTGGAGCATCTGCTCGAAGTGGGGCGACTGCGTAACGTCGAGCTCCAGGTCATGCCCATGGACCGCGAGGAGCACGCCGGCCTGGCCGGCGGCATCGAGGTGCTGAAGTTCGAGGACGGCTCGATGGTGGGGCGCTCGCAGGCAGTCGCCAACGGCCGACCGGTTTCCGAACCCAGGCAGCTCCGTATCCTGGAACTCCGGTATGGCATCATCCGGGCGCAGGCCCTCACGCCGCGTGAGTCGGCCTCATTCATCGAGCAACTGCTGGGGGAGACATGAGCCGCAAGCCCCTGTCCGGAGACGCCTCCGAACTGGCGTGGTTCAAGAGCAGCTACAGCAGCAGCAGCGAGGGCGACTCCTGCGTCGAGGTCGCCGCCGGACCCGCCACCGTCCACGTCCGTGACTCCAAGAACGCCGAAGGCCCCCGTCTCGCCTTCACCCCCGCCGCGTGGGCCGACTTCGTGCCGTACGCGGTCGAGGACTGACCCGGATCGAGAGAACCGCTGGGGGAGACATGAGCCGCAAGACGTCGTCCGGGGACGCCTCCGAGCCGGTCTGGTTCAAGAGCAGCTACAGCAGCGGCAGCGAGGGCGACTCCTGCGTCGAGGTCGCCGCCGGACCCGCCACCGTCCACGTCCGCGACTCCAAGAACGCCGAAGGCCCCCGACTGGCCTTCACCCCCGCCGCGTGGGACGGCTTCCTGCCGTACGCGGTCGAGAGCTGACTCCGATCGAACAACCCCTGGGGGAGACTTGAGCCGCATCACCCCGTACGAGGGCACTTCCGAACTGACGTGGTTCAAGAGCAGTCACAGCAGCGGCGCGGAGACCGACTCCTGCGTCGAGGTCGCCGCCGGACCCGCCACCGTCCACGTCCGCGACTCCAAGAACGCCGAAGGCCCCCGTCTCGCCTTCACCCCCGCCGCGTGGGCCGACTTCGTGCCGTACGCGGTCGAGGACTGACCCGGCGGCTTCCGATCGGCCCCGACTGGAAAGCCGGATGCGGGGAAGCAGGAAGACAGGGCAGATGAGGCGCGGCTTCGGCCGGGTCCTCGGGTGGTCACCCGGGGGCCCGGCCGCAGGACGCGCTGTTCAGAAGTTGATACTGCCGAGCATGCCCGCGATGTTGGTCGTCAGCTCATTGATCGTCGGGGCCACCGTCGACGAGGCCAGGTAGAAGCCGAGCAGCATGCACACCACCGCATGCCCGGCCTTCAGTCCTGACTTCTTGATGAGCAGGAAGACGATGATCGCCAGCAGCACCACCGCCGAAATCGAGAGTGCCACGGCGGCTCACCTCCAAAGGTCCCAGGGGCGCGGGGGGGGGGTCGGACGCAAGGGGCAGTAAATCCGTACAGCAGCCAGCAGGGTGATACCCACTGTGCGCTATTGATCATAACTATCCGTACGCGCGCATCGATCGGCGCACAGCCGCACAAGGGGGCGCATGGCCAATATGGTCGGGGCATGACGACCGAGACCGACTCCTTCCCCCGACGGCACGCCCGCACCCAGCGCTTCACGCTCGGCGCGCCGCGTTCGTTCACCGTGGCGCCCGACGGTGCGCGTGTCGTGTTCCTGCGCTCCGGTTCCGGTACGGACCGGGCGAGTTCGCTGTGGGTGCTGGACACGCAGGAGGGCGGGGAACGCGTCGCGGCGGACCCGCGCGCCCTCCTCGGCGGCGCCTCGGAGCGCCTCTCGCCCGAGGAGCGGGCGCGCCGCGAACGCAGCCGCGAGGGCGGTGCCGGGATCGTCGGCTACGCCACCGACGCGGCCGTGGAACTGGCGTCTTTCACCTTGTCAGGGCGGCTTTTCACGGCCGAGCTGCGGGCCAGCACGGCACGTGAACTGCCGGTCCCCGGACCGGTGATCGACCCGCGGCCGTCCCCCGACGGCCGGTACGTGGCGTACGTCGCCCGGGGTGCGCTGCGGGTGGTCGGCGCCGAGGGCGACGGCGACCGGGCCCTCGCCGAGCCGGAGCCGGCGGCGGGCGACGGGGAGGTCACGTACGGGCTGGCGGAGTTCGTCGCGGCCGAGGAGATGGGGCGTTCGCGGGGGTTCTGGTGGGCGCCGGAGTCGGACCGGCTGCTCGTGGCGCGGGTGGACGACACGCCGGTGCGCCGGTGGTGGATCTCCGATCCGGCGCACCCGGACCGCGCCCCGCAGCGGGTGGCGTATCCGGCGGCGGGCACGGACAACGCGGACGTCCGGCTGTTCGTGATCGGTCTGGACGGGGTGCGCACGGAGGTCGTCTGGGACCGGGTCCGCTACCCCTATCTGGCACATGTGCACTGGTCAGCGGCGGGTGCGCCGCTGCTGCTCGTCCAGGCGCGCGACCAGCGCAGCCAGCTCTTCCTGGCCGTGGACCCGGACTCGGGGACGACCCGGATGGTGCACGCCGATGAAGATCGAGATTGGCTTGATCTTTTCGCCGGGGTGCCGCGCTGGAGCCCCTCCGGACAGCTGGTGCGCGTGGTGGACGAGGGCGGCGCGCGGGTGCTGGCGGTCGGGGAACGCCCGCTGACCGGTGCGCAGCTGCACCTGCGGGCGGTGCTGGACGTCTCGGACGACGACGTGCTGGTCTCGGCGTCCGCCGGCGCCGAGGCGGCCGAGCCGGAGACCGGCCAGGTGCACGTGTACCGGGTGAACGAGCTCGGCGTGGAGCGCGTGTCGCAGGAGCCCGGTGTGCACACGGCGGTGCGCGCCGGGGGCGTGACCGTCCTGGTCTCCGCCACGCTGGACCGGCCCGGGGCGCGGGTGCAGGTGCTGCGCGACGGGAAGCGGATCGCGACCGTCCCCTCGTACGCCGAAGATCCTGGTATGTCCCCGCGCGTGACGCTCGTCGAGGGGGGCGCACGGCGAATCCCGTGCGCCGTGCTTATGCCTCGGGACTACGCCGGTGACACCCCCCTGCCGGTCCTCATGGACCCCTACGGCGGTCCGCACGGGCCGCGCGTGCTGGCCGCGCACAACGCGCACCTGACCTCGCAGTGGTTCGCCGACCAGGGCTTCGCGGTGGTCGTCGCCGACGGCCGCGGCACCCCGGGCCGCTCCCCCGCCTGGGAGAAGGCCGTCCACCACGACTTCACCGTCTCCCTCGACGACCAGGTCGAGGCGCTCCGGGCCCTCGCCGGGAGCCACCCGCTGGACCTGTCCCGGGTCGCGATCCGCGGCTGGTCCTACGGCGGCTGGCTGGCCGCCCTCGCGGTGCTGCGCCGCCCGGACGTCTTCCACGCGGGCATCGCGGGCGCCCCGGTCACCGACTGGCGGCTGTACGACACCCACTACACGGAGCGGTACCTCGGCGACCCGGCCCGGCAGGCGGCGGCGTACGCGAAGAGCTCGCTGGTGACGGACGACGGGCTGTCCTCCCCCGCCGAACCGCACCGGCCGCTGATGATCGTGCACGGCCTGGCCGACGACAACGTGGTGGTCGCGCACGCCCTGCGGCTGTCCTCCGCCCTGCTGGCCGCCGGCCGCCCGCACGAGGTGCTGCCGCTGTCGGGCGTCACCCACATCACCCCGCAGGAGCAGGTCGCGGAGAACCTGCTGCTGCTCCAGGTGGACTTCCTGAAGCGGTCGCTGGGGATGGCGTAGGGCCCGGGGACGGCAACGGGCCGGGGCGCCATGGCACCCCGGCCCGTTTACGGCACCCGCACGGCCGTACGCTGTTCAGCCTGACGCGTCCGTATATCGGAATCGGGTCGGCCGAGTTGCCTGTGTGTTAACGCGGTTGATGCGCGTATGTGCGGCTATGCGACCGCCTCCGGCGGCACCACCCGCTTCTCCTCGGCGAAGTGGCAGGCGGAGTCGTGCGCGGCCGGGCCGCCCGCCGCCCGGAACGCCGCGGGCACCGCGAGCGCCGGCACCTCCCGCGCGCAGCGCTCCCGCGCCTTCCAGCAGCGGGTGCGGAAGCGGCACCCGGAGGGGACGTCCGCCGGGGACGGCACGTCACCGGAGAGGATGATCCGCTCCCGGCGCTCGCGCGCGGCGGGGTCCGGCACGGGCACGGCGGACAGCAGCGCCTGGGTGTACGGGTGGGTCGGGTGGTCGTAGATCTCGGTGTCCGTGCCGGTCTCCACGATCCGCCCGAGGTACATCACCCCGATCCGGTCGGAGAGGTGCCGCACCACCGACAGGTCGTGGGCGATGAAGACGTAGGAGAGGCCGAACTCGGACTGGAGCCGGTCCATCAGGTTGACGACCTGTGCCTGCACGGAGACGTCCAGCGCGGAGACCGGCTCGTCGGCGACGATCACCTCCGGGCGCAGCGCCAGGCCGCGGGCGATGCCGATGCGCTGGCGCTGGCCGCCGGAGAACTGGTGCGGGTAGCGGTTGACGTGCTCCGGGTTGAGGCCGACGACGTCCAGGAGCTCCTGGACGCGCCGGCGCCGGTCGCCCTTCGGGGCCACCTCGGGGTGGATCTCGAAGGGCTCGCCGACGATGTCGCCCACCGTCATGCGGGGGTTGAGGGAGGTGTACGGGTCCTGGAAGACCATCTGGATGTTGCGGCGGACCGCCTTCAGGGCCCGGCCCGAGAGCCGGGTGATGTCCTCGCCCTTGAAGCGGATCGCCCCGGCCGTCGGCCTCTCCAGGTGGCACAGCAGCTTCGCGACCGTCGACTTGCCGCAGCCGGACTCGCCGACGATGCCCAGCGTCTCGCCCCGGCGCAGCTCGAAGTCCACGCCGTCGACGGCCCGGACGGCGCCGACCTGCTGCTTGAACAGCACGCCCCGGGTCAGCGGGTAGTGCTTGACCAGGCCGCTGACCTGGAGGATCGGTTCGGTCTCAGCCATGCAGGCACTCCCCGGAGAAGTGGCAGGCGCTGCCGCGGTCCGCGTCCGTGCCGGTCACCGCGTACAGCGGGGGCACGTCGGTGCGGCACACGTCCCGGGCCATCGGGCAGCGGGGGTGGAAGGCGCAGCCGGACGGGACGTCCAGGAGGCTGGGCGGCAGGCCCTTGACGGCGTGGAGCTCGCGGCCCTTGCGGTCCAGGCGCGGGACCGAGTCCAGCAGGCCGCGGGTGTAGGGGTGGGCGGGCGCCTTGTAGAGGTCGTGCACGGGCGCGGACTCGACGATCCGGCCCGCGTACATGACGGCGATCCGGTCCGCCACGTCGGCGACCACGCCGAGGTCGTGGGTGATGAGGATCAGCCCCATCCGGTACTCCCGCCGGAGCTCCGCGAGCAGCTCCATGACCTGGGCCTGGACCGTCACGTCGAGGGCCGTGGTGGGCTCGTCGGCGATGATCAGGTCCGGCTCCAGCGCCAGCGCCATGGCGATCATGATGCGCTGGCGCATGCCGCCGGAGAACTGGTGCGGGTACTGCCGCACCCGTTCCTTCGCCGCCGGGATGCGCACCCGGTCCATCAGCTCGACGGCCCTGGCCCGCGCGTCCTTCCGGGACAGGCCGCGGTGCACGACGAACATCTCGCCGAGCTGGTCGCCCACGGACATCACCGGGTTCAGCGCGGACAGCGCGTCCTGGAAGATCATCGCCATGCCCGAGCCGCGGACCGCGCGCCGCTCCTCCTCCCTCAGCCCCAGCAGGTCCCGGCCCCGGAAGAGGATCTCGCCGCCGGTGATCCGCCCGGGCGGCGTGTCGAGGATGCCCATGACCGCCTGGGCGGTGACCGACTTGCCGGAGCCGGACTCCCCGAGCACGGCGAGCGTCTCGCCGGCGTCCACGTGGCAGGTGACGCCGTTGACGGCCCGGGCGACGCCCTCCCGGGTGCGGAACTCCACGTGCAGGTCGCGCACTTGAAGCAGCATGACGGCGGCTCACCTCAGCTTCGGGTCGAGGGCGTCGCGCACCGCGTCGCCGAGCATGATGAACGCGAGCACGGTGACCGCCAGGGCCCCGGAGGGCCACAGCAGGGCGTGCGGGGCGTTGCGGATGTAGGGCGAGGCGGCGGAGATGTCGATCCCCCAGGACACGCTGGGCGGTTTCAGTCCGACGCCGAGGTACGACAGGGTCGCCTCCAGCGCGATGTACGTCCCGAGGGCGATGGTCGCCACGACGATGACCGGCGCGACCGCGTTGGGCGCGATGTGCCGCAGCAGCAGCCGGGCGTCGGAGGCGCCGAGGGCGCGGGCGGCCTGGACGTAGTCCTGCTGCCGGGCGGTGATGACCGCGCCGCGGGCGATGCGGGAGATCTGCGGCCAGCCCAGCAGCACCATGAACCCGATGACCGGCCACACGGTGTCGCCGGTGACGACGGACAGCAGGACCAGGCCGCCCAGGACGACCGGGATCGCGAAGAAGACGTCGGTGATCCGGGACAGGACCGCGTCCCACCCGCCGCCGAAGAACCCGGCGAGGCCGCCCAGCACGCCGCCGAGGACCGCGACGCCGAGCGTGGCCAGGACGCCGACGGTGACGGAGGTGCGGGCGCCGTGCACCGTGCGCGTGTAGACGTTGCAGCCCTGGCCGTCGTACCCGAAGGGGGCGCCGGGCCGGGGGCCCTCCTGCGCCCTGGCCAGGTCGCACGCGAGCGGGCTGCCGGAGGCGATCAGGGACGGCCGGACGGAGATCACGACCAGGAAGAGGATCACCAGCGCGGAGACGAGGAAGACCGGGTCGCGGCGCAGGTCGTGCCAGGCGTCGGACCACAGCGAGCGGGGCTTCCCGGACGGCGCGGTGTTCCCGGGGCCGCTCGGGGCGGGGGGTTCCGCCAGGGTCACCGCCTCGCCGGCCGCGAGGTCCGTCCGGCCGCCCGCGCCGGTCCCGGCGAGGGCGGGCTCGGGTTCGTACGGCATCTCAGGCATAGCGGATCCTCGGGTCGAGTACGGCGTACAGGAGGTCGACGAGGAGGTTGGCGACCAGGAACACCAGGACCAGGACGGTCACGAAGCCGACCACGGTCTGGGTGTTCTGGCGGAGGATGCCCTGGTAGAGCTGGTAGCCGACGCCGTGGATGTTGAAGATCCGCTCGGTGACGATCGCGCCGCCCATCAGGGCCCCCACGTCCGTGCCGATGAAGGTGACGACGGGGATGAGGGAGTTGCGCAGCAGGTGCCGGGTGACGACGCGGCGGCGCGGCAGGCCCTTGGCGACGGCGGTGCGGACGTAGTCGGCGCGCCGGTTCTCGGCGACGGAGGTGCGGGTCAGCCGGGTGACGTAGGCGAGGGAGACGGAGGCCAGCACCAGGCCGGGCAGGATCAGCTCCTCCAGCGGGGCCGCGGAGGAGACCGAGGGCCTGATCCAGCCCCACTCCACCCCGAGCAGCAGCTGGAGGAGCAGGCCGGTGACGAAGGTGGGGACGGAGATGACGACCAGGGTGACCAGCAGCACCGAGGTGTCGACGGGGCGGCCGCGGCGCAGGCCCGTGACGACGCCGAGGGTGATGCCGACGACGACCTCGAAGACGATCGCGACGAGGGTCAGCCGCAGGGTGACGGGGAAGGCGGTGCCCATCAGCTCGGTGACCGGCCGGCCGTCGAAGGCGGTGCCGAAGTCGCCGGTGAGGACGTTCCCCATGTAGGTCAGGTATTGCTGCCGGACCGGCTTGTCGAGGCCGAACTCCCGTCTGAGCCGGGCCGCCGTCGCCGGGTCGCACCGCCGGTCGCCGCACAGGCCCGCGACAGGGTCGCCCATCACGTTCACCATCAGGAAGATCAGCAGCGTGGCCCCGACGAACACCGGGATCATCTGGAGCAGCCGCCGGACGACGTACCGTCCCATGGCGGGCGCCTCAGCCGACCTTGATCTGGTCGTAGACGGGGACGCTGAACGGGTTGAGCCGCACGTCGGACAGGCGTTCCGACCAGCCGGCGCTGCCGTTCTGGTACCACAGCGGGATGGCCGCCATGGTGTCGCGGACCACCTCCTCGGCCTGCTGGAACAGCTTGACGGACCGCGCGGCGTCGGTCTCCCGGTTGGCCCGGTCCACCAGGTCGTCGAAGGCCCGGTCGGACCACTTGCCGTCGTTGGAGGAGGCGTTGGTGTAGTACAGCGGCTGCAGGAAGTTCTGGATCAGCGGGTAGTCCATCTGCCAGCCGGCGCGGAACGGGCCGCTCATCTTCCGGTCGGTGATCCGGTTGCGGTAGTCGGCGAAGGTGCCGACCGGGTTGCCGACGCAGGCCCGCTCGTCGCCGAGCGCCTTGTTGACGCTGTTGCAGACGGCGTCGACCCACTGCTTGTGGGAGCCGGTGTCCGCGTTGTACGTGATCTTCAGCCGGCCGCCGGGCAGGCCGCCGCCCTCCTCGATGAGCCGCCTGGCCTCCTCGGGCCGGTAGTCGCAGGCCTCCCCGCACAGGCCGGCCCGGTAGCCGCCGTCCTCGTCGAGGACCGGGGAGGTCCAGTCGGTGGCGGGGGTGCGGGTGCCGGCGAAGATGGTGCCGGTGATCCGGTCTCGGTCGATCGCCATGGACAGGCCCTTGCGGACCTTCTCCATGCCGGGCTTGTTCCACGCGGGGTCGTAGAACGGGAAGGCGAGGGTCTGGATGATGCCGGCGGGGGTGCTGAGGTAGCGGTCGCCGAGGTCGGTCTTCACGTTCTTCAGCTGGGCGGCGGGGATGTCGTCGGCCAGGTCGAGGTTGCCGGCCATGAGGTCGGTGTAGGCGGTGTTGCTGTCGGTGTAGACCTTGAGGTCGACGCCGCCGTTCCGCGCCTTGTCGGGGCCGGGGTAGTCCTGCCACGTCCGCAGCGACATCTGGGAGCCCTTGACGTACGAGTCGACCCGGTACGGGCCGTTGCCGACCGGCTTGGCGATCCAGGCGTCGTGGTCCTCGAAGAAGCTGCGCGGCAGCGGGACGAAGGCGTTGTAGCCGAGGGTGTCGGGGAAGCCGGAGAACTTCTGGCTGAGCCGGACGGTGAAGGTCCGGTCGTCGACGACCTTCAGGCCGGACATCGTCTCGGCGGACTGCTTGCCGCCGTCCTCCGGGTGGACCTCGTCGTAGCCGTCGACGTAGCTGAAGAAGTAGGCATTGCGCTGGTTGTTCCTCAGGCTCGCGCCGTAGTTCCAGGCGTCGACGAAGGACCGGGCGGTGACCTTCTCGCCGTTGCTGAACGTCCAGCCGTCCTTGAGGGTGATGGTGTAGTTCTGCGAGTCGGGGGTCTCGATCGACTCGGCGAGCATGTCCTGCGCGGCGCCGGTCTCCGGGTCGTAGCGCTTGAGCCCCCGGAAGATCATGTCGAGGACCTTGCCGCCCTGCACCTCGTTGGTGTCGGACGGCTCCAGCGGGTTCTGCGGGTCGCCCCAGGAGGCGCTGAGCACCGTGCCGGCGTCCCCCGCGCCGCCGCCCCCGCCCCCGCACGCCGTCATCACGAGCGCCCCTGCCGCCGCGCACCCGATCCACGTGGCATGCGTGGCTCCGCGCATGAACTGCCTCCTTGTGACCGCGCCGTGCACCAGCGCCGGAGCGCTGATCCTTTACGGGCCAATATCGGGGCAGAAGGTGCATGACGCACACGTTGCGGGGCTGTACGGGCGGGACGCCAGCCGGATGTACGTACGCCGGGCCGCGTGCCGGGCGGGCGGGGCGTCCCCGCCGGCGTCCCGCGGGCCGGCCGGGCCCGGCGCCCCGCGGCGCCGGACGGCCGCGCGAACGCCGGTTCCCGGCACCCCAGGGAGACGGGTGCCGGGAACCGGGGACGTGCCGGACGGAGCGTCAGGCCGCGTGGACCACGTCCTTCTCCTCCGCGAAGTGGCAGGCCGACTCGTGGGCGGCCGGGGAGTCCGACCCCTGGAAGCGCTCGGGGATCGCCAGCAGCGGGACCTCCTCGGCGCACTTGTCCTGGGCCTTCCAGCAGCGGGTGCGGAAGCGGCAGCCCGACGGCGGGTTGGCCGGGGACGGGACGTCGCCGGTGAGGATGATGCGCTCGCGGTGGGCGCGGGCCTCCGGGTCCGGGACCGGGACCGCCGACAGCAGCGCCTGGGTGTAGGGGTGCGTCGGGTGGTCGTAGATCTGCTCGTCCGTGCCGATCTCGGCGATCTTGCCGAGGTACATCACGCCGACCCGGTCCGAGATGTGCCGGACGATCGACAGGTCGTGGGCGATGAAGACGTAGGACAGGTTGAACTCGTCCTGCAGTCGCTCCATCAGGTTGATGACCTGCGCCTGGACGGACACGTCCAGGGCGGAGACCGGCTCGTCGCAGATGATGATCTCGGGGTTCAGGGCCAGGCCGCGGGCGATGCCGATGCGCTGGCGCTGACCGCCGGAGAACTGGTGCGGGTAGCGGTTGATGTACTCCGGGTTGAGGCCGACGACGTCCAGCAGTTCCTGGACGCGCTTGCGCCGGTCGCCCTTCGGGGCCACCTCGGGGTGGATGTCGAAGGGCTCGCCGATGATGTCGCCCACCGTCATACGGGGGTTCAGGGACGTGTACGGGTCCTGGAACACCATCTGGATGTTGCGGCGCACGGCCTTCAGGGCACGCCCGGACAGCCGGGTGATGTCCTGCCCCTTGTAGAAGATCTCGCCGGCCGTCGCCCGCTCCAGGTTCATCAGGAGCTTGGCGACGGTGGACTTGCCGCAGCCGGACTCGCCCACGATGCCGAGCGTCTCGCCCTGGTACAGGTCGAAGGAGACGCCGTCGACGGCCTTGACCGCGCCGACCTGCTTCTTGAACAGGATGCCCTGGGTGAGCGGGAAGTGCTTCACCAGGTTGCGGACCTGGAGGATGGGCTCCCCGCGCTCCACGGGCGCCTCGATCGCGGCGACCGCCTCCGTCTCGGACGCGGCGGCCACGACCTCCACCTCGGAGACGTTCGGCGTGGCGGCCTGCGGCTCGTCGTTCTTGCTGAGCTCAGCCATGGAGCGTCTCCTTCCAGAAGTGGCAGGCCGAGGCGCGGCCGACCAGCTCCGTGCCGTCCTTCTCGGTCACCGGGTGCAGGGGCGGCACATCCGTGCGGCAGACGTCCTGGGCCATCGGGCAGCGCGGGTTGAAGGCGCAGCCGGACGGGATCCGCAGCAGGTTGGGCGGCAGGCCCTTGATCGCGTACAGCTCCTGGCCCTTCTGGTCCAGGCGCGGGATCGAGTCCAGCAGGCCCTTGGTGTAGGGGTGCGCCGGCCGCTTGTACAGCTCGTGGACCGGGGCGCGCTCCACGATCCGGCCCGCGTACATCACCGCGATCTTGTCCGCGACGTCGGCGACGACGCCGAGGTCGTGGGTGATCAGGATGAGGCCCATGTGGTACTCGCGCTGGAGCTCCGCGAGCAGGTCCATGACCTGGGCCTGGACCGTCACGTCGAGGGCCGTGGTGGGCTCGTCGGCGATGATCAGGTCCGGCTCCAGCGCCAGCGCCATGGCGATCATGATGCGCTGGCGCATGCCGCCCGAGAACTGGTGCGGGTAGTCGTTGACCCGGTCGGCGGCGGCCGGGATCTTCACCCGGTCCATCAGCTCGATCGCCTTGGCCTTGGCCTCCTTCTTGGAGAGGCCCTGGTGGACGCGGAACATCTCGCCGAGCTGGTAGCCGACGGAGAGCACCGGGTTGAGCGAGGAGAGCGCGTCCTGGAAGATCATGGCGATCTTGCGGCCGCGGATCCTCCGGCGCTCCTCGCCCGACATCTTGAGCATGTCCTGGCCGCGGAAGAGGATCTCTCCCTTGGGGATGCGGCCGGGCGGCATGTCGAGGATGCCCATGATGGCCTGGGCGGTGACGGACTTGCCGGAGCCGGACTCGCCGAGCACGGCGAGGGTCTCGCCCGCGGAGACGGAGTAGTTCACGCCGTTGACGGCCTTGGCGACGCCGTCACGGGTGTGGAACTCCACGTGCAGGTCGCGGACTTCGAGCAGCGGGCCGTCGTCCGCCCCGCCCTCGCGCGGCGAGGGCGCGGCGGAAACTTTGTCGATGGTGGTCACGTACGCCTCCCTCAGCGCATCTTCGGGTCGAGGGCGTTGCGGACCGCATCGCCGAACATGAGGAACGAGAGCACCGTGATCGACACCATCACCGACGGGACGATCAGGGTGTGGGGGGCGATACGGAGCTGCTCGCGTCCTCGCGCCACGTCGCCGCCCCAGGACACGGCCGTGTCACCGAGGCCCACGCCCAGGAAGGACAGGGTGGCTTCGGCCGCGATGTACCCGCCGAGCGCGATGGTCGCCACGACGATGATGGGCGCGAGCGCGTTGGGCAGGATGTGCCGGAACAGGATCCGGGAGGTCGAGGCGCCGAGCGCCTTGGCGGCTACCACGTAGTCCGACTGCTTGATGGTGATCACGGCACCGCGGGCGACACGGGCGATCTGGGTCCAGCCGAGGAAGGCGAGGGCCATGATGACGACCCAGACGGTGCGGTTCTCGAAGGAGTTGAGCACCACCAGGGCGCCGAGCAGGAACGGGATGCCGAGGAAGATGTCGGTCAGCCGCGAGAGCAGGGTGTCGGTCCAGCCGCCGAAGTAGCCGGCGATCATGCCGATGACCGTGCCGAGCAGGGTGACGGCGATGGTGACGCCCACACCGACGGTGATCGAGGCGCGGGCACCGTAGACGACACGCGCGTAGATCGAACGGCCCTGGACGTCGTAGCCGAGCCAGTCCGGGGCGAAGACGTGGCTCCAGTTCGGCTTCCCCAGGTAGTGCTTGGCCAGGTCGGCGTCGCGCGGCGAGGCGCTGGTGAACAGCCCCGGCCAGACCGACATCACCAGCAGGAACACGATCAGGGCGGCCGACACCAGGAACAGCGGGTTGCGCCGCAGGTCGTGCCAGGCGTCGGACCAGAGGCTGCGCGGCTTGTCGGGAGCCGGGCCGGCGTCCGCCACGACGACGCCCGCGGTGCTCACGGTGTCGCCGGGAAGGGCTTCGACCTTCTTTTCGACGGTCTTGTCAGGCATACCGGATCCTCGGGTCCAGGACCGCGTAGAGCAGGTCCACGATCAAGCTGGCGGCGAGGTAGATGAGCACCATCAGCGAGGCGATCCCCACGACCGTGGCACCCTCACGCCGGCTGAGCGCCTCGTAGATCTCGATACCGATGCCCCGCACGTTGAAGATGCCCTCGGTCACGATGGCTCCGGTCATCAGGCTGCCGACCTCGATGCCGAGGAAGGTGACGACGGGGATGAGCGAGTTGCGCATCAGGTGGACACCGACGACACGGCGGCGCGGCAACCCCTTGGCCACGGCGGTGCGCATGTAGTCGGACCGCAGGTTCTCCGCGATCGACGTGCGGGTCAGCCGGGCGACGTAGGCGAGGGAGAGCGACGCCAGCACGGTGGCGGGGAGCGCGAGCTGGGCGAAGTCCGTCGAGTCGGTCACCGTGGGTGTGGTGACGGACCACTTGAAGGCGAGCAGGTACTGCAGCAGGAAGCCCAGCACGAAGGACGGCATCGAGACGAGGACCAGCGTCAGCGTCAGCAGTCCGCGGTCCCGCAGCGTGTCGGGGCGCAGGCCGGCGACGACACCGAGGCCGATGCCCACGAGCGTGACGAAGGAGAAGGCGAAGATCGTCAGCCTGATCGTCACCGGGAACGCGTCGAGGATGATGTCCTTGATGGGTCGCTGGCTGGCGATCTGGGTGCCGAAGTCGCCCTGCAGCAGCCCGGTCATGTAGTTCACGTACTGCTGGATGAGCGGCTGATCGAGGCCGAGTTCCTTCTTGATGCTCGCGACCACCGCCGGGTCGTACGCCTGATCCCCCATCATCGCCCGGACGGGGTCGCCGGGCAGGGCGTACATCATGCAAAAGATGATCAAGGTTGACCCGATGAACACCGGGATCATCTGGAGCAGTCGTCGTGCGACATAGCGCCCCATAGGTGCCTCCGTGAGGGGTTAACGCAGGTGCGGGGGCCGTCTCCTGGTGGCGAGACGGCCCCCCGCACCTCCCGCCGCCACCTGGGCGGCGGCGGGCTTACGGCCGAGTGGGAAGAGCCCGAAGGGCTCCTCTTACTTGGTGGTGACGGCCCACACTTCGAGGTCACCGTGGAAGTCGACGTTGACGTTGTCGACGTTCTTTCCGTGGCCGCCGTTGATGCGGTAGTACCAGAGCGGGATGGCCGGCATGTGCTCGACCAGCTTCTTCTCGACCTCCTGGAAGGCCTTCACCGAGTCCTCGAGGGACTTGGCCTTGTCCGCCTTGTTCATCAGCGAGTCGATCTCCTTGTTGGAGAAGCGACCGTTGTTGGCCTCGGCGGTGGTGTGGTACAGCTCCTTCATGAAGTTGGCGTTGACCGGGTAGTCGGCGACCCAGCCACCGCGGTACATGCCCTTCACCTGGTCGTTGTCACGGGCCTCGAGGTCCGTGGCGAAGTCCGGCTTCGGGTCGCCGACGCAGTCGACACCGGTGGCCTTGCGGATGGACTCGCAGACCGCGGTCACCCACTCCTTGTGCCCACCGTCGGTGTTGTACTGGACGGTGAACTTGTTGCCCGGAACGCCACCGCCCTCCTTGATGAGCTGCTTGGCCTTCGTCGGGTTGTACGTGAACACGTCGGTGTCCAGGTTCTGGTAGCCCTTGACACCGGGCGGCGTGAAGCCCTTGGCCGGCGTACGGGTGTTGTTCAGAACCGTCTTGGTGATCGTCTCGCGGTCGATCGCCATCGACAGACCCTGCAGGACCTTCGGGTCGATGTCCTTGAAGGTCTTGGAGTAGAACGCCGGGGTCAGCGTCTGGATGGCCGCGTACGGCTGCTCGATGGCGCCGTCGCCCAGGTCCTGCTTGTACTTCGGCAGGTCCGTCGGGCCGACCTGGCGGATCATGTCCAGGTTGCCGGAGACGACGTCCTTGTAGGCGGCCTCGAGCGTCGTGTAGGCCTTGAACTGGACGCCCTTGTTCTTCGCCTTGTTCGGGCCCTTGTACTCGTCCCAGGCCTTGACCTGGATGAGCTTCTTGTGGTCCCACTTCTCGAAGGTGTACGGACCGTTGCCGACCGGCTTCTGGCCGAAGGCCTTCGGGTCGTCGTAGAAGACCTTGGGCAGCGGGGCCCACGTGGTGTAACCGAGCTTGTAGTTGAAGTACGGCATCGTGTACTTCAGCTCGATGGTGAAGGTGTGGTCGTCGACCGCCTTCAGACCGGACATGGTCTCGGCCTTCGGGTCACCCTTCTCCGGGTGGACGTCGTCGTAACCCTTGATGTCCTGGAACCAGAAGGAGTTCTGCTGGTTGTTCTTGATGTTGGCGTACCAGTTCCAGGCGTCGATGTACGACTTGGAGGTGACGTCTTCGCCGTTGTGGAACTTCCAGCCCTTCTTGAGCTTGACCGTCCACGTCTTGGAGTCCTCGGTGGTGACCGACTCCGCGTTCGTGTAGACGATGTCGCCCTTGGCGTCGAAGTCCAGCAGCTGGGTGAACAGGGACTGGATGACGTACGAGCCGTTGCTCTCGTTGGTGTCGGCCGGGATGAGCGGCTTCTGCGGCTCGCCGACGTCGATCGAGACGTAGCCCGCGGGCCCGGAACCCTTCTTCTCCGCCCCGCTGTCACCGTCACCGCCGCCGCAGGCGGTGGCAGCCAGAGCAACGGTTATCGCACCCGCGACCCACTTGGCGCTCTTGGCACCACGCATGGGTTCCTCCTCATGAGTCCACTTGTTCACTGCAAGAAGGGCCTACGTAACCCGGCCGACACCGTCGCCGGTCCAGGATGGTTCGCCCCAGTGTGCTCGTGAGTCGGCGCTCCCCGTCGCGCGTGACTCATTCACCCGAGCTCTACGCGCCTAACTATCTGCCATGGGCAAGCGCTCGACCACAGTCATCAGGTCTCGGTTCGATCACACCTGGCGCATAGTTCTTCCAAAATCCGGACAAAGCGTTTGGTGAAAGATCCCTGCGAAACGGACTTGTTACACATCTATCGGTGGCAGCCGTCCGTATTCCGGACACATGGGTGAGATAAATCGCTTGCGGGGAGCGCAGCCCCGGGGCACAGTCCCCTCGGGCCCCGTGCGCTGCCAACACGCAGGGAAGGCACGGCAGTTCGGCGCATCGAGCGCCGGGCCGGTGCTCGCCGGCCGACGGACCGTCATCGGCCACCGCCACGAGCCACTTCCGGGAGCAGGGTAGTGGGACCAGGGCGTTCGCGACGGCCCGCCCGGCCAGATCGAGGGTTTTCCCTACCCTCTTTCTTCGCTTCCCCCCGCACACGGTGACGCCGGGCATCCCCGCGGGATGCCCGGCGTCACCGGCCGGCCGGCGTCAGCCGTGCTTGGCGCGGCTCGCGGCGCGGGCGCGCTCGCGGGCGTCCAGGTTCACCTTGCGGATGCGCACGGCCTCCGGGGTGACCTCGACGCACTCGTCGTCGCGGCAGAACTCCAGGGACTGCTCCAGCGACAGCTTGCGCGGCGGGACGATCGACTCGGTCACGTCGGCCGTGGACGACCGCATGTTGGTGAGCTTCTTCTCCTTGGTGATGTTGACGTCCATGTCGTCGGAGCGGGAGTTCTCACCGACGATCATGCCCTCGTACACCTCGGTGCCCGGCTCGACGAACAGCACGCCGCGCTCCTGGAGGTTGGTCATCGCGAAGGCGGTGACGGCACCGGAGCGGTCGGCGACGAGGGAGCCGTTGTTGCGGGTCTGCAGCGTGCCGAACCAGGGCTCGAAGCCCTCGTGGATGGAGTGGGCGATGCCCGTGCCGCGGGTCTGCGTCAGGAACTCGGTCCGGAAGCCGATCAGGCCGCGGGAGGGCACCACGAACTCCATGCGCACCCAGCCGGAGCCGTGGTTGGACATGTTGTCCATGCGGCCCTTGCGCACGCCCATGAGCTGCGTGACCGCGCCCATGTGCTCCTCGGGCACGTCGATGGTCATGCGCTCGACGGGCTCGTACGTCTTGCCGTCGATCTCCCGGGTGACCACCTGGGGCTTGCCGACGGTCAGCTCGTAGCCCTCGCGGCGCATCTGCTCGACCAGGATGGCCAGCGCCAGCTCGCCGCGGCCCTGCACCTCCCAGGCGTCCGGGCGGTCGGTCTCCAGGACGCGCAGCGAGACGTTGCCGATCAGCTCGCGGTCCAGGCGGTCCTTGACCTGGCGGGCGGTGACCTTGCGGTCCTTGACGGCCGCCTTGTTGTCCGCGCCCTTGCCGGTGGCGCCGCGTCCGACCAGCGGGGAGGTGTTGGTGCCGATGGTCATCGAGATGGCGGGCTCGTCGACCGTGATCAGCGGCAGCGGGACCGGGTTCTCGGTGTCCGCGAGGGTCTCGCCGATCATGATGTCCGGGATGCCGGCGACCGCGCAGATGTCACCGGGGCCGGCCTTCTCGGCGGGCTTGCGGGTGAGCGCCTCGGTCATCATCAGCTCGGAGATGCGCACGTTGGCGACCGAGCCGTCGCGCTTCATCCACGCGACGGTCTGGCCCTTCTTCAGCTCGCCCTGGTGGACGCGCAGCAGCGCGATGCGGCCGAGGAAGTTGTCCGCGTCGAGGTTGGTGACGTGGGCCTGGAGCGGGGCGCCCTCGTCGTAGGTGGGAGCCGGGATGTGCTCCAGGATCGTGGAGAAGAACGGCTCCAGCGAGTCGGAGTCGGCCGGGACCGTGCCGTCCTCCGGCTTGGTCAGCGAGGCGACGCCGTCCCGGCCGCAGGCGTAGACGATCGGGAACTCGATCTGTTCCTCGTCGGCGTCCAGGTCGAGGAAGAGGTCGTAGGTCTCGTTGACGACCTCGTCGATCCGGGCGTCCGGCCGGTCCGTCTTGTTGATGCAGAGGATGATCGGCAGCCGCTGGTGGAGCGCCTTGCGCAGCACGAAGCGGGTCTGCGGCAGCGGGCCCTCGGACGCGTCCACGAGCAGCACGACGCCGTCGACCATCGACAGACCGCGCTCGACCTCGCCGCCGAAGTCGGCGTGGCCGGGGGTGTCGATGATGTTGATGGTGATCGGGTCCCCGCCGTCCTTCGGGTGGTACTTGACCGCCGTGTTCTTGGCGAGGATCGTGATGCCCTTCTCACGCTCCAGGTCGTTCGAGTCCATCATGCGGTCGTCGACCGAGTCGAGCTGGTGGGCGGCGAAGGCACCGGCCTGCTTCAGCATGCCGTCGACGATGGTGGTCTTGCCGTGGTCGACGTGGGCGACGATGGCGACGTTGCGGATGTCGTGGCGCGTGGCCATAAGCTGGCGTACTCCCGGAGTGTGAGGATTGCCCTGCGCGTACGTCGGTGGTGCGCGGGCCCTGCCGGGCTGAACATGCCACGGCCTCACCCCATGGTACGGGTGCGACGCCGGTGGGCGGGCCCCGGATGTGTCGGTGCAGCTCAGACCGCGTCTTCGGCCGCGACGGAGCCCGCCGGGCACCTCCGGAGGGCGGCGGCGCGGCCGGCGGGCTCGCCGGACGGCTCGGAGCACGACAGGAAGCCGCTGCCGGTGTGCTCCCAGGTCCGCACGTGCCCCCGGGCGGGTTCCGCGCCCGGGCAGGTGTAGGTGAAGGCGGCCTCGACCAGGTCGATCGAGCCCCACCCGTAGTACGCGCCCTCCAGGTCGCCGGTGGCCACCTCGAAGTAGTGGTCGTCCTCGGGACGGTCCGTCTCGCCGGGCCCGGCGAGCGGCACCTCGGCCCGCACGCGCCGGCCGAGCGCCTCGATCACGGCGGCGGCGCCCACGCCCCGGGGCGCCCCGGTGACCCGCGGCCGGTGCACCGTGTCGCCGAAGGGCTTCAGGGCGGCCGAGTAGGAGTCGGTCCTCGTCTCGAAGACGAGGGGATCCGTCAGCGCGGTCAGCTGCTGCGTGCGCCGGACACCCGACCAGGCGTACGTGCCGTCCGTGCAGGCGGCGGCGTCGCCCGCCTCCCCCGTGCACCCGCTCAGCCCCGCCAGCAGGACCGCCGTGAGCAGTCCGGCCGTACCGGACCTCCGTACCGTGCCGCGCATGCGCCGGCTCCCGTCCCCCGTGCGCGGCCGCCCGGCGGCCGCACCCTGACCTCTGCCGAGATCGTCGATCCCTGCCGGGATCATCGTGGGGACCGCCGGGCGGCGGGGGCAAGCAGTTTGAGGTTTTCCTGCGCTACGGGACCAGGGGCTGTCGTCCGGATCAGGTCGCGGGGAATCGACTGTAGGTCGTCGGCGCCGGTGAGCGGGGCCCGGTGCGTGTAGCCGCAAGGCGGAGGAGGGCGGCGATGCGGAGCATCGGCGACCGACGACAACGCCGCGGACGCGCGTGCCGGACCCCGCGTCCGCGGCGTGATCCGAACGACAGCCCCTAGCGCCCGCCCTTCTTCAGGAAGCCCATGTCCTCGTAGACCGGGGTGGCGAAGCCGAAGGCGCCGGCGTTCGCGAGGGTCGTGCGGGCGGCCACCAGCTGCGGGCGCTGGTAGAGCGGGACGGAGCCGGCCGCCGCCCAGATGCGGGAGTCGGCCTTGCGCAGCAGGGACCGCGCCTCGTCCTCGTCGAGGGTGGTCAGGGCCTGGTCGAAGAGCTGGTCGACCTGGTCGGTGCCGACCCGGGTGTAGTTCTGCTCGATGTTCAGCGAGCCGTCGGCGGCCGGCACCGGCTTGGCGTAGACGGGGCGGGCGTCGGTGGCGGGGAAGGCCGTCGCGGGCCAGGAGTACAGGGCGAGGTCGTACTGGCCGGCGGCGATGTGGTCCTTGAAGTAGGACTCGTCGGAGACCCGGGAGACGGTCGTGCGGATGCCGACCCGCTTCAGCATGCGGGAGATGCGGCCGGCGACCGTGCGCAGGGACTCGGTGCCGGTCCCCGAGGGGATCACGAAGCGCAGGGTGAGCGCCTTGCCGTTCTTGGCGAGCGGGGCGGGCGCGGCGCCCGCCGGGGCGGCGGTGCCCTCGGGGGCGTACGCGCCGGGGGCGCTGTTCTGCCTCAGGTTCTGCCGCCCGTCCTGTGCCAGCCGGTCCTGCCGCTGGTCGGCCTCGCGGTGCACCTTGCCGTCGCTGCCGCCGTCCCCGCCGTCCTGCGCGCTCTCGCCGTCCTCGCCGACGATGTACGCGCCCTCGTCACCGCCCTCGGACGCGTCCTGCGCGTCGCGCTCGGCGCCGGCGGCCTTCTCGCCCTTCTTCTCCTTCTCCTTCTCCTTCTCCTTCTCCTCGACCGGGCCGCCCGGCACCCAGCCGGCCTCCGCGAGCAGGGCCTGCGCCTCCTCGGTGCTCCGGCCGCCCAGGGCGCCGCTGCCGTCGGCGTAGACGGCCTGGCCGGCCAGGGCGAGGTGGCTGCCGAGGGGCTCGGCGGGCAGTCCCAGCGGTTTCAGGACGGCCGCGGCCAGGGCCTCGCGGTCCAGGCTGCGGGCCACCGCGCGGCGCACCCGTTCGTCGGCGAGGGGGCCGTCGGCGCCGTTGAGGGCCAGTTGCGTGTAGGCGGGTTCCAGGGACTTGCGCACCTCGTACCCGCGCAGGGCCCGCTGCCGGCGCGCGTGCGCGGCGGCGGCCTCGCGCAGCTCCTCGCGGGCGCCGGCCTCCTCCTCGGCGGCCTCCTCGTCGGAGCCGTTGGCCACCGCCCAGGAGTGCAGCGCCTCCGCCGGGGTGCGGTCCGGGCCCATGAGCGGGGTGTCGCTGCTGCGGGGCCGGGCCGCGGCGGTGATGCCGCGGGCGGCGGCCGGGTCGATCTCGGCCAGGTCGACCCGGCCGGCGGTCAGCGCGGCGGTGCGCTCCTCGCGGGGCACGGCCCGCAGCACGATCGTGGAGAGCTTGGCGGGCTCGCCCCACCAGCGCGGGTTGCGCACGAGGGTGATCTCGTCCCGCCCGCGGTCGATCCGGGCCACCGCGAAGGGGCCCGCGGTGGTCCTCAGCCTGGTGCGGGCCCCGTCGTTGAAGGAGTCCGGGGTGCCCATGACGTCCTTGGGGTACAGCGGGGTGAACAGCGACTTCCAGTCGGCGTAGGGGCGGCTGAAGACGACCTTGACCTCCAGGTCGTTCCTGCCGCGCTCGATCTTCTCGATGCGGTCGTAGCCGGCGTTGCGGGCGGTCCAGTACGCGGTGTCCTTGCCGGACAGGGCCCGCCACTGGGCGGCGAAGTCGGCGGCGCCGATCTCGCGGCCGTCGCTCCAGACGGCCTGCTGGTTGAGCTTGTACAGCACGACCTGCTTGGGCTCGGTGTCGACGACCTCGGCGGACTCCAGGTAGGCGGGGTTGCGCTGCGGGCGGCCGGTGGCGTCCATCCGGTACAGGGACGGCAGGACGGCCTGCGCGACGCGGGTGGTGGTCGCGTCGGCGTCCGACTGGAAGGTGTTCAGGGTCTCGGGCACGGAGTCCACCGCCCAGCGCAGGGTGCCGCCGTCGGCGATCCGGGCCCGGGCGGCGGAGGCGATGTCCTGCCCGGCCAGCGGCTTGCCGGCCGGATCCGCGGAGCCGCAGCCGGCGAGCGCGGGCACCAGGACCGCTCCCGCGGTGAGGAAAGCGACCGAGCGCAGGACCGCGCGCGGTGCGACGCCGTCGTGGGACATCTCTGGGTACCTCCGGGAGGCCGCGGGAGTTATGATCACGTTTGGTGGTATTTGGGGCTCATCAGATGGATGCGGCCACTGAAGAGGAAAGGGTTCGGAAACACAGGGCGACACGACGACCACGGAAGGCAACGCCACTCGCGCGGCGCAACGCACCGCAGAGTGCACCCACGCGCCTCGGCCAATCGGTGCACGTCCCTTCACAGCGCGTGGTGTGACGCGCAACACTCGCAGGCGCATGAACGTTGCCGCCTCGGTCCTCGACGGACCCGGAAGTGAGGGCAAGTCATGTCCGTGCACGACGACCTGACGACAGTCCAGCGCTGCCTCGACGACCTGTACCGGTCGGTCGGGCGCCTGGAGAAGCAGCTCGGCAGCGGCGGCCTGGAGATGCGCCGCGTCCTGGTCGACGCCGATCACCTGCGGGAGAGCGTGGCCCTGCTGCGCGAGGCGGTCACCACACCGCCCGCCCCGGCGCGGCCGGACCTCGTCTCCATCCCGGACACGCCGTACGACCCGTCCCTGTGGATCGACTCCGACGACGAGGGTCTCGGCGCCCGCGACCGGCGCGCGCCCTGACCCGGCCGGCACGGAGCGACCGGCACCTCCCCCGAACCCGACCGGAGTCGCAAGTGGCCACTGGTACGGAACCTCCCGCCACGGAACCCCGCCCCCCGGGCGGCGGCGTGCGCGCCGCCACGCGCGCCGCGATCGGGGCCCGGCACCTGCGGACCGACCGCTGGTGGCTGGCCCCGGCCGCCACGGTCGCCGGTCTGCTGGCGTTCGTCGTCTACTCGACCTGGCGGGCCTTCGCCAACGCCGACTACTACGCGGCCCCGTACGTCTCGCCGTTCTACTCGCCCTGCCTGGCGGAGAACTGCGAGCCGATGAAGGGCGGGCCGAACTGGGAGGTCTTCGGGAGCTGGTGGGGCATCTCCCCCGCGATCATCATCCTGATCTTCCCGCTCGGCTTCCGCCTGACCTGCTACTACTACCGCAAGGCCTACTACCGGGGCTTCTGGGCGTCCCCGCCGGCCTGCGCGGTGGCCGAACCGCACGCGACGTACACCGGCGAGACCCGTTTCCCGCTGGTCCTGCAGAACATCCACCGGTACTTCTTCTACGCGGCGGTCCCGGTCGCGGCGATCCTGACGTACGACACCGTGCTGGCCTTCCGCGACGAGACCTACGCCTGGGGCCACATGGGCCTGGGCACCCTGGTGTTCCTGGTCAACATCGTGCTGATCTGGGCCTACACCCTGTCCTGCCACTCCTGCCGGCACATCGTCGGCGGCAAGCTCAAGCACTTCTCGAAGCACCCCGTGCGCTACCGGATGTGGCGGTTCGTGGGGCGGCTCAACGCCCGCCACATGCAGCTGGCGTGGGCGTCGCTGCTGAGCGTGGCCCTCGCCGACCTGTACGTCTACCTCGTGGCGTCCGGCGCCTTCGACGATCCGCGCTTCTTCTAGATGGGTGGGGCCTACTGATGTCCGTGGTCGACCGGCAGGAATGGGACGTCGTCGTGGTCGGGGCGGGCGGCGCCGGACTGCGCGCCGCCATCGAGGCCCGGGAGCGCGGCGCCCGCACCGCCGTCATCTGCAAGTCGCTGTTCGGCAAGGCCCACACGGTGATGGCCGAGGGCGGCATCGCGGCCGCGATGGGCAACGTCAACGCGGGCGACAACTGGCAGGTGCACTTCCGCGACACCCTGCGCGGCGGGAAGTTCCTCAACCAGTGGCGGATGGCCGAGCTGCACGCCCAGGAGGCCCCGGACCGGGTGTGGGAGCTGGAGACCTGGGGCGCGCTGTTCGACCGGACGAAGGACGGCCGGATCTCGCAGCGCAACTTCGGCGGCCACGAGTACCCGCGCCTGGCCCATGTCGGCGACCGCACCGGCCTGGAGCTGATCCGCACCCTCCAGCAGAAGGTCGTCGCCCTCCAGCAGGAGGACTTCCGGGAGACCGGCGACCACGAGGCCCGGCTGAAGGTCTTCCAGGAGTGCACGGTCACCCGGGTGCTGAAGGACGGCGGCCGGGTCGGCGGGGTCTTCGGCTACGCGCGCGAGTCCGGCCGCTTCTTCGTGCTGGAGGCGCCGGCCGTGGTGATCGCCACCGGCGGCATCGGCAAGTCGTTCAAGGTGACGTCCAACTCCTGGGAGTACACCGGCGACGGGCACGCGCTGGCGCTGCTGGCCGGGGCGCCCCTGCTGAACATGGAGTTCGTGCAGTTCCACCCGACGGGCATGGTCTGGCCGCCGTCGGTCAAGGGCATCCTCGTCACCGAGTCGGTGCGCGGCGACGGCGGGGTGCTGCGCAACTCCGACGGCGAGCGGTTCATGTTCGGCTACGTCCCCGACGTCTTCAAGGACAAGTACGCCGAGACGGAGGAGGAGGCCGACCGCTGGTACGACGACCCGGACCACCACCGGCGTCCGCCCGAGCTGCTCCCCCGCGACGAGGTGGCCCGCGCCATCAACACCGAGGTGAAGGAGGGCCGCGGCTCCCCGCACGGGGGCGTCTTCCTCGACGTGTCGACCCGGATGCCCGCCGAGGTGATCAAGCGGCGGCTGCCCTCGATGTACCACCAGTTCAAGGAGCTGGCCGACGTCGACATCACGGCGGAGGCGATGGAGGTGGGGCCGACCTGCCACTACGTGATGGGCGGGGTCGCGGTCGACTCCGACACGGCGGCGGCGCGCGGGGTGCCGGGGCTGTACGCGGCCGGCGAGGTCGCGGGCGGCATGCACGGCTCCAACCGGCTCGGCGGGAACTCGCTCTCCGACCTGCTGGTCTTCGGGCGCCGGGCAGGGCTGCACGCCGCCGCCTACGCGGCCGGCCTGGCCGGGGAGCGGCCCCGGGTGGACGACGGGCAGGTCGACGCGGCGGCGGCCGAGGCGCTGCGCCCGTTCTCCGCGGAGGCGGAGACCGAGGAGCCGGCCGGCGGCCCGCCGGAGAACCCGTACACCCTCCACCAGGAGCTCCAGCAGACGATGAACGACCTGGTCGGCATCATCCGGCGCGACGCGGAGATGCGGCAGGCACTGGAGAAGCTGGCCGGGCTGCGGTCGCGGGCGCGCCGGGCCGGGGTGGAGGGGCACCGGCAGTTCAACCCGGGCTGGCACCTCGCCCTGGACCTCAGGAACATGCTGCTGGTCAGCGAGTGCGTGGCGCGGTCCGCGCTGGAGCGCACCGAGTCGCGCGGCGGGCACACCCGTGAGGACCACCCCGGCATGGACCGCGCGTGGCGGCGGGTCAACCTGCTGTGCCGGCTCACCGACCCGACGGGCGGCCTCGCGGCCACCGACCAGGTGCGCGGCCAGATCACCCTGGAGCGCGAGACCACCGACCCCATCCGCCCGGACCTGCTCGCCCTGTTCGACAAGGAGGAGCTGGTCAAGTACCTCGCCGAAGAGGAGCTGTACGAGTGAGCGGCTACGAGGCCCGTTTCAAGGTGTGGCGGGGGGACGTGTCCGGCGGCGGCCTGGAGGACTTCCGGGTCGAGGTCAACGAGGGCGAGGTGGTGCTCGACATCATCCACCGCCTCCAGGCCACCCAGGTCCCCGACCTCGCCGTGCGCTGGAACTGCAAGGCCGGCAAGTGCGGTTCCTGCTCGGCGGAGGTCAACGGCCGGCCCCGCCTGATGTGCATGACCCGGATGTCGGTCTTCGACCGGGACGAGACCGTCACGGTGACCCCGCTGCGGGCGTTCCCGGTGATCCGCGACCTCGTCACGGACGTCGGCTTCAACTACGCCAAGGCCCGGCAGGTCCCGGCGTTCGTGCCGCCGCCCGGGCTGGGACCCGGCGAGTACCGCATGTTCCAGGAGGACGTGGACCGGCCGCAGGAGTTCCGCAAGTGCATCGAGTGCTTCCTGTGCCAGGACACCTGCCACGTGGTCCGCGACCACGAGGAGAACAAGCCGGCCTTCGCGGGCCCGCGCTTCCTGATGCGGGTGGCGGAGCTGGACATGCACCCGCTGGACGCGGCGGCCGAGTCCGGACTGGACCGCAAGGCCACCGCCCAGGACGAGCACGGCCTCGGCTACTGCAACATCACCAAGTGCTGCACCGAGGTCTGCCCCGAGGGCATCAAGATCACGGACAACGCGCTGATCCCCCTGAAGGAACGGGCGATCGACCGCAAGTACGACCCGCTGGTGTGGCTCGGCAACAAGATCCGGCGGCGGCCGGCCTCCTCCTGACCGGGGCGGCGGTCACCGCACCCAGCCCTCCCGGTACGCCCTCCAGTCCGCCTCGGTCGCCGCGAAGTCCACGTAGAGGGCGACCCCGAACCGGCTCCGGCCGGGGTCCGTGCGGGACAGGCCGAGGCGGACGCCCCGGACGGCGGCGGGGACGGTCTCGGCGTGGTTCCAGTGGCCGAAGCGGTTCTCGTGGAAGAACGGCAGGCCCATCAGCAGGTCGGTGGCGGGCGGGGTGACCTCCAGGGCGAGGGAGGTCTGCTGGGCCACGTAGCCGCCGTACGTGCTCCGCAGCGGCTGCATGGTGTCGTACGACATCATCGCGATCTGGTCGACGCGGCGCGCGACCTGGCCGAAGAACTCCTGCGACCACCACTTGGGGTGGCCGGTGAGGGTGCCCCACAGGGAGTGGAAGCCCGGCAGCGGGTCGATCTGGTGGGCGGCGACGGAGAGCGGGACCCCGCGGGCGCGGGTCTCGCGGTGCAGGGCGTCCAGGAGCGCGAGGTAGTGCCGGTCGCCGGAGTGCAGGGGTTCGAGGTCGAGGTGGACGCCCTGGTAGCCGGTGTCCAGGACCTGCCGGGCGGAGCGCAGCACGGCGGCCCGGGTCCGCGGGTCCTCCAGACGCATGCCCTCCGGGCCCTCGGTCGCCAGGACGTCGCCGAGGAAGGCCTGGACGCGGACGCCGGGCAGTTCCCGGCGCACGGCGTCGAGGAACCAGCGCGCTCTCGGATGGGCGGACCCGGGCAGCGTGCCGTCGTGCTCCAGCGGGCCCGAGTGCACGTACAGGTCGCGGACACCGGTGCCGCGCAGCCGGCGCGCCAGGGCGGAGACGTCGGCGTCCTCCTTCCGCCCGTCGACCCAGGCGTGCCCCAGCCAGAGGGCGTCGCGGTTCCGGGTGAACGTGCCGGGGGCGGGGTCGCCGGCGTAGTTCACCCGCAGGGCGGCTTCGGCGGCGAGCAGGGGGAGGAGGAGGGCGAGGACGACGGCCAGGAGAGCGCGGCGCGCCCGACGGGAGCGGCGGGGGCCCGGGGGTAAAGCCGCGGGGGTACCGGTCTCGGCCGGGGAGGGGCCGGGTGGGGTGTCGTCGTCGGCGGTCGGCGCACTGCCGCCCGAGGGCGAAAGGCCGGAGGCGGCCTCTGCGCCGTCCCCGGCGGGAGTGCCGCCGGGGACGACGGCCGAGGCGTCCCCAGCGCCGGGCGCCGGACCCTCGCCGACCGGGGCGACTCCTCCGGCGGGGGCCGTGGACGTCCCGCCGGGCGCCGAACCGCCGACGACCTGGGCGACTCCTCCGGCGGGGGCCGTGGGCGTCCCGCCGGACGCCGGACCCTCGCCGACCGGGGCGACCTCCCCGGCGGGGGCCGTGGACATCCCACCGGACGCCGAACCCTCGCCGACCGGAGCGACTCCTCCGGCAGGCGCCGTGGGCGTCCCGCCGGACGCCGGACCCTCGCCGACCGGGGCGACCTCCCCGGCGGGGGCCGTGGGCATCCTGCCGGGCGCCGAACCGTCGCCGGCCGCGGTGGCCTCCCCCGAGGGCACCATGGGCCTCCCGCCGGGTGCCGGACCCTCGCCAACCGCGGTGGACTCTCCGGTGAGCGCCGTAGACGTCCCGCCGGACGCCGGACCCTCACCGACCGGGACGGCCTCTCCGGCGGGCCCCGTGAGTGTCCCGCCGGACGACGTGCGGGCGTCGTCCGGCGTCGTCCGCTCGTCTCCGTGCCGTGGTCCGCCGGGGTGCTGTCCCGTGTGCCGCGTCGCTGCCACGTGCGTCTCCCTCGCGTGTCGGCCGGCCGTGCGGACCCCGCCGCGGGCGCACCCCGCTCGCGCGGGCGCATTCCTGCTCCTACGCTCCGGAATGTGACGTCTTCCTCCGCCCGGAGCCGCCCGCGCCGCGCCACGTCGCACCTGCCCGTGCGGGTGGCGCACGCCGTGCTGGGCGGTGCGGTCGGGGTCGTGTGGCTGGTGTTGCCGGGGATGACGACGTCCGGCGCCGTCCCGGTTGCGGCCACCACGGACCGTCCGGCCGTGAGCGCGCCCGCGCAGGACGTGAAGGACGGGACCTCCACCGGCGATCTGGTGCTGCCGCTCGTCGCGGCGGGCGCGGCGGCCGTGCTGGCGGGCTACGGCTACGTACGGCGCACCCGGCGCACCCGGCGCACCCGGACCCGTACGACTCCCGGTGGCTCCCCGGCCCGGCCGGCACCGGGTGTGCCGCCTGCCGAACTGGAGGAGCGGGCCTGGGCGTTGCTGACCGAGGCGGACGACTGCGTGCGCACCAGCCGGGAGGAGCTCGGTTTCGCGCGGGCGCGGTCGGACGCCGCGGAGACCGCCCCCTTCGTCCGCGCCCTGCGGGAGGCGGAGGCCGAACTGGCGACGGCGTTCGGCCTGCGGCAGCGGTACGACGCGGGGGCGCCGGGAGACGACGAGGCCCGGCGGCAGGTGCTCGCGGGGATCGTGGGGCGGTGTCAGGAGGCGGGGCGGCGGCTCGACGCGGAGGCCGCCGGCTTCGACCGGCTGCGGGGGCTGGAACGGGACCTGGCGGCGGCCCTGGCGGTCGCGGAGGAACGGTTCCGGGAGCTGGCCGCCCGGACGGGGACCGCGGAGGCGGTGGCGGCGGACCTGCGGCGGCACCGGCCGGCGTCCGCGGCGGCGGAGGTCACCGGCCATGTGGAACAGGCCAAGGACCGGCTGCTGTTCGCCACCTCCCGGCTCAACCGGGCCCGCCAGTGCGCCGACCGGGGCGAGT
The DNA here is from genome assembly GCF_044540485.1 of Streptomyces sp. NPDC085946. Classification (NCBI taxonomy): domain Bacteria; kingdom Bacillati; phylum Actinomycetota; class Actinomycetes; order Kitasatosporales; family Streptomycetaceae; genus Streptomyces; species Streptomyces sp. NPDC085946. Next base: position 138,827 of record NZ_JBITSF010000009.1, on the reverse strand, counting down.
CCGCGCGGGCGATCGGTCACCTGCGGGCCGCCGAGGGCGCCATCGCGCAGGCCGGGGTGTTCGTGACCGGCGTCGACCGCCGCGCCGCCGACCTGGCGGCGGCCGAGCGGCTGCTCCCGGCGGCGCTGACCGGGGCGGAGGCGGAGATCGCCGGTGCCCGTGAGCGGCACCCCGGCATCCCGGACGGACCGGACAGGCAGGACGGGCATGACGGGCAGACCCGGGACGGGCCCGCCGCGGAACCGCGGGCGCGGGTGCGGCACGCCGACGCCGTGCTGGCCGCCGTACGGGAGGAGACGACGAGCGGGCCGTACGACCCGGTCGACGCGCTGCGGCGGATCGTGCGGGCGGCGGGGCCGCTCGCCGACGGGCGGGCCGGGGTGCTGACCGCCGCCGCCCGGCTCCTGGCGCGCGGCGCCGTCGCCGCGGCGGACGACTACGTCACGACGCACCGCGGTGCCGTGGGCGGCGCGGCCCGCAGCCGGCTGGCCGGGGCGCAGCAACTGCTCGGTGACGGTCTGGACGCCCTGCTGGAGGCCGAGGAGCTGGCCCGGCAGGCGCGCGAGCTCGCCGAGCGGGACGTGCGCGCGTACGGCACGCCGCTCGCCGGTGCGGCCGGGCACGAGAGCGGGGTGGGCGGGGCCGTCCTCGGCGGGATCCTGCTGGGCGGCACTCCGGCCGGGGGCCCGCCCGCCGGCTTCGGCGGCCCGCGCACCCGCGACCGGCACGGGGTGGCCGCCGCCTGAGGTGCCGCGGGCCCGGTGGACGGGGTCGGCGGGACACCACCGGCCGGCCCGGTCCCGCCGCCCGGCGAGGACGGAGTGACACGGCCTCGGGGAACCCGGCGGGCCCCGTCACAAGCCCGGCAGCACCTCAGCCGGACCGGTCACCCCAGGGCCGCCGCCCGGCAGGAACAAGCCGACGGCCGCCGCCCGGAGAACCCGGCGGACCCAAGGCGGGCCTCAGAACAGGCTCAACAGCACCTCAGCCGGACCGGTCAGACCGGTGTCGCCGCCCGGCAGGAACAACCCAGCGACCGCCGCCCGGACAACCCGCCGGACCCAGGGCGAGCCTCAGAACAGGCTCAGCAGCGCCTCAGCCGGGTCGGTCAGACCGGTGTCGCCGCCCGGCAGGGGCAGTTCGAACCAGACCGTCTTGCCGCGCGGCGTGCGGCGCGAGCCCCACGCGGCGCTGAGCAGGCCGACGAGCTGGAGTCCGCGCCCGCCCTCGTCGGTGTCGCGGGCCCGGCGGCGGCGCGGCTGGACCAGCCCGGAGTCCCAGACCTCGCAGACCAGGGTGCGGTCGAGCAGGAGCCGGAGCCGGATCTCGCCCTCGCCGTACCGCAGCGCGTTGGTGACCAGTTCGCTCACCAGCAGCTCGGTGGTGTCGACCAGCGGCTCCAGGTCCCAGGAGAGCAGCTGGGCGCGGGCGTACTCGCGGGCCCGGCCCACGCTGCGCGGTTCGCGCGGCAGCGTCCAGTCGCCGACGGACTCGGCGGGCAGCCCCTGGACACGTGCCATCAGCAACGCGATGTCGTCCTCGCCGTGGTGCGTGTCGAGGGTGGCGAGGACGTGGTCGCAGACGTCCTCCAGGTACTGCGAGGAGTCGGGCGCCGCCTCCGCCCCGCCGGGCCGGCGGCCGGGTGACGGGCGGCCCGGGTCGGACAGGGCGGTGACGAAGGCCTGGAGCCCCTCGTCCAGCGGGTGGTCGCGGGACTCGACCAGTCCATCCGTGTAGAGCGCGAGCAGCGCGCCCTCGGGGAGCTCGACCTCGACCTCCTCGAAGGGCTCGCCGCCGACGCCGAGCGGCATGCCCGGCGGCACGTCGAGCATCAGCGCGGACTCGCCCGGCTCGACCAGGACGGGCGGCAGGTGGCCCGCGTTGGCGAACGTACATCGCCGGGTGACGGAGTCGTAGACGGCGTACACGCAGGTCGCCAGGTACACCTCGGAGAGGTCCGCCTCGCGGGGGCGGCGGGCGGCGCGGGTGGCCTGCTGGACGCCGCCGGGGGCGCCGAGGCCGCGCGCGATTTCGTCCAACTGGGAGAGCACCTCGGCCGGTTCGAGGTCGAGCTGGGCGAGGGTGCGCACGGCGGTGCGGAGTTCGCCCATGGCGACGGCGGCGCGCAGGCCGCGGCCCATCACGTCGCCGACGACCAGCGCGGTGCGGTGGCCGGGCAGTTCGATGACGTCGAACCAGTCGCCGCCGACCTCGCTGGGCCGGCCGGTGGCCGCGTTGCCGGGCAGGTAGCGGCAGGCGATGTCCAGGCCGGAGGCCTCCGGGTCGCCGGGCGGGAGCAGGGACCGCTGCAGTATCAACGCGCGTTCGTGCTCGCGCCGGTAGAGGCGGGCGTTGTCGATGCAGACGGCGGCCCGCGCGGCCAGTTCGACGGCGAGGTCGCGGTCCCGTTCGCCGAACGGCTCGCTGCCCTTGGTGCGCGCGAACTGCGCCAGCCCGACGACCGTGTCGTGGGCGACCATCGGCACGGCGAGCGTGGACTGCACGAGGCCGCCCTCCTCGCCGGGGACGGTCCGCGGCCGGGCGGTGCGCAGGGCGTCCGCGCAGGGCGAGTTGAAGGGGTAGTGGTGCACGGCGCCGACCGCGACGGGATCGCCGATGCCGCTGAACGGCGCCTCGGAGACGGCGCTGGCGAAGGCGACGCGGCGCAGTTCGCCGCTGCCGTCGGCGAGTCCGGGCGGGGTCTCGTCGCCCATCAGCAGCCCCTGGTACAGGTCGACCGTGGCCAGGTCGCAGAAGCCGGGCACCACGACGTCGAGGAGTTCGCGGGCGGTCGTCTCCAGGTCGAGGGAGTTGCCGATGCGGGCGCCGGCCTCGTTGAGGAGGGCGAGATTGCGCCGCGCGGCGGCGGCCTCGCGGGCGGCGGCGCGGCGGGCGGTGATGTCGGTTCCCAGCCACGCGATGCCGATGGGGCGGCCGGAACCGCTGTGCACGCGGTAGAGGTTGACGGACCAGTGGCGGCGCTCGTCGGATCCCGGCAGGAAGCCGGTGATGTGCATGTCGGTGATGGAGTCGCCGGTCTCCAGCACCCGGCGCAGGGTCGCAGCGACCCGCTCGGCCTCGCCGCGCGGCAGGTAGTCGTGGACGCCCCGGCCCCGGTGGTCGTCGGGTGTGCCGCCGAACGTGGACGCGAAGCGCTGGTTGGCCCGGCGGACCCGCAGGTCGGCGTCGATCAGCAGGAAACCGAACGGAGATTGGCCGAATATGGCCTGCGAGGCGGCGAGGTCGGTCTCGATGCTGCGCAGCGTGCGGACGTCGACGACGATGCAGACGGCGGCCTTCTCGCCGTCCTCGGTGCGCGTCGGCATCACGTAGACCTCGGCGAGGCCGTGCCTGCCCCGCCCGTTGCCGGGCCCGTCCGGCAGCCGGAAGGGGACGACGCCGGTCCACTCCCGCCCGTCGAGGATCTCGGCCATCTTGCGCTGGCCCTGCTCGCGCTGGTCGGGATCGATGAAGGCCGCGATGGGGTCCATGCCCACCGCGCGGTCGGCCGGGATGCCGAAGATCTGCTCGGCGCGCAGGCTCCACTGGTCCACGAGACCGTCGGGGCCGATGGAGAAGGACGCGACCTTGATGTAGTCGTAGATGGAGCCGGGCGGACTGCTCTGCCACATGGCGTCCCCGACCGGCCTGTCGCCGGACGGGCCCTGCGCGCCCCTGGTCCTCGCGCCGTCCGACGGGTCCTCGGACTCCGTGGCCTTCGCTGGTATCTCGCTCACGCGAACCGTCCCCTCCAGCTCACCGCGTCCGGCACCGGTCACCGATGGCGGCTGCCCGCAGTATCCAGCACTACGGCGCCGCACGACACGGTGTTCACGATCACAGCACGGTTCCGGCGGTTTTCGGACCCGACCGTGAGAACACTTCCAGTCTTCTAACCAGGGAACACGTCGCCGAATCCCTTACGCCGGCAACCGCTACCGGCCGGATCCGCCCGCTCGACAGGGCGGGTGCGGACGTACAGCGGCGGAGCCCCGCGCGGCGGCCCGGTGCGGCGGGGCAGGACGGCCCCAGCGCATCAGGCGACCGCCAGCTCGAACCAGACCGTCTTCCCCACGTCTCCGGGCCGGGTGCCCCAGCGGCGGGCGGTCGACGCCACCAGTTGCAGACCTCTGCCGCTCTCGTCCTCGGCCCGGGCCGCGCGGGCGCGGGGCGGGTCGGGCAGCGGGTCGGAGACCTCCACCAGCAGGACGCCGTCCAGGGCGGCGGGCCGTACCAGGCGGACACCGATCGGGCCGGTGGCGTGCCGCAGGGCGTTGGTGACGAGTTCGCTCACCAGCAGGGCCGTGAGGTCGGCGACCCCGTCGAGGCCCCAGGTGCGCAGCCGGTCGCGGACGGCGGAGCGGGCGGTGCGCACGGCGCCCGGGTCCGCGGGAAAGGTCCACTCGGCGCAGTCGCCTCCGGTGTCGATCACGCCGATCACTTCCCCGGCAAGCCCACCCATGTCCGGTTTCGTGGGGTTGATGGGTACATACCCGTTATTCAGGGCCGAGTACCGTCCGGCAGGACACACTGGGCGTCCGGCAGGACGCACTGGGGCACCCGCGGCACCCCGGGTGCCCGGCCGACGGCCTCCCGCGCAGGCCCGCCGCACCCCGCACACCCCGGGGGCGCCTCCCGCGCAGGCCCGCCGTACCCCGCACACCTCCGGGGCGCCTCCCGCGCGGGCCCGCCGCGCCCGGCGCGCTCCGGGGCGCGACCCGTCATCCGCCCCGCACGGGCCCCGCGGCGAGGCCGAGGTGGGCGAGGGCCGCGCGGACGGCCGGCACGTCCTGGTCGAGCCAGTCGACGGCCCAGATCTCGTCGGGGGTGAGCCAGCGCAGTGCGTCGTGGTCCTGGAGCGGCGCGGGGGCGGCGGAGCCGGGGCGCAGCCGCGCGGTCCACACGTGCAGGGTGTACGGGGGTCTGAGCGGCCACTCCCCCGGGACGCGCTCGCCGGGTTCGGCCTCGACGCCGAGTTCCTCGCGCAGTTCGCGCACCAGGGCCGCGTCGGCCGTCTCGCCCGGTTCGACCTTGCCGCCGGGCAGTTCCCAGCGGCCCGCCAGGTCGGCGGGCGCACTGCGGCGCGCGGCGAGCAGCCGCTCGCCGTCGGTCAGGGCGGCGCCGACGACCACGATCCGTTCCGTCATGCGCGGGAGCCTACGGGGCCCCGCACCCGGGACGGACCGGCGGCCCGCCGGTCACGCCGCCCGCGGCGGCCGGCACGGGCCGGGCCCGCCGTCGCGGCGTCAGTCGTCCGCCGCCGGGCCGCCCTGGGCGATCCTCTCGACCCAGTAGAGCTGCTTGTGTCCGCGGCCGTCGAGGCTGTCCGCGATCTTCTGGGCCTCCGCCCGGGTCGCGTACCGGCCCACGCGGTAGCGGTTGCCGTTGTCGTCCTGCCGGATCACGAGCCAGGGGAGAGTGACCGTGCCGTCGTTCATCGCGCCCCTCCACGTCCCGCTCGCGGCCTGTACCGCGCCCCACCCACTAAGGAAACCGCACTGCGCATATGCCTGAGCCTACGCCCAACCTTCACGGAGCGAATACGGCTTTTCACCAAGAGGTACGCAACCGGCCAGTACGCAGGGGGCGCACGACGTCGAACGCGCCGTGCGCCGGCCTCGACGCGTCCGGTCAGCGGCATACCGCGCACCCGCGCACACCGCTGGGGCGACCTGCGAGAACGGCCAGATTGCGACGGCCCGGGACCGGACACCGGCGGACCGGGTCCGCGGCGCACTCCTGGGAGGGACGGCGCACAAGGGGCGTGCGGGAGGCGTGCGACAGCGTGCCCGGGCGGGAGTCAGCGGCCGGTCACTTGACCGGGAGGTGGTAGGAGACCCGGTAGCGGTCGGCCGGGATCACCACGTCGGCCGTCTCGACCGCCCGGCCGGAGGCGTAGAAGGTGCGCTGGACGACCAGGACGACGTGTCCGGGGACGCCGCCGAGGACGAGCAGCTCCTCCGCGAGGCCCGGACGCGCGCCGACCTCCTCGGTGACGTTGTCGACGATGACGTCGATGGCGCGCATGCGCTCGACGACGCCCATGCCGCCGAGCGGTCCCTCCTCCGGCAGCATCACCGGCGTCCGGCCGGTGACGGCGAGCGGCTCCCAGGAGGTGGAGAGCATCATCGGCTCACCGGCCTCCCGGAACAGGTACTTGGTGCGCATCACGCGGTCGCCGGGCTCGATCCCCAGCCGCTCGGCGACCGCGGCGCTCGCCTCGGTCCGCTCGCTGCTGGACTCCCAGGTGCCGCGCGCCCCGGCGTCGGCCTGCTCCTGGCGGAACGGCGTCGCCCCGCCGCCCGGGCGGTAGCCGGAGCGGGCGATCCGCCGCGGCACGGGCCGCTCCCGGACGTACGTCCCCGAGCCGGAGCGGCCCTCGACCAGCCCTTCGGCCATGAGCACCTTGCGGGCCTCCAGGGCGACGGTGTCCGAGACGCCGTACTCCTCGCGGATCCTGGCCTGGGACGGCAGCCGGGTGTGCGGGGGAAGCAGGCCGTCGACGATCTTCTGGCGGAGATCACCCGCGACGCGCAGGTACGCCGGCTGCTCACCGAATGTCACTGGCCGCTCCCATCAGGTTGTACAGACAGCAACAGCGTGGCAACCGTAGGTTGTGCCAGGCAAGCAAAGGCCAGAGAATCACTCGATGTGATGACATGGGGTGGCCGGGGGCTTTACGCAGGCACTTTCTCCCCGCTATAGCGGTCGTCACACCTCGATGCCGGCCTCGCCTCCCGCGTCGCCGCCGTCGTCCTCGTAGGAGGGCGGCGTGGTGGCCAGGCCCAGGGCCTTGCGCGCGGTGACGGTCGTCGGGCCGTCGACGTACGCGTACCCCTCGTCGTAGTGCGCGTAGTACGTGTCGGCGTCCCCGGCCCCGGCCGCCTTCCCCCAGGCCGCGCGGGCCTCCTCCATGTCCTTCACCAGGCCGGCGACGGGCCGCTCGGCGCCGGCCGGCCAGTCGTGGCCGCGCAGCGCCTCGATCTGCGCGGCGAGCACGCCCTCGACCTCGCCGGCCCAGGCGCGGTGCCCCGCCAGGCCGTCCTCGGGGGCGGCCTCGGGCTCCTCGTACAGCACGTCGTCGACGGCCCGGGTCGCCGTCAGCAGGGCGAGCTGGTCCGCGTCGAGCGTGGTGGCGTCGCTGCGCAGCGAGCCGGTCAGGCCGTCCCCGCCCTCCGTGCCGAACAGGCAGGTGATCTCGCGGTCGCCGAAGCGCCAGCTCTCCCGGGACGGCACCAGGTAGTAGACGTCCACGTCCTCCGGGACGGCCCACGCGTCCATGGCGTACCGGTCGGCGAGCGTGGAGCACTCCCCGTCGGCCCGGTCCGTCAGCCGGTCGTCCCCGGGGTAGTCGCCGCTCGGCAGCTCGACGACGGCGAAGACCTCCCCGTCGTGCCGGCCGGCGCAGGGCACCTCCTCGACGTCGTAGGTCTCGCCCTCCAGGGCGCCGGTCGGCGAGTCGAAGCAGTCGCCCCGGGCGAGCGCGTAGGCGGTGCCCTCGCCGGCCGCGGCGCCCTTGAAGCCCTCCCAGAAGTCGCTCGCGGCACCCGTGGAGAGCGTCACCGCCCACAGGACCAGCCCCACCGACGACAGCACCGACCCGGCCACCGCCATGCCCCTGCCGCGCTCCCCCCTGCGCTTGATCTGCCGCAGCGCGACGAGCCCCAGCACGAGCCCCACGGCGGGCAGGAAGCACAGGACGCCGAGCACGAGCGCGGCGATGGCCAGGCCGTTGAGGGCCGGCGGGGCGCCGTACGGGCCGGGGGGCGGCGGGTACGGGCCCTGCGCCTGACCCCAGGGGTACGGGTACGGGTACGGCCCGTGCGGCGGCGGGGGCTGGTGGGGTCCGGGAGCGGGGGGTATCGACACGGGTAGCGTGCTCCTGACACGGGCGTGGTGCGGCTGACGTAGGGCTGGGCGCATCGTAGGCACGGGGTGGGCGGGGAGCGTGACGGGATGAGGAACGCGACGATCCGGGCGGTCAACGGCCTGACGGCGCGGTGGGCGGCGGACGTCGGGCGGGGCACGGTCTTCTCGGCGGCGGGGGTGTGGCCGCTGCTGGCGTTCCTGGCGGACGGGGCGGGGGGCGCGGCGCGGCGGGAACTCGCCGAGGCGGTCGGGCTGCCCGCGGACGCGGCGGCCGCCGCCGCGCGGGAGGTGCTCGCCGCGACGGGCGCGCTGCGCGGCCTGGACGCGGCCCTGGGCCTGTGGACGCGACGCACCCTGGAACCGCGGGAGGCGTGGCGGGCCGGTCTGCCGGCCGGGACCCACGGGGTGCTCACCGGGGACGCCGAGGCCGACCGCGCGGCGCTGGACGCCTGGGCGGCGCGGCGCACGGGCGGGCTGGTCGAGCGGATGCCCGTGCGGGTGGGGCCGGACGCGGAGCTGGTGCTGGCGAGCGCGCTGGCGCTGCGGACGCGCTGGCTGCGCCCCTTCGAGGAGGTGCCGTGGGAGCCGTACGGCGGGCCGTGGCACGCGCGCACGCTGCTGACGCTGCGGCGCACGAGCGTGCTGCTGGACCGGGTCGGCGTCGCCGACACCCCGCACGGGCACGTCACCGAGCTGAAGGTGCTCGGCGACAACGCCCTCGACGTCCACCTGCTGCTCGGCGAGGAGGGCATGGCGCCCGGCCGGGTGCTGGCGGCCGGGGTGGACCTGCTGGCCCGCCGGCACCCGGTGGTGTCCGGTCCGCGCCTGCCCCACGGGGACGCGGGTCCCGGTCTGCGGGTGGTCAGGGAGCGGGACACGAGGCCCGCGCCGCCCACCCTGGAGGTGACGGCCGTGGCGTTCGGCGTCACGGCGGAGCACGACCTGCTGGACCGGCACGAGCTGTTCGGGCTCACCACGGCGGTGCGGGAGGATCCCGCCGGCCACTTCCCCGGCGTCAGCGCCTTCCCGCTGCGCGTCGGCTCGGCCCGGCAGTCGGCCGTGGCGAGGTTCGGCGCCCGCGGCTTCGAGGCGGCGGCGGTGACGGCGGTCTGCGCGGTCGGCGGCGCGGCCCCGCCGCCGCTGCGCTACCTGACCACCGTCGTGGAGGCCGTCTTCGACCGCCCCTTCGGCTTCCTGGCCCTGCACCGCCACACGCGCCTCGTCCTCGCGGCGGGCTGGGTCACCGACCCGGAGCCCTTCCGCGAGGACGAGGACGACTGACGTCCGGTCACGGACGTCCCCTCACCGAGGGAGCGTCAGAACTGCAGGGCCCAGGCGTCGATGCGGCCCGTGTCCAGGCTGGCGTTGTCGCTGACCCGCAGCTTCCACGTACCGTCGGCGGTCTCCGAGGAGGCGTTCACGGTGTACGTGGTGTCGATGTTGTCCGCGCTGCCGCCGGTGCCGTAGGCCTTCAGCGTGTACGCCGTGCCGTCGGGGGCGATCAGCTGGACCTGGAGGTCACCGATGTAGGTGTGGACGATGTGCACCTCGACGGCGAGGGCCGAGGGCGCGTTGCCGGAGACGCCGGAGACGGTCACCGGGGACTCGGCGGTGGCGTTGTCGTTGACCGCGTAGTCGGCGGTGTTCTCGAAGCGCGGGCCGGGCGGGGTGGTCGTGCCGCCGCCGACGTACAGCAGCCGGTTGGGCGAGCCGGTGCCCGGGTTGGTGACGACGCCGCTGGTGGCGGCGGTGGTCAGCGCGGTGGAGACCTGGGCGGGGGTGGCCGTGGGGTTGTCGGCCAGGTACAGCGCGGCGGCTCCCGCGACGTGCGGGGAGGCCATGGAGGTGCCGGAGATGGTGTTGGTCGCCGTGTCGCCGGTGCTCCACGCCGAGGTGATGGACGAGCCCGGCGCGAACAGGTCCAGCACCGAGCCGTAGTTGGAGTAGCTGGCGCGGGCGTCGCCCGACGTGGTGGCGCCGACCGTGATGGCCTCGGCGACCCGGGCCGGGGACTTGGTCGAGGCGTTGGTGGACTCGTTGCCGGCCGCGACGGCGAAGGTGACGCCGGTGGCGACGGCGTTGCGCACGGCCGTGTCGATGGCGGTGTCGGCGCCGCCGCCGAGGGACATGTTGGCGACGGCCGGCTTGACGGCGTTGCGGGCCACCCAGTCGATGCCGGCGACGACCTGGGCGGTGGTGCCGGAGCCGGAGTTGTTCAGCACGCGGACGCCGACGACCTTGGCCTTCTTGGCCACGCCGTAGGAGCCGCCGGCGACGGTGCCGGCGACGTGCGTGCCGTGGCCGTGGCCGTCCTGGGCGGTGTTGTCGTTGTCGACGGCGTCGTAGCCGTAGGAGGCCCGGCCGCCGAAGTCGGTGTGCGTGATGCGGACGCCGGTGTCGATGACGTACGCCGTCACGCCCTGGCCGGCCGAGTCCGGGTAGGTGTACGAGCTGTTCAGCGGCAGGCTGCGCTGGTCGATGCGGTCCAGGCCCCAGGAGGGCGGGCTGGGCTGGGTCGCGGAGATGCGGAAGGTGCGGTCCTGGACGACCGAGGCGACGGCCGGGTCGGCGGCGAGGCGTTTCGCCTCGGCCTCGGAGGCCTCGACGGCCCAGCCGTTCAGGGCCTTGGTGTACGTCCGCTCGATGTCGGCGCCGTACTTCTGCGCCAGGGCGCGGCCCGCGGCGGAACCGGCCGGTGTCTCCTTGAGGGTGACGATGTAGCTGTCGGCGACCGCGTTCGCGGCGTCCTCGTACTGGATGCGGCCTTCGGGAGCGGCCGGGGCGGCCGTCGCGGGCAGGGCGGCGACGAGTCCCGCGGTGCAGGCCGCGGTGACCGCCGCGCCGAGGGCGGCCAGTCTTCGCCGGGTGCTCCGGGTGGTGCTGTGGGGAGTACGCATCACGGCCATCTGAGGGGTCCTCCTCGATCGGTGGTGCGCTGTGTGGGGTGGTGCGCGCCCGCCAGGAACCACCGGAAAGACATGGTCATGTCAATCACGGGACCGTTCCTGTGCGTCAGCCGAAAGATTGAGGCCTCCACAGGAATTGCACAAGGGCCCTGCACGGACCGGGAGATGCGGAGGGTCAACGGCCGTGACGGTGTGTCAGGAGGGAGGCTGATGGGGCGACAGGAGGCCGTCGCAGGTGGCGGGGGGCTGGGGCCAGGGTTCGGGAGCGTCGGTCCGGGGGTCGAGGCTCACTCGACGGCGAGGACGGGGACCAGGGCCGGCGGGCCGTCCGGCACCCGCCCGTCACGGTGAAGGCCGGAGGGCCGGCTGGAGATCCGAGGAGCCGGCCCTCACCGGTGTCCCGCGGACCCTCGAAGGAACGGCATCGACGGCGCCGGCCGTGGTGAGGCGCTCGAGGGCCGGACCGCGGGCCCGACAACGGTCCTACGGCCGCGGGTACCGGGCGAGGCCCTCACGCACGGCATCCGGTCTTCGGGCGAAGGGGCCGGGCCCACGAGAGGGCCCGGCCCCGGACCCGCACGTCGAACGCATCGCTCCGGCGCACGGCTGCCGACCGGTCACACGTTGAAGCGGAACTCCACCACGTCCCCGTCCTGCATCACGTAGTCCTTGCCCTCCATGCGCGCCTTGCCCTTGGCGCGGGCCTCCGCCACCGACCCCGTCTCGACCAGGTCGTCGAAGGAGATGACCTCGGCCTTGATGAAGCCCTTCTGGAAGTCGGTGTGGATCACGCCGGCGGCCTCGGGGGCGGTGGCGCCCTTCTTGATGGTCCAGGCGCGGGACTCCTTGGGGCCGGCCGTCAGGTAGGTCTGCAGGCCGAGGGTGTCGAAGCCGACCCGGGCCAGGGTGGCGAGGCCGGGCTCGGTCGCGCCGACCGACTCCAGCAGCTCCATGGCGTCCGCCTCGTCGAGCTCGGCGAGGTCCGCCTCCAGCTTGGCGTTGAGGAAGATCGCCTCGGCGGGGGCGACCAGGGCGCGCTGCTCGTTCTTGAAGTCCTCGTCGACCAGCTCGTCCTCGTCGACGTTGAAGACGTACAGGAACGGCTTGGTGGTCAGCAGGTGCAGGTCGTGCAGGAGCTCGGCGCGCTCGCCGCCCTGGACGATGCCGTGGGCGAAGAGCGTGTCGCCCTTCTCCAGGATCTCCTTGGCCTCCTCGACGGCCTTGACCTTCGGCGCCACGTCCTTCTTGATCCGCGACTCCTTCTGGAGCCGGGGCAGGACCTTCTCGATGGTCTGCAGGTCCGCGAGGATCAGCTCGGTGTTGATCGTCTCGATGTCGTCCTTGGGCGAGACCTTGCCGTCGACGTGGACGACGTTCTCGTCCTTGAAGGCGCGGATGACCTGGCAGATCGCGTCGGACTCGCGGATGTTCGCCAGGAACTTGTTGCCCAGGCCCTCGCCCTCGGAGGCGCCTCGCACGATGCCCGCGATGTCGACGAAGTCGACGGTCGCCGGCAGGACCCGCTCCGACTTGAAGATCTCGGCCAGCTTGGCGAGCCGGGGGTCGGGCACGCCGACGACGCCGACGTTGGGCTCGATGGTGGCGAACGGGTAGTTGGCCGCCAGCACGTCGTTCTTGGTCAGGGCGTTGAACAGGGTCGACTTGCCGACATTCGGCAGACCGACGATTCCGATCGTGAGCGACACGTTGCGACTTCCCGTACGTGAGGATGAGGACTGGGGAGGAGACCTGGCCGACTGGGCCGCGCGGCCGATCCACCAGTCTACGGCGTGCCCGGCCCCGGCCCGGCGACGTATCGAACGCCTGGCCAAGCTCTGGCCTACGGCGTGTCGGCCGGGCTATTCGGCACATAAACCGACCTAAGTTGGTCCGGTGGAGCAACACAGGACGCGACCTGGGCAGAACGGCTCGCGACGGGACGGGCCGAGGCCGCCCCTGCCCCCGCAGCCGGGGCGGACGGCCACGGGCGCCGGCGGCGGGCGGGAGAACCCTGCCGCGGGCCGGGAGGCCGCTGCTCCCGGGCGGGAGGTCCGTGGCGCTCGGCGGAAGCCACCGGGCACGGGGCGGGAGGCCCCCGCGGCGGAGCGGGGTCCCGCGGCCGGCGAGGGGCGCCGGGCGGGCCCCGCCGGCAAGCGCATGAACGGCTCCCCCGGGGGGCGGGAAACGCCCTCGGCCGGCCGGCGGGAAACGGCCTCCGCCGGTGGACGGCAGGCGGCGGGCGCCTCCGGCGACCGGACCGCCGCCCCGGCCCGCGGACGGGTGACCGGCTCCTCCGCCGCCCGCGGGGCGCCCTCTCCCGGTGGCGGACGAGCCGCCCGTCCCGCCCCGCCCCGCGGAGGCGTACGCCGCCCTCCTGTCCGGCGGCGCCCGGGTCCCCCGGCGGGGCCGTCCGCGCCGGGGGTGCGGCGGATGCCGAACCCGCGGCTGACCGGGCTGGGCGGGGGCCTGTTCTGCGGGGCCGTGATGCTCCTGCTCGGGGGCCTCGACGCGGTGCTGTTCGGGGCGTCCCCGACGGCGTACGGCGTGCTGTTCCTGCCGGTGTGCGTGCTGACCGCGCTGTGGGTGCGCAAGGGAGACCTGCTGACCGCGCCCGTCGTCCTGCCGATCGCCTTCGCCGTGGGGCTGATCCCGGTGGCCGGCGGCGGGAGCGAGTCCGCCGGGGGGCTGATGGGCTTCGTCACGGCGCTGGCCACCCAGGCCGGCTGGCTGTACGGGGGCACCCTCGTCGCGGCCGTGATCGTGCTGGTCCGCAGGATCCGTCCGGGCGTCCGGCGGACGCCGTCCGGCCGGCCCGTCCGCTGACGGCGGGACGGGCCGCGGGACGCGTCGGGTCCCGTACCGGAGCCGGCGGGTCAGCGGAACTTACCGGACCCGGCGGGTCAGCGGGCGGCCGCTCCCGGTCCCTCCGTCGCCGCCCGCATCGCCGCCCCGACGATCCCCGCGTTGTTCTGCAGCTGCGCCGGGACGATCTCCGCCTTGATGCCCTGGAGGTGCGGCAGGAACTTGTGGGCCTTGCGGCTGACGCCGCCGCCGATGATGAACAGCTCCGGCGAGAAGAGCATCTCCACGTGGGCGAGGTACTTCTGCACGCGCTGCGCCCACTGCTCCCACGACAGGTCGTGGTCCTCCTTGGCCTTGCTGGAGGCGCGCTTCTCCGCGTCGTGCCCGTCCAGCTCCAGGTGGCCCAGCTCGCTGTTGGGGACCAGCACGCCGTCGGCGAACACCGCGCTGCCGATGCCCGTGCCGAAGGTCAGCAGGATGACGGTCCCGCGCCGGCCGCGGCCGGCGCCGAACGCCATCTCGGCGACGCCCGCCGCGTCCGCGTCGTTGACCACCGTCACCGGCAGGCCGCCCAGCCGGTCGCCGAGCAGCACGCGCGCGTCGGTGTCGATCCAGCCCTTGTCGACGTTGGCCGCCGTACGGATCATGGCGCCGCCGGTGACGACGCCCGGGAACGTGATGCCCACCGGCCCCGTCCAGCCGAAGTGCCCGACGACCTCCCGGACGCCGTCGGCGACCGCGTCCGGGGTCGCGGGGTGCGGGGTGAGGATCTTGTGGCGCTCCTGCGCCAGGTCGCCCCTGTCCAGGTCCACGGGTGCGCCCTTGATCCCGGATCCGCCGATGTCCACGCCGAAGATCTGCATGGCCCTACGTTACGGCGTGGGACGGACGGTCACGGCCCCCGGGACGGTCACTTCCCGGAATCCTCACCGGTTCCGGCGCCGCCGCGCGCGGCCACCAGCGCCGCCGCCTCCTCGCGCAGGTCGCGGCGCAGCTCCTTGGGCAGGGAGAAGGTGATGGACTCCTCGGCCGCCTTGACGATCTCCACGTCCTCGAAGCCGCGCTGCGCGAGCCACTCCAGGACCTGCTCGACGAGCACCTCGGGAACGGAGGCGCCGGAGGTGACGCCGACCGTGGAGACGCCCTCCAGCCAGGCCTCGTCGATCTCGTCGGCGAAGTCCACCAGGTAGGCGGCCCGCGCGCCCGCCAGCTTGGCGACCTCGACCAGGCGCTTGGAGTTGGAGGAGTTGCGGGAGCCGACCACGATCACCAGGTCCGCCTCGGCACCCATCTGCTTCACGGCCAGCTGGCGGTTCTGCGTGGCGTAGCAGATGTCGTCGCTGGGCGGGGAGATCAGCTGCGGGAACTTCTCCTTCAGCGCGTCGACGGTCTCCATGGTCTCGTCGACGGAGAGGGTGGTCTGGGACAGCCAGACGACCTTCGAGGGGTCGCGGACCTCGACCTTGGCCACGTCGCCGGGGCCGTCGACGAGCTGGATGTGGTCGGGGGCCTCGCCGGAGGTGCCGATGACCTCCTCGTGGCCCTCGTGCCCGATCAGGAGGATGTCGTAGTCCTCGTTGGCGAACCGGACCGCCTCCTTGTGCACCTTGGTGACCAGGGGGCAGGTGGCGTCGATGGTGGCGAGCCGGCCGCGCCGGGCCTCCTCGTGGACGACGGGGGCCACGCCGTGCGCCGAGAACATGACGATGTTGCCCGGCGGCACCTCCTCCGTGCGCTCGACGAAGACGGCGCCCTTCTTCTCCAGGGTCTGCACGACGTACTTGTTGTGGACGATCTCGTGCCGGACGTAGACGGGGGCCCCGTACTGCTCCAGGGCCTTCTCGACGGCGATCACGGCGCGGTCCACACCGGCGCAGTAGCCCCGGGGGGCGGCGAGCAGGACACGGCGGCCAGGCGAAGCGGTCATGGACCCCATCGTAAGGCCGCGTCCGGACGCCCCCGCTCACCGCTGGGGCGATGTCGGCGGTGCCGACTACCCTCGCGGCATGGCTGTGAACACGACTCCCGAAGCACCCCTGCCCGTCGGCGAGGTGTCCCGGCTCATCGGCGGGTGGATCGACCGGCTCGGGGCGGTGTGGGTCGAGGGGCAGATCACGCAGTTGTCGCGGCGGCCCGGCGCCGGGGTCGTGTTCCTCACCCTGCGGGACCCGTCGCACGACGTCTCCGTGAGCGTCACCTGCTACCGGCAGGTGTTCGACGCCGTCGCCGACGTGGTCGGGGAGGGCGCCCGGGTCGTCGTCCTGGCGAAGCCCGAGTGGTACGCGCCGCGCGGGCAGCTCTCCCTGCGGGCCGCCGAGATCCGGCCCGTGGGCGTCGGCGAGCTGCTCGCCCGGCTGGAGCAGCTGAAGAAGGCCCTCGCGCGGGAGGGGCTGTTCGCGCCGGAGCGCAAGAAGCCGCTGCCGTTCCTCCCCCGGCTCGTCGGGCTGGTCTGCGGGCGCGCCTCGGCCGCGGAGCGGGACGTGCTGGAGAACGCCCGGCACCGCTGGCCCGCCGTCCGCTTCGAGGTGCGCAACGTGCCCGTGCAGGGCGTGCACGCCGTGCCGCAGGTCGTGCAGGCCGTGAAGGAGCTCGACGCGCACGACGACGTGGACGTGATCATCGTGGCGCGGGGCGGCGGCAGCGTGGAGGACCTGCTGCCGTTCTCCGACGAGCAGCTCGTCCGCACGGTCGCGGCCTGCCGTACGCCCGTGGTGTCCGCCATCGGGCACGAACCCGACAACCCGCTGCTGGACCACGTGGCCGACCTGCGCGCCTCCACGCCGACGGACGCGGCGAAGAAGGTCGTCCCGGACGTGGGCGAGGAGTACGAGCGGGTGCGGCTGCTGCGGGACCGGGCGCGGCGGTGCGTCCGGGCGCTGGTGGAGCGGGAGGAGCGCGGGCTCGCCCACGCGCTCGCCCGGCCGTCGGTGGAGGACCCGCACCGGATGGTCGACGCGCGGGCCGGCGAGGTGACGGCCCTGCTGGAGCGGGGCCGGCGCAGCCTGCGGCACCAGCTGGACCGGGCCGACTCCGAGCTGACGCACACGCACGCGCGCGTGGTGGCCCTCTCCCCCGCCGCGACCCTGCAGCGCGGGTACGCCGTCCTGCAGCGGTCCGACGGGCAGGCCGTGCGCGCCCCGGACGAGGTGGCGGCCGGGGAGGCGCTGCGCGCGCGGGTCTCCGGGGGCGAGTTCACCGTACGAGTCGACGCATAGGGTGGATGGATGACCAGCAACGTGCAGGAGAGCGCGCAGACCGCGGACCGGGGCGAGGCGCTCGGCTACGAGCAGGCCCGGGACGAGCTGATCGAGGTCGTGCGGCGGCTGGAGGCCGGCGGGACGACGCTCGAGGAGTCCCTGGCGCTGTGGGAGCGGGGCGAGGAGCTGGCCAGGATCTGCCGGCGCCGGCTGGACGGGGCGCGGGCCCGGCTGGACGCGGTCCTGGCCGAGGAGGCCGCGGCGGAGGCGGACGGGGCGGAGGACGCCGGGTAGCGGTCCGGTCCGCCGGAGGCCCGGCGGCCGGGGGCGCCGGGCCCGGATGATCACCGAATGCCTGTGAAGCGGATCACGACGCCCCCGATTTGGTTGAACATTGAACTTCTATGGCGTAGCGTCGGTGCCGTCAGCCGGTCTTCCGGAACCGACGTCGCGAGAAAGTTCACCCATGTCCCTCGTTCTTGACCCCGCCGCCCAGGACCTGCTGTTCCGCGAGGCCCGCACCGCGAACACCTTCACCGACGAGCCGGTGACCGACGAGCAGGTGCAGGCCATCTACGACCTGGTCAAGTACGGGCCGACCGCCTTCAACCAGTCCCCGCTGCGCATCACGCTGGTCCGCTCCCCCGAGGCCCGCGAGCGCCTGGTGAAGCACCTGGCCGAGGGCAACCGGGCCAAGACGGCCGCCGCCCCGCTGGTCGCGATCCTCTCCGCGGACAACGAGTTCCACGAGGAGCTGCCGGAGCTGTTCCCGCACTTCCCGCAGGCCAAGGACGCCTTCTTCGCCGAGCGCCCGGTACGCGAGAACGCCGCCGCGCTGAACGCCGCCCTGCAGGCCGCGTACTTCATCATCGGCGTCCGCGCCGCGGGCCTGGCCGCCGGCCCGATGACCGGCCTCGACTTCGAGGGCGTCCGCAAGGAGTTCCTGGACGACGACCACACCCCGCTGATGGTCGTCAACATCGGCCGTCCCGGCCCGGACGCCTGGCACCCGCGCTCGCCGCGCCTGGCGTACGAGCAGGTCGTCACCACCGTCTGAGCACGGTCCCCGAGCGGGCGCGTCCGTCCCGCGTACGCGCAGCGAGAAGGCCCCCGGCACACCGCCGGGGGCCTTTCGCCGTCCTCGCGCACGTCCTGGCCGGACCGGACGTCACTCCATCCGCAGCGCCCCGGCCATCGCCGTCAGCTCCGCGAACGACGCCGAGCCCGTCACCACCGTGGTCGAGCCCTCGGTGCCCTGGAGCACCAGCGCGTCGTACCGCTCGCCCTCGTAGCGCTTCCACGTGCGGCCGTCGATCCGCTGGGTGGCGTCGGTCTCCCGCGCGCCCTGGGTCGCCTCGTCGACGAAGACGGCGGGCTTCGCGGTGGACTGCTCGACGCCGACGTACTGGCCCTTCGGGCTGTGGAAGCCCAGGTGCCAGGCGTCGAAGTCGTCGCCCCGGAAGCGCACGGAGGTCGCCTTCCAGCTCTGCGGCAGGCCCTCGGGGGCGGCCACCGGGTAGGAGGCGGCGCGGCGGGCGGTGAGCAGTTCGACGCGGTAGTCGACCCGCTTGAGCTCGGGTTCGCTGTCGTCGTGCGGGATGAAGAGGTACATCACTCCCGCCGCGAGCATGATGACGGCCAGGGAGAGGATCATGTCCCGCGCCGACTTCTGGATGCCGTTCTTACCTGCCACGCCCCCTATCGTCGCAGGTCCCCCGTGCGCTCATCCGTGGGGGCCCCTGCTCATTTTGTCTGCCTAACGATAGAGTCGGGCAACAACAACCCTCATCCGGCCGTCGTCGTACAGAAAGGTGCGCTCCGATGACCGAGCATCATCATTTGCCGTCCGAACTGGATGTGCCCTCCGAGGCCCCCGACCGCAACCTCGCGCTGGAGCTGGTGCGGGTGACCGAGGCGGCGGCCATGGCCGCGGGCCGCTGGGTGGGGCGCGGCGACAAGAACGGCGCCGACGGCGCCGCGGTGCGCGCCATGCGGACCCTCGTCTCGACCGTCTCGATGAACGGCGTGGTCGTCATCGGGGAGGGCGAGAAGGACGAGGCCCCGATGCTCTTCAACGGGGAGCGCGTCGGCGACGGGACCGGGCCCGAGGTCGACATCGCCGTCGACCCCATCGACGGCACCACGCTGACCGCCAAGGGCATGCCCAACGCGATCGCCGTCCTCGCGGCCACCGAGCGCGGGGCGATGTTCGACCCGTCCGCCGTCTTCTACATGGACAAGCTGGTCACCGGCCCGGAGGCCGCGGACTTCGTCGACATCGACGCGCCGGTCTCCGTGAACATCCGCCGGGTCGCCAAGGCCAAGCGCTCCACCCCCGAGGACGTCACGGTCGTCATCCTGGACCGGTCGCGCCACGAGGGCATCATCAAGGAGGTCCGCGAGACCGGCGCGCGCATCAAGCTGATCTCCGACGGCGACGTGGCCGGCTCGATCCTGGCGCTGCGCGAGGGCACCGGCATCGACCTGCTGCTCGGCATCGGCGGCACCCCCGAGGGCATCATCTCGGCCTGCGCCGTGAAGTGCCTGGGCGGCATCATCCAGGGCAAGCTGTGGCCAAAGGACGACGCGGAGCGGCAGCGGGCCGTCGACGCCGGGCACGACCTCGACCGGGTGCTCACCACCGACGACCTGGTCTCCGGCGACAACGTCTTCTTCACCGCGACCGGCATCACCGACGGTGAGCTGCTGCGCGGGGTGCGGTACCGGTCCGAGACGGCCACCACCTCGTCGATCGTGATGCGGTCGAAGTCGGGCACGGTGCGGCGGATCGACTCCGAGCACCGGCTGAGCAAGCTGCGGGCGTACAGCGCGATCGACTTCGACCGGGCGAAGTGACTCCGCCGGTCCGGCCGGGGTGACCGGCCGGACCGGGTGCCGCGTCCGCCTGCCGGACGGCGGGCGCGGGTCGTGCGGGACCGTTCGCGCGGCTCGCCGCGCCCCTCGGGGCGTCGGCCCCGGTGGCGTCGGCCCCGGTGGGTGCCGCGCTCGCGGCACGGGAAAAGGGCGTCCCCTGTGCGGAGGGGGCGCCCTTTTCCCGATCGCTCTCAGCCGGCCGCCGCTATGCGGCCGGCGGCCCGGGCCGCCTTCTTCAGCTCCACGTCGCGGCGCCGCCGCCGGGCCAGGACCACGCGGCGCTCGGCGGCGGTCAGGCCGCCCCAGACGCCGTACGGCTCGGGCTGGAGCAGCGCGTGCTCGCGGCACTCGACCATCACCGGACAGCGGGCACAGACGCGCTTGGCCGCCTCCTCGCGGGAGAGCCGGGCGGCGGTGGGTTCCTTGGACGGCGCGAAGAACAGGCCGGCCTCGTCGCGTCGGCACACCGCCTCGGTGTGCCAGGGAGCCTCTTGGTCCCTGTCCCGCGATGGCACCCGCTGGGCCGGAACGGCAGCTACCTGCAGGGACGAATGCGGCGGTTGCAGCACGGTCTACTCCTGACGACGGCTTCGCGAGCGAGAGACGATGCAGCAAGGCTTACCCGCTGTGCGTGTGCCTATGCACTGAGTCCCCGACCGTCGACCGCCCCGGCCGCCTCCCCCGCGTCAGCGGTCCAGGGGTCCGCGCGCGCTCCGGCCGGCCCCGCGCCGCACGCGGTCCAGGATGTCCGCCACGATCCTGCCGCGCCTGGGCCGCGCCTCGACGCTGCCCAGCACCGCCCACCCGTCCACGTAGACCACGGGGGCCTCGGGGTCGGCGGCGTCCAGCAGGTCCACCTCGAAGCTGCCGAGGACGCCGCCGCCCATGCCGCGCAGCGAGACGTTCTCCGGGACGCGGACCTCGACGCTGCCGAAGACCGCGAACGCCTTGATCACCACCTGCTGGTGGTCGAAGAGCGCCTCGCTGAGGTCGATCTCGACGCTGCCGAAGACCGCGTAGGCGTGGATGCGGCGGCCGGTGCGCCAGCGGCCCTTGCGGACGGCCGCGCTGAAGACCGCGACCACGTTGTCGTCGGGGTCGACGGGGATCGCGCCGGCCGTGGGCCGGTACGGGGCCGGCGACGGGGCGGTCCGGGCCCGGTGGGCGGCGGGCAGGTCCCGTATGAAGACCTCCAGTTCGCCGGTCGTCCTGGCGCTCAGCACCCCCTCGACCCGCTCGGCGTGCTCGTCGGCGGTGAGGCGGCCCTCGGCCAGGGCCTCGCGCAGGATGTCGGCGACACGGTCCCGGTCGGCGTCCGAGGCACGCAGGTCGGTGTGCTTGTGAAGGTCCACGGCAGCAGCGTACCGAAACGCGATAGATCGCGACTACCCCTCACTCGGGACAACTGAGGACAACCTCACAGAGGAGCCGTCCGGGGCAGGTCCTACGCTGGTGGGCGCTGCCAATGGAGGCCAGCGGCCGTCTGTCGAGTGAGGAATGGGCGAGATGCCTGAGTTCGCGTACACCGATCTGCTTCCCCTGGGGGAGGACACCACCCCCTACCGGCTGGTGACCTCGGAGGGTGTCTCCACGGTCGAGGGGCCGGACGGGCGGACGTTCCTGAAGGTGGAGCCGGAGGCGCTGCGCAAGCTCGCCGAGGAGGCCGTCCACGACATCCAGCACTACCTGCGGCCCGCGCACCTGGCGCAGCTGCGCCGGATCATCGACGACCCGGAGGCGAGCTCCAACGACAAGTTCGTCGCCCTGGACCTGCTGAAGAACGCGAACATCGCGGCGGCGGGCGTGCTCCCGATGTGCCAGGACACCGGCACGGCGATCGTCATGGGCAAGCGCGGGCAGAACGTGCTGACCGAGGGCCGGGACGAGGAGGCCCTGTCCCGCGGCATCTACGACGCCTACACCCGGCTCAACCTGCGCTACTCGCAGATGGCTCCGCTCACCATGTGGGAGGAGAAGAACACCGGCTCCAACCTCCCCGCCCAGATCGAGCTGTACGCGACCGACGGCGGCGCGTACAAGTTCCTGTTCATGGCGAAGGGCGGCGGCTCGGCCAACAAGTCGTTCCTGTACCAGGAGACCAAGGCCGTCCTGAACGAGGCCTCCATGATGAAGTTCCTGGAGGAGAAGATCCGTTCGCTGGGCACGGCCGCCTGCCCGCCGTACCACCTGGCGATCGTGGTCGGCGGCACGTCCGCGGAGTACGCGCTGAAGACCGCGAAGTACGCCTCCGCGCACTACCTGGACGAGCTCCCCGCCGAGGGGTCGCCGCTCGGCCACGGCTTCCGGGACAAGGAGCTTGAGGAGAAGGTCTTCGAGCTGACGCAGAGGATCGGCATCGGCGCGCAGTTCGGCGGCAAGTACTTCTGCCACGACGTCCGCGTGGTCCGCCTGCCCCGCCACGGCGCCTCCTGCCCGGTGGCCATCGCGGTCTCCTGCTCGGCCGACCGCCAGGCCGTCGCGAAGATCACCGCCGAGGGCGTCTTCCTGGAGCAGCTGGAGACGGACCCGGCGCGGTTCCTCCCCGACACGACGGACGAGCAGCTGGACGAGTCCTCCGACGTCGTGAAGATCGACCTGAACCAGCCGATGGACGCCGTCCTGGCCGAGCTGACGAAGTACCCGGTCAAGACCCGGCTGTCGCTCACCGGCCCGCTCGTCGTCGCCCGCGACATCGCGCACGCCAAGATCAAGGAGCGGCTGGACGCGGGCGAGGAGATGCCGCAGTACCTCAAGGACCACCCGGTGTACTACGCCGGTCCCGCCAAGACCCCCGAGGGCTACGCGTCCGGCTCCTTCGGCCCGACCACGGCCGGCCGCATGGACTCCTACGTCGAGCAGTTCCAGGCGGCGGGCGGCTCGAAGGTGATGCTCGCCAAGGGCAACCGCAGCAAGCAGGTCACCGACGCCTGCGCGGCCCACGGCGGCTTCTACCTCGGCTCCATCGGCGGCCCGGCCGCGCGCCTCGCCCAGGACTGCATCAAGAAGGTCGAGGTCCTGGAGTACGAGGAGCTCGGCATGGAGGCCGTCTGGAAGATCGAGGTCGAGGACTTCCCGGCGTTCATCGTCGTCGACGACAAGGGCAACGACTTCTTCCAGGACCCCGCCCCGGCCCCGACGTTCACCTCGATTCCGGTACGGGGCCCGGGCCTGGCGTAACGCCTCCGGCGTGCGGCGGGGACGGGTCTCGCCCCCGCCGCCCCTACCCGTCCCATCCCCAGGGGCCGCCGCCCCTTCGACCCCGCCCAGGGGGCTCCGCCCCCTGGACCCCCAATCGGCCCGAAGGGCCTCGTCCTCAAACGCCGGACCGGCTGAGTGGTGCCGTCGGACGAACAAGTCGAACGACTTCTTCCAGGCCCCCCCGGCGCCCACGTTCACCAGCATCCCGGTGCGCGGCCCCGGCCTGGGGTAGTGCCTCGGGTGCGGCGGGGACGGGTCCCGTCCCCGCCGCCCCTGCCCGCCCCCTCCCCCCGGGGGCCGCGCGTGCCGCCGGACGGACAGGCCGTACGGCTTCTTCCGGGACCCGGCGCCCGCGCCGGCCGCCACGTCCGTTCCGGTGTGCGGTCCGGGGCCCGCGCGGCCGGGCGGTGACGGGTCACCTCCACGGGGAACAGGGGTCGCGTCGCGGACGCTGTCAGACGTGGAGGTGATCGTCGATGACCGACGAGCAGGACAAGGCGACCGAGTACCGGATCGAGCACGACTCCATGGGCGAGGTGCGCGTCCCGGCGCACGCCAAGTGGCGGGCCCAGACCCAGCGGGCGGTGGAGAACTTCCCCGTCTCCGGGCAGCGCATCGAGCGGGCGCACATCGAGGCGCTGGCCCTGATCAAGGGCGCGGCGGCCAAGGTCAACGCCGAGCTGGGGGTGCTCGACGAGGAGGTCGCCGGCGCGATCCAGGAGGCGGCCCGCGAGGTCGCCTCCGGGATGTGGGACGAGCACTTCCCCGTCGACGTGTTCCAGACCGGGTCCGGCACCTCGTCCAACATGAACACCAACGAGGTCGTCGCCACGCTCGCGAGCGAGCGGCTGGGGCGGGACGTCCACCCCAACGACCACGTCAACGCCTCGCAGTCGTCCAACGACGTCTTCCCCTCGTCGATCCACATCGCGGCCACCGCCGCCGTCACCCGCGACCTGATCCCGGCCCTGGAGCACCTCGCGGCCGCGCTGGAGCGCAAGGCCGGGGAATTCGCCGACGTCGTGAAGTCGGGGCGCACGCACCTGATGGACGCCACGCCCGTGACGCTGGGCCAGGAGTTCGGCGGGTACGCCGCCCAGGTGCGCTACGGCGTCGAGCGGCTGAGGTCCTCGCTGCCCCGGCTCGCCGAGCTGCCCCTGGGCGGCACCGCGGTCGGCACCGGCATCAACACCCCGCCCGGCTTCTCGGCGGCCGTCATCCAGGAGGTCGCCCGCGTCACCGGGCTGCCGCTGACCGAGGCGCGCGACCACTTCGAGGCGCAGGGCGCCCGGGACGGCATCGTCGAGACCAGCGGCCAGCTGCGGACCGTCGCCGTGGGGCTGACGAAGATCGCCAACGACCTGCGGTGGATGTCCTCCGGGCCCCGCACCGGCCTCGCGGAGATCGCGCTCCCCGACCTCCAGCCCGGCTCGTCCATCATGCCCGGCAAGGTCAACCCGGTGATCCCGGAGGCCGTGCTCATGGTCTGCGCGCAGGTCGTCGGCAACGACGCCACCGTGGCCACCGCCGGAGCCGCCGGCAACTTCGAGCTCAACGTCATGCTGCCGGTCATCGCCAAGAACGTGCTGGAGTCGGTCCGGCTGCTGGCGAACGTCTCCCGGCTGCTGGCCGACCGCGCCGTCGACGGCATCACCGCCGACCGCGAACGGGCCCGGGAGTACGCCGAGTCCTCGCCGTCCGTCGTCACCCCGCTCAACAAGTACCTCGGGTACGAGGAGGCCGCGAAGGTCGCCAAGAAGGCGCTGGCCGAGCGGAAGACGATCCGTCAGGTCGTGGTGGAGAACGGCTACGTCGAGCGGGGCGACCTCACCGAGGAGCAGCTCGACGAGGCGCTGGACGTCCTGCGGATGACACGCCCGTGACGGGCGGCGGCGCCGACCCGCCCGGCGCGTGAACCGTGACGCGTGCCGCAGCGTCGTATGTCTGGGACACCTAATATCTGTGCATGGCAGACGGCGGAGCGGTGAGACGCGTGGCGACGGGCGGTGCGGCGGGCTTCTGGGCGCCCGGGACACGGATCCTGTGGCGGTACCGGGAGAACGGCGGAGCGCGCTTCCACATCGCGCGTCCCGTCACCGTCGTCCGGGACGACGCGGACCTGCTCGCCGTGTGGCTGGCGCCCGGCACCGAGTGCGTCAAGCCGGTGCTGGCCGACGGCACGCCCGTGCACCTGGAGCCGCTGGCGACGCGCTACACCAAGCCGCGCGCCGTGCAGCGCGACCGGTGGTTCGGCACGGGCGTGCTGAAGCTGGCCCGGCCCGGCGAGCCGTGGTCGGTGTGGCTGTTCTGGGAGCCGGGCTGGCGGTTCAAGAACTGGTACGTGAACCTGGAGGAGCCGCTGGCCCGCTGGGAGGGCGGCGTCGACTCCGAGGACCACTTCCTGGACATCTCCGTCCACCCGGACCGCAGTTGGCACTGGCGGGACGAGGACGAGTTCGCGCAGGCCCTGCGGGACGGGCTGATGGACGACCGGCAGGCGGAGCGGGTGCGGGCGGCGGGGCGGGCCGCGGTGGAGGTGATCCGCGCCTGGGGACCGCCGTTCTCGCAGGGCTGGCAGCACTGGCGCCCGGACCCGTCCTGGGCGGTACCGTCACTGCCGGAGGACTGGGACCGTACGCCCGCGCGCGTGTCCTCATGAGACTCTTGATGCGCCCCCGGGCGAGAAACGTAGGATCGTCCTCCGCAAGGGCGCGCGGCGGCAACTACCGGAGCACGCACGAGGCTTGACCGATCGTCACCGAGGGGCGGCAGGACGTGAGCGAGGGGTACGAGGGGAACGCCGGAGGGGCCCGCGGGGCGCGTCCCGCCGCCCGGCGCGGAGCGGTCGCGCCGTCCGCCGCGGGGCCCCGGCGCCGCGGCCGGTGCGCCGGCGGCACGGCGACGACCTCCGGCCACGCGGGAATTCCGTTCCCGGGGCACGTATTGCGGGTATCGGAGTCTCGGCGGGACGTACTGCGCGCACGGCGCGCGGCCCCGGACGGATGGATGCGACACGCGTGACGGAGCAGCCGACCTCCTTCGAACGCCCCCAGCCGGGCGTCGACCCCGCGGAGTCCCGCGGGGCGCTCGTGCGTACCCCGGCGCCGGTGCACGCGCCCGGCGCGGCCGCCTTACCCGCACAGTCCCGCTCCGGCGGTGAGACGACCGGCCCGGGCACGACGACGTCTCCGGGTACGACCAGGCAGGGCCCGGCGGCAGGCGCGGTCGCGACGGGCGCCCCCACCCCCTGCGGCAAGGGCATGGACGGTATGAATCCCGCGAGCAACCCCGCCTCCGAGCACTCCCAGCCGGGTGCCGAGCAGACCGCCGAGCCCGATGCCCACCGGCCGCGGCCGGTGCCCGAGGGCATCCCGGCGCAGCCGGCCGGCGACCAGGACCGGCCGGAGCCGGGCCCGGACGGGACGGACCGGCGGACCGGGCAGACCCCGCCGCCCGGCCGGCCCACGCCCATGCGGCGCGACGGCGACCGGCTGAGGTTCGTGGGCGCCGCGACCCGGCGGATCGCCCGCGGCATCGACCTGGACGAGATCGTGATGGGGCTGTGCCGGGCCACCGTGCCCACCTTCTCCGACGCGATCCTCGTCTACCTGCGCGATCCGCTGCCGGTCGGCGACGAGCGGCCCACCGGGCCGCTGGTGCTGCGGCTGCGCCGCACCGACCGGATCCCGGCCGAGCGCGACACCGAGAACGGCTTCATGCCGGCCGTCCAGCCGGAGCCGTCCGAGCTGGACGCGGTCGGCAGCGAGCTGTGCGAGGTGCGGTCCGGCAGCGCGCTCGCGGAGGTGCTGCGGGGGGTGCGCCCGGTGTTCACGGACGCCCCCGCGGCGCGTGCCGCGCTGCCCGAACTGCTGGGCGACGGCGGTGCGTTCGCCGTGCCCGGCGGGCAGCGCGCGATCCTCGCCCCGCTGCGCGGCCGGCGCCGGGTGATCGGCGCCGCGCTGTTCCTGCGCCGCCCGGAGCGCGCCGCGTTCGAGGCCGACGACCTGCTGGTCGCCGCACAGCTCGCCACCCACAGCGCGCTCGGCATCGACAAGGCCGTGCTGTACGGCCGTGAGGCCTACATCGCCGACGAGCTCCAGCGCACCATGCTGCCCGAGACCCTGCCCCGTCCCACGGGCGTGCGGCTGGCCTCGCGCTACCTGCCGGCCGCGGAGACCGCGCGGGTGGGCGGCGACTGGTACGACGCCATCCCGCTGCCCGGCAGCCGGGTCGCCCTGGTCGTCGGCGACGTGATGGGGCACTCCATGACGTCGGCCGCCATCATGGGCCAGCTGCGCACCACCGCCCAGACCCTGGCCGGGCTCGACCTGCCGCCGCAGGAGGTCCTGCACCACCTCGACGAGCAGGCCCAGCGGCTCGGCGTGGACCGCATGGCGACCTGCCTCTACGCGGTCTACGACCCGGTCGCGCACCGCATCACCATCGCCAACGCGGGCCATCCGCCGCCCGTCCTGCTGCACCTGGGCGGCCGGGCCGAGGTGCTGCGGGTGCCGGCGGGCGCCCCCATCGGCGTCGGCGGGGTCGACTTCGAGGCCGTGGAGCTGGACGCGCCCGCCGGGGCGACGCTGCTGCTCTACACCGACGGCCTGGTCGAGTCGCGGCTGCGGGACGTGTGGACCGGCATAGAGCAGCTGCGCGAGAAACTCGCCGCGACCGCGCAGCTCACCGGCCCCGACCACCCGCCGCCCCTGGAAGCGCTGTGCGACGAGGTGCTCGACATGCTCGGCCCGGGCGACCGGGACGACGACATCGCGCTGCTCGCCGCCCGCTTCGACGGGATCGCCCCGAGCGACGTGGCGTACTGGTTCCTGGAGCCGGAGGACGCCGCTCCCGGCCGGGCCCGCCGGCTGGCCCGCCGGGCGCTGGCCCGCTGGGGCCTGGAGGAGCTCAGCGACTCCGTCGAGCTGCTGGTCAGCGAGGTGGTCACCAACGCCGTGCGGTACGCGACCCGGCCGGTCACCCTGCGGCTGCTGCGCACCGACGTGCTGCGCTGCGAGGTCGGCGACGACGTGCCGCAGCTGCCCCGGCTGCGGCAGGCGCGCGCCACGGACGAGGGCGGCCGCGGGCTGTACCTGGTGAACCGGCTGGCCCGGCGGTGGGGCGCGACCCGGCTGAGCACGGGCAAGGTGGTGTGGTTCGAGCTGAACCACACCTGACACCCGGCTCGGGGAAACGCGCGGGGGCGCCCGGTGTGCACCGGGCGCCCCCGCGCGTCTACTCCTCCTCGTCCGGCTCCGGCGGCTCCTCCGGGATGCCGAACGTCGGCGATGCCGTCGTCGGCGTCGTCGAGGGACGCGTCGTCGGTGTCTGCGACGGGGTCTGCGTCGTCGGGCTCTGCGACGGGGTCGTCGGCGGCGGCTCGGACGTGGGGGCCTCGGTCGTGGGCTCCTCGGTCGGCTCCTCGGTCGTCGGCTCCTCGGTGACCGTCGGCGTCCACGTCGGCTCGACGGCCGCGCCCTGCTTGGTGTCCAGGTCGAACTCGCTGATGTCGTCCAGGACGCCGAAGGTGTACGCCGCCCAGATCTTCGCCGGGAAGCCGCCGCCGTTGATGCGGGGCTCGCCGGCCGCCTTGTACATCGGGACCTGGGCGTGGGTCTTGGCGTCCTCGCCGAACAGGCCCACGGACGTGACCAGATCGGGCGTGTAGCCGGTGAACCAGGCCGACTTGTTGTTGTCGGACGTACCCGTCTTGCCCGCCACCTGCTGGCCGTCGCGCAGCGGGTTGTCGCGCACGGAGGTCCGGGCCGTGCCGTCGTCGACCACGCCGGTGAGCACCGACGTCACCGTGTCGGCGGCCTCGCGGCTGATCACCTGCTCGCCGATCGGGTCGGGCATCGTCACCGTGCGGCTCAGGTGCTCGGCCGACTTCACGAGGGTCGGGGTGACCTTCTTGCCGTGGTTGTCGAGGGTCGCGTAGACGCCGGCCATCTCCAGCGGGCTGGCGCCCATGGAGCCCAGGGTCTGCGCGGGCACCGCCTCCATGCCCTCGGTCTCCATGCCGAGCTTGCCGGCGACGTCGACCACCTCGGTCATGCCGACGTCCACGCCCATCTGCGCGAAGACGGAGTTGACGGACTTGTTCATCGCCGTCTGGACGGTGATGTCCCCGTAGGAGCGGTCGTCCTCGTTCTCGGGGGCGAAGCCGACCTCGCGGCCGTTGTCCACGACCGGGCGCTCGCTGGTGCCGTCGTAGACCGTGTCCGCGGTGATCGGGTCGCCGTCCTGGGTGGTGGCGTCCGCCTCCACCGCCGCGGCGAGGATCACCGGCTTGAAGGTGGAGGCGGGCTGGTAGTCGTCTCGGGTGGCGTTGTTCGTCCAGTGCTCCAGGTAGTTCACGCCGCCGTACATCGCCAGGACCCGGCCGGTTCTGGGGTCGACGGAGACCGCGCCGGCCTGCACGTCGGCGTCGACGTCGCGCTTGTCGGGGTCCAGCTTGCTGGTGAGCTGGGTCCGGACGGCCTTCTCCAGCGCCGTCTGCTTCTTCTTGTCGACGTTGAGCGTGATGGTCCAGCCGCCGGCCTTGACCATCCCCTCGGCCTCCTTGGCGTCGGCCGCGGCGCCCTCGGCGATCAGCTGCCGTTCCAGCGCGGCGTTGGCGGCCTCCACCAGGTAGCCCTTCTGGCCCTCCAGGCCGGGGTCGCCCTTGGGCTCCTCGGGCACCGGGAACTTCATGTCCCGGCGCTCGGCCGCGTCCAGCCAGCCCTCCTCGACCATGTTGTCCAGGACGTAGTTCCAGCGGTCCGTCACCAGGGCCCTGCCGGTCCTGGAGGCGACCGCCCAGTCGTACTGGCTCGGGGCCTGGAGCAGCGCGGCGAGGTAGGCGCCCTGCGCGACCGTGAGGTTCTCGGCGTCGGTGCGGTAGTAGGCCTGGGCGGCGGCCTGGATGCCGTAGGCGTTGCGGCCGTAGTAGCTGGTGTTGATGTAGCCGGCGAGGATGTAGTCCTTGGACTTCTCCCGGTCCAGCTTCAGCGAGATGACCAGTTCCTTCAGCTTGCGCGTGACGGTCTGTTCCTGGGTCAGGTAGTAGTTCTTGACGTACTGCTGGGTGATGGTCGAACCGCCCTGCGCGCCGCGGCCCGCGAGCGTGTTGAGCACGCCGCGGGCGGTGCCCTTGAGGTCGACGCCGGCGTCCTTGTAGAAGGTCTTGTTCTCGGCGGCGACGAAGGTGTACCGGACGGCCTTGGGGACCTTGGACAGGTCCACGACCTCGCGGTTGACCTCGCCGTCGCGGGCCATCATCGTGCCGTCGGCGTACTTGTAGATGTTGCTCTGGCGCTTGGCGTCGGCGTTCCCCTCGGGGATGTCGATCACCATGTACAGCACGACGAAGGCGCCCATGCCCAGCAGGCACAGCCCGAAGAACGTGCCGAGGACCTTCTTCCAGGTGAACAGCCCGCGTATGCCGCTCCTCCCGCCGCGCCGGGACGCCCGGCGGGCCGCGGCCCGGCCTCCGGCACCGGCCGACGGCGTCCCGGACGAGCGCCTGGGCGCCGCGCGGCGGCCGGCGCTCTGTCGCGCGCGTCTCTCTTCCGCTCGTCCCATGGGTCCGATCCGCTCCGCTTCGCTCGCTCGTGCGCACCTGTCACACAGGTTCGCCGCTCAGGTCAGCTCAGAAAGCTAACACCGGAAGATATGACAAAGGGCTGCCGATCCGGCCTTTTACGGACGTGACAATCAGCACCCGCCCCCAAGGAACCGACGCCCGGGAGGTGCGCAAGGTTGTCAGGAACCGTTAAAGTGATATCACTTAGCTAGATGGACGCTATGCCGTACGCCCTCGCGCACGGGTGTCCACGAGAACGGGGGGACCTCCATGTCCACACACGACTCCCAGCTCACGGCCGACGTGCCCGAGATGCCGGCCCCGCGCGTGCGGGAGTACCCGGCGCACAGCATCGGCGGCGGGCTGGCGCTGCTGCTCGGCCTGGCGGGGCTGCTGGCCGGGGCGGGCACGGTGGTGGCGGCCGCCGCGGCGGTCTCCGCGACCGGCGCCAAGGCCGCGCTGATCGCCGCCGGCGTGCTGGTCGCGCTCGCCGCCTTCCTCGCCATGTGCGGGCTGAACATGGTGGCGCCGGGCGAGGCCCGCGTCGTCCAGCTCTTCGGCCGGTACCGGGGCACGATCCGGCAGGACGGCCTGCGCTGGGTCAATCCGTTCACCTCGCGCACCAAAATCTCGACGCGCGTGCGCAACCACGAGACCGCCGTCCTGAAGGTCAACGACGCCTACGGCAACCCCATCGAGCTCGCCGCGGTCGTGGTGTGGCGGGTCGAGGACACCGCCCAGGCCACCTTCGAGGTCGACGACTACGTCGAGTTCGTCAGCACCCAGACCGAGGCGGCCGTGCGGCACATCGCCATCGAGTACCCGTACGACGCCCACGAGGAGGACGGCCTGTCGCTGCGCGGCAACGCCGAGGAGATCACCGAGAAGCTCGCCGCCGAGCTGCACGCGCGCGTCGAGGCGGCGGGCGTGCAGATCATCGAGTCGCGCTTCACGCACCTGGCGTACGCTCCCGAGATCGCCTCGGCGATGCTCCAGCGGCAGCAGGCCGGGGCGGTCGTCGCGGCGCGGCGGCAGATCGTCGAGGGCGCCGTGGGCATGGTGGAGCTGGCGCTCGCCCGGATCGCCGAGCAGGACATCGTGGAACTGGACTCCGAGCGGAAGGCGGCGATGGTGTCGAACCTGATGGTGGTGCTGTGCGGGGACCGCGCGGCCCAGCCCGTCCTCAACACCGGGACCCTCTACCAGTGACGGCCCCTTCCGAGGGCCCGTCCCCTCAGCGCCGGCCGCAGCAGCGCAAGCAGGTGCTGCTGCGGCTCGACCCGTCGGTGTACGAGGCGCTCGCCCGGTGGGCGTCGGACGACCTGCGGTCGGCCAACGCGCAGATCGAGTTCCTGCTGCGGCGCGCCCTGGCGGAGGCGGGCCGGCTGCCGCGCGAGGCCGGACCGATCCCGCGGCGCGGACGGCCGCCCGCGCCCCCTCCCGAGCAGCCGTGACGGTCACCGCCGGCCGTCCCGGGCGGCGGTGACAGAACCGTGACAATCGGCCCCCACCTGCGGGGCCGCACCCACCGCCACGCCCTGCGCACGCGACGTATACATGGCGCGTATACACAGTGTGTACAGTGCTCCGCATGTCCATCGGTCACACTCTCCTGGGACTCCTGGAGTCCGGTCCGCGCCACGGTTACGACCTCAAGCGGGCCTTCGACGCGAAGTTCGGTCACGACCGGCCGCTGCACTACGGCCAGGTCTACTCGACGATGTCCCGCCTGCTGAAGAACGGCCTCGTCGAGGTCGACGCCATCGAGGCCGGCGACGGCCCCGAGCGCAAGCGCTACGCCATCACCGAGGCCGGCGTCACCGACGTCGAGCGCTGGCTCGCCACGCCGGAGAAGCCCGAGCCCTACCTCCAGTCGACCCTGTACACCAAGGTCGTCCTGGCCCTGCTCACCCACCGGGACGCCGCCGACATCCTCGACACCCAGCGCTCCGAGCACCTGCGCAGCATGCGCGTCCTCACCGACCGCAAGCGCAAGGGCGACCTGGCCGACCAGCTCATCTGCGACCACGCCCTGTTCCACCTGGAGGCGGACCTGCGGTGGCTGGAACTGACCGCCGCGCGCCTCGACAAGCTCCGTGCGGCGGTGACCGCATGACGCCCGCCGGCTCCCTGCTCGCGGCCCGGGGGTTGCGCAAGACCTACGGTCCGACCACGGCGCTGGACGGCGCCGACTTCTCCATCCACCCCGGCGAGGTCGTCGCCGTGATGGGGCCCTCCGGGTCGGGCAAGTCGACCCTGCTGCACTGCCTCGCCGGGATCGTCACGCCCGACGAGGGCACGATCACCTACGCCGGGCGCGAGCTGTCCGCCATGAGCGACGCCGAGCGCAGCGCGCTGCGCCGCTCGGAGTTCGGGTTCGTGTTCCAGTTCGGGCAGCTCGTGCCCGAACTGACCTGCGTGGAGAACGTGGCCCTGCCGCTGCGGCTGAACGGCCGCCCCCGCAAGGAGGCCGAGCGGGCCGCCCTGGCCTGGATGGAGCGGCTGGAGGTCGGCGACGTGGGCGGCAAGCGGCCCGGGGAGGTCTCCGGCGGCCAGGGGCAGCGGGTCGCGGTCGCCCGCGCGCTGGTCACCGGTCCGCGGGTGCTGTTCGCCGACGAGCCGACCGGCGCGCTCGACTCGCTCAACGGCGAGCGCGTGATGGAACTGCTCACCGACGCCGCCCGGTCCACCAACGCCGCCGTCGTCCTCGTCACGCACGAGGCGCGGGTGGCCGCCTACTCCGACCGCGAGATCGTCGTGCGCGACGGCAGGTCCCGGGACATGGAGCGCGCGATATGAGCACCGGCGCGCCGCGCGGCACCTCCTGGGTGCAGGACCTCGTGATGGGTGCCCGGTTCTCCGTCACGGGCGGCCGGGAGGGCTGGGTCCGCACGGTCCTGACCGCCGTCGGCGTGGGGCTGGGCGTCGCGCTGCTGCTGTTCACCACCGCCGTGCCGGGCGCGATCGAGGCCCGCGGGGACCGCGAGGACGCCCGCAGCACCTACGTGACCGCCGAGCGGGCCACGGACTCCACCCTGCTCGTCTCGCAGACCGACAGCACCTACCGCGAGAAGAACGTCTACGGCCGGCTGGTGCGTCCCGAGGGGTCCCGGCCACCGGTTCCGCCCGGGCTGTCCGAACTCCCCGCGCCCGGCGAGATGGTGGTCTCCCCCGCGCTCGCCGCCCTGCTCGACACGGCCGAGGGCAAGCGGCTGCTCCAGCCCCGCCTGCCGTACGAACGGGTCGGCACTATCGCCGACGCGGGACTGCTCGGCCCCGACGAGCTGGCCTACTGGGCCGGTTACGACGGACTCCGGGCGGGCCAGGACTTCGTGACGCGGATCGAGGGCTTCGGCCACCCGCAGCCCGCCGAGCCGTGGGACCCGGTCCTGCTGCTGCTCGTCATGGTCGTCTTCGTGGTCCTGCTGCTGCCGGTGGTCGTGTTCATCGCCGCGGCCGTCCGCTTCGGCGGCGAGCGCCGCGACCGGCGGCTGGCCGCCCTGCGGCTGGTCGGCGCGGACACCGCGACGACCCGGAGGGTCGCGGCCGGCGAAGCGCTCGGCGGCGCGCTGCTCGGCATCCTGGTCGGCCTGGCGCTGTTCCTCGGGGGGCGGCCCGTCGCCGCCGACTTCCCGATGATGGAGACGCGCATGTTCCCGGCCGACATCGCGCTCAGCCCGCTGCTGGCCCTCCTGGTCGTGGTCGCGGTGCCGCTGGCGTCGGTCGCGGTGACCCTGCTCGCCATGCGCGCGGTGGTGGTCGAGCCGCTGGGGGTGGTCCGTGCGGCGAAGCCGGCGCGGCGCAGGCTGTGGTGGCGTCTGGTGATGCCGCTGGCGGGCCTCGGCCTGCTGGCCCCGCTGACCGGGCGGGGCGACGGCGAACAGTTCGACCAGTGGCAGGTGACCGGTGGCGTGGTGCTGCTGCTGGTCGGTGTCACGGCGCTGCTGCCCTGGCTGGTGGAGGTCGTGGTGACCCGCCTCGGCGGGGGGCCGGTGGCCTGGCAGCTGGCCGTGCGGCGGCTCCAGCT
This sequence comes from Streptomyces sp. NPDC085946, assembly GCF_044540485.1. Taxonomy (NCBI): domain Bacteria; kingdom Bacillati; phylum Actinomycetota; class Actinomycetes; order Kitasatosporales; family Streptomycetaceae; genus Streptomyces; species Streptomyces sp. NPDC085946. The sequence goes on along the minus strand of NZ_JBITSF010000009.1, from coordinate 104,390 downwards.
CGGCAGCGGCACCGCGGTGCGCCCGGTCAACGGGATCGCGGTGGCCGTGGCGGGCGCCATCGCCCTGCAGTCGCTGTTCAGCAGTGTCGAGGACGGCTACACCCGGCAGACCGGAGCCGACCTCGACCGCGCGCAGATGCAGGTGCTGGCCCCGTCCCAGGTGCCGTACGCGGACATGCCCGCCATCACCGGGACCATCGCCTCGGCGAAGGGCGTGGAGCGGGCGACCACGCTGGGCAGCACCTCGCTCGGCGACCGCGCCCGGAACGCCGAGGTCACCTACTCGGTGACGATCGGCGACTGCGCCTCCCTGCGCGAGGTCGCCGAGCTCGGCACGTGCGCCGACGGGGACGCCTTCCTGCTCCCGCCCAGCGCCGAGTACCCGGACAAGGCCCCGGAGCCGGGCCAGAAGGTCTACGTCGATCCGCCCAGCGACGGCGACGAGGACACCACCGCGGCGGTCGCCTGGACGCTCCCCTCGCGGATCGAACGGGTCGGCTCCCGTCCGGACCCCACCGGGGCGCGGCTCAGCGGCCTGATCGTCACCCCGGGAGCCCTGCCCGGCGGAGCGCTGCGCAGCGTCCGCTCCACCACCTTCGTCACGCTCGACCCGGCCGTGCCGGACGCCCGCGAGTACGCGCGCAACGCGGCGGCCCGGGGCCACGTGATGCTGGTGCCGATGTCCCTGACGGCGTTCCAGGTCAACGACCGGTTCGCGGCGGTCGAACGGGGGCTGGTGATCGGCTCGGCGGCCGTGCTGCTGCTGATCGGGGCGAGCCTGTTCGTCTCCCAGATGGAGCAGCTGCGCGAGCGCAGGAAGCTGCTGTCGGCGCTGGTCGCCTTCGGCACCCGGCGGCGCACCCTCAGCCTGTCGGTGCTGTGGCAGACCGCCGTGCCGATCGGGCTCGGACTCTCCCTGGCCTGCGTCACCGGTCTGGCCCTGGGGGCGGTCCTGCAGCAGATGGTCGGCCGCCCGGTCGACTTCGACTGGACGGCGGTGGCGTCCATGACCGGCATCGGCACGGCCGTGATCCTGCTGGTCACCCTGCTCAGCCTGCCGCCGCTGTGGCGCATGATGCGCCCGGAGGGACTGCGCGGCGAATGACCCGCGCGGCCGGGCGAGGGCCCGGGCCACAGCGGTCCCCGGGGCCCGGGCGGCTTCAGTCCGTGCCGTTCACCACCCGTACGGGCAGCGGCCGCAGCGCCTGGCGCAGCGCGGCCGCCAGCTCCTCGTACTCCCCGCCGCGCGCGGCCCCCGTCCGCATCGCCAGGGCGACCCGGCGGGTGGGGGCCGGGTCGGCGAAGGAGCCGGTGAGGAGCTGACTGCTGCGGGACGTCTCCAGCCGCAGCGCGGTGCGCGGCAGCAGGGTGCAGCCCAGGCCGCCGGCGACCAGCTGCACGAGCGTGGAGAGCCCCGCGGCGGTCGTGGTGACGGGCGCGTCCTCCCGCCCGGCCTCCCGGCAGATGTCGAGGGCCTGGTCGCGCAGGCAGTGCCCCTCGTCGAGCAGCAGCAGGTGCAGCTCCTTCAGCGCCTCCCGCGGTATCCCCTCCCGCCCGCCGAGCGGATGGCCGAGCGGCGTGACGAGGACGAAGTCCTCGTCGAACAGGGGCAGTTCGGCCACGCCCGGCACCCCGAGCGGCACGGCGAGCAGCAGCAGGTCGAGCCGTCCGCTGGTGAGCCCCTCGACGAGCGAGGCGGTCTGCTCCTCGTGGACCTGGAGGTCGAGCAGCGGATAGCGGTCGTGCACCAGCCGCAGGACGGTCGGCAGCAGATAGGGCGCGACGGTCGGGATCACCCCGAGCCGCAGCGCCCCGGTGAACGGCGCCCGGACGGCCTCCGCCTCCTCCATCAGCGCCCCGACCTCCGCCAGCACCGCCTGGGCCCGGACGGCGAGCCGCTCGCCGGCGGGCGAGAGCAGCACCTTGCGGGTCGTGCGCTCCAGCAGCGTGACCCCGAGCGTCTCCTCCAGCGCGGAGACGGCCCCCGAGAGCGCGGGCTGGCTCATACCGATCGCCGCGGCGGCGTCCCGGAAGTGCAGGCACTCGGCGACGGCGGCGAAGGCGCGCAACTGGGCGAGACTGGGCTGGCGGCGCTTGCCGACATGAGCCACGTTACCGACAGTCACTAATAACCACCTCCAATCAACCCGACCGAGTGTAGCTATTTCCCTGATCAATGCGGGCTGTGTCACGATCATGCTCGTCCAACCCATGGGAAACACCCGCCAAAAGCGGGTGTTTCTTCGCTGCGCTGCAAGGAGAGCTAGTGCTCACTGTCGGTGACAAGTTCCCCGAATTCGAACTGACCGCCTGTGTCTCGCTGGAGAAGGGCAAGGAGTTCGAGACGATCAACCACAAGACCTACGAGGGCAAGTGGAAGATCGTCTTCGCATGGCCGAAGGACTTCACCTTCGTCTGCCCGACCGAGATCGCGGCCTTCGGCAAGCTGAACGAGGAGTTCGCCGACCGCGACGCCCAGATCCTCGGCTTCTCCGGTGACTCCGAGTTCGTCCACCACGCCTGGCGCAAGGACCACGACGACCTGCGCGACCTGCCGTTCCCGATGATGGCGGACTCCAAGCACGAGCTCATGCGGGCGCTGGGCATCGAGGACGAGGAGGGCTTCGCCAAGCGCGCGGTCTTCATCGTGGACCAGAACAACGAGATCCAGTTCACGATGGTGACCGCGGGCTCCGTGGGCCGCAACCCCAAGGAGGTCCTCCGGGTCCTGGACGCGCTCCAGACGGACGAGCTCTGCCCGTGCAACTGGTCCAAGGGCGACGAGACCCTCGACCCGGTCAAGCTGCTGGCGGGTGAGTGAGACATGTCCCTCGACTCCCTCAAGTCCCGCATACCGGACTACGCCAAGGACCTGAAGCTCAACCTGGGCTCGGTCATCGGCAACTCCGACCTCCCGGCCCAGCAGCTGTGGGGCACGGTCCTGGCGACGGCCATCGCGTCGCGCTCCCCGATCGTGCTGCGTGAGCTGGAGCCGGAGGCGAAGGCGAACCTCTCGCCGGAGGCGTACACGGCGGCCAAGTCCGCCGCGGCCGTCATGGCGATGAACAACGTCTTCTACCGCACCCGGCACCTGCTGTCGGACCACGAGTACGGCACCCTGCGCGCGGGCCTGCGGATGAACGTCATCGGCAACCCGGGCGTCGACAAGGTCGACTTCGAGCTGTGGTCCTTCGCCGTCTCCGCCATCAACGGCTGCGGCATGTGCCTCGACTCCCACGAGCAGGTCCTGCGCAAGGCCGGCGTCGAGCGGGAGACCATCCAGGAGTCCTTCAAGATCGCGTCCGTCGTCCAGGCGGTCGCCGTCACCCTGGACGCGGAGGCGGTCCTGGCGGAGTAACCCGCCGCCACGTCTCCTTCGCACGGCCGAGGGCCCGCCCACCGCTTCGGTGGGCGGGCCCTTCGGCGTGTGCGGCGGGGTCCGGGCGGGGGCGCCTCAGCCGGCCGCGTCGGGCGCGGGGGCGGGGGCGGGCGGCGCCTCGCCGGCGCTCACCGCCGCGTCCGACGCCGTGGACCCCCGCGGCTTCGGCGCGTGCCGCACCGCCGCCTCCTGCGAGTACGCCCGCAGGTACCCGGCGACCGTGTTCGTCACCGCGACCAGCGGCACCGCGACCACCGCCCCGCCGATCCCGGCGACCATCCCGCCCGCCGCGACGGACAGCACGACCGCGAGCGGATGCACCCGTACCGCCCGGCCCAGGATGAACGGCTGGAGGATGTGCCCCTCGATCTGCTGGACCGCCAGCACGACCACCAGCGTCATGACGGCCGTGAACACGCCCTGCGTCACCAGCGCCACCACGACGGCCAGCGCCCCGGACACCACCGCGCCCACCAGCGGGATGAAGGCGAACAGGAAGATGAACACCGCCAGCGGCACGGCCATCGGCACGTCGAGGAAGTAGATCCCGAGCCCGATGAAGATGGCGTCGATCAGCGCCACGATCACCGTGCCGCGCACGTACGCCGTCAGCGTCCGCCACGCCCGCGGCCCGGCGCCGGCCACCCCGGGCCGTGCCGCCGCCGGCACCAGCCTCAGCGTCCACTCCCAGATGCGCCGGCCGTCGTAGAGCAGGAACAGCGTCGAGAAGACGGTCAGCAGGATGCCCGTCAGGGCCTCCACCACGACCGTCACGCCCTCCAGGCCCGCGGAGGTGATCTGGTCGGTGTTCGCGCCGACCGCCTCGCGCAGGTTCTTGGCGATCTCGTTGATCTGCTTGTCCGTGACGTGGAACGGGCTGTTCAGCAGCCAGTTGCGCAGCTCGTCGATGCCGTCCTGGATCTGGCCGGAGAGGTTGTCGATGTTCTCCATGACCTGCCAGGTCACGAACCAGCCCATCAGCCCGATGACGACGAACCCGAGGATCGCCGTCAGCGCGGTGGCCGGCCCCCGGGGCACCCCGTGCCGCCGCAGCCGCGCCACGGTCGGCTGGAGCAGCGCGGTGATCAGCAGCGCCGCCGCGAACGCCAGCACCAGCAGCTGCACGGCGCTGATGACCCGCATCAGCACCCAGAGCGTGCCCGCCAGCACCAGCAGCCGCCAGCCGGCCTCGGCCGCGACCCGCATCCCCCACGGCACGGCCAGCGCGGGATCGGGCCGGGGCGAGACGGCGGGCGCGTAGTCGGGGGGCGGCGGCACCCGGTCGACGGACGGGTCGGGGGACGCGTCGGACTCGGCGCGCTCCCGCTCCACCTCGGCGCGCCGCTCGTCCAACCGCTCGCTCATCTCGGTCAGTCGGGACCCGACCCGGCCGAGCCACCCTGGCACTCGCGACATGATCCGTCCTCTTCCCCCGTCTCTCCGCACCACTCCCCCCTGGAGCCGTCCGTCCGACCGTACATGGCGAAAGCCCCTCGCCGTGGGACGGAGAGGGGCTGCGCCGAGGTCGTGCGGGGTGGGGGCCCGACGGCCCCCGGAGCTCAGGACGGGCTCAGTACCAGTGGTTGGCCTGCCAGAACGACCAGGCGCCGCACGGGCTGCCGTAGCGCTCGTTCATGTAGTTCAGGCCCCACTTGATCTGCGTGAGCGGGTTCGTCTGCCAGTCGGCGCCGACGGACGACATCTTGGAGCCCGGCAGGGCCTGGAAGAGGCCGTAGGCACCCGAAGAGGGGTTGACGGCGCGGTAGTTCCAGTCGGACTCGTGGTCCACGATGTTGCTGAAGCACTGCCACTGGCCGGACGGCACCAGCTGACGGGCCATCGCCTGGATCTCGGCGATGCTGTAGGAGCCCTTGACCGCGACGTTGAGCTCCTCGCGGGCCGCCTCACGGCTGGCCGCGGCCTTGGCCTCGGCGCGCTCCTTGGCTTCCTTCGCCGCCTGCTCCGCCTTCTCGGCGGCCGCCTTCTTGGCGATGGCCGTCTCGGCGGCGGCCTTGCGGGCGGCCTCCTCGGCGTCCTTCTTGGCGCTCGCGTCCGCGGCGATGGCCTGGGCGTCGGCCTGCTGCGTCAGGGACGCGGTCTGCACCTGCGCCTGCTGTCCGGCGGGAATGTCCGCGAGCAGCGTGGTGCCCGTTGCCGTCGCTTCGGCGTCGTTGTTCTGCGCGGTGCTGCCCGAGGCAACGCCGACGACGCTTCCGACAGCGGTGACCGCCGTGGCCGAGGCCACTGCGAATCCCCGGACCGAGATCCGGCTCACACGGTTTCCTTCCAGCATCGCCCGCTTCGGTGACCCTGGCGGACGCAATCGTGCCCCTGGCACTGGCCTCCCCAACTACGGGGTCACGGGAGGCGCGGGCCCGGTGGGAACTCCCGCGAGGGGAGCGCCGCGTGGTGACTCGGGCGGCATACGACAGCGCTATGGAGTTGGTGTGTTCCTGTGGTGCCGTACCGCGCTGGGGGTACAGGTGTGTCGTATGCGGGGCCTGACAGGAGTGAGACTCTGCCGCACCGGGACGCCGCAAGGCAATCTCATGTTGCGTGTGAAAGCTCACACCCCGTTTGGCCCCCGTGAATTCAGGAAACCGGCAGACGCGAAAGCGCCGCCCGGCTAGGCTCTACGCCTTTTCGGACGGCGCCAACTTTCGCGTGCCGGCTCCGCATTCGGAGGAGTTCGGTCAGACCTGACCGTCTTCGAGCATTTCGGTCACAAGGGCCGCGATCTGGGACCTCTCGGACCGGGTCAGGGTCACGTGTGCGAAGAGCGGATGCCCCTTCAGTTTCTCCACCACGGCGACGACGCCGTCGTAGCGCCCGACGCGCAGGTTGTCCCGCTGTGCCACGTCGTGGGTGAGGACGACCCGGGAGTTCGCCCCGATCCTCGACAGCACGGTGAGGAGGACGTTGCGCTCCAGGGACTGGGCCTCGTCCACGATGACGAACGCGTCGTGCAGGGAGCGGCCGCGGATGTGCGTGAGCGGGAGGACCTCCAGCATCCCGCGCGCGGTGACCTCCTCGATGACCTCGCGGCTGGTGACCGCCGACAGCGTGTCGAAGACCGCCTGCGCCCAGGGGCTCATCTTCTCGGCCTCGCTGCCGGGCAGGTAGCCGAGCTCCTGCCCGCCCACCGCGTACAGCGGCCGGAAGACCATGATCTTCTCGTGCTGACGGCGCTCCAGGACCGCCTCCAGACCCGCGCACAGCGCCAGCGCCGACTTGCCGGTGCCGGCCCGGCCGCCCATCGACACGATGCCGATGTCGGGGTCGAGCAGCAGGTCGAGCGCGATCCGCTGCTCGGCGCTGCGCCCCTTGACGCCGAACGCCTCCCGGTCGCCGCGCACCAGGCGGACGCTGCCGTCCGGCGTGACCCGGCCGAGCGCCTTGCCGCGCTCGGACTGGATGGTCAGACCGGTGTGCACGGGCAGGCCGGCGGCCTCGGGCACGTGGATGCGCCCTTCCTCGAAGAGGATGTCCACCTGCTCGCCGGACAGGGTCAGTTCGGACATCCCGGTCCAGCCGGAGGCGTCCGTGATGGCGAGTTCGGCGCGGTACTCCTCGGCGAGGAGCCCCACGGAGGACGCCTTGATCCTGAGCGGCAGGTCCTTCGACACGACGGTGACGTCGAACCCCTCGGCCTGCAGGTTGCGGGCGACCGCGAGGATGCGGGAGTCGTTGTCCCCCAGGCGGTACCCGCTGGGCAGCACGCTGGGGTCCGAGTGGTTGAGCTCGACACGCACGGTTCCGCCGAGGTCCCCGGTCGGAATGGGGGCGTCCAGCCGGCCGTACCGCACCCGGAGGTCGTCGAGCAGGCGCAGGGCCTGCCGGGCGAAGTAGCCGAGTTCGGGATGGTGCCGCTTGGCCTCCAGTTCCGTCACCACGACGATGGGGAGCACGACCTCGTGCTCGTCGAAGCGGCTCAGGGCGTTCGGGTCGGCCAGCAGGACGCTGGTGTCGAGGACATAGGTGCGCCGGTCTGGCTTGTGGCGCTTTGTGCTGGTCACCACGGAAGGACGTACCCCCTCGGATGAGGTCGGGGAGCGACGGAGTGGAATGCCGGGCAGGGCTGGGCGGGAGAAATCCCGACCGGTCGACGGCCCCGATGCGCGGGCCGAGAACCGGCCCTCCGCCGTGTCTCCCGCGCGGTCACCGCACGGTCGGGCTGGTGCAAAGGGCCTCCCGGGCGGACGGCCCCGAGCCGTCCGCTGAGATCCGACACCCGTGGTTCGGGTGTCGACCTGTCTGGGTTATGCCCTCGAACGAGCGCCGCCATGCCACGGCATATGACGGCGCCCCGGTGAACTCCGTGTGACGTCCCGGCCCGAGGGACGCGCGCGCCCCGTGCCGCCCGGGCCGGCCGCGGGGCCGGCCGGGGGCCGAAACGCCGGGTCAGCCGCCGTAACGGCGGTGGCGGGCGGCGTAGTCGCGCAGCGCGCGCAGGAAGTCGACCTTGCGGAAGGCGGGCCAGAAGACGTCGCAGAAGTAGTACTCGGAGTGCGCGGTCTGCCAGAGCATGAATCCGGACAGTCGCTGCTCGCCGCTGGTGCGGATCACCAGGTCGGGGTCGGGCTGGTCGCCGGTGTAGAGGTGACGTCCGATCATGTCGATGTCGACGGCCTCGGCGAGCGCCTCCGTCGTCAGGCCCTTGTCGTGGGCGTCGAGCAGCATGGAGCGGACGGCGTCGACGATCTCCTGGCGGCCGCCGTAGCCGATGGCCACGTTGACCGTTATGCCGTCGACGTGCGCGGTGGCCTCCTCGGCCTCCTTCAGGGTGCGCTGCATCCCGGCCGGCAGCAGGTCGAGGGTGCCGACGTGGTGCACGCGCCAGCGGCCGTCCGCGGCCAGGGTGCGCACGACGTCCTCGATGATGCCGAGCAGCGGGACGAGCTCCTCCTGCGGCCGGTCGAAGTTGTCCGTCGACAGCAGCCAGAGGGTGACGACCTGGACGTCCGTCTCGGTGCACCAGCCGAGGAACTCCTCGATCTTGTGCGCACCGGCCCGGTGGCCCTGGGCGGTGGTGGAACCGGCGGCCTTCGCCCAGCGCCGGTTGCCGTCCATGATGACGCCGATGTGCTTGGGCACCTGAGCGTGGTCCAGGTGGCCTTCCACCCGGCGTGCGTACAGCCTGACCAGCAGGCCGCGCAGCTTGTCGCGCAGGTTCACGTGATTGAGCCCCTCCGTACGGATCGGACAGGCCGCGGCGTGCGGCCCGGATGCGGCCGCGGGCGGTCCCTGTCCGTATGGCAGTCCCCGGGGGCGAAGCCTACCCCCGCCGCCCCGGGGGACGGCCAGCCGGTGCGGCGTACGGCCGACGCGGGGGGCGGGGCCGGGCGGCGGCACGCGGCCGCGGGGAGCCAGGGGGGACGCGGGAGGGTCCTGCGCCCCGGCGCGGACCCGTCCCGGACCCGACGCGGGGGCGGAAAGAAAACGGGCCGGTCCGTGGGGGGGAGACGGACCGGCCCGAGGGGGGGCTTCCACCATAACCCTTCGTAAGTGATGCTGCGTGCATCAGCGCCGGAAAATTACTCTCCGGAGCCGCCCGGCGACGCCGCGATATGTGCGGAAGGATCGGTTCCGGGCACGTTCCTGGCGGAATCATGGCCGGATCACGGCGGAATCCCAGGGCGACGGGGCGATTCGGGCCGGAAACCGGAGGCCGCGGCGCCCCGCGCGGAGCGCGCGGCCGGAGGGCCGGGCATCCCTCCGACGGGTGAACCGGACCGCGTACGCCCCCTTGACCCCGCGGCACCGCCCCGTGCCCCCGCAGGAGGCCGGGTGCCGCGCGGCCCCGCTCCACCGCGCGGCGCCCCCGGGCGGCTTTGCTCACGCGCATCGCCCCGCCCCGGACGTGCCCCGGGAGCGGGGTCGCGGGCGGGCCGCCCTCCGGATGACGACGCGGCGACCGGGCCGCCGCCCGCCCGCTCAGGCCCGGGCCCGGCGGGCCTCCACGAGGTGCCGGGTGCTGTGGGCGACGAAGGGGCCGTCGGCCTCGATCCGCTCGTGGAGGGCGCGCAGCCGCGGTTCCCAGGCCTCGACGGTGAAGCCGGGGACGATCCAGACCACCTTGCGCAGGAAGTGGACGACGGCGGCGATGTCGTGGAACTCCATGCGCAGCCGTTCGGCCCGCAGGTCGACGATCTCCAGGCCGGCGGCCTCGGCACCGGCACGTTCGCGGTCGGGACTGCGGGCTTCGCGCGCCTCGTCCGGCTGGGGGCCGAGGAAGTGCTCGACGAGTTCGAAGACGCTGCCCGGTCCGACGTGCTGGGCGAAGTAGGTGCCGCCGGGCCGCAGCACGCGGACGATCTCGTTCCACCGGGGGCGGACGGGGTGCCGGCTGACGACGAGGTCGAAGGCGCCGTCGGCGAAGGGCAGCGGGGCGTCCTCCGGCGAGGCGACGACCGTGACGCCGCGCGGGCGGAGCAGGGCGGTCGCCTTGGCGAGGTTCGGGGGCCAGCCCTCCGTGGCGGCGGTGAGCAGGGGCCGCCCGGGCGCCGCCCGGGCGAGCGCGAAGTCCAGCACCTCGCCCCCGCCGGTCTGGATGTCGAGCGCGGCCTCCGCGCGGGCCAGCCGCCCGGCCGCGGAGACCGCGTACCCCCAGGACGGGCGCGCCTCCGTGGCCCGGCCCTCGAACCAGGAGAAGTCCCAGCCCTCGGTGGGGACGGAGAGGCCTTCGGCCACGAGGTCCTCGAAGGTGCGGTGCGGCTGTCGCTGCTCGGCCATGGAGGCATCATGGCAGGGGCGGGGAACGGCCGCCGCCGCATTTCCGCCCGGCCCGTCCCCGCCCGGCCCGTGCCGGTCACCGGGTGCCCGGCGGGGCCGTGACGGGCCTCACGGCACCAGCGGCCGCACCTCTTCGGCGGCGAACCGTACGAACCCCTCCGGGTCGGGTTCGTCGCCCGTCGGCTCCAGGACCACCCGGTCCGCCCCGGCCTCGGCGACCCGCCGTACGGCCTCGGCGACGGCGGCGGCGTCCCCGGCGACGCCGAGGCCGGGGACGTCGGCGAGGCCCTTGGCGGCGAGTTCGGCGCGCAGCCGGGCGGCGGCGCCGGGCCCGGTGGCGGTGAGGAGGTAGGCGACGACCGTGTGGGGGCCGGTGCGGCCGGCCGCCCGGCGGCCCTCGTCGATGAGCCGGCGTGCCTCGCGGACCCCTTCGGGCGGGGTGACCTCGCTGAGGATCGTGCCGTCGGCGACCTCGCCGGACAGCCGCACGGTGCGCGGGCCCACGGCGCCGACCAGCACCTCGGCACCGCCCCGCGGCGGCCAGCCGAGCGCGACGTCGTCGAGCCTGACGTACCGCCCGCCGGTCGTGACCCGCTCCCCGTCGAGCAGGGCGCGCAGCGCGGTGACGTACTCGCGCAGCAGCGTCACGGGCGACCCGGCGCGCGCCCCGACCTGCCCCATCCAGTCCTGCACGCCGTGCCCCACGCCGACGGACGCCCGGCCGGGGAACATGCGGTGGAGCGTGGCGGTCTCCATCGCGGTGACGGCGACGTTGCGCAGCGGCACGGGCAGCAGCCCGACGCCGACGCGGATCCGTTCGGTCCAGGCGAGCGCGGCGGCGGCCGAGGAGATGCCGCCTTCGAGGAAGCAGTCCTCCCACAGCCACAGCTCGTCGAGTCCGGTGCCGTCCGCGAGCCGGGCCAGGGAACGGAAGCGCTCGGGGGGCAGCTGGGGGCGGAGGATGGCGCCGAGTGCGGTCATGCCGGTCTTCCTATCCCGCGCGGCGGCACCGCACAACCGCTTTCGTCACGGGCCGGGTCCTCCGTGGCTCAGGCCGCCGCGAAGGCCCCCGCCGCCACCGCGGTGAACGCCCCGCCCAGCATGAACGGCCCCAGCGGGATCGCCGACTTGCGGTCCGCGCGGCGCAGCAGGAGGAGGGTGACGCCGTAGAGGGCGCCGTAGACGAGGCCGGCGCACGCGCCGGTCAGCAGGACCGGCCAGCCGTACCAGCCCAGGGGCAGCCCCAGGGCCAGGGCCAGTTTGACGTCGCCGAAGCCCATCCCGGAGGGGTTGAGGAGGAAGAGGAGCAGGTAGCCGGCGCCCAGGGCGAGGGCGCCCAGCAGGGACCGGGGCCAGGAGCCCGCCGCGCCGGGCAGCAGGGACGCCAGGCCCAGCAGGGCGGCGGTCCCGGCGGCGAGCGGCAGGGTCAGGACGTCGGGGAGCCGGTGCACCCGCAGGTCGACCAGGGCGAGGAGGACCGCGACCGGCGCGGTGAGGAGCCAGACGGCCAGTTCGGGGCGGGGGCCCGTCGCGGCGGCCAGGGCGGCGCACGCCAGGGCCGTCACCAGGGCGACGGCGGGCGTGCTCGGGCCGTACGGGCCGCAGCCCGCCCGGCAGCGCGGCCGGCCCAGCCAGCCGCCGAACGCCCCGGTGATCGCGTGGCCGGCCGGGCAGCGGTCGCTCCACGGCCGTCCGGCGTCGACCGAGAGGCGGTGGGCGGCACGGGGCAGCAGCAGACCGGCACCCGCGCCCCACAGGGCGGCCGTCACGAGCAGGAGTACGCGCACGCCGGGACCGTACGGCCCGCGCACCGGTCCCCGCATGGGTCCCTGGGCCCATGCGGGGCCCACTTCCCCGCGGATAGGTTCGGCCGGGAACGGCGGTGCGAGGACGGAGGCGGCTGGACATGGGCAAGCGGTGGCGCGACGGGCGGGGCACGCTGGTCGTGCGCGGAGACGGCGCGGCACCCGTCGGCGTCCCCCTGGAGATCGCGACCTCCTACCGCGCCCGCACCAAGGGGCTGCTCGGCCGGGACGCGGTCGACGGGGCGATCCTGCTCTCCCCCGCGAACAGCGTGCACACCTTCCGCATGCGCATCCCCATCGACGTCGCCTACCTGGACCGCGACCTGCGCGTCATCACCGTACGCACCATGCCCCCGGGCCGCCTCGGCCTGCCCCGCCTCCGCGCCCGGCACGTGCTGGAGGCGGAGGCGGGGGCGATGGCGCAGTGGGGGGTGCGGCCCGGCGGACGGGTGGAGGTCGTGGCCGCGTCTTCCGGGTGTCGGGGTTCCTAGCCGGGGAAGCCCTCCGCGGAGCCGGTCACTGCCGCGAACAGGACGACCGGCTCCTCCTTGTCCTCGTGCCCCACGCTCACCGCGACGAGACGCCCGCCGGCCCGCCAGTACCGGAGGTCGCCGAAGTACCCGCGCGCGCACAGGTCGCGGAAGAAGGGCGGGAGCCCGTCGTCGTCCGGGTCCATGAGGGAGTAGTCCTCCATGGACAGGACCGCGTGCGGGCCCCACCGGGCGTCCAGGGCGGCCGCCAGTTCCCTCAGCTCCCCCTCGAACTCCTCGCCGGTCCGCAGGAGCTCGTCCCGGTCGTCGTGCGGCGGGGCGAAGTCCCGGCTCCGGCGCAGAATCACGAGGTGGTGGTCCTCGTCGCCGCTCAGGGGACGGGCGAGGAGCGCGTCGATCCGGTCGAGGTACGGCCGCACTCCCGTCGCGGTCCCTCCCCCTTCACCGTTCCCCGGTCCGCGGCTCACAGCTTCGCGCCGGTGGCGGGGGTCGGCAGCGGCTCCAGCGCACCGCTCCCGGCGAGCGCCTTGTGCGCGGCGAGCACCGTCTGCGGGGACGACGGTCCGCCGGAGCGGTCGGCGAGGTCGAGGACGACTCCGCCGTGCCGGGTGGGCAGGCGCCGGCGCGCGGGGAGGTCGTCCGGGACGCGCGCGGCACGGTGCTCCGACAGGAACACCGCCCACCCCGCACGGGGGTGTGAGGCTCGCAGGCCGTAGGCCGACCTGAGGTCGTCGAACAGCGGCCGGTCGTACGTCAGGCCGTGGTCCGCGTCCCACGCGTCCGCCAGCAGGGCGAGGGCCTCGGCGTGCCGGCCCGCCAGGGGGACGGCCGCCGACCCGGACGCGGGGAACAGGTTCAGCACCGCCGTGAACGGGGAGTACTCGTTCGAACCTCCCGCGATGACCCTGGCCTTCGCGTACGCGCCGTCCGGCCGGGTGGCCACGACCTGGGCGGTGTAACCGAGGATGTCCAGGTCGTCCTTCACGTTGGACGCCTCCAGTGCCGCCGCGAAAGCCTCGGTACCGGAGGGCACGGGATCGCCGGGGCCGGCGTCCTCGCTCCAGCGCCACCCGGCCCACGCACCCTCCGACAGCTCCGTCAGCTCGGACAGGAGCTCCAGCCAGCGCTGAGCCAGTTGCAGAGGGGCCTCGGGCCTGGGTCCCCAGGACACCTTGACGACCGTTTCGCTCGACATACGTGTTCCTCTGTCTCCTACTTCTCCACCGGGGTGTACTTGACCACCACGTCCACGTCGGCGTCGTCGAACGCCTTCTGCGCCGCCTCGGCCACCTTCTTGTTGGAGAAGTTCCATTCGACGGGCTTCCCGTTCGCGGCCCGCAGCTGGCGCTGCGCCTGCTCGATGAACTTGTCCGCTTGGGCCTTCTGGAGGTTCCCGTCCTTGTCGACCTTCTTGCCGTATCCGAACTTCGCCTCGATGTAGGTCTGCCGCGACGAGTCCCAGCCGTCGAAGTCGACGTCCCTGCCGGTCCTCGGGTCCTTGACAGCGTATTCCTTGCCGCGCTTCACCTGGGTGACCTGCTCCTGGTAGCGCATCCAGCGCTCCATGCTCGGCCAGTACGCCACCGACTTCTTGGCCTTCCACTGGCCGTCGCCGCCGTCCTTGGAGCCCTTCCGCGGGTTCTTCAGGTCGTTGTACCAGGACGGCTTCTTCCACTGGGCGACCTTCTTGCGGCTCTCCTCCTTCTTCGCCTCCTTCTCGGCCTTCTCCGCCTCCTCGGCCTGTCGGCGGGCCTCCTCCGCCTGCTTCTTCGCCTCCTCGTCGCAGCCGCCCTCGGCCAGGACGACGTACGGGGAGCGGGACCCGCCGGCGGCCAGGACCGTGGTGCCGCTGCCGGCGGATCCGGTCAGGCCCGGGGCGCCGCCGTACGGGACACGGCGGCCGGGAGCGGAGGTGAAGGTGCAGCCGGACTTCCTGGCCTGTTCCTCGGCCTCGTCCGCGGCCTCGTCGGCCTCCTTCGCCGCCTTCTCGGCGGCGTCGACGTCGCCGGCCTTGGCCGCGTTCTTGGCGTCCTCCGCCGCCTTCGTCGCCTTCTCGGTGACCTTGCCGAGCTTGCCGAGCTTGCCCAGCTTCTGGACGACCTTGGCTTCGCCGTAGCCCGGGATGAACAGCGAGCCGACGTTCCAGACGACGTTGGTGACCGCACGGGTCTTCTCGCCGTTGTTCCACTGGTCGCGGACGTCGTCGCCCACGAACATGTCGTCCAGGACCGTGACGCCCGTGTTCAGCGACGCGCCGCCCCAGTCGGTGAGGGCGTCGAGGTAGTCGCCGTTCTCCCACTTCTCGCCGGCGTCCTTGCTGTCCTCGGACCACTGGTCGCCCAGCGAGCTGCCGTAGTCCTTCAGGCCCTCCCAGGCCTCGCCCGGGTTGGTGACGGTGTCCCAGATGCCGGTGACGTCACCCCAGATGCCGTCGACGAAGAGGCCCTGTCCCACCTGCTTGAACTGGTCCCCCACGCAGCCGAAGAAGGCCCCGACGCCGGAGGTGCAGCCCTCGTCGCCGCCTTCGTCACCGCCGTCCTCGGCGGCTTGCTCGTCCTCTTCCCATCCGGGCTCGTCCTCGGCTGCTTCGTTCTTCTCCTCGTCGGTTTCCTCGGTGTACGAGGCGCTGGTGTCCTCGCCGGCAGTGCCGCCCGGCTCCTCGTCGCCGCGCTGCGAGACGGAACCGTCCCCGCCGCGGTCGCCGGTGTCCCGACCGTCCGGGCCGGTACCGCCGGTGTCCTGGCCTCCGGAGCCGGTGCCGCCGGTGTCACCCGTTCCGGTGCCGCCGGTCTCACCCGTTCCGGTGCCGCCGCCTCCGGTGCCCGCGCCCCCGGTGCCGTCACCGCCTGTACCGCCGTCGGTTCCGCCGTCCTCATCGCCCTGGCCCGCGTCACCGTCCGGGCCGGCCGTGCCGTCCCCGGCCCGGACCTCCTCGCCGCCGTTCCCCGTCCCCGCCGGGCACGCGGTGCCGGTGACCCGGCACACCGCCGACTGGATGCCGGTGAAGATCTGCGTACCCAACCCGCTGACCAGCAGCGCGGCGACGATCGCCGTGACCACGGCCACCAGGCCGGCGTACTCGACCGCCGTCTGGCCCTCGTCCCGGCGCCAGCGGATCATCCGGGCCAGCGAGAACGGGCGGCGTTCGGCGCGCTCCGCGTCCGGCAGCCGGAACCACTGCCGGCTCTCCCGGCGGGTCAGGAAGACGATGATCAGCACGGGCAGGAAGAGCTGGGTGAAGCCCCTCCCCGAGCCGTCCGCGACGTTGCCCAGCGCGCCGGCGATCAGCCATGCCTGCAGGGCGACCAGGCCCCACCACACCCGGGCGCCGCCCGTCCACGACCGGCGCGCGAGCACCCACCCGGCCGTGCCCGGCGCCGCCGCGAACGCCACCTGGGCCAGCAGCCGGGCGTCCACCGCGTCCAGCGACGCCGCCGTCAGCAGCAGACCGAGTCCGCCCAGCACCGTGAACGCGAACAGCGCGTGCACGAGCACCAGCGCGGCCGACAGCGGCACCGGCAGTCCCCGGCGCCCGCTCCCCGTCGACGACCATCCGCCGCCCCCGGCCACCGGGACGCCCCCGAACGCAGACATGGCTCTCCTCAGCTCGCCCGTCAGGACGACGAGTCGGAGGAGGAGACGCCCGCACGGACGCGGTGCTCCGGGGCGCGGCGCGGGACTGCTGCGGCCGCGGCCGGGGCGGGCCGTTCATGCGCCTCGTGCCGGAACGCCGGCCTTCCGGCGCCCGCGCCGCGGCGTTCCCCGGGCTCCGCGGCTCCGTCCAGGAGCCGTACGCACCGCCCGCGTCCACGCGCGTGCCCGGAAGTCCTCGGTCCCCCCTCGTCGTTCCGAGCCCGGACAGTAACGTTTCCCCACCACGGACGGCATGGGCCCACGGTCCCAACCCGAGGCCCATTCCCGCCGCGCGCGGGTGCCCGCCCCGGCTACTGCCCCAGCCCGCCCCTCGCCAGCTCCCTGAGGTCATCGGGCAGGGAGTCGTCGGCGGCGAGGCGGGTGAGGGCCTCGCGGCTGCGGGGGTCGGTGTGCCACCAGCGGAGCATGGACACGGCCTGCTCGGCGGCCACGCCGTTGCGGGCGTAGCGCTCGGCGAGGTCCATCGCCCACGGGGTGAGGGCGGTCCCGTCGTCGACGTACATGCCGAGCCAGGTGAAGACCTCGCCCGCGATCCAGCCGCCGATCCAGGTGACCCAGGTGCCGATGAAGCGTTCCGCCGCCTCGCCGTCCGGGTCCCGCGGGACGCCGGGGACGCCGAGCAGGGCGCACTCCCGCATCGCCTCGGTCAGGCGCTCCCGGGTGACCAGCCGGGCGCAGGGCATCAGGTCGCGCATGACCCGGCGGACGTCGAGCCAGACGGGCGGCTCCTCGTCCCCGGAGCCCTGCCAGGAGGGAGCGGGGACGGGTTCGGCGACGGGGCCGGCCGGTGCGCAGGCTTCGAGGACGGCGCGGGCGCGGGCGAAGTTCTCCTGGGTCTCCGGCAGTTCCTGCGGCCACTGGAAGCCCGCGCTCCACGCGTACGGCAGGTCCCGCGCGGGTGGGGGCAGGAGGGGCTCCTCGCCGTCGGCCGGTTCCTGGGCGCGGGCCCGGTAGCGGGGCCGGCGCAGGTCCAGCAGGTGGTCGCGGGCCCGCTGCCGGTCGTCCTCGCGCACGGCCGGGCTCCGGACCAGGCGCAGGAGCGCGGCCTCGCCGCGGGGGGCGCCGAGGGCGTGCAGGAGGCCGAGGGCGGAGGGCGAGGACAGGCCGTGCTCGGCGCAGCGCTCGGCGACGGCGGCGACGGCCTCCTCGTCGTGCGGCGCCCTCTCCAGCCACCGCAGCACGTCGTGCGCCCAGTCCGCGAGCGCCTGCGCGGCCCACTCCGCGGCCACCCGGTCCGCGTGCTCCCGCGGCCACCACTGCGGCACCGGCGGCCGCGCCGTACGCGCCCACTCCGTCAGGACCCCTTCGACGGCCTCGCGGGTGAGCCGGGCGGTCGTCGGCACGGCCTCCGCCAGGCGCGGGGCGGCCTCCCGGCGGAACCGGTCGTGGAGCTCCTCGGACTCGTCGCTCCAGGCGCCGCCGCCGGGGCGGGGCGGGGGACCGGACAGGGCGGCCGCCAGGGCGTCGAGGGCGGACCGCTCGTTCGCCTCCGTGCGCGGCAGGTCCTCCAGCCGCTCCGTCCGCCGCCGCGTCAGGTCGTTCCACGGCGGCGGCAGTTCGCGCAGGGCTGCGGGCAGGAGCGGGTCACGGTGTGCGTCAGGAAACACCCAGGTACTCCATGGCGGTCTTGGGGTCCTTCATCTTGCCCGAGTCCCGTGCCGCCTGCTGCTCGGCCGGTGTCTTCCTGCTCCACGCGTCGTTCATCGCCCTGAGCTGCTGGGGCGAGACGTCCTGCCCGGCGACGCGCAGGACGAGGCCCTGGTCGGCGAGCGTCTGCGCGGGGCTGCCCGCCGGGGACTGCCCGGTCTTCTTGTCCTTCTGGAACCCGTCGAAGACCTTGTCCCAGCCGTCCTGCGTCTCGATCTCGTAGCGTGCCGCGCGGCCCGGCTCCGCCTTCTGCCAGTCGGCCAGCCTCTTGGCCTGCGCGGGCATGGACGCCTGGGTGGCGGCCTGGCCCGTGTTCTTGACCTCGACGACGTGGATGTTGCCGTCCTTGCCCTTGTAGACGACGTCGGCGTCGTCGATGGCGCGGACGTCGGCGATCGTGCCGTCGCCCAGGTCGACCTGGTCACGGCCCTTCTTCGCGCCGATGCCGGCGTACACCTTGGTGCCGTCCGCGGCTTCGCCGTCCGCCGCCCGCTTGGCCGCCCGGACCTCGGCCATCGCCTCCGCGAGCTGGTGCCGGTTGGTGGCCTTCAGCACCGGGCCGCCGAGCGCGCCGCGGCTCTGGTTGTCGATGTTCGTCGTCTTCAGCATGTCCGACAGGTCCTTGAGGGAACCGGCCAGCTCCTCCTTGCCGATCTCGCCCTTCGCGCGGTCCGGGTCGTCCTTGGCGCGGGCCACCAGCTGGTCGATCTTCGCCTCGTCGAGCTGGAACCGGTCGCTCTTGGGCGTCTTCTGCTTGTCCTTGGCGTCCGCGATCGTCTTCTTGGCGTCCTGCGCCGCCTGGTCCAGCTCCACGCCGTCGGCGGCCTTGTCCGCCTCGTCGGCCTGCCGGCGGGCGTCCCGGGCCTGCTGCTCGGCCTCCTTGTCGCAGCCGTCCTCGGCGAGGACGACGTACGGGGAGCCGCTGCCGGCCGCCAGGACCGTCGTGCCGGTGCCGGAGGAGCCGGTGAGACCGGGGGCCGTGCCGCCGGGACCGCCGCCGTACGGGACGCGCGGGCGGGGCGCGGAGAGGGTGCAGCCGGACTCCCGGGCCTCCTTCTCGGCGTCGTCCGCGGCCTTGTCCGCGTCGTCCGCCGCCTTGCGGGCGGCGTCCGCGTCGCCCTTCTCGGCCGCCTTGCGCGCCCGGTCCGCCGCGTCGGCCGCCTTCTCGGTGAACTTCGTGGCCTTGTTCAGCTTGTTGAGCTTGTTCAGCTTGTTGAGCCAGCGCACCTCGCCGACGCCCGGGATGAACATCGAGCCGATGTTCCACCCGGTGTTGCCGATGCCCGCGCCCCAGTCGCCGTTCTCGAAGGACTCCTTGTCGACGAAGGAGTCGATGAGGAAGTCGGCGACGAAGTCCTCCGGGGCGGAGACCCACTTCACCGGGACGGTGAGGTAGTTCCAGCCGCCCTTGTCCCACTCCTTGCCGAGCTCGTCGGACCGCTTCGACCACCAGTCACCGGTGTACGTGGACACCCCGTCCCAGATCTGCTTCGCCGAGTCGACGGGGTGCAGGATCATGTTGCCGGTGTCCTTGACGTCGTTCCACGCCGACTTGAAGGGCGAGGTGACCATGTCGCCGAGCTGGTCGAGGACACCCTTGTCGTCGCCGCCGTCGTCCCCTCCACCGCCGCCGCCTCCGCTGTCGCCGCCTCCGCCGTCCTCGTTCTGCGGGGCGTCCTGGGCCTCCACGTCCGAGGAGTCGGTGTCGCCGGAGGAGTCGGTGTCGCCGGTACCTCCGGTGGTGGTGCCGCCGGTGGTGGTACCTCCGGTGGTGCCGCCGGTGGTGCCTCCTGACGCGGTGTCCGTTCCGCCGCTGCCCGCGGTCGTCCCCGCGGCGCCGCCGCCCTGACCGCCGGCGTCCTGGCCTCCGTCGCCCTGGCCACCGTCGGCCCGGCCCTCGTCGGCCACGACGGAGGTGTCGCCGTCCCCGTCCGGGGCGGGGCATCCGCCGCCCGTCACCGAGCACACCGCCGCCTGGATGCCGCCGGCGATCTGCCCGCCCCAGCCGGTCACCAGCAGGGCCACGATGATCGCGGCCACCACGGCCACCAGCCCGACGTACTCGGTCGCCGTCTGGCCCTCGTCGCTGTGCCGCCACCGCAGCATCCGTGCCGGGCTGAAGCCGGGGTTCTCCGCACGCTCCAGCTCCGGCAGCAGGAACCACTCGCGGACCGGCCGCCGCGACAGCAGCACGATCACGACGACCGGGATGACCATCTGCACCGGCCCGCGCGGGTCACCGCGCCCGACCGAGCCCAGCGCCTGGAGGACGAGGACGCCCTGCACCGCGAGCAGCGACCACCGCACGAGCCGGCCGCCGGTCCACGCCCGCAGCGCCAGGACCAGGCCGGCCACGCCCGGGGCGGCCGCGTACAGCAGCAGCCCGATGATCTCGCCGGTCAGCTCGGGGAGCGCCACGACGGCGCCGAGGGCGCCGATGACCGTGAAGCCGAAGAGGGCGAAGAGGAGGAGGCGCGCCGCCACGAGGGAGCGGGGCATCCGGGCCCGCCCCGCGCCGTAGGAGGGGTGGGGGGCGAAAGCTGCTCCGGAGCCGTGGGATGCCGACATGGTCGACGACCATAGGAAGAACGGACCGGTTCGGGATGGGTCCCGGGGCCCAACTCAGGTCCCAAGGGACCCGCCGACGCCTGCGGTGGGGGCAGGCGTCGGCGGGGCGGCCCTCCGGCCGGCGCCGGTCAGTTCTCCGTGCGCGGGAAGGAGACCTCGACCCGGCGGTTCTTCTTGCGGCCGGACTCCGTGGAGTTGTCGGCGATGGGGTACTGCTCGCCGTAGCCGCGGACCTCGTACGTGATGCCGCTGTCGTCGAGCTCCTTGCTCAGGACGTTGTGCACGGCGTCGGCGCGCTGCTTGGACAGGACGTCGCCGTGCGCGGAGGAACCGAGGTTGTCGGTGAAGCCGAAGACGCGGACCTTGCTGGCGTTCTGGGCCTTGATCTCCTCGGCGATCACCGCGATGCGGGCCGTCGCCTGCGCGCTGAGCCTGGCGCTGTCCTTGCCGAACAGCACCTCGGCCTGCAGGGCGAACTTGACGTCGGCGTTGGTGTCCTCCCGACGCTCGTCCCCGCTCTGGTCCTCGACGACCTGCTTGATGTCGAGGACCTTGGCTTCGGCGAGGGTGGCGCCTTCGGGGAGCTTGAGGTCGGGGTCGTTGGGGTCGACTTCCACGGGGGCGGAGGCGGAGGCCTCGGTGCCCGGGGGGACGCTGGGGCCGTCGTCCGCGTGAGCGGTCACGACGCCGTAGAGGTTGGTGGTGACCATGACCGTGGCGGCGGTGAGCGCCAGGGCGAGGCGTGGGGCTGCCGCTCGGGTGCGGGTACGGGTCATCGCGAGCCTCACCCGGAGATCTTGATCGTGCCGCTGGAGAAGGTCGGTACCTGCAGGTCGACCTCGCTCGTGCTCGCCGGCGGAGCGGGGAACTGCATGAACACCGGAAGGGTCTGTCCAGCCTCAAGGTTCCCAAGACCGGTCGTCGTCAGTGGTCGCCCCTCCGTGTCCCGCAGGGTGTAATAGCGCTTCTTCCCCTTCGCGTCCACGAGGGTGGCACCGCCCAGCGAAGGCCCGTGAGCGATGACCTCTGTCTCGTCGCCACTCGTCTGCGGGGGAACGACCACGGACTTCGCACCGTCGTTCTTCACGATGCCGTTGACCGTGAGGAATCCTCCGGCGTCCCTTTTCGCAGAGGTGATCTGGAGAAGCAGACCGTCCGTGCCTTTGAGCTCGGCCAGTGGGGTTTCCGACTCGCCTTCCTGAGCACTCGGCTTCGACCCACTGCTCTTGGAGGCGGAAGCCGGTGTGTCCGGCTTCTTGTCGTCGCCGCCACTGCCTCCGCAACCGGCCACGCCAAGGGTCAGTCCGGCCGCAATGGTCAATGCGACCATCCCCGTGCGGGCCTTCGCAGTGAACCGAACGCTCATCTCTCTGTTTCCTTCATCACTCGTCGTTCGCTTATTGGTCGGCCAGATGGACGTCGAACAGGTCCTCGGGATCCGGCAGATCGGTGAGATCATCCGGCTTCAGGTCCCAGTGCTGTCCCTTGCAGGTGAGCCGCGGCAGTACGTCCTCTGCGGCGTCTTCGGCCGGCAACTTGAATTCGCACCTCGAGTCGACCACGGCGATGGCCGTCGCATCCGCGTGCCGCTGCCCGGTGCCGGGAACGATGGAGTCGCCGACGGGCTTGTTGGTCTCGACCTCGACCTTCCAGCCCAGCAGCCCCCACGGATCGCAACCATCCAACGCCGCGTCGTTCTGCTCAGCCAGTTGCGCGGCACGCGAGCACGCCGTCGGCGCGGCAGGCAGCTTGCCGTCGAAGATGTCCCGCCACTTGGTCGGGTCGAGCACGTTGTCCAACCACTGGCCCGCCAGTTGCTCACGGGTCTCCTGGGCCGCCGCCAAGGCCGCCGCGTCGGCCGCCGTCTGAGCTCCGTTCCGGTTCACCGCGGCCTGACCGACCGCAAAGTACGCGAACGCGAGAAAGAGCAGGCCCCCCACCACCGTGATGTAGATGGGGAAGGCCTGCCCAGTGTCGCCGTACCGGCGAGGTGGCATCAAGGAGCGACCTTGGCGATCTGCGCCTGGATCTTTCCGAGGATCGTCTGACCGAGGTTCGTACCCGTGATCGCCAGCACGATGGCCACGACCACCGCGATGATGCCCAGGTACTCGACCGCGGTCTGCCCCTTGTCCGCGGAACGGCGCTGCATGGCCTCGACCGTGGTGTTCTTCCAGCCGTTCACGCGGACCTTGGTCGCGACGGCGGTCTTCAGCATCAGGTCGCTCATGGTGTTCCCCTCCGGGTTCGGCGGTGCCGCTTTCGACACCGGAAACGTACGGCGGAACACCCCGCCCGCCAGAGGGTCCCTGGGCCCATTCCCGGGCCCAAAGGGAGGCCCAGGTGCCGGGCTGCCGCCGGGGGCTCATCGCAGCCCTCCGGGGGAGCCGGGGGCCGTGCCCAGCCACTTGGCGGCGGCCTCGGAGCGGCTGGTGCTGTGGAGCTTGGCGAAGATGCGGTTGATGTGGTTCTTGACGGTCTTCTCGCTGATGAAGCAGGTGGCGGCGATCTGCTGGTTGTTCATGCCGGACGCGATGAGGTCCATGATCTCCGCCTCCCTCGTGCTCAGTTGGAACCGCGACCTGTCGTGAGCGGCCGGGCGGCCGCCCGTCCATCCTGACGGAGACTGTCTCACATTCGGTTGCAGTTGCGAAAGATTTTGCGTAGAAACAGTCGGCGGAGGCGGGGTTGAGGTGGAGTGAACGTGTGCAGTCGCATCCGCTCGGCCCAGGCCCTCGGGGAGCGGCGGGCCGGCCGGGGCCTGCCCCTGGCGGAACTGGGCCAGGAGCGCGCCCGCCGCCGTGGGCGTGAAGTGGGCCCTGCCCTCCTTGATGTCCCGCACGGCGGAGACGAGCTGGTCGGCGGTGAACTCGCCGTGCACGAGGTAGCCGCCCGCCCCCCTGCGCAGGGCCTCCTGGACGATCTCCGACTCCCTGCTGTACGTCAGCATCACCACCGGCGCGATCGGCACCAGGTACGGGAGCGCCGAGATGCCGTCGACGCCCGGCATGCGGACGTCCAGGAGGACGACGTCGGGGCGGTGCCGGTGGGCCGCCTCGTAGGCCTCGCGGCCGTCCGCGGCCTCCGCCACGACCGCGATGTCCGCGCGGCCGGAGAGCAGGGCGGTCAGACCGGCCCGGACGACCGGGTTGTCGTCGGCGACCACGACCCGGAGAGGGGGTGCGGCGGGGAGCGCCTCGAAGGGGTCGGGTGGCTCCGGCTGCCGGCCGACGGGGTGGGCTGCCGGTGTCGTCTGCTCTGGCACGGGGCGGCCTCCTCTCGTGTCGTGGGGGACGAGTGCGGCGTACTGCTTCACGGGGTCAGGGGTCAAGGGCCAAGGGTTCACTGGTTCGTCGGGGGTCACGGGTTCAGTGGTGCGGGGTCGTCAGGGCGGCCAGGGGGAGTTCCAGGCGGACCTCGGTGCCCTTGGGGTGGCCGCCGCGGCCGATGCGGATGCGGGCGCCCACCGAGGCGGCCCGCTCGACCATCCCCACCAGGCCGAAGTGCCCGGCGCGGCGCAGTTGTTCGAGGCTCGTGCCGGGGGCCAGGCCGCGGCCGTCGTCGTAGACGCTGATGCGGAGCAGGTCGCCGTGGACGCCCGCGCTGACGTCGACGCGGGAGGGGGCCGCGTGCCGGTGGGCGTTCTCCATGGCCTCCGAGGCGATGGTCAGGAGCTGGCGGGCCACCGCGGGCGGCACCGGCGGGACCGCGTGCTCGCCGGTGGGGCGGTAGTGCGCGGGCAGGCCGGTGCGCTGGGCGAAGTCGCGGGTGCGGGCGGCCAGTTCGACCAGGACGTCGGTGCCCTGGTCGGGGTCGGACTCGCGTCGCAGGTCGGCCAGCAGTTCGCGGGACTCGGCCGCGGCGCGGCGGGCCGAACGGGCGACCAGTTCGGCCTGCTGCTTCACCAGGGCCGGGTCCATCCGGTCGGCGCCCGCCGAGCCGGCCAGGCCGTCGGCGGCGAGCGCGACGCCGTGCAGGGTCTTGGCGACGGAGTCGTGCATCTCGCGGGCCAGGCGGGCGCGCTCGGCGCTGACCGCCTCCGTGACGGCGAGGCGGGCCTGGACGGTGGTCAGGGCCTGGGTGGCCGCGCCGAAGCGGAGCATGAGGTTGCGCAGGCTGGAGCCGACCGCCCCGGCGATGACGCACAGGCCGGGCAGGAGCGAGGCCTCCGCGATGCTCGTTCCGACGGTCTCCCCGGCGGCGTAGACCAGCAGCAGGATCACGGCCTGCAGGGAGGCGAAGCAGGCCGCGCCCCGCCAGCCGTAGACGATGCCGGCCAGCAGCGGCGTGCAGACGCTGACGTAGGCGAGGGTCGAGTCGGGGCCCGCCGAGATCAGGAGCAGGGAGCCGAAGAGGGTGTCCACCGCGAGGAGGGTGGGGTGGCGCAGGAGGAGCGGGCCGAAGCGTTCCCAGTCCCGGAAGAGGACGTAGGACACCATGAAGGTGACGACCACGGCGATGCCCACCAGGCGGGTGGGCAGGCCCGGCCCCGCGTTGAGGAGGGCGACGGGGGCGGCCAGGGCGAGCATGGCCAGGCGGAAGCCGAAGACCTGGCGGCACATGGCCTGCAGGGCGTTGACCTGGATGGGGATGGTGGGGTCCCCGGGCCGGTGCCCGGGCGGCACCGGCCCGCGCGCGTCGGCGCTCTCGCCGGCCGCGTCCTCCCACCGTGCCCGTGCCGGGCCGTCCTTCGAAGCGGCCGGCGGAGCGGTCGGTGGAACGGCCGGCGGTCCTCCGGCCTCCGCCCCGCCCGCCGCCGGAGCACCGGCCTCCGCCCCGCCCGCCGCGGGCCTCCCGGCCGCCGGCCCGCCCGCCGACGACGACGAGGCGCTCGTCGACCGCGAAGCACTCGTCGACGGCGAGGCGCTCGTCGACGGCGAGGCACCGGCCGCCGACGGCCCCCCGGCCGCCCCCGGCCCCACCGCCGCCGCCGACGGCCCCCCGGCCGCCCCGGACCCCACCGTCGCCGACACCCCCGCCGGCCCCGCCACCCTCGGCTGCAATACGCCCGCCAGTCCCGCGCCCGCGGGCTCCCACCCGGGCGGCAGCGCCGGCGTCACCGAGGTCACCGGGATGTCCGGGGCGCCGGTGCGCACGTAGTCGGGCAGCACCGTTCCGGCCGGCGGGGTCGTGATCTCCGGCGCCGCGGGGCGGCGGCGCAGCAGCCCGGTCCGCTCGCGCGCCGTCTTCGCCTTCGCCGTCGCCGTCGGTTTCGTCGTCGACATGGCCGTCACCCGCCCCTCTATTCGCCCGCGATCGAGCCGAAGTCGGTGCCGGAGCCGAGGATGAGGCCGGCGCCGAGGAGGATCATGGTGGCCGGGACCATGAACGTGGTGATCATCATGGTGGCCTTGGGGACCGCGCGGGCGGCCTTGCGGCGGGCGTTCTGCGCGTCCGTACGGCGCATGTCCTTGGCGAGCGCCACCAGCGTGTCGACGATGGGGGCGCCGAGTTCCTCGCCCTGCTGCAGCGCCGTCACGAACATGGCGACCTGCTCGGAGTCGTTGCGGCGGCGCAGTTCGGCGAAGGCCTGGCGGCGGCTCATGCCGAGGTCCATCTGGCGCAGGGTGATGCGCAGTTCGTCCGCCCAGGGGCCCTCGTACTTCGACGCCACCCGGTCCAGGGCCTGGCGGAAGCCCAGGCCCGCGCTGACCACGACGGCCAGCACGTCCAGGAAGTCCGGCAGGGTCCGTTCGATGACGTCCTTGCGGACCCGGATCGCCGACCAGATGCCGACCTCCGTCCAGAACGCGCCGAAGGCGAGCAGCAGCAGCGCCACGAAGAGCTGGCCTCGCATCAGGAAGACCAGGAAGCCGACGCCGCCCAGGGCGCCGTAGACCGCGCGGCGGGCGGCGTAGCGGTCGATGGTGAGGCCGCCGGGGTTGCCGGCGAGGTCGATCTTGCGGCGGTACTTGGCGACCTGCTTGGGCCCCATCAGCCGCAGGACGGCGGGCGCGTACCGCATGCCCATGCGGTCGATGAGCGAGTCCACCGCGCCGGTGCGGGTGGAGCCGACCTCCAGGGCGAGGGCCAGGTCGCCGGGGAGTTTCGCCTCGGCGCGGTACATGCGGACGCCGGCGAAGACGCCCCAGACGCTGAGGGCCATGACCAGTGCGAGCAGAAGTCCCATGAGATGTCTCCCCGGCCTCAGACGTCGATCTTCGACATGCGGCGGATGAGGACGAAGCCGACCGCGTACAGCCCGAACGCGATGATCACGGCCGCCTGGCCGAACGGGGAGCCCGTCATCCGCTCCAGCGCGCCGTCCTTCACGCCGTTCATCAGGAACAGCGAGCCGACGCCCAGCACCGGCACCGCGTACGACGTCATGCTCACCTGGGAGAGCTGGGTGCGGACCTCGCGCCGGGTCTCCTTGCGCTCCTCCAGCGTCTCGGTCAGGTTCCGCAGCGCGCTGACCACCTGGCCGCCCGCCCGGTTGGACAGCACCAGCGTGGTGACGAGGACGACGAGTTCGCGGGAGGGCAGGCGGTCGGCGAGTTCGCCGAGGGCGTCGTCCATGGACGCGCCGACCGCCAGCTGGGCGGCGACCTTGCCGAGTTCCTCGCCGGCCGGGGCCTCCAGCTCCTCCGCGGCCATGCCGATGGCCGTGCGCAGGGCGAGACCGGCCTGGGTGGCGTTGGCCAGGATGCGGGCGAGTTCGGGGAGCTGGTTGATGAACCTCTCGATGCGCTTCTGGCGCTGCCAGTTGAGGAACTGCACCGCGACCCAGATGCCCAGCAGACCCGCGATCGGGCCGAAGAACGGGGCGAGGGCGGCCTGGCCGACCAGCCACAGGCCGACGACGGTGGCGAGCATGTAGACGAAGAACTCGCCGGGGGTGATGTCCAGGCCCGTCGCCGCCAGCCGCAGCTCCAGCTTCTTGCCCAGCGGGGTGCGGCGCAGGCGGCGGTCCAGGGTGCGGAAGTGGCGGCGGCGGCCGACGACCGGGATCTGGCCGGTGGCGGACAGCCGGTCCACCAGGGCCTGGCGCTGGGCCCTGCCGCTGGCGTACGAGTGCACGCCGACGACCGCGAGGACGCAGGTCAGCAGCGCGATGCCGGTGGTGAGCGTGATGAGCGATTGCAGTTCCATGGGGACGGCTCTCTTCTCCTACCTGGCTTCTCTCGTGGCCAGCTGGTCCGCGGACTGGGCGACGCCGAAGGCCTGGGGGATGGGCTGGCTCGCCATGTAGAGGCGGTCGGCGGTGCGGCGCGGGAGCGGGTAGTACTCGAACGCCCCGTAGATGCGGCCGTCGGAGGCCATCGGCCGGGCGTTGAAGCGGGCGACGCTCACCAGCCGGTACGGCTCGCTGCCGTGGCTGTCGAGCAGGGCGACCTCGGTGATGCGGCGGGCGCCGTCGGCGAAGCGGGTGAGCTGGACGATGACGTCGAGCGCGCTGTTGATCTGGTCGTGCAGGGCCACGAACGGGATCTCCACGTCCGACATGGAGGCGAGGGTCTGCAGGCGCATCAGGGCGTCCTCCGCGCTGTTGGCGTGGACGGTCGCCAGCGAGCCGTCGTGGCCCGTCGACATCGCCTGGAGCATGTCGAGCGACTCGCCGCCGCGGACCTCACCGACGACGATGCGGTCGGGCCGCATGCGCAGGGAGTTGCGGACCAGGTCGCGGATGGTCACCTGGCCCTTGCCCTCGACGTTCGGGGGGCGGGACTCCAGGCGGATGACGTGCGGCTGCTGGAGCTGGAGCTCCGCCGAGTCCTCGATGGTGATGATGCGCTCGCCCTCGGGGATCAGGCCGGACAGGGCGTTGAGCAGGGTGGTCTTGCCGGTGCCCGTGGCGCCGGAGACGATGATGTTGAACTTGGCCTGCACCAGGCCCGCCAGCAGGTACAGCATCTGCTCGTCGAGCGAGCCGAGGCCGATGAGCTCCTGGAGGGTGAAGGAGCGCGGGAAGCGGCGGATGGTCAGGGTGGCGCCGGTCAGGGACAGCGGCGGGATGATGACGTTGACGCGCTCGCCGGAGGGCAGGCGGGCGTCGACCATCGGGTTGGACTCGTCGACCCGGCGGTTGACCGTCGAGACGATCCGCTCGATGGTCTGCATCAGCTGGTCGTTGGAGGCGAAGCGCAGGGGCAGCTGCTCCACCCGGCCGCCGCGCTCCACGAAGATCGCGTCCGGGCCGTTCACCATGATCTCGGTGATCGACGCGTCCTCCAGCAGCGGTTCCAGGATGCCGAGGCCGAGGGCCTCGTCGACGACCCGGCGGATCAGCTGCGAGCGCTCCACCGTCGACAGGACCGGGCCCTCGCGGCTGATGATGTGCCCGAGCACCCGCTCCAGCCGGGCCCTGCGCTCGGCCGTGGCCAGCGAACTCATCTCCGCGAGGTCGATCTCCTCCAGGAGCTTGGCCCGGTAGGAGGCGACCATGTGGCCGTCCTCGCCCCGGTTGCCTTTCTCCTCGGGGGAGTTGATGCGTGCCCGCAGACTCATGGGTCCGGTGCTCCTCGTTCGTTCTTTCCGTGCCTCAGGGTCGTGCCCCGGCGGCCGGGCCTCGGTGGCCGGGCCTCGGGGCCGGGCCTCAGCGGTCGAGCGGCATCGTGGCCGTCTTGCGCGCCGGGTCGAAATCCCAGCCGGGGACGATCGACGGGATGCCCACCGTGGCGGTGACCGTCACCTCGTCCCCTCCGTACGCCGGGTCGCAGTCGGTGCCGTCGGCGAGCCAGTCGCTGACCGCCCTGGAGCACGCCTCCTGGGCGTCCTGCTGCAGCGACGCGTTGCGCGCCCCGGCCCGCGCCGCGGTGCCCGCCTGCTGCGCGGTGTACGCGATCAGTCCGAGCTGGACCGCCGCCATGGCGACGAGCAGCAGGACCGGCAGGAACCCGAGGTACTCGATGGCCACCTGGCCGCGGTCGCGGCGTCGCGTGCGGTCGTACGGCATCTCAGTTCGCCTCCTCTACGGCGCCGGCGTGGCCCCTGACCGGGATCGGCACGGAGACGGTGCCCGGGAAGAGGAGCGGGACGTCCAGCGTGACGTCGGAGGTCACGTAGCCGTCCTCGGTGGCGCACTCCACCCGGGCGCCGGCCCGCCAGGCGTCCGACAGCTTGGACAGCCCGGCCTCCCGGCACTTGCCGCCGCGGTCGTACTCCGCCGCCGTCGCGGCCCGCACCGCCTCGTCCGCGGCGTTGCCCGCGAGCGTGTAGGTGTAGCCGACCAGGACGAGCTGCCACAGCACGACCAGCGTCACGATGATCGTCGGGGTCATGCCGAGGAACTCGATCGTGACCTGGCCCCGGTCACGGTCCCGTGCAAGGACGCGCCCGCTCATCCCCCACCGTCCTTCCGCCGCCGGAAATTGACCGAGCCCCGGTCGCCCCGGAGCCGGCTCGCCTTCTGGGCGCCCTCGGGGACCTTGACCAGTCCCAGCTCGCCCGCCAGGCCCCACAGGGCCTGCTTGACCGCGCTCTTGCTCTCCAGTTCGTGGATGCGGCCCGCGTCCACGACGCTCTGGAGTTCCTTGAAGTTCGCGGGGACCGTGGTCGCCGCGACGGAGGTGCCGGTGATCTTCTGGATCAGGGGCGGCTGGATCTCCGTGCCGCGCGAGTGGCGGTTGACGACGATGGTGGTCTCCTCCGCCTTGCGGATCTGCAGCCGGTCCCACATCCGCACCGCCCGCTTGGCGCCCCGCACCGCGACCACGTCCGGCGTGGTGACCAGCAGGGCGGTGTCGGCCATCTCGACGGCGGCGGCCCCGGCCCCGTTCAGCTGCGCGCCGCAGTCGATGACGACGACCTCGTAGCGGGAGCGCAGGGCGCTGACGATCTGGCGGGCGGCGCGGTCGGTGACGTCCTCGCCGCGTTCGCCCTCGCCCGGGGCGAGCAGCAGGGCCAGGCCGGTGTCGTGGCGGAACACGGCGTCGGCGAGGACCCGGGGCGAGATGTCGGTGATGGCCGCGAGGTCGACCACCGAGCGCCGGAACTGCACGTCCAGGTAGGAGGCGACGTCCCCGGTCTGGAGGTCCATGTCCACCAGGGCGGTGGAGCGGCCCGACGCCTGGGCGGCCAGGGCCAGCTGGATCGCCGTGAGGGTGGCGCCGGCGCCGCCCTTGGCGCCGCTGACCGTGACGACCCGGCCGCCGACGCCGGTGAAGACGTCGCCGCCGGAGCCCAGGTGCCGCCGTACGCCGACCGACCACTGGGCGACGGCCTGCACGCGGCTGGCCAGCTCCTCGTAGCTCAGGGGCAGGGCGACCAGGCCGCGGGCGCCGTAGTCCATGGCGGCCTGGAACAGGCCCGGGCTCGCGTCCGAGGTGACGAGGATGACCCCGACGGCCGGGAAGCGCAGGGCGACTTCGCGGATCAGCTCCAGTGCGGGGACCGGGCCGATCCGCTCGTGCACCACCACGACCTCGGGCAGCTCGTCGACCGACTCGGCGGCCAGGCGCGCGAGGGTGTCGATGAGCTGGGTCGAGTCGGCCACCGGGGCCACCGGCTCGGCGTCCGGGAGCTGGCTGAGGAGGGTGGTGATGGACCGGACCGCGTCCGCGTCACCGACGGCCGGGAGGATCCTCGTGGGCATGCGGGCCTCTCACTTGTCCTTCGCGAGTTCGTACGTCCGCTCCCGCTCGGGGACGGTGGTGTCGCTGCCCGGGGCGACCAGCGCGAGCCGGACCCGCTGGGCGAACGACTCGGCGTAGGTGATGCGCTGGGCGTCGATGGTGGACAGCGCGAAGGTGATCGGGACGCCGTCGGTGGGCTGCCGGGAGTCGCTGCTGTCGTCGGGCTCCAGCGCGGTGATCCGGCCGACGTCGATGACCTTGGCGTTCGTCACGATGATCTTGGACTGGGCGGGGTCGCCCTCGCGCTCCCCCTCGAAGGTGGCGTACACGTTGACCGTGGCGCCGGGCGTGATCTTGCCCGCCACGCCGGTCGCCGCGTCGATCATGATGGCGACCTCCTGCTGCCCGGGCTGCAGGGCCGGCTGGTTCACGATCATGTCGCTCTGCAGCAGGGAGCCCTTCCGCAGCGTGGTCACGGCGATCTTGCCCTCGATCTCGGAGAGGTCGGTGACCGCGGTGTCCGACAGCCACCGCTCGGGCATCTTGACCTTCTCGAACTGGCCGGTCCTGAGCGGTGTGTAGGGGGCCACCTCGGCGGTCAGCCGGTACGCGGTGACCTCGGGGCCGACTTTCGACTTCACGTCACTGATGACGGAGAGCACGCCGGCGAAGGCGCCCAGGGCGCACAGGACCGACAGGAGCAGGAGTATCACGCCGCGGCGCTGACGGGAGTTCATGAACCGTACAACCTCGTTGGGGATATCGGTCGAGCGGAATCTGAGCGGATGCGGATCCGGCGGGCGGGCGGTGTCCCGGGCGGGCCGTGGCCGGATCCGTGGGACGCGGGTCCCGGGGCGCGCCCTGTGGTTCAGGACTCACCCGACGGCTGTTCGGTTCTCGCGAGGCCGGTCCTGGGCGTCACGGAGGCCGTCGTGGGCGGGTGGTGTGGCCGAGCAGAACACGCACCGGTCGCCGATGACGTCGATGCCGCACCAGTGGCAGCTGCCGCGCCGTACCGACGTGACCAGCTGGTAGAGGACGGACAGGTCGGGCAGGTAGGTGCAGAACTCGATCAGCCGGCCGGTCCCCCACCAGCCCGGGGAGTCGGCGGGCAGCGCGGTCTCGCGCAGCCCGAGCACGTTCCAGGCCGGGGCGAGGGTGGCGGTGACCCAGTCGGACTGGAGCTGCCCCTTGGCGACCAGCATCCAGGTGCCGAACTCCGGCCCGGTCAGCATCGCCTCGGGGCCGATCCGTACGAGCTGCGGTTCGGGGTGGGCGAGCACGGCGAACTGGCTGCCGGGCATCCAGGACTTGGCGTGCGACTTCAGGCCGACCGGGACCCGGTCGAGGCGGGCCACGGAGTTGAGCAGGGCCCCGGAGTGGATGTAGTGGACCAGCAGCCGGCCGGCCGAGGCGAGCACGCCGGGGCTGAGGTCGCAGGAGGCGAGCTGGCGCAGCTGGCGGGCCAGCACGGCGAGTCCGAGCGGCGGCAGGTCCGGGCTGAACAGCGCGATCCGGTCGCTCTCCAGCAGCGCCCGGACGGTCTGCAGCCGCCGCCGCACGGCGAGGGGCGCGGCCCGTGAGCACACCACGATGACGTGCCCGTGCTGTTCGACGAGCGTCTGCATCTCGGCCAGCGCCTGGTCCAGCGGCCGCTGGTCGACGTCCCGCAGTACGACGGCGGGCAGGGTTCGTTCGTCCTGCGGCGACAGCGCCAGGTCGGCGCTGGTCACGGCAATGGCTGTTGGCACGCGCAGCTCCCCGTTTTCCCATGCCCGTCGGTCCCCCGGGCGTTCCTCCGGTCCGCCCCGGCGACTTCACTGCGTGACTACCTCAGCACTGTATCCACGGCTCTGTGACCGGAGAACAGCGTTTCTGTAGCTGTGGAGCAACTGTCGTTGCACAAGGTGCGTCAAAACGGGGCAGGTTGAGCATCCCGCCGGTCGTCCCGACACGGTGGACCGTACCGGCCGGGTACCCGGGCGGGCCCAGGATTGACGCTGGGCCCGGGTTTTGGGTCCTCGGGCCCACGCCGGGCGGCCGCTCCCGCTCCTACGCTCGCCGTCGTTGACACGGATGGGGCCACTGGGCGAGGAGGGGTGCCGTATGGCCGACGGGGGTGGCATACGGACGGACGGACGCCGCAGGGTGTACGGCGACCGCGGCGCGACCGGCACCGAGTACCTCGGCATGGTCGTCGTCAGCGCCGCCGTCGTGCTCGGCGTCTCGGCCACGGGGGTCGGCCAGCTGATCGCCGACAAGGTCGCCGCCCAGATCTGCAGGGTGACGGGCGGCGGCGACTGCGGCGGGGGCGGCACCGACCCGGGCAGGCCGCTCACCGACGCCGACTTCGAGCCGGCGCTGTGCCAGGTCTCCTCCGTCACCGACAAGGCGGGCTCCAAGGCGAAGGTCTTCTTCTGGGAGATCGGCAAGGAGTACGGCTTCCAGGAGCAGCATCTGAAGGCGAAGACGGACGTCAACGGCGACGGCAAGGTCGACGACAAGGACCAGATGGTCTACCTGACCTTCACCGACGCCGCGTCGGTCGCCGCGAAGAAGGACTTCAAGCCGGGCATGAAGGTCGGCAAGTTCGGCGCGGACAAGGTGGAGCTCGGCCTCGGCATCAAGGTCACCAACGGCGACACCTGGGTGTTCGAGAGCCCGGAGGAGGCCCAGCGGTTCCGGGACGACGTCGAGAAGCTCCAGATGTACGAGATGCGCCGCACCATGCCGGGCGGCGCGGAGGCCAGCCTCGGCGACAGCATCCTCTACCTCTTCGGGACGGGCCCGCTGAAGGACGAGGAGGACACCCAGAACCGCATCAAGGAACACCTCGGCGACAACCGGAAGATCACCTACGGCAAGGTGGGCCTGGAGGCCTCGGCGGCGGCCGGCATGAAGATCTCGGCGGGCGACGAGAAGAAGCTGAGCGCCGCGCTCGGCGGGAACTTCAAGTTCTCCCCGGAGGTCACCTGGACGGACAACGCCTACAAGAACACCAAGTCGTACACGTACTCCTCGCAGATCGAGTACGGCAGCAAGGTGGGTTACGAGGCGGGCCCGATCAGCGGCGAGTACACGGCGAACACCACCCAGACCGGCACCATCACCGTCACCTACGACAAGGCGACCGGCAAGCTGGTCCGCATCGACACGACCCGCACGGTCGAGGAGGGCGGCCAGAGGGACGGCGCCAAGGCGGGCGGCGACAACGGCAAGAAGGACGACGACAAGCGGGGCGGCAACGCCGGCGTGAAGGGCACCGACTCGCAGACCGGCATCGAGATCGTCAGCAACACGGTCACCTTCGACCCCGGTCCGGCCGGCGACGCGGACCGGCGGATCGCCGAGCAGTGGCTGGACGGCAGCAACGAGCAGCTCGGCCAGCCGTTCCAGTACATGTTCGACGGCCACGCGCCGACGGCCCGCCCGGGCGCGGACGACCCCTTCGGGCAGCTGATGTTCGACAAGGGCAAGTCCAGCCGGATGACGTACACGGGCGAGGTGAACGCGGCCGAGTACGGCTTCGAGCTGAACCTCGGGCTGAGCCTGGGGATGTCCGTCAGCACCGAGAGGAAGTCGGAGACGCTGACCGACGCCGAGTTCCTGGGCGCCCCCGAGGGGAACAGCCGCGGCTACGTCCCCTACAGCTACTGTGCGAACTGACCGGGCCGTTCGGGAAAGGGAGCCCACACCGATGAAGACCCGTCGTACGTACGCGGCCGCCGGCCTGCTGGCCGCCGCCGTCCTGGTCCTGGCCGGCTGCGGGGAGGGCGGTTCCGACTCCGCCGCCGTGCCGGACGGCTGGGGGACGCTGGAGACCGAGGGCGTCTCCGTGTCGTACCCGAAGAGGTACGAGGAGCAGAGCGCCGCGGAGCGCAGCAAGTACAACGCCGCCGCCGCGGTCCGCACGGAGGGCGGCCGGACGGTGTCCACCCTGACCGTGCAACTCGGCTTCACCGAGGCCGACTCGGCGGAGCGGGCCGCCATCGCCGCCGAGGCGGGCATCCAGATGGGGGCCGACGTCAAGGGCACCGAGGACGTCGAACTGGCCGGCACCGACGAGGCCAGGCGGATCGACTTCGCCTTCGAGGCCACCGGCGAGGACGGCGGGCCGCCCAAGGGCACGCCGGTCGAGGGCGTCATCCTGACCGGCCTGGACTCCACCGGCTCGGCCTTCGCGGTCCGGATCGACGCCCAGCGGGGCGTCCTGCCCGACGGGGACCTGGAGAAGATCGTCGACTCGGTCGAGGTGCACTAGCCGTGGAGGTGCCGGGTGCCGGGTACGTCGTCCTCACGCTGCTGGTGGCGCTGTTCGGGGCGCTGGCGCTGAGGTACGCGCGGCGGCTGGTGACGGTCGCGCGCGTGCTGCGCCGGGGCGTGCGCGCCGACGGCACGTGCGTGCGCGTGGAGACGGAGCCGTACGCCCGCTCCGACGCGCGGCGGCACTTCTTCGCGTTCCGCACGGCCGACGGCACCCAGGTCGAGTTCGAGGACCTGGCGGGCGGGTCGACGACCAGGGGCACCCCGGTCACCGTCACCTACGACCCGCGCGACCCGCGGGGGACGGCGACCGTGGCCGGCCGGGGCAGCTGGTCCCCGGTGCTCCAGGCCCTGGCGCTGACGGCGGGCTGCGGGACGGCCGCGCTGGGGTTCGCGGTCCTGCTGTTCTTCGAGATCACCGGAGGCGGTCGATGACGCTCGTACGGTCCTGGGCCGTGGGCATCGTGGTGCTCGTGGTCACCGAGTACGTCCAGATGACGCTGGTGCACGACACCCTGGTCGGCCCGGACGGCGTCGGCTCGTTCGGCGCGGCGCTGGCCCTGGTCCACCTGCCGAACCTGCTGTGCGTGGTCCTCGCGACCTGGGCGGCGGCGCGGGTGCACCCGGAGCCGTGGCGGGAGGTGCCGGCGCGGCACGTGGCGGCGGCGTGCGCGGTGCCGGCGGCGGCCCAGGTGCTGACGCTGTCGCTGCGCTGGGAGGCGATGAGCCCGGCGGGGACGGCGCTGTGGATGTCGACGGGCGTGCTGCTGGCGGGGTGCGCGGCGGGCCTGCTGCTGGACAAGTTGGTCTGGACCTCTTGACAGCCGGATTGGTCTGGACCACCTTTGTCCTCCAGCGGTGGCCGCCGTCCTCATCCCCACTCCCCCACCGGAGGCCCCAGTGGACCGCGCACGCAGACGGATACGGATCTGGTCGTCCGCCGTCACCGCTGCCCTAGCCCTCTCCCTCGCCACCGCGCACCAGGCGTCGGCCGCGGACGTCAACAACGCCCGGAACGCCGGGTTCGAGTCCGGTCTGGCGAACTGGACCTGTTCCGCCGGGAGCGGCACGACCGTCTCCTCGCCCGTGCACGGCGGCTCCGCCGCGCTGAAGGCCACCCCGTCCGGGCAGGACAACGCCCGGTGCAGCCAGACCGTCGCGGTCAAGCCCAACGCGACGTACACGCTGAGCGCGTGGGTGCAGGGCGGCTACGCCTACCTCGGGGTGTCCGGCACCGGCACCACGGACGTGTCGGCCTGGACCCCGGACTCGGCGAGCTGGAAGCAGCTGACGACCAGCTTCACCACCGGCGCCTCGACGACCTCCGTGACGGTGTACACGCACGGCTGGTACGGCCAGGCGGCCTACTACGCCGACGACCTGTCGGTGTACGGCCCCGACGGGGGCGGCGGCACCGACCCGGCCCCGACGGTCCCGGCCGCCCCGGGCGGGCTGCGGGTCTCCGGCACGACGTCCTCGTCGGTGTCGCTGGCGTGGAACGCGGTGTCCGGCGCGACCGGCTACACCGTCTACCGCGACGGCACCAAGGTGACGGCGGTGTCGGGCACCTCCGCGACCGTGACGGGCCTCGCGGCCGCGACCTCGTACTCCTTCCAGGTCACGGCGGGCAACGCGGCCGGCGAATCGGCCAGGTCGGCGGCGGTCACCGGCCGGACCGCGGCCTCGGACGGCGGCGGCGGCACCGGCCTGCCCAAGCACGTGGTGACCGGCTACTGGCAGAACTTCAACAACGGGGCGACGGTCCAGAAGCTGTCCGACGTGCCGTCCCAGTACGACATCATCGCGGTGGCCTTCGCCGACGCGACCCCGACGCCGGGCGCGGTCACCTTCACCCTGGACTCGGCGGGCCTCGGCGGCTACACCGTCGACCAGTTCAAGGCCGACATCAGGGCCAAGCAGGCGGCCGGCAAGAAGGTCATCATCTCGGTCGGCGGCGAGCTCGGCGCGGTCCGGGTCAACGACGCCGCCTCGGCGGCGAACTTCGCCGACAGCGTGTACTCCCTGATGCGGACGTACGGCTTCGACGGCGTCGACATCGACCTGGAGAACGGCCTGGACGCCACCTACATGACGCAGGCGCTGCGGGCGCTGTCCGCGAAGGCCGGCCCGTCGATGATCCTCACCATGGCGCCGCAGACCATCGACATGCAGTCGACGTCGAACTCCTACTTCAGGACCGCGCTGAACGTGAAGGACATCCTCACCGTCGTCAACATGCAGTACTACAACAGCGGTTCCATGCTGGGCTGCGACGGCAAGGTCTACAGCCAGGGCTCGGTGGACTTCCTGACCGCCCTGGCCTGCATCCAGCTGGAGGGCGGCCTCGCCCCGTCCCAGGTCGGCCTCGGCCTGCCCGCCTCCACCCGCGGCGCCGGCAGCGGCTACGTCTCCCCGTCCGTGGTGAACAACGCCCTGGACTGCCTGACGAAGGGCACGGGCTGCGGCACCTTCAAGCCGTCCCGCACCTACCCCGACCTGCGGGGCGCCATGACCTGGTCGACCAACTGGGACGCCACGGCCGGCAACGCCTGGTCCAACGCGGTGGGCCCGCACGTGCACACGCTGCCGTAGCGGGGCGGTGGCTGTCCGCCTCCTGTGAAACATTCCCCCGGGCCCACCGCATCAATGAGGTGAGGGCGGCGGGACGGACACGGGGGGAACGCATGGGGCAGGGCCGCGAGAGCGGGTACGAGGAGTTCGCGGCCGCGCGGGCCGGTCATCTGTACCGGTCCGCGTGCCTGCTCACCGCCGGTGACACGCACCTGGCGCAGGACCTCGTCCAGGAGACCCTGGGGCGGCTGTACGTCCGCTGGGCACGGCTCTCCCGGGTCGGCAACCCCGCCGCGTACGCGCAGACCGTGCTCACCCGGACGTTCCTCGCCCATCGGCGGCGGCGCAGCAGCACCGAACGGTCGACGGACGTGTTCCCCGACCTGCCCGGCACCGCCGACGGGGACGTGCCGCTGCGGCTCACCCTGCTCCAGGCGCTGGGCCGGCTGCCGGCCAAGGACCGGGCCGTGCTCGTGCTGCGGTACTGGGAGGACCGCTCCGTCGAGGAGACCGCCGACGCGCTGGACACCAGCTCGGCGGCGGTGCGCACCCGGTGCTCGCGGGCCCTGGCCCGGCTGCGGGAACTGCTCGGCGAGGACCTCGCCGAGTACGCCGGGTCCTGACGGCGCCCTCCCCGCGCCCCTCCCCCGCCCTCCTGCCCGTTCACTTCGGACCTCGCGAAACGGTGGTGTGCCATGCCCGTCGACCAGCACAGTGATCCCTTCGAGGAGCGGTTCGCCACCGCCTTGCGGGAGGCGGGGGACGGCTTCGACGCCGACCGCGCCGCCCTGGCGGCGGCGGGCCGGACCCGGGGCCGGCGGATCCGGCTGCGGCGCCGGGCGGCCGTCCTGTCCGGCGCGGCCGGCATCGCGCTGGTCGGGGTGGGCGGCACGCTGCTCACGCCGGGCGGCGGCGACCGCTCCCCGGCGGACGACCGGAGGTCGGTGGCCGCGGGGTCCGGGGCCGCGCCGGCCGTGTCCCGCTCGCCCGGGGCCGTCCCGGGCGACGCGCTCCTCGCCACGCTCAAGAAGCTGCTGCCGGACGGCGAGTTCAGCCAGGAGCGGGCCGGCGGCACCGACGACGGGCCCCCGCCGTACGCCCGTCTCGTGTACGACGACGGGAAGGGCCCCGCCCTGATCTCCGTCAGCCTCGACCGGGTCGAGCCGGGCGGCATGCAGGCCCGGGTGGCCACCGAATGCCCGGACCGGGCCGTCGCCTCGCACGACAGCTGCACCACGAGGACCCTGCCCGACGGGTCCTCGCTGATGCTGCTCAAGGGGTACGAGTACCCGGACCGCCGGGCGGACACCAAGTGGTGGCACGCCGCACTGGTCACCCCCGAGGGGCACCAGGTCGGGGTGAGCGAGTGGAACGCCCCGGCGGAGAAGGACGCGCCCGTCAGCCGTCCCGAGCCGCCGCTGCCGGCGGACCGGCTCCGGGAGATCGCGACGGCACCCCAGTGGCGGGCCGCCGTCGACGCCCTGCCCGCGGACCTCCGGCAGCCCCGGCGGCCGGCGTCCTCGGGCACGTCGCCGAGCGCGCCCCCGGCGGCCGACGGCCGGGCGGTCGGCGACACCCTCGCCGCGCTGCTCCCCGACGGGCTCGACGTCGTCTCGCGGGGCGGCCAGGACACCGAGTACGCCTGGGTCGTCGTCGACGACGGCGAGGGCGCGAGCCTCGTCCAGATCAACGTGCAGCCCGACATGCGGGACGTCGCCGGCCAGCTGTACGGCGACGCCGAGACCCTGCCCGACGGCACGCTGGTCACCGTCCGGCAGGGCCCCGGCGAGAAGGGCGGCGAGAACGTGGTGATGTGGACCGTCGACACCATGCGGACCGACGGGAGACGGGTCGTGGTCAGCGCGTTCAACACGGGCGCGCAGCACGAGGACGCGACCCGCGCCGCGCCCGCCCTCACCCTGGAGCAGCTCCGGGAGATCGCCCTCAGCCCGAAGTGGCTCGCCCCGGCGTGACCGTCAGAAGAACTCCCCCCACGGCTGGTCCAGGATCTGCTTGACGCACAGCACCAGGAAGAGCAGTCCCGCGAGGGCGAGCATGGTGTTGCTCACCGGGCCGTTGCGCCACTCGCGGGGCGTGCGCGAGGAGTTCAGGAGCCACAGCAGGGTGCCGGCGAGGAAGGGCAGGAAGGCCGCGCCCAGCACGCCGTAGAGGATGATCAGGCGGAAGGGCTGGCCCTCGAAGAGCAGGATCATCGGGGGGAAGGTCAGCCAGAGCAGGTAGGCGCGGAACGGCCGGGAGCGCTCGCGCTCGCCCGAGGCGACCTCCTCGGCCCTGGCCTCCCCCCGGCCCCACTGCCGGGCCACGAAGTCGGCGAACATCAGGCTCACCCCGTGCCAGACGCCGATGAGCGAGGTGAAGGACGTGGCGAAGAAGCCGATCAGGAAGAACTTCGCCGTGGCCGTGCCGTACTCGCGCTCCAGGATGTCGCTCAGCTGGACCAGGCCCTTGTCGCCGCTCGCGAGGGCGACGTTCGCCGAGTGGAGCAGTTCCGCGCCGACGAAGAGCATCGCCACGACGAAGACGCCCGTGGTGGCGTAGGCGACGCGGTTGTCCAGGCGCATGACCTTCATCCAGCCCGTGTCCGTCCAGCCCTTGGCGTTGACCCAGTAGCCGTACGCGGCGAGCGTGATGGTGCCGCCGACGCCGCCGATCAGGCCGAGGGTGTTGAGGACCGAGTCCTCCTCGTCGGGCAGGACGGGCAGCAGGCCCGCGAGGGCGTCCGGGAGGTTCGGGGTGACGCGGACCGCGAGGTAGACCGTCACCACGAACATGACGCCCACCAAGGCGGTCATGACCTTCTCGAAGACCGCGTACTTGTTGAACCACACGAAGACCAGGCCGACCAGGCCGCAGGCGATGCCCCACCACTTGAGGTCCATCACCTGCGGG
Organism: Streptomyces sp. NPDC085946; assembly: GCF_044540485.1. NCBI lineage: Bacteria > Bacillati > Actinomycetota > Actinomycetes > Kitasatosporales > Streptomycetaceae > Streptomyces > Streptomyces sp. NPDC085946. Next base: position 63,856 of record NZ_JBITSF010000009.1, on the reverse strand, counting down.
AACAGCGCCTGGAGCGGCAGCGCGCTCGACGACATCGCCGCGGCGCCGTAGACGAAGCCCCAGACCACGGCGTAGACGGCGAAGAAGTACGTGGTCCAGCGGCCCATGCTGGCCCAGCCGTCGAACAGGGTACGGCCGGTGGACAGGTGCCAGCGGCCCGCCGCCTCGGCGAGGGAGATCTTGATCAGGCAGCCGACGACCGCCGCCCACAGGAGGGTGTAGCCGAAGTTGCTGCCCGCGATGAGCGTGGCGACCAGGTCGCCGGCGCCCACGCCGGTCGCGGCGACGACGATGCCCGGCCCGATGTGGCGCCAACCGGCCTTGCGGGGCCGGTGGTCGTGCGGTGTCTCGGTGCCCTTGGTGTTTCCCGTGGTGTCCGCCATGCAGGTCAAGAAACCCGAAAGGGGCCGGGCCGACAAGAGGGCGTGGGCCGTCCGGGAACGGACCCCGTCGGCCGGCCGCCCCGGGACCCGGTCCGGCGGAGCGTCACGGCCGCCGCCGGCCGCAGCCGTCCGACCCGCACGTGCCGAGCTCGAACCAGACGGTCTTGCCCGGCCCGTCCCGGTGGCAGCCCCAGCGCTCGGCGAGCGAGTGCACCAGGAACATCCCGCGGCCGTTCTCCCCGGTGCCGGCCTCGCACACCCTAGGGACGCGGCGGTCCGCGTCGGCGACCTCGCAGCGCAGCACGCCGTGCGCGGCGAACAGGGTGAGCCGGAAGCGGCTCGCGGCGTGCAGCACGGCGTTGGTGACCAGTTCGCCGACGAGGAGTTCGGCGACGTCGGCCACCTCGCCGCGCTCCGCCAGCCCCCACCCCTCCAACTGCCGGCGGACCTCCGCGCGGGCCTCGCGGACCGCGCAGGGGCGGGGGTCGTACACGACGCTCAGGTGGCCCGCGCCCAGCGGCGGCTGGGGGAACGGACCGTACCGGGCCTCGGGGTCCGGGAAATGTCCCCCGGAGAGTTGCAGCATGCCCCCAGGGTGGCCCGCGGGGACGGGCGCGGCAGGGGGAGGACTACCCGTATCCGTACCTGTCTCCGCGTACGGACGGGGATGGGCGCGGCTAGGCGTACTGGAGGCGGACCGTGGTGCCCTCGCCGTCCTCGCGGAGGTCGACGTACGCGCAGACCTGCCGGGCGTACCACAGTCCCTGGCCGGGTGCCGGCCGGGTGCCGGGCGGGGGGACGAAACCGGCGAGGGGGTCGCCGACGCGGCGGGCCGAGCGCAGTTCGCAGACGCAGGCGGGCGGTTCGCCCCACAGCAGGGCGGTGCCGGTGAGCGGGCCGAGCGCCGCGGCGGTCTCGGCGACGGCCGTCGCGAACAGCTCCGCCTCCGCCTCCGGCAGCCCCCGGGCGACGGCCCAGGCGTGCACGGCGTCCGCGTGCGGCGCGGCGAGCGGCCGCGCGCCGGGCGGGGGCGGCGCGAGCGGCACGGCGTCGAGTTCGGCCGCGAGGCGCGCCGGGTCGGTGTAGACGTCGGTGTCCGGGTGGGCGCGGCGGGCCGCGGCGACGACGGCGTCCCCGGCGGTGCGGGTGTCGTAGGCGCACAGGGCCGTCGTCGCCATCGGCGCGAACAGCAGGTTGGCCAGGGCCTCGTAGCGGATCCATTCGGCGGTCTCGCGCACCGAGCGGCCGGCGCGGCCGTTCCAGACGGGTTCCATCAGCAGGTGCATGCGGCCGCCGGGGCCGGCGTGCCCGGCGAGGTAGCCGGCGGCCTGCGCGACGGCGTTGGCGGCGGAGCCGGTGTACCAGTCGGTGTGCGGGATGCAGGTGACGTCCTCGGCGTCGTCGCCGAGCGCGTCGCGCAGCAGGTCCAGGCGGGCGGGGGCGGCGATGGCCACGGGCGGGGGCGCGCCCTCGGCCGCGCGTCCTTCGGCGAGGAACGGCAGGGCGGCGGCCAGGAACTCGTCGTCGCTGCCGAAGACGGCCATGCGGTGGTCGAACGGACTGCGGACGGAGCTGGATCGGGTGGTCACGGGGGTTCCCCTCGGTCGACGTGGTGGGCGCGGGGCGGGTGGGTCAGCGCTGTGCCGACATCCAGGCGGCGATCTGGCTGCGGTTGCTGAAGCCGAGCTTGCTGAGGATGCGTTCCACATGGCCTTCGGCGGTGCGGCGGGCGATCACGAGGCGGTCGGCGATCTGCTGGTTGGCCAGCCCCTCGGCGACGAGCCGGGCGACCTCGGTCTCGCGCCGGGTGAGGCGGACCCCGCTCCCGGCGGTGCCGGGGCCGCTCGCGGCGGGGGGCGGCTCGGGGCGCGCGCGGCCGGGCTCCTCCAGCGCGTAGCCGACCGTCCGGGCGAGGTCGAGGGCGTCGCCCTGCCGGTACGCCCGCTCGAAGCCGTCGTGCCCGAGGGCCCCGCGCACCCGCTCCTCGCTGTCCCGGCGGGCCGAGTTCAGGGTGTGCGCGCCCCAGCGGCCGGCGTCGATGTCGGCCCAGACGCGGTCGGCGCCGCCCAGCAGCACGGCCGCGCGCTCGTGGCCGCCGCGCTGCGCGGCGACCGCCGCCAGCAGGTCCAGGGTGAGGGCGATGCCGGTGACGTCGTGCAGCGCGGCCTTCACGCGCAGCGCCTCGCGGGCGTACCGCTCGGCGCGCGGCCAGTCCGCGCGCACGCTGTGGGCGAGCGCCAGCATCCGCAGGACGTACGAGCGCACCCACTGCTCGTCGTGCTCCTCGCACAGCCGCAGCGCCTCCTCGCACACCGCGACGGCCCGCTCCGTCTGCCCCAGGAAGCTCAGCGCGCAGGCGAGTTCGACCCGGTCGAGGCCGACGATGCTCAGGTGCTGGCCGGGCAGGCGGCCGCGGGCCACGCTCGCCTCGAAGTGCTCCAGCGCGCCGGGCAGGTCGTCGCCGAACAGCCGGATGACCCCGACGGCGTACGCGGCGTGGGCGCTCTCGGCCGCGTCCCCGAGGCGGCGGGCCAGGGCGCGGGCCTCCTCGGCGCGGCGGCGGCCCCGGGCGAGGTCCTGCGTGACGGCCTTGAGCAGCCCGGAGACCCACAGGCCGCGGGCCCGCTCGGGGGTCGGCGCGGGATTGGCGTCCAGGGCCCGGTCCAGCCAGTACAGGCCCTCGCGGGGTGCTCCGCAGGCGTGCCAGTAGAACCACAGGGTGCCCGCGAGCCGCAGCCCGGTGAGCGCCTCGCCGGGGGTGGTGAGGCTGTGGTCCAGGGCGGCCCGCAGGTTGTCCTGGTCGGCCCGCAGCCGGGCGACGGTCTCGGGCTGGCCGGGCCCGAACCAGGCGCGTTCGCAGGCCGTGGCCCGGCGCAGCATCCAGTCGCGCTGGCGCCGCCGGGCGGCGGCCTCCTCCCCGGGGAGGCGGCGCAGCCGGTCGAGTCCGTAGTGCCGCAGCGTGTCGAGCAGCCGGAAGCGCACCCCGTCGGGGCCCGCCTCCCGGGACAGCACGGACTTGTCGACGAGACCGGCGACGGCTTCGAGGACGTCGTGCGGGTGGATGCGGGGGGCGCCGCCCAGGGGGGCGGGGGCGTCCGGGCCGGCGGGGCGGTCCGGGGCACCGGCCGTGTCCGGGGCGCCGCGCGTGCCGTCCGCGGTGCCGTCGTGGGTGCGGGCCGCGGTGCCGTGGTCCGTGCCGTCCGGGGGTGTGCCGCCGGGGCCGGCCCCGGCCGGCCCGTCGTCGCCCGCGACGCACACCGCCTCCGCCGCCTCCAGGTCGAAGCCGCCGGCCAGCACGGACAGCCGTGCCCATACCAGCCGTTCCTGCGGTGTGCACAGGTCGTGGCTCCAGTCGACGGCGGCGCGCAGGGTCTGGTGGCGGGGCAGGACCGCGGGGCTGCCGGAGGTCAGCAGGCGGTAGCGGTCGTCGAGGCGGTCCAGGAGCTGCTCGACGCCGAGGACGCGCATGCGGACGGCGGCGAGTTCGATGGCGAGCGGCAGGCCGTCGAGGCGCCGGCACAGGCGGGCGACGGCGGCCCGGTTGGCGGGGGTGAGCCGGAAGCCGGGGACGACGGCGGCGGCGCGGTCGGCGAACAGGGTGAGCGCGGGGTACCCCTCGGCGGCGGAGAGGTCGCCGTCCGGGTCGGGCACCGGCAACGGCCGTACCTCCATGAGGTGTTCCTCGGTGAGGCCGAGGCGGTGCCGGCTGGTGGCGAGGACGCGCACGCCGGTCGTGCCGTGCAGCAGGGCCGCCGCCAGCCGCGCGCAGGCGTCCAGCAGGTGTTCGCAGTTGTCGACGACGAGCAGCAGCCTGCGGTCGCGTACGTGCTCCACCAGCACGTCCAGCGGCGGCTGGGTCGAGTGGTCGTGCAGGCCGAGCGCGTCGGCGGCGGCGAGCGGGACGAGGGCCGGGTCGCGCAGGCCGGAGAGGTGCACGAAGCGCACCCCGTCCGGGAAGGCGCGCGCCACCCGGGCCGCGATGTGCGCGGCGAGCCGGGTCTTGCCGACACCGCCCGGACCGGTGAGCGTCACCAGGCGGGCGCGGGCCAGCAGTTCGCGTGCCTCGGTCAGTTCGCCACGCCGGTCGACGAAGCTGGTCGTCTCGACCGGCAGGTGATGGTCCCGTCGTGGCGCTGATCCGCCCATGATCAGCCAGTCCTCTGGGGGTGTGTGGACCCGGAAAACCCGGCTCCCCTTGCGCGGACCCTTACTCTTCCCCGGGTTGTGCATATGCGCACGCGGGAGTCACACCCACGGGTGGACTTCCTCCGGGTCCGCACCGCCGGTCCCGTCCCCGCGTACACTGCGCGGCCGTTTTGCGACGGTCGGGGACTCCCGTTTCGCCCCGCGCTATTGACCTGCTCATGCCATGGCAGAACGATGAGCGCCACACCCGCACCAGCACGTCGCACGGAACAACCCCACCTCCCACAAGGAGCTTTCATGCGACTTCGCATCCGGGGCACGGGCGCCCGCGGCGGCAGACGCACCGCCGCCCTGGCAGCCCTGCTCGCCCTCGCCCTCGCCGCCCCCCTCTCCGGGACGGCGGCCGACGCCACCGCCGACAGCGCCCGCGAGGCCGCCCCGTCGGCCGACGACGTCCGCCAGTACGAGATCCACCTGCACTCGACCGCCGAGGACCGCACGGCACTGCAGCGGGCCGGCGTGACCGTGGACGAGGTGCACGGTCACGGCGTCGTCGTCTCCGGCCGCGCCGACCAGGCCAGGACGCTGCGCCGACTCGGCTACGACGTCACGCCGTTGGGCGCGGTGCCCGACCGGTCGGGCCCGGCGGACGACGTACGGCTCTACGACTTCCCGTCGGCCGACTCCCGCTACCACAACTACGCCGAGATGAACACGGAGATCAATCAGCGTCTCCAGGCGTACCCGTCCCTCATGAGCAAGCGCGTGATCGGCAAGTCCTACCAGGGCCGGGACATCATCGCCGTCAAGATCAGCGACAACGTGGCGGCCGACGAGAACGAGCCCGAGGTGCTGTTCACCCACCACCAGCACGCCCGCGAGCACCTGACGGTGGAGATGGCGCTGTACCTGATCCGCGAGCTCGGCGCCGGGTACGGCAGCGACTCCCGGATCACGAACCTGGTGAACAACCGCGAGATCTGGATCGTCCCGGACATCAACCCGGACGGCGGCGAGTACGACATCGCCTCCGGTTCGTACCGCTCGTGGCGCAAGAACCGCCAGCCCAACTCCGGCTCCTCGTACGTCGGTACGGACCTGAACCGGAACTGGAACTACCGGTGGGGCTGCTGCGGCGGCTCCTCGGGCTCGACGTCGTCGGAGACCTACCGGGGCTCCGCCCCCGAGTCCGCGCCCGAGGTCAAGGTGGTCGCCGACTTCGTGCGCAGCCGGGTCGTCGGCGGGGTGCAGCAGATCAAGGCCGGCATCGACTTCCACACCTACAGCGAGCTGGTGCTGTGGCCGTTCGGGTACACCTCCGCGGACACGACGACCGGGATGACCGCGGACGACAACGCCGCGTTCAAGGCGGTCGGGCAGAAGATGGCCGCGAGCAACGGCTACACGCCCGAGCAGTCCAGCGACCTGTACATCACGGACGGGTCGATCGACGACTACCTGTGGGGCACGCACCGGATCTTCGGGTACACCTTCGAGATGTACCCGGCCTCCAGCGCCGGCGGCGGCTTCTACCCGCCCGACGAGGTCATCGAGCGGGAGACGTCGCGCAACCGGGACGCGGTGCTGCAACTCCTGGAGAACGCCGACTGCATGTACCGGTCCATCGGCAAGGAGGCCCAGTACTGCCGCTAGTCACTCGTCGTCGGACCGCTCCTCGTCCGACCGTTCCTCGCCGGACCGCTCGCCGCCGGACTGCTCGCCGTCCTCGAAGTAGGCGTCCAGGACGGCGTCGAGCCGGGCGTCCCACTCCGCGAAGCGGCTCCTGGACGGCGCCTCGATCTCGATCGGGTACCAGCGCCGGTCGGGCGTGTGGACGGTGACCGTGTACCGCTTGCCGAAGCGGGCGGTCTCCGTCTCCACGGCGCCGATCTCGTCCCAGCGGAACTCGCACTCCTGGTCGTCCAGGGCGAGCCGTACGCCGCGGTGGTCGGCGACGATCCGCGCGCGGCGGTCGGACGCCTCGAAGACGGGGCCGTCGGGGGCGGTCTCCTCCTCGGAGGGGGCCGCTTCGGCCGTTCCGGAGGCGGGTGCCGGTGCCTCCTCGGCCCCGGCGTCGTCCCCGGCGTCGTCCGCCACGGCGTCCGCGGGCCGCTCGGCACCCGGCCGGGCGTCCTCGGCACCGGCCTTCGCGGACACGGGGGAGGTGAGCCCGGGGACGAAGGCCGGGTCGAATCCGGCGCCCTCGACGAGGGGCTTCAGGGGCTCGCCCGGAAGGGGCTGGCTGCTCGAACCTATGCGCTGCTCCACAGCGGAGCAGTATGGTCCACGAAGCTGTGCCGGACACAGCCAGCCCCCGCATCGTTACACGAAGATGCTCAACGCGGCGGCCACCGCGAAGCCCGCCACCGACAGCACCGACTCCAGCACGGTCCAGGTCCTGAGCGTGTCCCGCTCGCTGATGCCGAAGTACTTGGCGACCATCCAGAAGCCGCCGTCGTTGACGTGCGAGGCGAAGATGGAGCCCGCCGAGATGGCCATGATGACCAGGGCGGTGAACGCCTGGGAGTGGCCACCCCCGGCGAGCAGCGGGGCGACGATGCCCGCCGTCGTGACGATGGCGACGGTCGCCGAGCCCTGGGCGACCCGCAGCACCAGGGAGATCAGGTAGGAGAGGGCGATCACCGGCAGGCCGACGCCGTCGAAGGTGTCCGACAGGGCCTGGGCGACACCGCTCGCCTTGAGGACCGCGCCGAAGACGCCGCCCGCGCCGACGACGAGCAGGATGTTGCCGACCGGCTTGAGCGAGGAGGTGGAGACCGTCTCCAGGGACCTGCGGGACCAGCCGCGCCGGATGCCGAGCAGGTAGTAGGCGAGGAACAGGGCGATCGTCAGGGCCACGAAGGGGTGGCCGAAGAACTCGACGACCGAGCGGAGGGTGGACGGGTCCAGGGCGACGGAGGAGAAGGTGGCGGCGAGGATGAGGACCAGCGGGGTGCCGATGATGCCGAGGACCGTGCCGAGGCCCACCGGCTCCTCGCGCGGCTCCGCCCCGTCCCCCGGGCCCCCGCCCCCGCCCGGGCGGGGGGCGCCCCCACCGCGCTGTTCCTCGGCGACCGCCTGCCGCGCCTCCTCGGCCGCCTCCACCATGTCCTGCGGCACGGCGACGAAGATGCGCCGGCCGATCCAGGCCGCGTACGCCCAGGCCGCCGCCACGGCGGGCAGGCCGCAGACGACGCCCATGAGGATGACCCAGCCGAGGTCGACCCCGAGCAGGCCGGCGGCGGCGACCGGGCCGGGGTGCGGGGGCAGGAAGGCGTGGGTGACCGACAGGCCCGCGAGCAGCGGCAGGCAGTACAGCAGGATCGACTTGCCGGAGCGCTTGGCGGCGGCGTACACGATCGGCGCGAGGACGAAGATGCCGACGTCGAAGAAGACCGGGACGCCGAAGATCAGGCCGGTCAGGCCCATGGCGAGCGGGGCGCGCCGCTCGCCGAACAGGCCCAGCAGCCGGGTCGCCAGCACCTGGGCGCCGCCGCTGACCTCGAGGATCGCGCCGAGCATGGTGCCCAGGCCGATGATGATCGCGACGTGGCCGAGGATGCCGCCCATGCCGGACTCGATGGTCGACACGGCGTCCGAGCGCTGGACCGTGCCGAAGAGCTCGGTGACCGACAGGCCGGCGGCGAGGCCGACGGCTATGGAGACCGCGAGCAGCGCGACGAACGGCTGGAGCCGCACCTTGATGATCAGCAGGAGGAGGAGCGCGATGCCGAGGGCGGCGACGGTCAGCAGGCCGGCCGTGCCGTCGATCAGCAGGAGCAGGCCGCCGGTGTGCGGTGGGGCCTCGGGGGCGGAGGCGGCGAGCGGAAGGGGCATGAGGGGGCCTCTTACGTAAGTGCATACGGCTTTCGGGCAGGGGGGAGCGCGGCGCGGCGCACGAGCGGCGCCGCGCCCTACGGCGTGCGGGAGGTGAGGGGGTGCCGGCCGGCGGTCAGCCGAGCACGGCGAGCGCGTCGATCTCGACGAGGAGCCCGGCGGGGAGGCCGACGTAGACCGTCGTGCGCGCGGCGGGCGGCCCGGTGAGGCCCTGCTCCTCGAAGTACGCGTCGTAGATCTCGTTCATCTCGGCGAAGTGGTCCACGTCGGTGAGGTAGACGCGGATCATCATCACGTCGTCCCAGCCGGCGCCGCCCTCTTCGAGGATCGCCTTGACGTTGGCGAGGGTCTGGAGGGTCTGCTCGCGCAGGGTGGGGCCGGCGGGCGTGGGCGGCTTGCCCTCCTCGGCGGGCAGGAACCCGACCTGACCGGCGACCTGGAGGATGTTGCCCTTCCGCACGCCGTGGGAGAACGTGGCCGGCGGGGTGGTGTGGGTCGTGGGGGTGAGCGCGGTCTTCTCGGTCATGCGGTGTCCTTGTCGGGGTGGGGCACGGGGGTCCTGCCGGAGTACTCGCCGCTGATGGCGTCCGCGGTGCGGCGCACCAGCGGCAGGAGGGTGAGGAGTTCGTCGGCGGTGACGACGACGTTCGGCGCGGAGACCGACATCGCGGCGACCACCCGGCCGTCGGCGCCGCGGATGGGGGCGGCGACGCAGTTGATGGACTCCTCGTGGCCGCCGAGGTCGGTGGCCCAGCCCTGTTCGCGCACCTTGGCCAGTTCCTTGAGGAACGCCTCGGCGTTCGGTGTCGAACGGGGCGTGTACATGGGGTAGTCGAGCTTCTCCGCGAGGGCGCGGCGCTCGGGCTCGGGCAGGTCGGCCAGGAGCAGCTTGGCGACGGCGGCCACCGTGAGGGCGACGGGCTTGCCGATCCGCGAGTACATCCGCACCGGGTAGCGGCTCTCCACCTTGTCGATGTAGAGCACCTCGTTCTCCTCGTGCACGGCGAGGTGCACGGTGTGGCCGCAGCGCTCGTTGAGGCGGGCGAGGTGGGGGTGGGCGATCTCGCGGACGTCGAGGTTCTCCATCGCCTCCTGGGCGAGGGCGAAGAGGCGGGCGCCGAGCCGGTAGCGCTGGTCGGACTGGCGGTAGACCAGCCCGTGCTCGTGCAGGGTGCGCAGCAGCCGCAGCGCGGTGGACTTGTGCACGCCGAGGCGGTCGGCGACCCGCCCGAGGTCGGCGGGGCCCTCGGCGAGCAGCGGCAGGATGCTCAGCGCGCGGTCGACGGTCTGGCTCATGGCGTACGTACCTCCTCCTCGGCCCCCTCCACGGCGTCGGTCCACCCGGGGCCGAGTCGAAGTCTCCCCCACGCGGCGTCGTCGAGGGCGGCGAGCCGGTCGGCGTGGGCGCGGGCGGGGGGCGCGGCGAGGTCGCCCGGGGCGGTGAGCGCGGCGGCGGCCATGAGATGCCCGTGCCGCAGCCGCTCGCGCACGGGCAGCCCGCGCAGGGTGCCGGAGAGGAACCCGGCGGCGAAGGCGTCCCCGGCCCCGACCGGGGCGACGACGTCGACGTCGAGGGCGGGGACGAAGGTGACGGAATCGGGGGGCGTGGGGCGGTGGGTGCCGTCCGGGGGTGCCGCGTCGCCGGGCGCGGCGCCCCGCGCCGGCGCGGGCGGGCGGAGCGGCTCGCCGGGGGTGCGGACGAACGCCGTCGCGCCCCGCGCGCCCTCCTTCACCACCAGGACGGACGGTTCCGGCAGGGCCGCGCGGACGGCCCGCGGGCCGCCGGTGACGCCCCAGGCCGCCTCGGCCTCGTCGGTGCCGACGAAGACCAGGTCGCAGGCGCGGGCCAGGTCGAGCAGGACGCGGCCGGCCCGGGCCGGGTCGGGCCAGAGGCCGGCGCGGTGGTTGACGTCGAAGGAGACCGGCGGGCGGCCGGGGCGGGGTGCCGTCAGGTCCCGCAGCAGGCCGAGGCAGTCCTCGGACAGGGCCGCGGTGATGCCCGACAGGTGCAGGATCCGGCCCGCGCGCACCGCGTCCAGGTCGACCGTGCCGGTGCTCATCGCGGACGCCGCCGACCCGGCCCGGTAGTACGCGACCTCGTGCGCGTCCGTCCCCCGGTCCCCGGCGGTGCGGAAGTAGACGCCGGTCGGCCGGGCCGGGTCGCGCCGCACGGAGGCGGTGTCGACGCCGTACGCCCCGACGGTCTCCACCAGGTGGTCGCCGAACCCGTCGGCGCCCACCCGGCTCACCCAGCGCACGGCGTGCCCGGCGGCGGCCAGTGTGCAGACCACGTTGGACTCCGCGCCGCCGATGGCCCGCGCGAAGGAGGGGACGTCGGCGAGGCGGCCCGGCCGGGAGGGCAGGAAGGCGACCATGGACTCGCCGAGCGCGACGACGTCCACGACGTCGGGGGCGTTGCAGGGTCCGCCGGCGGTCACGATCCTCGTAGCTCCTTCACGGCCGGGCGGGATGCGGCTCCGTTGACCCCGCGTGGCCGAGATGTTAGACAGCGTTGAGCGATATACGCAACGGATGTTGCAGATAGTGCAACAGACCTGATCAGGAGGCTCCATGGCCCTCGACCCCGGCACCGAAGCGCTGGCCCGCCTCGCCGAGGAACGCGTCGACCACCGCTTCAAGGGCCTCCCGCCGGACGCCGACGGCCTGACCGTCGGCGACCTGGCCGCCCAGCGCCGCAACCTCTTCACGGGCGGCTTCACCACGCCCGTGCTCGCGCTGTCCGCCGAGCGCCTGGCGCACAACCTGACGCTCATGGAGACGTACGCGAAACGCCACGGCCTCGCCTTCGCCCCGCACGGCAAGACCTCCATGGCCCCGCAGCTGTTCGCCCGCCAGATCGAGCACGGCGCCTGGGGCGTCACACTGGCGGTGCCGCACCAGGTGCGGGTGGCGCGGGCGTTCGGCGTCCGGCGCGTCTTCCTCGCCAACGAGCTCGTCGACCCGGCGGCCCTGCGCTGGATCGCCGCCGAGCTCGACGCCGACCCGGAGTTCCGGTTCGTCTGCTACGTCGACTCGGTGCGCGGGGTGGAGCTGATGGACGCGGCGCTGCGCGGCGCCGGCCGCCCCCTGGACGTGGTGGTCGAACTCGCCGCCGGGGAGGGCGCCCGCACCGGGGTGCGGACGGAGGCGGAGTGCTCGGCCGTCGCCGAGGCGGTGGTGGGCACCCGCACCCTGCGCCTGGTGGGCGTCGCGGGCTACGAGGGCGAGGTGCCGCGGGCCGACCCGGAGCGGGTGCGGGCGTGGCTGGGCCGGCTGGTCGCGCTGGCCGCGGACCTGGACGCGGCGGGGCACCTGTCCGCCGCGGACGAGATCGTCGTCAGCGCGGGCGGCAGCGCCTGGTTCGACGCGGTGGCCGACGTGTTCGCCGGCCTCCCCGGCCTCTCCCGCCCCGTCCTGAAGCTGCTGCGCTCCGGCGCGTACGTCTCGCACGACGACGGCCACTACCGCAGGCTGACCCCCTTCAACCGGGTGCCGGAGGAGGGCGCCCTGGAGCCGGCGTTCCGCCTGTGGACGCAGGTGGTGTCGCGGCCCTCCGCCGAGCAGGCCTTCCTGAACGCGGGCAAGCGGGACGCGGCCCACGACCTCGACCTGCCCTGCGCCCAGGTCGTCCGCCGGGACGGCGCGGAGCGCCCGGCCGCCGGGATCGAGGTGACCGCCCTGTCCGACCAGCACGCCTGGCTGCGCACCGGGCCCGGGGCGGACCTGGCGGTCGGCGACTGGGTGGGCCTCGGCCTCTCCCACCCGTGCACGTCCTTCGACAAGTGGCAGCTCATCCCGCTCGCCGAGGCGGACGGCACGGTCGTCGACTACATCCGCACGTTCTTCTAGAAGCGCTGGAGGCTCTCCCGTGGAAGACCTCGTCATCCGGGACGCGGACGTCGTGGACGGCTCCGGCGCCCCCTCGTACCGCGCCGACGTCGTCGTGGACGGCGGCCGGATCGTCTCGATCGTCAAGGAGGCAGCGGCGGCGGGCTGCCAGCGCCCGCGCGCCACGCGCGAGCTGGACGCGGAGGGCCTCGTCCTCTCCCCCGGCTTCATCGACATGCACGCCCACAGCGACCTGGCGCTGCTGCGCGACCCCGACCACAGCGCCAAGGCCGCGCAGGGCGTCACCCTGGAGGTCCTCGGCCAGGACGGCCTGTCGTACGCCCCGGTCGACGACCGCACGCTGGCCGGGGTGCGCCGGGCGATCGCCGGGTGGAACGGGTACGGCGACGACGTCGACTTCGACTGGCGCTCGGTCGGCGAGTACCTGGACCGCCTGGACCGGGGCGTCGCCGTGAACGCGGCCTACCTCGTCCCCCAGGGCACGGTCCGCGCGCTCGCCGTGGGCTGGGAGGACCGGGAGGCGACCGGGGCGGAACTGGACCGGATGCGGCGGCTGGTCGCCGAGGGCCTGGAGCAGGGCGCCGTCGGCCTGTCGTCCGGGCTGACGTACACGCCCGGCATGTACGCCCCGGACGCCGAACTCACCGAACTGTGCCGGGTGGTGGCCCGGTACGGCGGCTACTACTGCCCCCACCACCGCTCCTACGGGGCCGGGGCCCTGCGGGCGTACGAGGAGATGGTCCGGCTGGCCCGTGCGGCGGGCTGCGCCCTGCACCTGGCCCACGCGACCATGAACTTCGGCGTGAACAGGGGCCGGGCGCCCGAGCTGCTGGCCCTGCTGGACGAGGCGCTGGCCAGCGGGGCCGACATCAGCCTGGACACCTACCCCTACACGCCCGGCTGCACCACGCTCGTGGCGCTGCTGCCGAGCTGGGCGAGCGAGGGCGGGCCGGAGGAGATCCTGCGGCGGCTGGCCGACGAGGGGACCGCCGAGCGGATCCGCCGGCACCTGGAGGTCACCGGGTCGGACGGCTGCCACGGCGTGCCCGTCGAGTGGGACACCGTCGAGATCTCGGGCGTCGGCGACCCGGCGCTCGCGGCGTACGTGGGCCGCACCGTCCGGGAGTCGGCGGACCTGCGCGGCGAGAGTCCCTGGACGACCGCCCGCCGGCTGCTGCTGGCGGACCGGCTGGCGCCGACGATCCTCCAGCACGTCGGCCACGAGGAGAACGTCCGCGCCATCATGCGCCACCGGGTCCACACCGGCGGCTCGGACGGCATCCTCCAGGGCGCCAAGCCCCACCCGCGCGCCTACGGCACCTTCCCGCACTACCTCGGCCACTACGTGCGGGAGCTGGGCGTGCTGTCGCTGGAGGAGTGCGTCGCGCACCTGACCTCCCGCCCGGCGGCCCGGCTGCGGCTGCCGGACCGCGGGCTGGTGCGCGAGGGGTACAAGGCGGACCTGGTGCTCTTCGACCCGGCGACGGTGGCCGCGGGCTCCACCTTCGCCGAGCCGCGCGTCCTGCCGACGGGCATCCCCCACGTCCTGGTCGACGGGCGGTTCGTGATCGAGGACGGGCGGCGGACGGACGTCCTGGCGGGCCGGTCGGTGCGCCGCACGCCCGTGGGCACCGGATGACCGTCCGCCGCCGCCCCGCCCCGGCCCGGCCCGGCCCGGCCTACGGCTTGGGCAGGGTGCACCCGGCCGCGCTCAGCTCCAGCTTGCTGTCGGCGCCGAAGCAGGCCGCCAACGGGTAGGTCTGCTGGGCGTAGTTGATGCCCTGACGGACCGTCACAGTGCCGTTCGGGTCGATCTCGCAGGGGTTGTTCACCGTGCAGCGCCCGCCGTCCTCGTTGCCGGTGTTGTTCACGGCGACGACCCGGCCGGTGGCGGTGTCGACGACGGGCGAGCCGGAGGTGCCGCCGACGGTGTCGCAGGCGGAGGTGTAGCGGACCGAGTCCTTCCAGGTCCAGTCGCCCTCCTGCAGGCGGTGCACGAACCCGTCGACGGAGCAGGTGTAGATCCGCTTCCAGTAGCCGGAGACGACGCTGACGGAGGTGCCGGCGGCCGGGCGGGTGTCCTGGAGGGTGAGGGCGCCGATGCCGTAGGCGCTCCTGATCTGCCCGTAGGTGCGGGTGAGCCGGTACACGGCCGCGTCCGTGTCGGTCATCGTCGCGTACGCGAGCCTGCTCGCGCGCAGGGTCGCCACCCGGGTGCCGGCGGAGTCGAGCAGGCCGAAGGAGCGGGTGGAGGCCCGGTCGACGAGGACCTCGCCGGGCGCGGGGAACCCGGACTCCAGGCAGTGGCCGTTGGTGAGCACGAGCGCCGGGTCGTCGTCCTCGGCGTCGGGCATGCGCACGACGGAGCCGGAGCAGTTGCTGAGGGAGACGGTGCCGGCGAAGTCCGCCGCCCGGGCCGAGGGGGTGGTGACCCGGGCCAGGCCGGCCGTGGCGGAGGTGACCGCGTCGTGGACGACCGAGGTGACCGTGTCCAGGTCCACGCCGGTGCCCGTGTCCGCGGCGGCGGGCCCGGCCGCGGCCGCGGGGGCCGCGCCCGCCCCGGACACCACCAGGGCGAGCAGTGCGGCGGCGAGAGGTTTTCTCATGTGGGGGTCCCCTCCGAGGACGAGGGCGGCCGGGAACTCCCGGCCGCCCGCTCACTTGTCATGTGCATTGTGATCGGAGGGGCAGGGGGGCACAAGGAGTCCTCACCGGCCGCGACGTGGCCGGTGCAATACGCCTACGCCCCCTTCACCGGGGGCCCTTGGTTCCTTTACCGGGGCCCTTTGGTGCCGCCCTGGCCGTGCCCGGGCCTGCCGTTGCCGTTCCCCGGAGCGGACGCGGTCGAGGTCGGGGCCGGAGCGGGCGCGGAGGTCGCCGTCGGACCGGCGGTGGGGGTCGCCGCGGAGGAGGGGCCCTCGGCGGCCCCCGTGGAGGAGCCCGCCGTCGCCCCCGGGCCGGCGGAGGAACCGGCGGGGGAACCGCCCCCGGAGACCGGCGAGCCCGGCGACGCCGTCCCGGCCGCCTCCCCGCCGCCCCCCGGCGGCCGGCCGGCCGCGGAACCCGGGGACGAGGCCGGCTCCGGGCCGGCGGAGGACACCGGGTCCCCGGCCGTCGGGCCCGTGCGGTCCCCCGTGCCCTGCCCGCCGGACGGCGACTCCGAGAACGCGAACCCGGCGATCAGCGCGGCGGCCGACACGGCGCCCAGCGCCCCCGCGGCGACCGCCACCCGGCGCGACCGCCAGGCGGCGGGCTTGCGCCGGGAGCCGCGCCCGGAGGCACGGCGGCGGTGGTCCGGACCGGGACCGCCGTCGTCGTCGGGGTCGCCGTCGGACGCGCCGGGACCGGGCCCGTAAGCACCGGGCGGGCCGTCCGCCGCCACGGGCAGTTCGGCCGTCTCGTCGAAGGCGTTCTGCCAGCCGTGGGCGGCCGCCGGGTCCGCGTACTCCTCGTACGCCGGGGGCGGGACGGCCTGCGGGTGGTACACGTTCGGCGGCACCCCGTGCACGCCGCCCGCCGGGTGCGCATCCCGGAGGTCGTACGCGCCGGGCACACCGTTCGCGGCGTGCGCGCCGTACGCCCCGTCGTCGTACTGAGCTGGCCTGGACATGGCGGCGCATTGTAGAGACGGGAGGGGTCGATGGGACAGCCCTCGGCGATATCCACCCAAACCGCCGCGTCCCACGTGGTGGAGAACACGACCCGCGGAGCGTTACCGGGCCGTAAGCTGCCAGGCATGCAGGTGATCCAGTCGACCAAGCTCGCCAACGTCTGTTACGAGATCCGGGGACCGGTGCTCGAGGAGGCGATGCGGCTGGAAGCTGCCGGTCACCGCATCCTCAAGCTGAACACCGGCAACCCGGCGGCGTTCGGCTTCGAGTGTCCGCCCGAGATCCTGGAGGACATCCTCCGCAACGTCTCCTCGGCCCACGGCTACGGCGACGCCAAGGGCCTGCTGGCCGCGCGCCGGGCGGTCGTGATGCACAACCAGACCATCGGCATCGAGACCGACGTCGAGCACGTCTTCATCGGCAACGGCGTCTCCGAGCTGATCGTGATGGCGATGCAGGGCCTGCTGGACGACGGCGACGAGGTCCTCGTACCGGCCCCCGACTACCCGCTGTGGACGGCGGCCGTCTCCCTGTCCGGCGGCACGGCGGTGCACTACCGCTGCGACGAGCAGTCGGACTGGATGCCGGACCTGGCCGACGTGGAACGCAAGATCACCGACCGCACCAAGGCGCTGGTGATCATCAACCCGAACAACCCGACGGGCGCGGTCTACGACAAGGCCGTGCTCAAGGGCCTGACGGACCTCGCCCGCCGCCACAACCTGCTGGTCTGCTCGGACGAGATCTACGACAAGATCCTCTACGACGGCGCCACGCACACCCCGACCGCGGCGGTCGCCCCCGACCTGCTCACGCTGACCTTCAACGGCATGTCGAAGGCCTACCGGGTGGCCGGCTACCGGGTCGGCTGGATGTCGATCTCCGGCCCCCGCGCCCACGCCGACTCCTACATCGAGGGCCTGACGATCCTGGCGAACATGCGCCTGTGCGCGAACATGCCGGGCCAGCACGGCGTGGTGGCGGCGCTCAGCGGCCGGCAGACGATCAACGACCTGGTGCTGCCGGGCGGCCGGCTGCGCGAGCAGCGGGACACGGCCTACGAACTGCTGACCCAGATCCCCGGGGTGAGCTGCGTGAAGCCGAGGGGGGCGCTGTACCTCTTCCCGCGCCTGGACCCCAAGGTCTTCAAGATCAGGGACGACCGGCGGATGGTGCTGGACCTGCTGCGCCGCGAGAAGATCATGGTCGTCCAGGGCACCGGGTTCAACTGGCCGGAGCCGGACCACTTCCGGGTGGTGACCCTGCCGAGCGTGGCCGACCTGCGGGACGCGGTGGGCCGGATCGGCCGCTTCCTGGACGGCTACGGCCAGCCCTGAGCACGGATCGCCACCGCCCGCGCACAAGGCGTCCGATCTTGTGAACGGCTCAACTTTAGACGGAATCCAATGTAGGATGGCTTCCTGTAAGCACTCAGGAGGCCGTCCATGTACGAACCGATCCGCAGCAAGTCGGTCCACAGCACGGTGGCCGGCAAGCCCTCCGACTTCCCTCACCGTTCGCGTGAGGAAGAGCTGGACATCCAGCTCGCGGGCCACCTCGCCGCGCTGCTCGCGGTCACCGACGAGCTGCGGGCGCTGCAGCCGTCGGCCGACCTGGAGGCCGCGGCCGAACGGCTGGCCGAACAGGTGGCACGGCTGCGGGGCGGCCGGGCGCCGGCCCGCGCGGCGGGCCACACCCGGCGCGAGCCGGACGCCCCGGCGCTGCACCGACGGGCGCACACCCTGGCGGGCCGCGCACTGGTCGTCGCCGCCTCCCGCGCCGACACGGCGGCCGCGATCCTGGCCGCCGAACGCATGGACGCGCACACGGCGGCCCTGGAGCCGCGCGCCCTCGCGTCCCACTGAGCCCTCGCCGGGCTCCCTCGGACGGCCCCGGTCCGCGTGCACCCGCAGCGACGCGCGGACCGGGCGCCACACGATCCACCACGCGGCCGCCCCTCCGGGGACGGCCCCGCGCATGCCCGCGGTCGCACGCCGCCAGGACCGGCCGGAACGCCCACAGCGCTGACGACGTGCCGGAAGATCACGCGGTCTCCGCCTCCGCCTCGGCCCGCACCGGAGCGCTCGTCTCCGGATCGGCGGTGAAGCCGCACGTCAGACCCTCGTCCGGAGCCCAGGCACTGAACGGGAAGGTGCGCAGCGGACGGACGCCGGCCCGGACGGAGGCCGCCGACACGACCGTGACGTGTGCCAGACGGGACACGATCCGCGCCGGTACACCGCGGCGCTCAACGAGTACCTCGAGGCCGTCGCCGCTCTGACCACGGGTGCGCACAGCACAGCCGGTGCCGCGACGCAGGGCAAGCCGCATGCCTCGAAGTACTCCTGGCTGCTGAAGGCCGAGGAGTTCTGGCTGCTCGACAATCGGAAGTCCCTGAAGGCGGACGGCCTCGACTACACGGCCATGACATCGACCCTGTCGGATGTCCTGGTCATGCCCTCCTCCGACGGATCGGTGGCCGTCCGGGCCACCGTGAATGAGCAGCGGACGCTCGCCGACAGCCCCGAGGAACCGGAGACCAACGAAACGACGCTCCTCTATACCTTCTCCGGACAGGACACGCCCGTACTGCGCAGCAAGCTCAGCGCGCAGCAGTAAGAACAGCGTCTGTCCAAGGGCGACGACGCCTTGGGAACCGTGACGTACGGCAGCGTGGAGAGCGACATCTCGCCCACCGCGCTCACACGACAGGTCCCCGACAGCCCCGCCGCACTCGGCCTGGGAACGGCGCAGTACGAAGCCTTCGGCAGCATCAGCCGCAGCGGCACGTCCAAGTGGGCGAAGAAGCACTGGAACGACCGGCACGAGTACAGCCAGGACTGCACCAACTTCGTGTCCAAGGCGCTGTACCACGGCGGCGGCATGCGCATGAAGGGCGTGGGCAAGGACAAGAAGAGCACCAACTACTGGTGGCGTACCAAGCACTCGTCGCCACCGCACTCCGGCGGGGGGTTCTACTATCTGTGGTCCCACACGTGGACCGTCGCCGACAAGATGGAGACCTTCCTCTCCAAGCACAGCGCCGGCATCGTGAACACCGAGTCGAAGCAGAAAGAGGCCAAGGTCGGTGACGTGGTCTTCTTCAACTGGGGCGGCAAGGGCGGCTGGGACCACGCGGGCGTCATCACCAAGATGAAGAACGGCAAGGCCTACGTGAGCGCCCACAACAACAACCGTCTGAACCAGCGTCTCGACACCTACATCAACAGCCAGAGGGGAACGTGGGCGAACATCCACCGAGTCATTCCGGAGTGGTACTGATGCCCCGGACCGCGAAAGCGCGATGGCTCATCGCCGTGGTCGTCGCCCTCTGCGTGGCCGTGGGCGCCCTGGTCTGGTGGTCGAAGCGCGATGCGGCACCGTACGCCTTGCGGGACACCCCTGAGGTGCACGTGACGGTCCGAGCCGCCACGTCGACCTATCCCGAGGCCGAGGAGGTCGCACGCGAGGCCGAACTGCTTCTCGAGGTCTACGTCCAGCGCCTTCGGGACGGTGACGCCGAGGACCTGGCCGACATCGGTGCTCCGTGGTACACGGGCAGGGAGGCGGCCGCGCGGGACCTGATCTCCAAGTTCGGCGCCCAGGCCGGTCATCCGGTTCAGGCCGTGGTCGCGGACCCCGTCACACCGGGTCTAGCCAGTGTCGAACTCCGCTACGGAAGCGAAAGCCGCCAGACCCTCGACCTCACCCGCGACGACGGAGTGTGGTGGCTGGCCATCGGGAACGGCGACCCGGTGAAACCGTAGCCGCCGCACGCCCGTGTTCCCGCCATCAGGCGGGTTCGCAGGGACCGTCACCACAAGCGCAGGCCGGGGTACTCCCGGCCTGCGCTCTTCACTCGCAATCGCCTGTCTCAGCGCGTGCGTGCTGCTCGTCTCGCGTTACATGGTGGGCGATAGCAGGGTGCCTTCGAACATCTGGCGCTGGAGAGCCGGCTCCGGACCAGGTGGAGAGACGCGGTGATGCGCGCCGCCCCTGGGAAGGTGGCAGCTCAGGCCGAGGGTGCCGACTTGAGGGACGTGACGAAGGACGTCCAGGCCGGGGCCGTGATGGTGAGGACCGGGCCGTGAGGGACCTTGGAGTCCCGGACGGGGACGACGGCGGTGTGGGCGTCGCAGACCTCGACGCAGTTGCCGCCGTCGCCGTTGCTGTAGGTGCTCTTGCGCCAGCGTGCCGCGCCGGGGAACGCTTCGGCTACCTCTACGCAGTCGCCGCCACTTCCGTTGCTGTACGTGCTCTTGCGCCAGACGGCTGTGCTCAAGTCAATCCCGTTGCTTGCCATTTCCGTCATCCTCAGCCGCTTGCTCGATCAGGGCGAGGGACGCCTCTGGGGGCAGTGCGGCGGCCCTGAGCCGATCGTATGCCTTGCGGTACTGCTTCACGAGGGCCGGATCGTCGATGGTGTCCCCGCTGTACTGCGCCTCCGTGTAAACCAGGGGCGGGGCGTCCGGGAAGGTCATGACCATGGCCGAGCCCAGCATCAGTGGATGCGCGCCGCAGTTCCACGGAAGGATCTGGGGAACGATCCGGCGGCATCGCGCGAGTTCCGCGATGCGCTCCCACTGTTCGGCGCTCCGCTCCGGCGGCAGGATCGGCTGACGCAGCAACGACTCGGGCAGGATCACCCAGTACTCGGGGGTCTTGTGGTCGTCCTCGAACAGCCGGGACCGCGCCAGCCTGGCAGTCACCTTCTCCTCCACCTCCTCGTCCGGAGCCAGAGGGTGGGCAGAGCGAGTGACCGCCCGCGCATACGCCTCCGTCTGCAACAACCCCGGCACCAGCGTCGGGCACCACTCCTCGATGGTCTCCGCGTGCTGCTCCGCCTCCAGCACCCGCTCGAAGTAGCTCGCGTGCCCCCGCCGCTTCGCCCGCCGCACGTCCTCACACCGCCGCCTGAAGAAGCCGTCCGTGCCCAGCACCCTGTCCACGTGCTCGGCGAGTTCCGCCGGCATCCGGCGCGTGCCCCGCTCGATCTCGCTGAGGTGGCTCGGGCCGTAGAAGCTGCCCTCGACGAGTTGCTGGAGGGTCAGGCCCGCCTCCTCCCGCTTCCAGCGCAACTCACTGCCGTAGAAGGTCGGGACGCCCGTCGAACCGTCGATGTCCTTGCGCTGACCCATCGTTCACCGTCCTTGCTGTGCCGTTACCGCGCGCTGCCTCACCCGGCACCGTGTCCGCGCGGATCAGGCGCGGGATGCCGAAGGGCTGTCACGGTACGGCGGCCGGCGCCACAGTGTGAGGAGTCCGTCACTCAGCGCACTGGAAGGTGTGAACCCCCATGCACAGCCCCGCCGAAGCCGACGCCTGCGTCGAGGAGTTGCGAGCCGCACTCGCCGCACACGGCATCACCCTGCCGTCCCTCGGCCTCGATCTCCCGGCCTTCGCCGCCCGCTGCCCCACCCGGCCGCTGATCGCGCTCGGCAACTGCAATCTCCTCACCGCCAAGGCCCTGGCCGCCGCCCTGCGCAAGGGTGCGGCGTGATGCGGCCGGTGGTGACGCTCGAACTGCTCGCGACCCCCGTCGAGGTGTCCGGCGTGCGGCGGGCCCTGCGCTCGTACGGGATCGACGTGCAGCTCTGCGCGAGCGAGCTCGTCACGAACGTCATCCGGCACGTCGGGGAGGGCGTCCCCGTGACGGTACGGGTCTGGCGGGAGGAGGGCGGACGCGTCCGGCTCGGGGTCACCGATCCCGACCCGCGGGCCCTGCCCGTCCTGGTCGGAGCAGTCGGCGCCGAGGACGAGTCGGGCCGCGGACCGGCGCTGCTCGACGCGCTGGCCGTGCGGTGGGGCGTGGAGCAGGAGGCCGGCCGCAAGACGGTGTGGTGCGAGGTGCTCGTCAGCGTTCCGGAAACGCCCGAGCGCCCCGGTCGACACAGGGCGTCGGCCGGAGCGCTCGGTTCTTCGTCGGCACGTTCGTGAGCCCGCGGAGCGGGCCGCGCCGAAGCGGGCGGGAGTGGGCCTGTCGCCGCCGGGTTCCGTCGAGGCGAACGGAGGGCGGCGACGGGCCCGGAAACCCCGCACGCCGTTGTGCGGGCCCCGCCAGTCGGTTCCGCGGCCGGCCGTGACGATGTTGCTGGTCAGGGCACTGTCGGTTCCAGCCGGCCGCGGAGTTCAGGGGGTGGGGCTCAGCCCAGGCGCTCCACCAGGGCGCGGTACTCGTCCCACAGCTCCTTCGGCGTGTGGTCGCCGAAGGTGTTCAGGTGGTCGGGGACCAGGGCGGCCTCCTCGCGCCAGACCTCCTTGTCGACCGTGAGCAGGAGCTCCAGGTCGGAGTCGGCCAGTTCCAGGCCGTTCGTGTCGAGGGCCTCCTTGGTCGGCAGGATGCCGATGGGGGTCTCGACGCCCTCGGCCTTGCCCTCCAGGCGCTCCACGATCCACTTCAGGACGCGGGAGTTCTCGCCGAAGCCGGGCCAGACGAACCGGCCCTCGTCGTCCTTGCGGAACCAGTTGACGTAGTAGATCTTCGGCAGCTTGGACTGGTCCTTGTCCTTGGCCACGTCGATCCAGTGGGCCATGTAGTCGCCCATGTTGTAGCCGCAGAACGGCAGCATCGCGAACGGGTCGCGGCGCAGCTCGCCGACCTTGCCCTCGGCGGCGGCGGTCTTCTCGCTGGCCACGTTGGCGCCGAGGAAGACGCCGTGGTTCCAGTCGAAGGACTCGGTCACCAGCGGGACGGCGCTGGCCCGGCGTCCGCCGAAGAGGATCGCCGAGATCGGCACGCCCTTGGGGTCCTCCCACTCCGGCGCGATGATCGGGCACTGGGAGGCCGGGACGGTGAAGCGGGCGTTGGGGTGGGCGGCCGGGGTGCCGGACTGCGGGGTCCAGTCGTTGCCCTTCCAGTCCGTGAGGTGGGCCGGGGGCTCCTCGGTCATGCCCTCCCACCAGACGTCGCCGTCGTCCGTCAGCGCCACGTTGGTGAAGACGGAGTTGCCCCACAGCGTCTTCATCGCGTTGGCGTTGGTGTGCTCGCCGGTGCCGGGCGCGACGCCGAAGAAACCGGCCTCGGGGTTGATGGCGTACAGGCGGCCGTCCTCGCCGAAGCGCATCCAGGCGATGTCGTCGCCGATGGTCTCGACCGTCCAGCCGGGGATGGTCGGCTCCAGCATGGCGAGGTTGGTCTTGCCGCAGGCGCTCGGGAAGGCGGCGGCGACGTACTTGGACTCGCCGCGCGGCGGGGTGAGCTTGAGGATGAGCATGTGCTCGGCCAGCCAGCCCTCGTCGCGGGCCATGACGGAGGCGATGCGC
Organism: Streptomyces sp. NPDC085946; assembly: GCF_044540485.1. Classification (NCBI taxonomy): domain Bacteria; kingdom Bacillati; phylum Actinomycetota; class Actinomycetes; order Kitasatosporales; family Streptomycetaceae; genus Streptomyces; species Streptomyces sp. NPDC085946. Next base: position 40,767 of record NZ_JBITSF010000009.1, on the reverse strand, counting down.
AGGGCGTAGCACTTCTTGCCGAGCAGGGCGTTGCCGCCGTAGCCGGAGCCGTAGGACCAGATCTCGCGGTCCTCGGGGAAGTGGGAGATGTACTTGGTCTGGTTGCAGGGCCAGGGGACGTCCTCCTGGCCGGGCTCCAGCGGGGCGCCCAGGGTGTGGACGGCCTTCACGAAGAAGCCCTCGGAGCCGAGCTCGTCGAGGACCGCCTGCCCCATGCGGGTCATGGTGCGCATGGCGACGGCGACGTACGCGGAGTCCGTGATCTCCACGCCGAGCGCGGACAGCGGCGAGCCGAGCGGGCCCATGCAGAACGGCACGACGTACATGGTCCGGCCGCGCATCGAGCCGCGGAACAGGCCGCCCTCGCCGCCGGAGCCCTGGAAGATCTCCCGCATCTCGGCGGGGGCCTTCCAGTGGTTGGTCGGGCCGGCGTCCTCCTCCTTCTCGGAGCAGATGAAGGTCCGGTCCTCGACGCGGGCGACGTCGGTGGGGTCGGAGGCGGCGTAGTAGGAGTGGGGGCGCTTGATCGGGTCGAGTTTCCGGAAGGTGCCCTTCTGGACCAGTTCCTCACACAGTCGCTCGTACTCGGCTTCGGATCCGTCACACCAGACCACGTTGTCCGGCTGCGTCAGTTCTGCGATCTCGTTGACCCACGAAATCAGTCCCTGGTGGGTGGTGGGGACGGTGGGAGCCGCGATGTCGCGCGCCACGATTGCTCCTAAATGGGGGATTTTTGTTGTGGAGGCCCCGTGGGGGCTGCGACCCGGATGCTTCCCGAACGGATCTTCGGCGCTCATCCGGTGCCGACCGCACTCATTTGATCATCCGACGAGAGTGCCCATCTGTCCAGAGGGCCGCACAGGTGAGCGACGTGACGATGACCACGGTTTCCCTGCGGCTTTACGTGCACGTTGGGTTCATCTGACCGTTTCTTTGCGTCAGGGCGGCACCGGCGGTGTGAGACGCCCGCCACTCCTGGGCGGCCGACCCGGTGCGCTGATCCACGACCTACGGTCGCGTAGCTACCATCGGCTTATGACTGCGTTCGCCCCCGACGGGCCCACGGACTCGCCGGCCGACGGCCGCGGTCCGGTGGAGCTCCACCTGCCGCATCCGGTCAAGCCGAAGCTCCGCGGCTGGCTGCACCTGGGCATGTTCCCGGCAGCCGTCGTCGCGGGTCTCGTCCTCACCGCCCTCGCCGAGACACCCCGCGGGCGCATCGCCTGCGGGATCTACGCCCTGACGGCCTGCCTGCTGTTCGGCGTCAGCGCCCTGTACCACCGGGGCGACTGGAGTCCGCGCATGGACGGCATCCTGCGCCGCCTGGACCACTCCAACATCTTCCTGATCATCGCGGGCACCTACACGCCGCTCACCATCCTGCTCCTGCCCGACGCCAAGGGCCGGTGGCTGCTGTGGGGCATCTGGGCCGCCGCCGCGGCCGGCATCCTCTTCCGCGTCTTCTGGGTCGGCGCCCCGCGCTGGCTCTACACGCCCTGCTACATCGCCATGGGCTGGGCGGCCGTCTTCTTCCTCCCCGACTTCATGCGCGCCGGCGGCGTCGCCGTCCTCGTCCTGGTGATCGTCGGCGGCCTCCTCTACAGCGCGGGCGGCGTGATCTACGGGCTCAAGCGCCCCAACCCGTCACCGCGCTGGTTCGGCTTCCACGAGGTCTTCCACTCCCTGACCCTGGCCGCGTTCATCGCGCACTACGTCGGCATCTCCCTGGTGGCGTACTAGGCGGCGGGGGCCGCCCCGGTCTTGGCCGCGGCCGGGGCGGATGGCCGACAATGACCCCCATGACGGCCCCCCGCACCTCCCCCGCCGACCGCCCCCCCGCCGGGGCTGCGCGAACGGAAGAAGACCAAGACCCGCCAGGCGATCCGCACCGCCGCCTACGCGCTGGTCGAGGAGCAGGGGTACGAGGCCACGACGGTCGAGCAGATCGCCGACCGGGCCGAGGTCTCGCCGTCCACCGTCTTCCGGTACTTCCCGACCAAGGAGGACATCGTCCTCACGGACGCGTACGGCCCGGTCGTCGCGGAGGCGCTGCGGGCCCGGCCCGCCGACGAGCCGTGGCTGGACTCCGTGCGGCACCTGCTGCGCCGGGCCGTCACGGCCGGGACGGCCGAGGAGGCCGAGGTGACCCGGCTGCGGACCCGGCTGGTGGCCGAGGTCCCGGCGGTGCGCTCACGGATGCTGGAGAGCATGTCGGGCACCGGCCGGATGCTCGCCCGGTCCCTCGGGGAGCGCACCGGCCTCGACCCGGAGAGCCTGGAGGTGCGGGTCCTCACGACGTCCCTCGTGGGCGGGCTGATGGAGGTCTCGCGGTACTGGGCCGAGCACGGCCACCGGGACGACCTCGCCGACCTGGTCGACCGCGCCCTGGACGTCTTCGAGCACGGGCTGCCCGCCGCGGGACCCTGAAGCCGCGCCGCTGTCCCGTGACATCCTGACCGGGTGAACAACGGTCCCGAGATCCACATCGAGTTCGCCCCCGAACTGCACCTGTTCGTCCCCCAGGCCCGCCCCTCGGGCGCCCTGCGGACCGCCACCGACGGCGTCTCCAGCCTCGGCCACGTCGTCGAGTCCCTCGGCGTCCCGCTGACGGAGGTCGGCACGCTGGTCGTGGACGGCCGCGAGGTGCCCGCCTCGCACGTGCCGGCGGAGGGCGAGTCGGTGCGCGTACGGACCGTCACGCGCCCCCAGCGGGTGCCCGGCGCCCCCCTGCGGTTCCTGCTCGACGTGCACCTGGGCACCCTGGCCCGCCGGCTGCGCCTGCTCGGCGTGGACACGGCGTACGAGTCGACGGACATCGGCGACCCGGCGCTGGCCGCCCGCTCGGCGGCCGAACAGCGGGTCATGCTCAGCCGCGACCGGGGCCTGCTGCGCCGCCGCGAGCTGTGGGCGGGCGCGTTCGTCTACAGCACCCGGCCCGAGGAGCAGCTCCAGGAGGTCCTCGACCGGTTCCGGCCCGACCTGAGGCCCTGGACGCGCTGCACCGCCTGCAACGGGCTGCTGCGGCAGGCCACCAAGGACGAGGTCGCCGACCAGCTCAAGCACGGCACGCACCGCACGTACGACGTCTTCGCCCAGTGCCGGGACTGCGGGCGCGCCTACTGGAAGGGCGCGCACCACGAGCAGTTGGAGGCCATCGTGGAGCAGGCGGTGAGCAGGAGCGCGCAGCACGGCTGAGCCCCGGGCCGGCGCCGTCGCGTCCGGGCGGCCCGGGTCCCCGCGGGAGCCGCCCGGCGTCCCCCTTCCCGCAGGTCACGCCGTCCCCGTCGCGGCCCGGGGCGAGCGGGTCGCCGCCGCCGTCGGCAGCCGCCCCGCTCCCGGCCCGCGGGCCGGGCCCGCCGCCGCCCGCCGCCGCCCGCCGCCGCGTCAGCCGCCGCGTCAGCCGCCGAGGGCCGCGCGCAGCCGGTCCGGGTCGGTCGTCGGGGCGTCGCACGTGAAGTTGCGGCAGACGTACGCGGCCGGTTCGCCGTGCACCAGCGGCCGGTCGGCGAGCAGCGGGAACTCGTCGCTCTCGGGGATGCCGACCGCGACGACCGTGCCGGGCGCGGTGCCGAGCAGCGCCGTGCGGTGCAGCATCCGCGTGCCCTCGTGGCCGAGGGACGGGCCCACCACCGCGACCTCCCGGGGCCCGTCGAGCAGGGCCTCGGCGACCGCCAGCCCCCAGCCGACGAAGCGGGGGACGCGCGGCCCGAGCGCCTTGACGACGCCGAGGGCCTTCTCGGCGGCGGCGCGGTGCGGGGCGGAGCCGGTGTGGGCCGCGTAGGCCAGCAGGGCTCCGGCGGCGGCGCTCCAGCCGGACGGGGTCGCGTTGTCGGTCGGGTCCTGCGGGCGGCGGATCAGCCGCTCGGCGTCGGCGGCGGTGTCGTACAGCGAGCCGGACTCCGGGTCGGTGAACCGGGCGAGGACGTGGTCGAGCAGCAGCCCGGCCAGGTCCAGCCAGACGCCCTCGCCGGTGACGGACGCCAGCGCCAGGAAGCCCTCGGCGACGTCGGCGTAGTCCTCCAGCACCCCGGCGTTGGCGCCGACGTGGCCGTCCTTGCTGGTGCGGGCCAGGCGGGCGTGGTCGTCGAAGTGCAGCCGCACGAGGAGGTCGGCGGCGGCGAGGGCGGCCTCGACGAGGTCGGGCCGGTCGAAGTAGGCGCCGGTCTCGGCGAGCGCGGCGATCGCGAGGCCGTTCCAGGCGGCGACGACCTTGTCGTCCCGGCCGGGGGCGGGGCGGCGGGACCGGGCCTCGGCCAGGCGGGCCCTGACCGACTCGACCTTCGCCGCGTCGGCCAGTCCGTCGTGCTGCGGGAGCTGCAGCACCGACTGGCCATGCTCGAAGGTTCCCTCCTCGGTGACGCCGAAGTGGCGGGCGGCGAGCTCGGCGTCCTCCTCGCCGAGCACCTCGCGCAGCTGCTGCGGCGTCCAGACGTAGTAGGCGCCCTCGACGTGCCGGCCCGTGCCGTCGTCGCTGTCGGCGTCCAGCGCGGAGGCGAACCCGCCCTCGGCGGTGCGCAGTTCGCGCACCATGAAGTCGGCGGTCTCCAGCGCGACCCGGCGGGCGAGCTCGGAGCCGGTGGCCCGCCACAGGTGGGCGTAGACCCGGCACAGCAGGGCGTTGTCGTACAGCATCTTCTCGAAGTGCGGGACGGTCCAGTCCCGGTCGACGGAGTACCGCGCGAAGCCGCCGCCGAGCTGGTCGTAGATCCCGCCGCGCGCCATGCGCTCGCAGGTGTCCACCGCCATCTGCAGGGCGCCCTCGGAGCCGGTGCGGGCGTGGTGGCGCAGCAGGAACTCCAGCACCATGGACGGCGGGAACTTCGGCGCTCCGCCGAACCCGCCGCGCTGCGCGTCGTACTCCCGGGTCAGCCCGAGCAGCGCCTGCGCGATCTCCTGCTCGCCGGGGACCTCGCTGCCGCCGTAGGAGATCTCCCGGCCCGACAGGTCGCGCACGATCTTGCCCGCGACCTCGGTGACCTCGTCGTGCCGCTCCTCCCACGCCTGGCGCACGCCCTGGAGCACCTGGAGGAAGGACGGCATGCCGTGCCGGGGCTCGGGCGGGAAGTACGTGCCGAAGTAGAACGGCTCGGCGGCCGGGGTGAGGAAGACGGTCATGGGCCAGCCGCCGTGGCCGGTCGCCGCCTGCACGGCCTCCATGTAGACGGCGTCGACGTCGGGGCGTTCCTCGCGGTCGACCTTCACGCTGACGAAGTGCGCGTTGAGGTAGTCGGCGGTGGCCCGGTCCTCGAAGGACTCGTGCGCCATCACGTGGCACCAGTGGCAGCTGCTGTAGCCGACGCTCAGCAGCACGGGGACGTTCCGCTCGCGCGCCTCCTCGAAGGCCTCGGGGGACCAGGGCCACCAGTCGACGGGGTTGTCGGCGTGCTGGAGGAGGTACGGGGACGTCTCGTGCGCCAGTCGGTTCGGCATGGAGTCCATCCTGCCGCAGTACCCCTCCCGTCACGCGTCAGGCGTCTGCCGGGCGGCGATCCTCCGCACGTCCTCCCGGCCCGCCGCGCCCGTGGCCGAGGACGGGACGGGGCAGGCCCGTTCCCGCCGGGGACGGCCGTGCCGTGCGGGACGGTCGTCGCGCGGACGCCGAGCGGCCGCCGAAGAGTGAAGAGTTACGACGCCCGCGCCCGGGCCCTCGCGGCGTACGGGCCGGACCGTCTCCCCGCGCGGCCCGGGCTCCGCCCGCCGGTTCCCCGTCGGCGCCCGCGCCGGTTCCCCGGCGCACCGGCGTCGTCCACGGCGAGGCGTGGACGTGCCCGGAGCCGGCGGTCGCCGGCCCGGACGCGGCCCGGCGGGACCGGCACCCCGGCGTGATCCCGGACCGGCGTGCGCGGGAGGTCATGAGGCGGCGGCGGAGGCCGAGGCGTGGGCGGCCGGGCCCGTCGGCCCCCGCGCCGTCGGCGGACACCGGGCCGGGTCACGTGCGGACCCCGGCCGAGGGGCGGACGGAGCGGGCGGCGTCGCACCCCCGCCGGCCCCCGCCGGGGCCGGGCGGGCGGCGTCACATCCGCCGGGGGGTCAGCCCTGCCGCTGCTTGCCTCCGCCGGAGGCCTCCGGCTCCGCCCCGGGGTCCGGGGTCTCCGTGAAGTCGACCTTGCCCATGTGCCGGTTCATGGACTTCATCAGGCCCCACACGGCCAGGGCCATCACCGCGAAGACGATGAAGCCGAGGACGCCGGGGGTGACCTTGTCCTTGTCGATCTCCTCGGCGAGGGTGACGAGGTGTGTCATTGCCAGGCTCGCGCTTGCGCTCATGTCAGGCATTGTCGCGGATGCCCGCAAAGAGGTCGTCCTCGGGGAGGGAGGTGTCCACGAGGGACTTCGCCAGCTCGTACTCCTCCGTCGGCCAGACCTCCCGCTGGATCTCCATCGGCACCCGGAACCAGCCCCCGTCGGGGTCGATCTGCGTCCGGTGCGCGATCAGCGCCTTGTCGCGGATCTCGAAGAAGTCGGCGCACGGGACGTGCGTGGTCAGCGTGCGGTCCTTGTGCCCCGACTCGTCCCAGCGCTTGAGCCACTCCCCGTACGGCGACTCCAGGCCTCGCTCCAGCATCGCCCGGTGCAGCGCCTCGGTGCGGGGCCGGTTGAAGCCCTGGTTGTAGTAGAGCTTCAGCGGCTGGTACGCCGGGCCGTACTCCGCCTCGGGGTACTTCTCGGTGTCCGCCGCGCCCTCGAAGGCCACCATCGAGATCTTGTGGGTCATGATGTGGTCGGGGTGCGGGTAGCCGCCGTTCTCGTCGTAGGTGGTGATCACCTGGGGACGGAACGAGCGGATCTTCCTCACCAGCTCGCCGGCCGCCTTGTCGACGTCCTCCAGGGCGAAGCAGCCCTCGGGCAGCGGCGGCAGCGGGTCGCCCTCGGGCAGGCCGGAGTCCACGAACCCGAGCCACTCCTGCTTCACGCCGAGGATCTCGCGGGCCTCCGCCATCTCCTTGCGGCGGACCTCGTGGATGTTCTCCTCGATGTACGGGTCGCCCTGCAGCTTCGGATTGAGGATGGAGCCGCGCTCGCCGCCCGTGCAGGTCACGACCAGCACGTCCACCCCCTCGGACACGTACTTCGCCATGGTGGCCGCGCCCTTGCTCGACTCGTCGTCGGGGTGGGCGTGCACGGCCATCAGTCGCAGCTGGTCAGTCAAGACTCGATCCTCGGTAAGTCGGCGCCCTGTGCGTCGGCGCGGTCCAGTAAGTGTCGTCCCCGTCGAGGACGGCGTTGAGGGGTGGCGGTCGGGAAGCGGGCGGGGGCTTCTATAGTGACCGAATCGGGATGCGGATAATTCCGGGATCAGACAGCGGGGGCCCTTTCGGGACACCCGTCCCGCCCCGGCCGGGAGGACGAGCATGAGTACGGCGAGCACGCGACTGCCCGAGGGCCGCTACGGCCGCTCCTCGGACGAGCGCGCCGACCGCACCCTCCGGGTCGTCGGCGCGGTCCTGGCGGTGGTCCTGCTGGGACTGCTCGGCTGGTTCGGCTACCACTACGTCGGCAAGAACGAGATCAGCGCCGAGGTGATCAGCTTCGACCTGGGCGAGGAGTCGGTGAAGGTGCACCTGGAGGTCCGCAAGGACGCCGGCGCCTCCGGCTACTGCACCCTGCGCTCCCAGGCCGAGAACGGCGCCGAGGTGGGCCGCGCGGACTTCCGCTTCGACGGCGGCGCCACGCGCGTCGACGAGGTCGTCACGCTCCGCACCACGTCCCCGGGGACGACGGCCGAGCTGCTCGGCTGCCACGCGGACTGACCCGTCCGGCGCATCCGGACATCACCGGGAATACGTACCCGCTGACCTGCGTTGACGTGATTCTCGTGACATATGTCCTCCCCCTTCGGCCCTTGAATTGTTAGGCTCGTGGTTTCGCCCATCCATGAAGGAACATGCTTCTGGGTAGGGCGATGCTTTGTCTTCCCAGTACCTACGAGGAGCACCTGTGACCCAGACCAGCGAGAACGTCACCTGGCTGACCCAGGAGGCGTACAACAAGCTCAAGGACGAGCTTGAGTACCTTACTGGTCCCGCGCGCTCGGAGATCGCCGCCAAGATCGCCGCTGCGCGCGAGGAGGGCGACCTGCGTGAGAACGGCGGGTACCACGCGGCCAAGGAGGAGCAGGGCAAGCAGGAGCTCCGCGTGCGCCAGCTCACCCAGCTCCTCGAGAACGCCAAGGTCGGCGAGCCTCCGGCGGCCGACGGCGCCGTGGCGCCCGGCATGGTCGTGACGATCGCCTTCGACGGCGACGAGGACGACACCCTGACCTTCCTGCTCGCCTCGCGCGAGTACGCGAGCGCCGACATCGAGACGTACTCCCCCCAGTCCCCGCTGGGCACCGGCGTGATCGGCCACAAGGTCGGCGAGGACGCGGAGTACGAGCTGCCCAACGGCAAGAAGGCCTCGGTGCGCATCCTCAAGGCCGAGCCCTACAACGGCTGACCCGGCTCCGACGGCCCCCGGCGCCCCGCGGCGCCGGGGGCTTCGTCGTGCGGCGGTCGAAACCGGGAAGCAGCAGGGGTGAGGACGCGACGGGCGCCTCGCCGGTCAGGCGGCCGGTGGGACGCCGTCCCCCCGTTCCGCGGCGCCGGTGTCAGACGATGACCGTGTAGCCCGCCTCGCGCAGGGCCCGGCCGACCTCGGCGCAGTGCGCCGGGCCCTTCGTCTCCAGGTGCAGCTCGACCTCCGCCTCCGTGAGCCCGAGCCGCGGATCGGTCCGTACGTGGCTCACGTCCAGGACGTTGGCGTCGACCGCCGACAGCACGCCGAGCAGCGTGGCCAGTGCGCCCGGCCGGTCCGTCAGCCGCAGCCGGACGGCCAGGTAGCGGCCCTGCGCGGCCATGCCGTGCCGCAGCACCCGCTGCATCAGCACCGGGTCGACGTTGCCGCCGGACAGCACCGCGACGACCGGCCCCTCGAAGGAGCCGGGCCGGCTCAGCAGCGCCGCGACGGGGCTGGCCCCGGCCGGCTCGACGACCAGCTTGGCCCGCTCCAGGCAGAGCAGCAGCGCGGCGGACAGCTCGTCCTCGGTGACCGTGCGGACCTCGTCCACGAGATCGCCGACGATCCCGAACGGCACGTCACCGGGCCGCCCGACCCTGATGCCGTCGGCCATCGTCGCCGGGTCGGCCAGCGACACCGGCCGCCCGGCCGCCAGCGACGGCGGGTACGCCGCCGCGCCCTCCGCCTGCACGCCCACGATCCGCAGGTCCGGCCGCAGCGCCTTCACCGCGACCGCGATCCCGGCCGCCAGCCCGCCCCCGCCGATCCCGACGACGATCGTGCGCGCCTCGGGGCACTGCTCCAGGATCTCCAGGCCGACCGTGCCCTGGCCCGCGATGACGTCGGGGTGGTCGAAGGGGTGGATGAACACCGCGCCCGTCTCGGCCGCGTACTCCTGCGCCGCGGCCAGCGTCTCGTCGACCACCTGCCCGTGCAGGCGCACCTCGGCGCCGTACTCCCTCGTCGCACTGATCTTCGGCAGCGGGGCGCCCCTGGGCATGAAGACCGTGGAGCCCACGCCGAGCAGCGAGGACGCCAGCGCGACGCCCTGCGCGTGGTTGCCCGCGCTGGCGGCGACGACCCCGGCGGCGCGCTCCTCGGGCAGCAGCCCGGCGATGCGGACGTACGCGCCGCGCAGCTTGAACGACCCCGTCCGCTGGAGGTTCTCGCACTTGAGGTGCACCGGCGAGCCCACCAGCTGGGACAGGTGCCTGCTGCCCTCCATCGCGGTCACCCGGGCCACGCCCGAGAGCATCTTCTGGGCGCCGCGCACGTCGTCGAGGGTGACGGGTGGCAAGGAGTCAGCCGTGCGGTAGCTCATGACACCCAGCATCGCAGTTCACAGGCCGCAAGGACGGTTGTGACCAACCTGCGGGACCGGCTTTGCGCAGCGCCGGTACGGCCCGCCCCCGGGCCGCGTACCCTGTCCCCCAATTAGCAGCCCTCCACGAAGTGAGCCCCCGGCCATGCCCACAACACCCGACATGTCGATGGACATGACGACCGTCGGTGACACCGGTCTTCTCGACACGTTGCAGCACGAGGTGGCGCTGTTCGCCCGCCGCGCCGAACAGACGCGGCTCGGCGGGGTCGGGCAGGTGCGCAACTCGATGGACCGCGCCGCCTACCTGCTGCTCAACCGCCTCGACAAGGAAGGTCCGATGGGCGTCAAGGCGCTCGCCGCGAGCATGGGGATCGACTCGTCGACCGTCACGCGGCAGGTGGCCCCGCTCGTCGACACCGGCCTGGTCAAGCGCACCTCGCACCCCGAGGACGGCCGGGCGGTGGTGCTCCAGCTGTCCCCGCGCGGGCAGGCCCGGCTGGAGGAAGTGCGCTCCTCGCGGCGTCAGTTGATGGCCGAGCTGACCCACGACTGGGCGCCGGAGGAGCGCGAGGCGTTCTGCGCCCTCCTGACGCGCTTCAACGGCGCGCTGTCCGCCCGCATGTCCGCCCAGGGCGTCCCCGGCCCGGAGGCCCCGGCGTCCTCCTGACCCGCGCACCCCGCGCGCGTACGCCCCGGCTCTTGACCCGCGGCCCCTCACTGGCCTCATATGAGACCGGGCCCTCCCGGCGTACGCGGCGACCGCGCACCGCCCGGCCGGGTCCGCACGGTCAGGCTCGCCCCCAGGGGAGGCGCGGTGCGACGACGGCATGCCTCCCGGGGCGCCCTCCGGGACCGCCAGTTCGAGGCGTTCGTGGCGGGCGCGGGCGGCCGCCTGCTGCACACCGCCACCCTGCTCACCGCCGAGTCCCCCGGCGACAACCCCCGCGCGCGGCGCCTGCTCACCCGGGCGCTGGCCCACACGTACGCGGGCTGGGACCGGCTGCACGGGGAGGACCCCTACGACCGCGCCCGCCAGTACCTCGCCACCCGCTTCGCGCGCGGCTCCTGGCACCGCCGGGGCGCCTTCGGCCGGGGCCGTCCCGACCCGGCGGCTCCCCTGGCGCGGCTCTCCGCGCAGGAGCGCCTGGTCCTCGTCCTGCGGCTCCACGAAGGGGTCGCCGAGGAGCAGGCCGCGGCCCTGCTCGGCCTGTCACCGGACCGCGTCCGTGCCGTCTGCCACCGGGCCACGTCCAGGCTGCTGCACCCGCCGCGCGGCTCCGCCCCGGTGGTCCGGGGCGCCGGGGCGGTGGCGTCGTGACGCGGCGGCACGCGTGCGCGTGCCCCGCGGCGGCGGCCGTCCGGGGGCGGCCCGGCGCGGGGGGCCCGCGGTGACCGGGCCCGACCGGGACGCGAGGGTGCGGCGGATGCTGGAGCAGGCGCCGCCGCCGGTGCCGCCCGGGCTGTACGCCGACGCGGTGCGCCGCGGCGGCCGCCTCCTGCGGCGCCGGGCCCTCGCCCTCCGCCTGTTCTGGCTGCTGGCGGGCGCGGCGACGGTGGCGCTCACCGTGTGGGCGCTGACGACGCGCCCCTGGGCGGAGCCGCCGTCCGTCACGACCCCGCCCCTGACCGGCTGGTGACGCCCCGCGCGGCCCGCCGGGCCGTGCCGTCCGGATCACCCCGGCCGGGCCGGCCGGGAGGAGCCACGCCGCACGGCGGGCCCGATCCGGAGGACAGTGCCTAGCCGAGCGCCTGCTGCAGGTCCTCCAGCAGGTCGTCGACGTTCTCGATGCCCACGGACAGGCGCACCAGGTCGGCGGGGACCTCCAGGGCCGAACCGGCCGTGGAGGCGTGCGTCATGCGGCCCGGGTGCTCGATCAGCGACTCGACGCCGCCCAGGGACTCGCCGAGCGTGAACACCTTGGCGCGGTTGCAGACCTCGACGGCCGCCTCCTCGCCGCCCGCGACCCGGAAGGAGATCATGCCGCCGAACGCCTTCATCTGCTTGGCGGCGACCTCGTGGCCGGGGTGCTCGGGCAGCCCCGGGTACAGCACGCTCGTCACGCGCGCGTGCCGGGTGAGCATGTCGGCGACCTTCTCGGCGTTCTCGCTGTGCCGGTCCATGCGCACCGCGAGGGTCTTGGTGCCGCGCAGCACCAGCCAGGAGTCGAAGGGCCCGGCGACCGCGCCCATCGCGTTCTGGTGGAAGGCCAGCTCCTCGCCCAGCTCCGGGTCGCTGGTGACGAGCGCGCCGCCGACGACGTCGGAGTGGCCGCCCATGTACTTGGTCAGCGAGTGCACGACGACGTCCGCGCCGAGCGAGAGCGGCTGCTGGAGGTACGGCGTGGCGAAGGTGTTGTCGACGACGAGACGGGCGCCCGCGTCCCGGGCGACCTGGGCGACGGCGGCGATGTCGGTGATGCCGAGCAGCGGGTTGGAGGGGGTCTCCACCCACACGGCCTTGGTCTTCGGGGTGAGGGCGGCCCGGACGGCGGCGGGGTCGCCGGTGTCGGCGACCGACCACTCCACGCCCCACCGGGTGGCGACCTTGGCGAACAGGCGGAACGTGCCGCCGTAGGCGTCGTTCGGGATCACCACGTGGTCGCCGGGGCTGAGCAGCGCGCGCAACAGACAGTCCTCGGCCGCCAGCCCGGACGCGAAGGCGAGGCCGCGCCGGCCGCCCTCCAGCGCGGCGAGGTTCTCCTCCAGTGCGGTACGGGTCGGGTTGGCGCTGCGGCTGTACTCGTAGCCGCCGCGCAGGCCCCCGACGCCGTCCTGCTTGTAGGTCGACACCTGGTAGATGGGCGGGACGACCGCGCCGGTCAGGGGGTCGGCGGTGTTGCCCGCGTGGATCGCGAGGGTCTCGAAGTGCTGACTGATCTGCCTGTCGCTCATGCGCCCGAGGGTAGTGCGCCGACGGCCCGGGTGACGGACGGCGGTCCCGTGCGGGCCGTGTCCGGGCCCCCGGGCCGCGGTCCGGCCCGGAGTTTTCCACAGGACCGGTGCCCAGGTTGGCCAAGTGTCGGCGCGGTCTGGTTCGCTGGTGGCATGGAGATTCTCTGGGTCCTGATGGCGCTGGTCATGCTCGGCTTCGTGCTGCTGCCGTTCCTGCGGCGCAGGCGCGGCACGATCGAGCAGGTTCCGCCCGGCCACCCGGACGCCGCGGACCCGGCGACCTACGGTTTCGTGCGCGAGGAGGAGCTGGACATCCGCATGCCCGGCCCCGACCAGGACCTGCTGGACGTCCTGGACGTGGTGCAGCGCACGCAGGACCACCGCGCGGCGCAGCAGCTCCTCGCCGGCACCGAGGCGCGGGGCGAGCTGCGCTGGCAGCGCGTGCAGGCGTTCGCCGGGGCCGCCTCCCTGGAGCTGCGGCAGCGGCCCGGCGGGGCCGCCGAGGCGCCCGGCGGGCAGTGGCTGCGGGTGTGGCGCATGGAGGCGCCCAAGGACGCGGGCGGCGCGGCGGTGCACGCCGAGTTCCTGGTGCAGCAGGCGTGGCGGACGGCGACCCCGGGGACGGACGAGTTCCGGATCATCATGGAGGAGGCCAGGACGGCGTGCGGCGAGGCGGCGCTGCTGGCCCCCGGTGATCCGGTCCCGTACATCGTCGAGCTGTCGGTGGCCCGCGGGCTGGCGTACTCCCAGAAGGAGTTCGAGCAGCTCTGGCTGAAGATCCTGGACCGCGACCCCGACCACCTGGGGGCGCACCTGGCCGCGCTGCACTACTGGTGCGCGAAGTGGCACGGCTCGCGCGAGCTGGCGTACGCGTTCGCGGAGGCCGCCGCGGCCCGCGCGCCGCGGGGTTCGCTGCTGGCCGCGCTGCCGCTGTTCGCGGTCTTCGAGCACCTCCCCGAGGTGAACCTGGTCAGCGGCTTCTACCGCAGCGAGGTCGTCACGAAGGCGATCCACGGCGCGCTGCACGCGGTGCACGCGGCCCGCCCCGACGACCCGATGCTGGCGCACGTGCGGCACATGCTGGTCTTCTTCCTGGTGCGCGCGGAGCGCTGGGCGGAGGCCATGCACCAGCTGGTCCACATCGACGGCCACGTCGGCGCCCTGCCGTGGACGCTGTCCGCCGACCCGGCCGGGGAGTTCGCGGTCTACCGTGCGCTGGCGGTGGCGGGCTTCGAGGCGAACGGCGGCAGCCCGGCGAGCCTGCCGCACTGAGGCGGCCCGGGGTCCCGCGGAATGCCGGGTGGTCCCCGCACGTTGGACAGGGCGTCGCCCCGCGGTGGGCGTCGCCCCGATTGGAGACCGCATGTTCCTGTACAGCCGTACGCCCCAGCTGCCGACCCCCGAGCAGGCGCTGCCCGGCCGCCCGGAGCCGGCGTTCACGGTCCCCGACCGCCACACCGTCCTGGGCAACCCGCTGCTCGGCCCGTACCCCGAGGGCCTGGAGACGGCCGACTTCGGCCTGGGCTGCTTCTGGGGCGCCGAGCGCAAGTTCTGGCAGCTCCCGGCCGGCGTCTGGACGACCCTGGTGGGCTACCAGGGCGGCTACACCGAGCACCCCACCTACGAGGAGGTCTGCTCGGGCCTGACCGGCCACACGGAGGTGGTCCGCGTGGTCTACGACCCCGAGGTCGTCTCCTACGACCGGCTGCTGAAGACGTTCTGGGAGTCCCACGACCCGACCCAGGGCTTCCGCCAGGGCAACGACGTGGGCACGCAGTACCGCTCGGCGGTCTACACCCACACCCCCGAGCAGGCCGCCACGGCCGAGGCCTCCCGCGCGGCCTACCAGAAGGTCCTCACGTCCTCCGGCTACGGCTCGATCACCACGGAGATCCTCCCGGCGCAGGACCGCCCGTTCTACCCGGCGGAGGACTACCACCAGCAGTACCTCGACAAGAACCCGGCGGGGTACTGCGGGCTGGGCGGGACCGGGGTGTCCTGCCCGATCGGCGTCGCGCCGGCGCCGGAGGCAACCGACAGGTAGCCGGTGGCGCGAGCCCCGGCCCTCGATGACGGGGCGAGCCGGGGCACAGCGTTCCGTCCCGTGCTACGGCTCGACTCCCCCGCGCAGCCCCCACTCGTCCAGGCCCGAGTAGACGAGCGCTGTGCGGCCCCGGGGAAAGGAGAAGCACTCGGCTTCCCCTGAGTAAATCGCCACCAGCGAGTCGGTCCCCCGCCACCAGGTGTCCGCCAGCCCTCTCACCTCGCGCACCGGCTCGCAGGCGTCCAGGGCGATCCGGTCGACGTCGTCACCGGTGACCTTGGTGACCCGCTCCGCCCACATGGCCGCGTGGTGGGCCAGTGCGAGCGACTCCACCCAGCCCTCGACGGTCGCGTGAAGGGGCACCCACCGGTCCGCGTGGATGCCGAACTCACCGCCCGGTCCGATCATGAACGAGTAGGGGACGGCGGTCCGCTGCGTGCCCGCTTCGAACCACCATCCTTCGGACGCCGAGCCTTCGGGCGAGTCGGGCTCGAAGTACTTGGGGCCTCCGTCGTACTCCGGGGCGGGCGGCAGGAGCAGTCCGCCCCACCGCTCGCCGAAGGCCGCCATCCGGTCGATCACCGCAGGGGGGACGTCCCGGTCGAGCCACCACTGCCGGTGGTCCGCGACCGGCCGGACGTCGACCCTGATGCCGTGCACACCGACGAAGCCCCGGGCTCTTCGCGTCAGCCCGTCGGGCACGTCGCCGAGGAGGTCGAGGTTCACCCGGGAGACGCTACCGGCCGTCCCGTCGCCCGCGCATGCGAAAAAATCGGTGGCCGCCCGCACCGGCCGGCCCGACGCTGTACGCCATGGAACGACCGCAGCATGAGATCCGCGCGGCCTACGGGGCCTCCACGATCACCGTCTACCAGGCGTACTCTCCGGAGCTCGGCCTGCCCGCCGTCCGGGAGGGGAGGTTTCCCGCCGCGTGGAAGCGGAGCCGGATGACGTGGATCAAGCCGTCGTTCCTGTGGATGATGTACCGCTGCGGCTGGGGCACGAAGCCGGGACAGGAGACGGTCCTCGCCGTCGAGATCACTCGCGACGGCTTCGAGTGGGCGCTGCGCAACGCGTGCCTGTCGAGTTACGTCCGCGGGCTGCACCCCGACCACAGCACCTGGCAGCACCGGCTGAAGCGCTCACCGGCCCGCGTCCAGTGGGACCCCGAACGTGATCTGCGCCTGCGGCCCCTGCCCCACCGCTCGCTGCAGCTCGGTCTCTCCGGGGAGGCCGTGGAGCGTTACGCGGACGAATGGACGGTCTCCTTCCGCGACGTGACTCCGCTCGCCCACGAGATCCACGCACGCGTCGCCGGCGGCGACCTGGACGCGGCGGCCCGACTGCTGCCCGAGGAGCGGCCCTACCCGGCCGAGGACGGACTGCTGGCCCACCTGCGCCCGTGACCGCGCACGCCCGTCCGGAAGCGGACCACCGGCACGGGTCACATGGCAGCGCAGGCCCGCCGGGACCGGGGTGTCCTGCCCGACCGGCGGGGCACCGGCCGGGAACCGACCGCTCCGGGCGGGCTCCGGCTGCGCTTCGCCGGTCTCTCACGTATGCCGGTCCCTCGCGTGCACCGGTCCCTCGCGTGCACCGGTCCCTCGCGTACGCCGGTCCCTCGCGTACGCCGTGGAGGCCTCGTCGGGCCGTCGGGCACGGGCACCGGCGGCACCCCGGCAGGACGTCCGCCGTGGCCGCGCGCGCCGCTCCCGGCGTGCGCCGCTCCCCGCTCGGGACCGGTCAACTCCCTTGTGCAGGTTGCCGGATCGCGGAGCCCGGGCGTGCCGGGGAGCCGGCCGGGTACTCGGTGGGCGACGGACACGCAACGGGAGGGAGCGCGTCGTGACACGTTCGAGTGCGGCAGACCCGTCCGGGCTCGGTGATCTCGAACCCGGCACCAGGCAGCGCGCGCAGCTGCGGGTGCGGTGGGCCGACACCGTGTGGACCGCGCTGTGTCTCGTCCTGGCGCTGTGGGCGGTGTGGAGCGCCGTCGGGATCGCCCGGGGCGTGACGGCGTGGGCGCATGCCGTCGTGGCGTGGGTGCTGCTGGCCGTGGGGCTGTCGCTGCGCGCGGCGGCGGCGCGGCGCAGGACCCGGCTGAAGGCGTAGCCCGTCCGGCGTCCCGCACCGGCCAGGACCTGACCGAAGGTGTGGCCCGTCCGGCGTCCCGCGCCGGGCGGGACCCGTTCGCCCGGCCCTTGTGCCCGCCTCACGCCCCGCTGCCGTACGGCCGGGTCAAGATCTCCAGGCGGTGCCCGTCGGGGTCGTCGAAGTACGTGCCCCGGCCGCCGTCGTTGTGGTTGATCTCGCCGGGGCGGGTGTGGAACGGGTCGGCCCAGTGGGTGAGGCCCGCCGCCCGGATGCGGGCGAGGATCTCGTCGAACTCGGCCTCGGAGACCAGGAACGCGTAGTGCTGGGGCGCGATGGCGCCGTCCGTGTCCAGGTAGTCGAGGGTCACGCCGTTGGGGATCTGGACCGGGACGAACGGGCCGTAGGGCGGACTCACCTCCAGTCCCAGGATGCCGGCGAGGAACCGGGCCGAGGCCCGTTTGTCGTGCGCGTGGACGATGGTGTGGTTCAGCTGCACGGTCACGGCGGCCTCCCGTCCTCCCGGCCCCTCCCGACCACCGTACGTCGGGGCCCGCCCCGAATCCGAGGGCCCCGGGAGAGTGCTCCCGGGGCCCTCGGCACGGTGCCGGTACGGGGGGGATCAGATGGTGGCGGTGTCGATCACGAAGCGGTAGCGCACGTCGCTGGCGACCACCCGCTCGTACGCCTCGTTGATCTGGTCGGCGCGGATCAGCTCGATCTCGGCGCCGATGCCGTGCTCGGCGCAGAAGTCCAGCATCTCCTGCGTCTCGGCGATGCCGCCGATCATGGATCCGGCGAGCGACTTGCCGCCGCCGATCAGCGCGAACAGGTTGAGGGAGATCGGCTCCTCGGGGGCGCCCACGTTCGCCAGGGTGCCCTCGGTCTTCAGCAGCGACAGGTACGCGCCGAAGTCGAGCGGGGCGGAGACGGTGGAGACGATCAGGTCGAAGCTGCCGGCGAGCTTCTCGAAGGTGGCCGGGTCGCCGGTGGCGTAGTAGTGGTCGGCGCCCAGCTTCAGGCCGTCGTCTTTCTTGCGCAGGGACTGCGACAGCACGGTCACCTCGGCGCCCAGCGCGTGGGCGATCTTCACGCCCATGTGGCCGAGGCCGCCGAGGCCGACGACGGCGACGTTCTTGCCGGGGCCGGCGCCGAACCGCTTGAGCGGGGAGTACAGGGTGATGCCCGCGCACAGCAGCGGCGCGGCGACGTCCAGGGGCAGGCTGTCGGGGATGCGGACGACGTAGTTCTCGTCGACGACGATGGCCTGCGCGTAGCCGCCGTAGGTGGGCTTGCCGTCCTTGCCGACGGCGTTGTAGGTGCCCACCATGCCGCTGCCGGTGCAGTACTGCTCCCGGCCGGCCCTGCAGTTGTCGCACGCGCGGCAGGAGTCGACCATGCAGCCGACGCCCACCCGGTCGCCGGCCTTGAACTTCGTCACGCCCGGGCCGATCTCGGAGACCACGCCGGCGATCTCGTGGCCGGGGACCATCGGGAAGATCGCCTCGCCCCAGCCCTCGCGGGCCTGGTGGATGTCGGAGTGGCAGATGCCCGCGAACTTGATGTCGATCAGGACGTCGAACTCGCCGACCGGCCGCCGCTCGATGGTCGTGCGCTCCAGCGGAGCCTTGGCGGCGGGGGCGGCGTACGCGGCAACAGTGGTCATGCGGAGTCTCTCCTCAGGGTCCGTGCCCGGCCGCCTTCTGACCGGGCACGGCTTCCAGCCTGCCCCAGGCGCGAGCGTTCACCCAGGTCACGGCTTTGCGTACGCTCGCTGTGCCTACTACTGGCGGGGACAGGCTGGCGTGCGTACGACCAGGCACACTGGAGGCATGGACGAACGGACCGGAACCGTGCGGGAGCCCGCCGCGGACCCCGCCGGGGGTCTGGACCGGCGCACCGAGCTCAGCGAGTTCCTGCGCACCCGGCGCGCCCGGCTGAAGCCGGAGGACGTCGGGCTGCCGGACTTCGGGCGGCACCGCCGGGTGCCGGGGCTGCGCCGCGAGGAGCTGGCGCAGCTGGCCGGGGTGTCGGTGGCGTACTACACGCGGCTGGAGCAGGGCAACGGGCGCAACGTGTCGGCGGAGGTGCTCGACTCGATCGCGCGGGCCCTGCGGCTGACCGACGCCGAGCACGCCCACCTCGTGCACCTGGCCAAGCCCAAGCAGCACAAGAAGAAGCCGGCGGCGCGGACCCAGCAGGTGCGGGTCGCGCTCCAGCAGCTGCTGGACTCCGTCGACGGTGTCCCGGCGTACGTCGTGGGCCGGCGCTCGGACATCCTGGCGTGGAACCGGATGGCGGCGGCCCTCTTCGGCGACTGGGCCGGGCTGCCGGCGCAGGAGCGGAACTGGGCGCGGCTGGTGTTCCTGGACCCGTCCCACCGCGAGCTGTTCGTGGACTGGGACCAGAAGGCGTCCGACATCGTCGCCTTCCTGCGCATGGACGCCGGCTGCCACCCGGACGACCCGCGGCTGTCGTCCCTGGTCGGCGAACTCTCCGTCAAGAGCGAGGAGTTCCGCCGCCTGTGGGCCACGCACGACGTCAAGGAGAAGAGCTTCGGCGTCAAGCGCCTGCGGCATCCGCTGGTCGGCGACCTGACCCTGTCGTTCGAGACGTTCCGCCTGATCGACGACGGCGAGCAGTCCCTGATCACGTACCACGCGGAACCGGGCTCCCCGTCGGCGGAGGCCCTGCGCCTGCTGGCGAGCTGGGGGGCGGACGCGACACGGGCGGGGAGCGGGGCTTCGGCGACGCCGCCCGCCTGACGGCGGCGGGCGCACGCGCGTCGGCGCGGGCAACGGAACGGCCCGCCGGGAGCATCGCTCCCGGCGGGCCGCCGCCTGCTCAACGGCTCACTTGCCGTAGTACGCGTTGTAGATCGAGACCGTCGACTTGTTGCCCTTCTTGTCGGCGATCTTGGCGTGGAAGGAGATGGCCTTCCCCTTCGCCGGGTTCTTCACGCTGATCTTGCCGTCCTTGACGGTGACCTTCTTCCAGGTCTGGCCGTAGTCGTAGGACACGTACACGTGGAGCGACTTGAGGTTGGAGCCCTTGGCCGCGCCCTCGACGGTGACCGGGACGCTGGCCGTCTTGCCGGCCTCGACGCGGCTGTCCAGGCCGGTCTTGGCGTGGAAGCGGGCCGTCGAGGCGGGCAGCCGCGTGAGGTCGGCGGTCTTCTTGGAGCGGAACGTCCAGCTGGCGTCGACGCGGGTGGTGGCCGCGGCGATCTTGACGGTGCGCTTGACCGACGTCGTCAGCTTGTACTCGGCGTCGCCGGCCGGGACCTTGAACGCCTTCTCGCCGAACAGCGGGTCGTCGTGGGAGCCGACCTTGGTGCCGTTGCGGTAGAGGGTCGTGTTCACCGAGGTGAACAGCGAAGCGCCCGGGTTGCCCTTGCCGTCCGCGAGCAGCGGGACGACACCGGAGATCTCGTTGCCGTCGCGGCTGAGGCCGTACTCCGCCGTCAGGGACGGGCCGAAGACCGCCGTGTTCACGGTCCGCGTGTAGGTCTTGCCGCCCTTGAAGGCGGTCCCGTGGTCGAGGTCGTAGGCCGCCTCGGTGATCGGCCAGCCCTCCGCGTCGACCCCGCCCACCTGCTCGAAGCCGACGTCCCACGTCACACCGCTGACGGTGGACAGGTGCAGGGTCCGGGTGCCCGGCAGGGTCTGCGGGATGCCGATCGAGCCGGCGCTGCTGCTCGCAGGCAGCCAGCCGACGGCGTTGACCACGCCCTTCTTGCCCGCGGCCGCCGCGCCCATGGCGACCTTCAGCGTGGCCAGGTCGCCCGCCTTGTAGTGCCTGGTGTAGCCGGTGGCGAGCTGCTTGACCGTGCCGCCGGTGACGGTGGAGTACTGCTCCTTGCCGCCCTTGGACCAGTGGGCGTCCCACTGCTGGGTGAGCGAACCGTCGGTGATCTGCGGACCGAGGTGGGCGGAGCGGAAGTTCTCGTACGAGTCCAGCCACCAGCCGAAGCCGTGGAAGCCGTCGGCGGTCTCCACGGTGAAGTCGGCCGAGGCGAACTCCGGCTTGACGCCCGCGGCCGGGACCGTGATGTCCACCGGCTTGGCCTTGCGCGCGTCCAGCGTGATCGTCGTGTTCTTGGTGACGTTCAGCTTGGGCTGGGCGAGCCAGTCGGCGCCTTCGTACGTCTCGGGGTCATTGCCCACGTACACACCCGAGGTGAGCACGTAGCCGCCCTTGGGCACCCGGACGGTGACGGTGCCGTCGGCGTCGTACGGCGAGAAGCCCTTGTCCGCGGCCAGGCCGGTCACGCCGTACAGGCCGATGTCGTAGTTCTCGGCGGGGTTGCCGGCCCGGTCGAGGACCTTGAGGGTGACGTCGTAGGACTCCACCTCCCGCTGCACCGCCGCCGCCGTGCGGACGCTCTGGCCGCCGCCGGTGGCCGTCACGTACGCCGAGTACGCGCCGTCGAGCGTGCCGCCCAGCTTGGTGTCGACGGTGAGGTCGACGGAGGCGCTGCCCTTCGCCGGGACGGTGACCTTGGTGGCGCCGAGGGTGAAGAAGCCCGCGGGGGCCGTCCGGCCCTTGGGGTCGGTGGCGGTGGCGGACAGGGTGAGGGTGACGTCCTCGGTGCCGAGGTTGCGGTACGTCAGCTTCTCGGTGACCGGCTTGTCGTCGGTGTGCGGCCACTGCTGCACGCCGAAGCCCACCGACACCGGGTCGGCGATCACGGTCTGCTTGACGGCCTTGTCGACCTGGACGCGGCCCGCGCCCTGCTGGAACGGCGTGTACGTGCCGCCCTTGGCGGACGCCGTGAGGGCGCCCTTGAGCTCGGCGTACGTCCAGTCGGGGTGCTGCTGCTTGAGGAGGGCGGCGGCGCCCGCGACGTGCGGGGTGGCCATCGACGTGCCCGAGATCGACATGTAGCCGGCCGGCTTCTCGCCGACCTCCTTGGCGATGTCGTTGCCCTGGGCGGAGGCCGCCGTGATGTCCACGCCGGGCGCGGTCACGTCGGGCTTGAGGGCACCGTCGAGGCCGGGACCCCGGCTGGAGAAGTCCGCGAGCCGGTCGCTGTCGTCGACCGCGCCGACGGTCAGGGCGGCGGCCGCGCTGCCCGGGGAGCCGACGGTCTGCTCGCCCCACTCGCCCTCGTTGCCGGCGGCGACGGCGAACAGGATGCCCTTCTCCGCCGAGAGCTTGTTGACCGCTGCCTCCAGCGGGTCGATCGCGGGCGTGTCACCGCCGCCCAGGCTCATGTTGACGATGTCGGCGCCCTGTTCGGCGGCCCACTCGATGCCGGCGAGGATCTCGGAGTCGCTGCCGAAGCCCTCGTCGCTGAGCACCTTGCCGTTGAGCACCTTCGCGCCGGGCGCGACGCCCTTGTACTTCCCGCCGGACTTGGCGCCGGTGCCGGCCGCGATGGACGCCACGTGCGTGCCGTGGCCGACCTTGTCGCCGGCGCCCGGGGACGTGCTGAAGTTCTTCTCGGCGACGACCTGGCCCTTGAGGTCCGGGTGGGTGGCGTCGACGCCGCTGTCCAGGACGGCGATCTTGACGCCCTTGCCGTCGTAGCCGGCGGCCCAGGCCTTCGGGGCGCCGATCTGCGCGACGGACTTGTCGAGGCTGGCCTTGCGGACGCCGTCGAGCCAGACGTGCGCGATGCCGGAGGCGGTCCGGTCGCCGTCGGTGACGGCGTCCCAGAGCTCGGACGCGTCCTCGTGCGGGGTCTGCACCGCGTCGGCGTTGACGGTCTTCAGGGTCCGGCGGAGCTTGCCCGCGTCCCGGACGTCGGCCTTCGCGCCCGCCGCGGCGCCCCGGTAGCCGACGATGACCTTCAGGCCCTGCTTCTGGGCCTTGCGGGTGGCGGCCTTGTTGAGTTCGGTGACGTCGAACAGCCGCTGGTCGAGCTTGCCGGTCGCGATGAGGCGGGCGACGTCCGCCGGTATCACCAGGGTGTGCCCGTCGACCTTGCGGATCTGGACGGGTATGCCCTCACGGCCCTCGGCCCGGTCCAGTCCGACGACCCGGCCCTTGGCGTCGAGCGCGACCCGGTCGCCGGTGATCAGCGTGAGGTGCTGCCGGGACGCCGAGGACGGCGACGCCGGGGCACCGGCCGCCGGCTCCCCCTTCGCCGACGCGGGGCTGGTCATGCCGGCCGCGAGGGCCACGGTGGCGGCCGTGGCGACCGTGGCCGCGCCCACTCTCTTCACTTGTCTGCGCAAGTTTCCCCCTTGCAGAAGAACCGGGCGAATTCCCCGTTCACCCGGCCGGGGGTGGTCTCGTACACGCGCGCGCACGCCCCCCGGAACCCGCAGTATGCCGGGGGGGTGATCAGACGCTCAACACCGAAGGGAAAGGTGGCGCATTCGACGGGCGACTGTAACGGGACCGCCGGAACACCGTTACACGGCCGCGGGGTTACGCCCCGGCCCGCTCCGTGACGGTGATCCGCCCCTTGCGGATCGTCGCCAGCCGCGGGGCCTGCTTCGCGATCGCCGAGTCGTGGGTGACCATGACGAAGGTCAACCCGAGCTCCTTCCACATGCGTTCGAGCACGTCCATGATCTCGTCGCGCGTCGACTCGTCGAGGTTTCCGGTGGGTTCGTCGGCGAGCAGCACCTTCGGCTGCTTGACCAGCGCCCGGGCGATGGCCACGCGCTGCTGCTGGCCGCCGGACATCTCGCCCGGCAGGTGCCCGAGCCGTTCGCCGAGCCCGACCGACGCCAGCGCCTCGGCGGCCCGCTCCCGCCGCTCCCCGGCCTTCACGCCGAGCGGGACGAGCGCGGTCTCGACGTTCTCCTGCGCGCTGAGCGTCGGGATGAGGTTGAAGGACTGGAAGACGAAGCCGATGTTCTCGCTGCGCACCCGGGTGAGCCGGGCCTCGGGCAGCGTGGCCAGGTCGGTGCCGTCGAGCACGACCTCGCCGGAGGTGGGCCGGTCCAGTCCGCCCAGCATCTGCAGCAGCGTGGACTTGCCGCCGCCGGTGGGCCCCTGGATGACGAGCCGGTCGCCGTCCGGGATGGTCAGGTCGACGCCGTCCAGGGCGTGGACGGTGTCCTTGCCCCGGGTGTAGCGCTTGGTGACGTTCCTGAGTTCGTACATGGTGGGTGCAACTCCTGGGAGGTAGAGGGGGCTTGGCGGCCGGAGCGGCTATTCGACGCGGCGCAGCGCGTCCGCCGGCCGCAGCCGCGACGCCCGCCACCCGCCGAACGCCCCGGCGATCAGCCCGCCCGCCACGGCCAGCGCCACCGCGACGGCGATGGTGGTGACGCTGACGGGCGCGGTGAGGGCCACCTCCAGCGTCTTCGCGGCCTGCCGGCCGGGCCCGGCCATGCCGCCGCCGAACCCGCCCCCGCCCCCGGGGCCGCCGGACGCGGACGCGGTCGAGCCGAGCTGCGCCTGCAGCGTCGGGCTGACCGCGGTGACGGCGTACGCCCCCGCCAGGCCCAGCGCGATGCCGAGCGCGCCGCCGACCAGGCCGTGCACGACGGCCTCGCCGACGACCTGCCGGGTCACCCGGCCGGACTGCCACCCGAGGGCCTTGAGCGTGCCGAACTCGCGCACCCGGCGGGACACCGCCGAGGAGGTGAGCAGCCCGGCGACCAGGAACGCGGCGACGAGCACCACGACGGACAGCCACGTGCCGACGCTGGTGGCGAGGGAGGAGGCCGTGGACAGCGAGCCGGAGACGGTGTCCGCGAGGTCGGCGGAGGTGGTGACCGTGGTGCCCGAGACGTTCTTCTGGATCGCGGACTTGACGCTGTCGATCTGCTGCGAGTCGGTGGCCTTGACGTAGATCGTGGTGACCTTGTTCTTCGCGTCGGCCAGGGTCTGCGCCCGCTTCAGCGGGACGTACACGTCGGCCGCCGCGTCACCGCTGTCGGCGGTCGCGATGCCGACGATCTCGAACTTCGTGCCCTTGACGGTGACCGTGCCGCCGGTCTCGAGCTTCTTCTCCTTGGCGTACGCCGAGTCCACGACGGCGACCTTCGCGTCGGTCTCCGACGTCTTGAAGGTGCGGCCGCTGGTGATCTTGGAGGAGGTCAGCGGGCCGAGGGCGGGCTCGGTGACGTCCGTGCCGTAGACGGAGTAGCTGTTGACGTCGAAGTCGGCGCCGCCGCCCTCGACCCGGCCCTGCGCGGACGGCGCGGCCCCCGGACCGCCCCCCTGCCCGGCCCCGCCGCCGCCCTCCTGCTGGAACTGACCGCGCGTGAACTGGCCGCTGACCTTGACGACCTGGAGGCTCAGCCCGCCGACCGCGTCGGCGACGCCGTTCTGCTCGCCGACCTCGCCGACGGTCGAGCTCGCCAGCGTCTGGAAGCCCTGGACCATGACGCGGTCGCTGCTCTGCTCCTCGTCGGAGCCGTCCTCCTGGGCGTCGAACCGGAAGCGGGGCCGCTCGGAGCTGCTCGCCGTCGGCGCCGCTGCCTTGGTGACCGTCATGTCGGTGCCCAGCCCGTACAGCGACTGCAGGACCTTGTCCTGGGCCTTGCCCATGCCGGACGACACGGAGGTGACCACGATGACCAGCGCGATGCCCAGCGCGAGGCCGGAGGCGACGACGAGGGCCGCCTTTCTGCGGCGGCGCAGTTCGCGCCTCAGGTAGGTGAAGAACATGGCCGCAAGCTAGGGACGGTCCGTGATGAAGCGATAAGCCCCGCATAAGAGGGCGATGAGAAGCGGCCGTCAGGGGGATGTGCGGGAGCCGGCGGCGGGCGGGAAAGGCGGTGCCGCCGCCCGTCCCGGCGGGGACGGACGGCGGCACCGGATGTCGTGACCGCGGGGGCGTCAGACCGCCGAACCCGCCTTCCACTGCGCCCAGTCCATGTTCCAGCCGTTGAGGCCGTTGTCCGGGGCGACGGTCTTGTCGCCGGTGTTCTGGACGACGACCACGTCACCGATGAGGGAGTTGTCGTAGAACCAGGCGCCGGGCATGTTCGGGTCGCCGGCGCCCTTCTTGTCCTGCAGGCCGACGCAGCCGTGGCTGGTGTTGACGTTGCCGAAGACGGACGGGTCGCCCCAGTAGTTGCCGTGGATGAAGGTGCCGGAGGTGGTCAGGCGCATGGCGTGCGGCACGTCCTTGATGTCGTACTCGCCCTTGCCGTCGTCGTCGGTGAAGCCGACCGTGGCGCCGTTCATCCGGGTCTCCTTGAACTTCTCGGAGATCACCATCTGGCCCTCGTACGTCTTGTTCTCGGGGGCGCCGGCGGAGATCGGGATGGTGCGGACGGTCTTGCCGTCCTGCGTGACCTTCATCTGCTTGGTCTTGGCGTCGACGTAGGTGACCTGGTTGCGGCCGATCTTGAAGGTGACCGTCTTCTGCTGGACGCCGTAGACGCCCTCGGCCCCCTCGACGCCGTCCAGCGCCAGCTTCAGCGTGACGGTGGAGTCCTCCTGCCAGTACTCCTCGGGCCGGCAGTCCATGCGGTTGGCGTTGAACCAGTGGCAGGCGACCTCCTGCCCGCTGGTGGTGCTGACCGTGATGCCCTTCTGGACGGCGGCCTTGTTGGTGATGGCCTTGTCGAAGTTGATCGACACCGGCATGCCCACGCCCACCGTGGTGCCGTCGTCCGGGGTGAAGTTGCCGATGAAGCTGTTGGACGGGGAGACCGTGGTGAACGAGGCGTTCTCGTGGGCGGCGCGGCCCTCGGAGTCCTCGGCGGTCGCCGTCAGCCGGTAGGTGGTGGCCCGCTCCAGCTGGACGCTGGGCTGCCAGCTCGTCTTGTCGGCGGATATCTCGCCCGCGACGGCGGTGCCGTCGGAGGTGGTCATCTTCACGTTCGTGAGTGTGCCCTTGGTCACCTTCACGGTCGCGGAGTTGTTGATGGAGGCGTTGTTCGAGCCGTCCTTCGGCGTGATCGCGATCTGGGCCTCGGACGTCTTCTCCGCCGCCGCCTCGTCGACCTTGGCCTGCGTGGTGTCGTTGTTCCCGCCGTCGCCCCCGGAGGCGTCGTCGCCGCCGCCGGAACAGGCCGAGAGCACCAGCACTCCGCCGAGCAGTGCGGACGCGACCGTCAGGCCCCTGCGCCGCTTACCGTCCGTCATCACACGCTTCTCCATCGTTGCCGAATTCCCCGAACCACGGGAGTCCCCCGTCACGACCCGAGAGTCCCCCGAGAACTTTCAACGCTACGACCGGTACGTCCCGTTCCACATCGTCCGCGTGTGTGGGGATCACCACGTCCGCGTCACGGACGGGGCGGCTGTCGGCCGGCGCCTCGTCTGAGACGCCGTGACACCGGGCGGCGGTTGCCGCCCGGGGTCACGATTCGCTCAAGGCGCCTCAGCCGGCGCGCCCTTCGCCGTCGTCCGTCCCGTCCGTGCCGTCGTCGGTGGTCCAGTCCTCGTCGTCATCATCCTCGTCGAGATCCCAGCCGGGCGCGTCGGGGTCGTACCCGATCCGCTCGCTGCTCCAGGACGCCTGCTGGAGTTCCACGCCGGGCACCTCGCCGACCAGGCCGACCGGGTCGATCAGGTGGGCGAGGGCTTCCGCGGGATCCTCCGTCACCGCCCCTTCGGCGTGTACCCGCTCCGCGTCGGGCATGCCCCCGTCGTCGGCGATGCGGCGCAACGCCGCCTTGGTCAGCGCCTCCGCGTCGTGGACCTCGACGACGAGGTCCACGCGAAGCCGGACAAACCGTGATGTCTCTGGAGTAGTCATGTCCGGAGCGTACGGCCCTGCGTTCCTGTGACTTTCCCGTGACCCGCGCCTTTCACTAACATCGCCCCACACGGCCAATTCGCCAGTACCACAAGGGGATCGATATTCCGTGTCATCCGCTCGCCGTCCGTTGCTGACCGCCACCGCCGCGGGCACCCTCCTGGGCGCCCTGTGGTTCGTCCCGTCCGCGAACGCGACGGCCGAGAGCCCGGTGGGAACGGCCACCTCGGCACACCCGTCTCCGCAGGTCACGGAGCAGGCCAGGGTCAGCTCGGCCACCGCCTCGACCATCACGTCGACCACCGCGTCGACGGCCGCGCACGGCTCCGTCACCGACGCCCGTCTCGCCGACACCGGCAGCTTCGACAGCACGCCGTACGTCCTGGGCGGCACCGCCTTCCTGACGCTGGGCGCGGGATTCGTCGCGT
Source organism: Streptomyces sp. NPDC085946 (assembly GCF_044540485.1). Taxonomy (NCBI): domain Bacteria; kingdom Bacillati; phylum Actinomycetota; class Actinomycetes; order Kitasatosporales; family Streptomycetaceae; genus Streptomyces; species Streptomyces sp. NPDC085946. The sequence continues at coordinate 12,871 of NZ_JBITSF010000009.1, read as the reverse complement.
ACGCGGTTCGCCGGGAACGTCTCGGTTTTTAACTCCGCTTGACGATTCGTCGGCCCGGGCTTCATAGTCCGCCCATGAAGAGATCATCGGGCGCGCGACTGGGCGCCACGGCTGCCGTGAGCGTGCTGTCGCTCGCCCTCATCACGGGCTGCTCCGACTCCGGGTCGGACGACGCCGAGAACACCGAGGGCTCCGGCTCCTCGTCCTCCTCCTCGGCTCCCGCCGCCAAGGCGGCCACCTCGGCCGAGCTGGAGAAGCTGCTCCTCGCGCAGGGCGACGTCAAGGGCTACAAGGTCGCCTCCGGCGACGACACCCTGCCGAAGTCCAAGAGCGCGGTGAAGACCGACAAGGCCGAGTGCAACGCGCTGGCGTGGGCCACGGCCGGCCTCGCCCCGGGCGACACGGACGCGAACGCCAGCAACTCCGTCGCGGAGGACAAGGCGGCGACCGCCACCGCGCAGCCGGAGGACATCGCGGACGCCTTCGACATCAACATGACGTACGTGGGCCTGTCCTCGTACGACGGCGACGGCGCCGAGAAGGCCCTGAAGGCCGTCTCCGACGGCGTGTCGGCCTGCTCCGGCGGCTACGGCCTCGCCGCGGGCGGCGAGAACTCGAAGGTCACCAAGGTCGCCGCGGGCCAGGGCTCCGGGCAGGGCGACGAGTCCGTCGCGTTCTCCCAGGGCGTCGACATGGACGGCGAGGGCACGGCCACCTTCCAGACCGAGGTCGTGCGCAAGGGCAACACCGTCGCCACCTTCTACACGGTGAACTTCGCGTCGCTCGGCTCCGGCAAGGCGGCCGAGGTGCCGGCGGCCGTGGTCGAGGCGCAGATCGCCAAGCTCAAGTAAGCCGTCGGGCCCCGCCGTACGCGTACGGCGGGGCCCCGGCGCGTTTGCCGCCCGCCGTTACAGCAGCGGTCCGGTGACCGTCTCCACGGCCGCGACCAGCCGCCCCTCGCGGACGAACGCCTCCGCAGCGGCCAGGTCCGGCGCCAGGAACCGGTCCGGCCCGGGACCGGCGACACCGGCCTTCCGCACGGCGTCGATGACGGCCCGGGTGGCGGGCGCCGGTGTCAGCCCCTCGCGCAGCTCGACGGCGCGCGTGGCGGCGTACAGCTCGATGGCGATGATCCGGGTCAGGTCGTCCACCGCCGTGCGCAGCTTGCGCGCCGCCGACCAGCCCATCGAGACGTGATCTTCCTGCATCGCGGAGGACGGGATCGAGTCCGCCGAGGCCGGGACGGCCAGCCGCTTCATCTCGCTGACCAGCGCGGCCTGCGTGTACTGGGCGATCATCAGGCCGGAGTCCACCCCGGCGTCGTCGGCGAGGAACGGCGGCAGCCCGTGGCTGCGGTTCTTGTCCAGCAGCCGGTCGGTGCGGCGCTCGGCGATGGAGCCGAGGTCGGCGGCGGCGACAGCCAGGAAGTCCAGCACGTAGGCGACCGGGGCGCCGTGGAAGTTGCCGTTGGACTCGACCCTCCCGTCGGGCAGGACCACCGGGTTGTCCACGGCGGAGGCCAGCTCGCGGTCGGCGACCAGGCGGGCGTGGGCCACGGTGTCCCGGCCGGCGCCCGCGACCTGCGGGGCGCAGCGCACGGAGTAGGCGTCCTGGACGCGCGGGGCGTCGTCCTGGTGGTGCCCGGTCAGGCCCGAGCCCTTGAGCACGGCCAGCATGTTGGCGGCGCTGGCCGCCTGCCCCGGGTGCGGGCGGATGGCGTGCAGCTCGGGGGCGAGCACCTTGTCGGTGCCGAGCAGCGCCTCCAGGCTGAGGGCGGCCGTGACGTCGGCGGACCTGTAGAGGGTGTCCAGGTCGGCGAGGGCCATGATCAGCATGCCGAGCATGCCGTCGGTGCCGTTGAGGAGGGCGAGCCCTTCCTTCTCGCGCAGTTCGACGGGGCGGATGCCGTGCTCGGCGAGGAGTTCGCCGGCCGGCCGCACGACGCCGTCGGGGCCCTCCGCGTCCCCCTCCCCCATCAGCGCGAGGGCGCAGTGGGACAGCGGGGCGAGGTCGCCGGAGCAGCCGAGGGAGCCGTACTCGTGCACGACCGGGGTGATCCCGGCGTTGAGGAGGTCGGCCATGGTCTGCGCGACCTCGGGGCGGACGCCGGTGTGTCCCGAGCAGACGGTCTTCAGCCGCAGGAACATCAGGGCGCGCACGACCTCGCGCTCCACGCGCGGTCCCATGCCGGCGGCGTGCGAGCGGACGATGTTGCGCTGCAGCCGGCCGCGCAGTTCCGGGCTGATGTGCCGGGTCGCCAGGGCGCCGAAGCCGGTGCTGACGCCGTAGACCGGGTCCGGCTTGGCGGCCAGCGCGTCGACGATCTCGCGGGCCGCGGCCAGGGCCGCCACCGCCTCCTGGGAGAGCTCGACCCGGGCACCGTCGCGCGCCACGGCGAGCACGTCGGACGCGGTCGTCCCGGACGTCCCCACCACCACAGTGTGCATATCCATATTCAGGAGCGTACGCAGTGAATTCCGCAATGTCACCACCGGGTCCGGGCCCCGCCCCTTACGGCTCCCGGCGCTACGGCGAATGCCGCCCGCGGAACCGGCGGCGCTCCCCGTCCGCCTCCACCGACGGCTCGTCCGCCAGCCGCACCACCGGGTCGTCGGGCCCCTCCCGGCCCGCGACGACCGGATGGACGGCCCGCTCGGCCTTGGCCCTGTACTGGGCGGCGTCGGCGAGCCGGAAGAGCCGGCGGGCCGAGCGGACCGGCCCGATGGGGTCGTCGGTGGAGGCGACCCCGCAGGCCACGCCGTCGCCGATCTCCCACTCGGCGGCCCGGCGGCAGACCTCGTCGGCCGCCTTGACGACCTGGTCGGCGGAGAGCCCGACCGCGAGCAGGCAGAACTCGTCCCCGCCGAGCCGGGCCGCCAGCGCCCCCGGCAGCATCGCCCCGCAGACCGACAGCAGCGTCCCGAAGCGCTCCAGGAGCCGGTCGCCGACGGCGTGCCCGTGGGTGTCGTTGACCCGCTTGAGCCCGTTCAGGTCGCAGACGACGAGGCTGACGACGACCCCGTCCGCGCGGTGCCGTTCGATCGCCTTCTCCAGGCGTATGTCGACGGCCCGCCGGTTGGCTAGCCCGGTGAGCGCGTCGGTGAACGCCAGCCGCCGGGCCTCCTCCAGCCGCTCCGTCTGGGCGATCCCGGCGGCGACCACGGCGGCGAGGACGGTGGCGAACTCGGCGTCCGCCCGCGCGAAGACGGGCGCCCCGGCCGGGCGGGCCACGTACAGCTCGCCCCAGGCGCGGCCGTGCAGCACGATCGGCGCGACCACGCAGCAGCCGCGGCCCCGGCGGCGCAGGGCGGCGACCCGCTGGTGGCAGTAGCCGGGGCGCCGCCCGGCCGCCGGCCCCTCGGCGGTCTCGACCCAGGCGCCGGGCCGGCCGCCGCCGGCCCACTGCTCGTGCAGGAACTCGGTGATCTCCGCGAACTGGTGCACCGGGTAGGCCTCGTCGTCCGGGAACTCCTCCTCGCCCTCGGCGCGTTCGCCGACGTTCACCAGGACCCTGAGCCGCCCGAGCTCGCGCTCCCACACCGACAGCGCGGCGAAGCTCCCGCCGAGCGCCCGGCACGCCCCGGTGGCCGCCGCGCGCCACGCCTCCCGCGAGCCGTGCGCGGCCGCCATGCCCTGAGCCAACGCGACCACGGCCGCGAGCCGCCTGTCCTCACCCATCACCCCAGGCTAGGGATGTTCAGGGTGAAGAGGGGAGTTTTCGGGGCGAACGGGGCGAGAACGGAAGGCGCCGGGGGCGCACCGGCCGGCCTCGCGCCCGGCCGGCCGCCCGCGAGCCCCGTCCGCTACTCCCCCGGCCACTGGGGCCTGCGCTTCTCGTTGAACGCCGCGACCCCTTCCGCCCGGTCCCCGGAGAACGCCACCGACCGCCAGGCCGCGTCCTCGACCTCCAGCCCGGCCCGCAGGTCGAGGCCGTGGCCGAGCCGCAGCGCCCGCTTCGCCGCCCGCAGCCCGACCGGGGAGTTCGCCGCCATCCGGGCCGCCAGGGCCAGCGCCTCCTCCCGGTCGCGCCCCTCGTCCACCAGCTGGTCGACCAGGCCCAGCTCCCGCGCCTCGGCGGCCTCCACCCGCCGCGCCGTGAAGATCAGCTCGGCCGCCCGGGCCGCCCCGACCCGCCGCGGCAGCAGCTGCGTGCCCCCGCCGCCGGGGATCACCCCCACGGACACCTCCGGCAGCCCCACCACCGCCGTGCCGTCGGCCACGATCACGTCGCAGGCCAGCGCCAGTTCGAACCCGCCCCCCAGCGCGAACCCGTGCACGGCCGCGACCGTCGGCACGGGCAGCTCCAGCACCCCGGTGTACGCGCCGCGCGCCACCGGCCGCTGCCGCACCAGCTCCGCGTCGCTGAAGGAGTTGCGCTCCTTCAGGTCGGCCCCGACGCAGAACGCCCGCTCGTGCGTGGAGGTCAGCACGACCACCCGCACCGCGCGGTCCTCGCCCAGCGCCGCGCACGCCCCGGCGATGGACCGGGCCATCTCGGTGGACACGGCGTTCATGGCCTTGGGCCGGTCGAGGGCGAGCTCCGCGACATGCCCGTCCTCGTGCCGCCGCACCAGCACGTACTCCCCGAACCGTTCCTCACTCATGACACCCTCCGGTTAACGCGGGTTAACACCGTCGGACCCGATCATGGCAGCCGGGCCCCGCCGGGAAAAGGGCGGAGCGGCAGCCGCGGAGCGCGGCGGGCGAGCCGCCGCCCCCGGGACAGGACACCGTCCGCCGCCCCCGGGACAGGACACCGTCCGCCGCGCCGGGACGCGCGGCCGGCCCGGCTCCCGAAGGCCCGCCCCACCCCGCCCGTTCGAGTGACATCCCGGCGACTGCGGCCCCACCGCCCGGGGGAGCGCATAGCGTGCGCACCGCCACGGCGCATCGGGGGCGCGTGCGCACCGGGAGGGATCGCGATGACGACGGACACGCCACCGCACGGCGGGGAGAGCGCACCGCACGGGCCGGCCGGCCCGGACGCCCTCACCGGCACGGGCCCCTTCCCGTCCCGCGCACGCGGCCGGCACCGCAAGCCCCGTCCGCGGGGGATGCCGCTCGCCATCGGCGGTCTCGCGCTGGCCGCGGCCGTGCTGGGTCTGGTCCGCCTGGCGTCCGATCCGGTTCCGCGGGCCGGCAGCGTCGACGCCGCCGAGGTCCTGCCCGGCCCGGACCGGGCCGCCGGCACGCACCGCGCGGCCCGCGCCGCGGGGACCACCGCGGCGCCCGGGGCGCGCCCGCCGGCCTCCACGGCCCCGGGCGCGGCACCGGCCCCGTCGGGCCGCGCCGCCGCCCCCGCCCGGACCGGCGCCCCGGCGCCCGCACCCGGCGCCACGACCCTCCCGGAGGCGGCGGACCCGGCACCGCACCGTCCGGCACCGCACCGTCCGGCGGCGAGCCGGACGCCCGAGCCGTCCGCGCCCCCGACCCGCTCCACCCCCGCCCCGGCACCCCGGCCCGACCAGCCGCGGCAGTCCGTCCGGCCCACCCCGGCCGACCGGCCCGGCCTGTGCATACCGGTCGTCGGCCTGTGCCTGGACGGGCCGGGACAACGGAGCTGAGCGCGGGACGCGGCAGGTCCGGCGGGGCCTACGACACCCCGTTGCGCCGGGTGAGCAGCCAGGGCTCCACGACGCCCAGTCCGCGCACGGGGCGCTGCCACATGGGCTGGAGCGCGAACCGGTAGACCGGCGGCTCCTCGCCCTCCTTCTCCGCGGCCGCGGCCTCCTCGGCCGCCACCGCCTCGGAGGCCGGGGCGTCCTGCGTGCGGATCAGCTCCTCGGCGAAGGCGGTGTCGACCAGGACGGCGTCCTTCGGCGCTATCGAGGTGAGCCGGGAGGCCAGGTTGACCGTCGTGCCGAAGACATCGCCCATCCGGGTGGTCACCGTGCCGAACGCCATGCCGACGCGCAGCTCCGGCATCGTCTCGTCGTGCGCCATGGTCTCGATCAGCCGCAGCGCGATTTCGGCGGCGGTGCCCGCGTCGTCGGCGGCGTACAGCACCTCGTCGCCGAGGGTCTTGACCAGCCGTCCGCCGTGCGCGGCGATCAGGTCGGCGGCGGTGGTCTCGAAGGCCTCGACGAGCTCGCCGAGCTCCTCCTCCTCCATCCGGCGGGTCAGGCGCGTGAACCCGACGAGGTCGGCGAAGCCGACGGCGAGCCGCCGGTCGACCATCTCCTCGTCGTCGGCGGCCTGCACCACCCGGCCCGCCGAGGCGGCGAGCTGCCGCCGCCAGACGTAGACGAGGAACTCCTCCAGCTCGGGCAGGAGCAGCTCGATGATCGGGTACGTCACCTCGGTGCGGGTCATGCCGGGCTCGGGCGGCTCGGTCAGCCCTTCCAGGAAGGAGTCGATCTGCCACTCGGCGAGCCGTGCGGTGGTCTGCCCGGTGGACCGGGCCACCTGCACCGCCATGGCCTCGCTCAGCAGCCCCGCCTCGACGAGACCGGCGAGGCGGCGCAGGGCCAGGACGTCCGCCTCGGTCAGCGCCTTGGCCTGCCCGATGTCGGCGAAGCCCATGGCCCGCCAGAAGCGGGAGGCCAGCTCCATGGAGACGCCGGCGCTGCGGGCCGCCTGGAAGGGCGTGTAGCGGCGCTCCGCGCCCAGGATGAGCTGCTCGAGGCGCAGGGCGAGGGGGTCCTCGCCGGGGTCGGCGGCAGGGGGGTCCCCCCGGTCGAGCGAAGCCGGGAGTGGGGGAGGATCCCCCCGGCCCTGCGCGTCCGTGCCGGCACCCGAGTCGTCGACGGTCACGCCTGCTGCCCTTCCGATCTGTCACGGTCATGTATCGACCGGCCTCAACTGTACGGCAGGTGTGCGCCAGCTCACTCCGTCCGACGGAAGCGGGACGTGCGGCGGGAAGCGGTCCGCTCAGGCGGGCCGCAGGTGGACGATGTCCCCCGCTCCCACGGGCTCCTGCACCCCTTCCCCGGTGGCCAGGACCAGCCGGCCGTCGCCGTCCACCGCCACCGCCTCGCCCACCAGCGACCGGTCCCCGGGCAGCTCCGCGCGCACCGTCCGCCCCAGCGTGGCGCAGCCCGCCGCGTACGTCTCCTGGAGCCGGCAGGCCACCGGGTCGCCCCCGGCGGCCCGCCACCGCCCGTACCAGTCCTCCAGCGCCCGCAGCATCCCGCGCAGCAGCGGGTCCCGGTCCGTGCTCACGGCGCCGGCGAGCGCGAGGGAGCCCGCCGTCGGCACCGGCAGCTCCGCCGTGCGCAGGGTGACGTTGACGCCGACCCCGATCACCACGCCGTCGTCGCCGGCCCGCTCGGCGAGGATCCCGCCGGCCTTGCGCTCCTCGCCGCCGACGGTCACCAGGAGGTCGTTGGGCCACTTGAGCGCCGTGTCGACGCCCGCCGCCCGCGACAGCCCCGTCGCGACCGCGACCCCGGTGAGCAGCGGCAGCCAGCCCCACCGGGCCACCGGCACCTCGGCCGGCCGCAGCAGGACGGAGAAGAACAGCCCGGAGCGCGCCGGCGCCGTCCACTGCCGGTCCAGGCGCCCGCGCCCGGCGGTCTGCTCCTCGGCGACGAGGACCGCCCCCTCGGTCGCCGTGCCCGCGGCGGCCCGGGCCACCAGGTCGGAGTTGGTGGAGCCGGTGCGCTGCACCACCTCCACCTGCGACCACAGTCCTCCCTCGCGCACCAGCCCCCGGCGCAGGGCGGTGACGTTGAGCGGCGGACGGTCCAGGTCCGCCCAGCGGCTGCGGTTTCCCTCGGGTCCCTCTGATGCATCTCGCGGCGTCATGCAAGCCACCCTAGGTGTGGTAAACGCCGCACTGCCGACCCGCGGGCCCCCCACTACGCTACGGATGAGTAACCGTCCCCCCTTTTGAGCAGGCAGGGAGCCGCATCCCGATGTCCGAGCCGGAAGAGCAGCAGCCTGACATCCACACGACCGCGGGCAAGCTCGCGGACCTGAGGCGCCGTATCCACGAAGCGACGCACGCCGGCTCGGAACGCGCCGTCGAGAAGCAGCACGCCAAGGGCAAGTTGACGGCCCGTGAGCGGATCGAGCTGCTGCTCGACGAGGACTCGTTCGTCGAGCTCGACGAGTTCGCCCGGCACCGTTCCACCAACTTCGGCCTCGACGCCAACCGCCCCTACGGGGACGGTGTCGTGACCGGGTACGGGACCGTCGACGGCCGTCCCGTCGCGGTGTTCTCGCAGGACTTCACCGTTTTCGGCGGCGCCCTGGGCGAGGTCTACGGGCAGAAGATCGTCAAGGTCATGGACTTCGCCCTGAAGACCGGCTGCCCGGTCATCGGGATCAACGACTCCGGCGGCGCCCGCATCCAGGAGGGCGTGGCCTCGCTCGGCGCGTACGGCGAGATCTTCCGCCGCAACACCCACGCCTCCGGCGTGATCCCGCAGATCAGCCTGATCGTCGGGCCCTGCGCGGGCGGCGCGGTCTACTCGCCCGCGATCACCGACTTCACGGTCATGGTCGACCAGACCTCGCACATGTTCATCACCGGCCCGGACGTCATCAAGACGGTCACCGGCGAGGACGTCGGCTTCGAGGAGCTGGGCGGCGCCCGCACCCACAACACGACCTCGGGCGTGGCGCACCACATGGCGGGCGACGAGAAGGACGCGATCGAGTACGTCAAGCAGCTGCTGTCGTACCTGCCGTCCAACAACCTCTCCGAGCCGCCGGCGTTCCCGGAGGAGGCGGACCTCGCCGTCACCGACGAGGACCTGGAACTGGACACCATCGTCCCGGACAGCGCGAACCAGCCGTACGACATGCACACGGTGATCGAGCACGTCCTGGACGACGGCGAGTTCTTCGAGACGCAGCCGCTGTTCGCGCCGAACATCCTCACCGGCTTCGGGCGGGTCGAGGGCCGTCCGGTGGGCGTGGTCGCCAACCAGCCGATGCAGTTCGCGGGCTGCCTCGACATCCAGGCCAGCGAGAAGGCGGCCCGTTTCGTGCGGACCTGCGACGCCTTCAACATCCCGGTGCTGACCTTCGTGGACGTCCCGGGCTTCCTGCCCGGCGTCGGCCAGGAGCACGACGGCATCATCCGGCGCGGCGCCAAGCTGATCTACGCGTACGCCGAGGCGACCGTCCCGCTGATCACGGTCATCACCCGCAAGGCGTTCGGCGGGGCGTACGACGTGATGGGCTCCAAGCACCTGGGCGCCGACCTCAACCTCGCCTGGCCCACCGCCCAGATCGCCGTGATGGGCGCGCAGGGCGCCGTCAACATCCTGCACCGCCGCACCATCGCCGAGGCGGAGGACCCGGAGGCGGCCCGCGCCCGGCTGATGCAGGAGTACGAGGACGCCCTCCTCAACCCGTACGTCGCGGCCGAGCGCGGTTACGTCGACGCGGTGATCATGCCGTCCGACACCCGCGGGCACGTGGTGCGCGGCCTGCGTCAGCTGCGCACCAAGCGGGAATCCCTCCCTCCGAAGAAGCACGGCAACATCCCCCTCTAGCCCTCAGGAGTGGCTGTGACGATCAAGGTCGTACGGGGCAACCCGACCCCGGAGGAGCTGGCCGCCGCACTGGCGGTGGTCAGGGCGCGCGCCGCGGCGGCGGCCGCCCTGCCGTCCGGCGCGCCCGGCCCCCGCGACTCCTGGTCCGACCCGTCCCGCATCGCCGGCCGGCACCTGCCCCTTCCGGGGCAGGCGTCGTGGGCGCGGACGTACTGGCCGGGCGCGTAGGCAGGAGTCAGAGCACCGCCGCGACGGCTCCGGCCATCACCGCGTAGCCCGCGTCGTTCGGGTGCAGGTGGTCGCCGGAGTCGTACGACGGGTGCAGCCGGTCCGGGTCCGCCGGATCGGCCAGGGCGCGGTGCAGGTCGGCGACCGCGTCGTACTCCCCCGCGCACCGGATCCACTCGTTGAGCTCGTGGCTCGTCCTGGCCGCGCGCTCGCCCCAGTGGTCCGAGCCGGCCAGCGGCAGCAGGGTCGCGCCGATCACCCGCAGGCCCCGCGCGCGGGCCTGCCGGATCAGCTCCCGGTGGCCGTCGACGAGTTCGGCGGTCTCCACCACCGGCGCGGGGTGGTAGGTGGGCTGCCGGTCCGTCTCGCTGAAGCCGATGTCGTTCAGGCCGAGCAGCACCACCAGCGTGTCCACGCCCGGGTGGGCGAGGACGTCCCGGCCGAGCCGGTGCACCGCCTTCTCGCCGTACCAGGACGAGTCGTTGAGCAGCAGGTTCCCGCCGATGCCCGCGTTGAGGACGGGCCGGCCGGTGCGCTCGGCGAGGGCGTCGGACCAGCGGCGGTCCGCGCCGGGCGTGGAGCCGAAGCCGTCGGTGACCGAGTCGCCGAACAGCGCGATGCCGTCCCGGCGGCCGGCGTCGGTCTCGACGGCCGACAGGAAGTACCAGGACTCGCTGACCGCGTCGAAGCCGTCCCCGCCGGACTGCGCGAGAAGGTCGCCCGGACCCCGGTAGCCGGTCGTGAAGGCCTGCGCGTGGAAGGTGGCCGGGCCGGTGGCTGCGTCGAAGTACAGGGTGACGGTGATGCGTTCCAGCGCGGCCGTGGCGAGCTCCACCGGGTCGCTGAGCAGCTCCCCGCGCGCCGGTATCGCGGCGTCGTACGCGCCGCCGAAGGTCAGCCGCCGCAGCGAGCCCGGCTCGACGGCCGCCCCCCGGGCCGTGCGGCCGACCGTGGCGCCCGCGAGGCGGACCGCGGAGGTCCCGTACGCGTGGGAGAGCCGGACGCGGAGCCGCTCGCCGCCGGCCGTGAGACGGACGACCTGGCGCAGCGACTGGCGCCAGAAGCCCTCGCGGGACCAGTTCGGAGTGAAGCCCTCGCCGGGGAGCTGGGGTGACGCGGTCCAGGCAACGGTGAACATGACACGCCCCTTCCAAAGGGAACCAGAGTTCCTTTAGCTAATGGAACTGTAGTCCCTTTTGATGGTCCTGGCGAGCCGGGGCAAGTTGAGTACGCGTACTCAGGCGCCGTGCCGGGCACCCGCCGGACGATGGAAGGCATGCTCTGGTCCGACCCCGAGAACGAACCGCCCGAGGAACTGCGGAACACGCAGGACATGCTGCGGCGGCTGGGGGTCCTCGTGGCGCTGGCCATGGTGCTGGCGATGCTCGTGATCGGCGTGAGGTGAGGGCGCCGGGCCCGCGCCGATACCCTGAGGGCATGACAGACCAGCCGCGCCGCCGACTCGTCCTCGCCTCCCAGTCCCCCGCCCGGCTCGGACTGCTGCGCCAGGCCGGACTCGACCCCGAGGTGATCGTGAGCGGCGTCGACGAGGACGCCGTCACCGCCCCCACCCCCGCCGAGCTGGCCCTCGCCCTCGCCGAGGCCAAGGCCTCCGTGGTGGCCGCGAAGCCCGACGTCAAGGGCGCGCTGGTGATCGGCTGCGACTCGGTGCTCGACCTGGACGGCCGGGCCCTCGGCAAGCCCGCGGACGCCGAGGAGGCCACCGCCCGCTGGAAGGCGATGCGCGGGCGCGCCGGGACCCTCCAGACGGGCCACTGCGTCTACGACACGCTCAGCGGCCGCTACGCCTCCGCGACCGCCTCCACGGTCGTCCGCTTCGGCGAGCCGACCGACGAGGAGATCGCCGCGTACGTGGCCTCCGGGGAGCCGCTGCACGTCGCGGGCGCCTTCACCCTCGACGGCCGCTCCGCCCCCTTCATCGACGGCATCGACGGCGACCACGGCAACGTCATCGGCATCAGCCTGCCGCTGGTGCGCCGCCTGCTGGCGGAGCTGGGGGTCGGCATCACGGAGCTGTGGGCGCCGCGGGAGGCGTGACCGGGGAGCCGTCGCCGCCCCCCGCGCCCGCCCCGGGCGCGGCACCGGCGGGCTCCGCCGGGCTGTCGTACGTCATCAGCAGCAGCACGATCAGCCCGAGCACCACCACCATGAACAGGAACGCCGGCCAGCCCGCCAGCCCCCAGGCGAAGGCGCCGAGCAGACCGTGCACCACGGCGGCGCCGATCAGCACGACACGCCCGAACCCCGCAGGCGGCCGGTCGCGCAGCGCGACCAGCAGCGCGACCAGGCCGCACAGCGCGAAGCCGAGGCCGAAGACGACGCCGCCGGCCTTCGAGGACACCGCCATCACGTCCGGGTCAAGACCGGCCAAGGACATGTCCTGCCGGTCGACGACGACCCCCAGGAACCAGTTCAGCGCGGCCACGCCGACCCCCTCGGCGAAGAGCACCACCGCCACCACCCACGCCACCGGCCTGCGCACCACCGGCCCCACCCTCTTCCGAGCACGTGTTCGCCCGGCGTTCGGTTACCCCGGGTACGACTCCGACCCCGCGAACGCTACTCACCGGTAAACCTCGGGACAAGGGTCCTGCGAACGGCAAAGAATCATTGGGCCATTCGTAGGGACTCCACAAAGAAACCGAGTGGCCCGCAGCACGTGGTGACAGAGACCTTGACCACAGGGGACGGCTAGGGTTTGCCGGAGGAGTCCTGGGCATCGCGCCGCGACAAGGGATTTCGTGGGTCGAGCAAGCCTCGCATCACGCTCCGTGTGGGCAAGCTCACCATTGGGGACGGGTCGAAGTGCCGTGTCGGCAGTCCCTAAACTCGGCTTGTTTCAAGGAGGGAGCCTCAATCGTGCGCAAGGTGCTCATCGCCAACCGTGGCGAAATCGCTGTCCGCGTGGCCCGGGCCTGCCGGGACGCCGGGATCGCGAGCGTGGCCGTCTACGCCGACCCGGACCGGGACGCTCTGCATGTCCGCGCCGCGGATGAGGCGTTCGCCCTGGGCGGTGACACTCCCGCCACCAGCTACCTCGACATCGAGAAGGTGCTGAAGGCGGCGCGTGAGTCGGGCGCGGACGCGGTCCATCCCGGGTACGGCTTCCTGTCGGAGAACGCCGACTTCGCGCAGGCCGTGCTGGACGCGGGCCTGATCTGGATCGGCCCGCCGCC